>NZ_PVNC01000023.1:0-94724 GCF_003001875.1 Paraburkholderia sp. BL18I3N2
GGTTCTTGCTCTTCTTGGTCACTGTTGTTTCGGTCATTGGACGTTATTTCCGTTATCGTCTCATGACCTCGACACACTAAAAATCTGACAGGCTCCAAAGTTTAGGGCTGCAAAAGCCTGACGACAATCGAAGACCTAATTGTCTACTACTACGGGAAGAAACGTTGATACACCTTAAGCGTGCTCGGGACCCGGCCAGCTTAAACGCTGGCTTCACAGGCGCCGGCTTGGTCACTAGGCTGGTAGCACTCGCCAAGGCGCGCCATTCCAACCCTGCCAAGATCGAGTGGGAAGGCATCCTCGGCGACTGGAAGAAGATGAAGCCGTTCTTGGAGCGAGACAGCTTCAACAAGTGTGCCTACTGCGAGGCGCCCACCTCAGCTGTCGCTTGGGGAGACGTCGAGCATTTCCGTCCGAAGTCCATATACTGGTGGCTGGCGGTATGCGTCGACAATTACGTGTTTTCTTGCCAGTTGTGCAATCAGAAATACAAGGACGATCATTTCCCTATTGCGGGCACGCAACTGCCTGCGCCAATACTTCCGGCCGCGCTCCCAACGACCCAAACGGCGCTTAAGCTCCTTGTGAGCAACTTCTGCCCGGATCCCGCGACCGCTATTGAGGCCGCTCTCTTGGCCGCCTGGCAAACGGAAGACCCAGATCTGCCTCATCCGTATCTTGAAGACCCTGAGCCACTATTTGCCTGGGCTGCCGTCGAGACGAATGAGGAAGTGCACGTCTTGCCTCCGGACAATGCCTCGCCTCGCGCAAAGCGCGCCGTCCAGGCCGCAGTTGACTACCTAGGAATGAACCGCGAAACGCTCGCCCGCCAGCGCTACATTGTCTATCGGTCTTTGGTTTTGGCGGTCCACGCGTGGAAACAACTGGACGATGCTCTTAGCTTGAAGCAGATCCAGTTCATGTGCCAGGCAAATCATCCGTTTGCCGGCATGTGTCGCTACTACGCCCATCTCGCCGGTGCTCCCTTCTCGCGCTGAACGTCCAAATGGCGCGCCGTAGGTCTACCGTGGGGCGGGCGTCGAATTGACAGATTAGCGATACTAGTAAAATGCCATCTGAGCGCAGGCATTGATTACTCGCTTTGGATCGCAACGGCCTTACGCTGTCGACGTAGTCTTCAAGAGGAGACTACAAGCGTCGCGTTGAGGCAAAGAGAGCAAACGAAAGGTTGCTCGAGGTGTTCGTCGTAGATGCCTCAGTCTCCATCTTTCCAGGACGACCAGAACTGGGTGGAGGCTTGTGAAAAATCACTGGTGCTTAACTCTGTTGCGAGCGAAGAAAAGTTCTCATGGCCGGTCTCGATGCAGGCAATGAGCGTCAAGACGAGAGTCAGATGCGATATGGTTTGCTTCTTGGAAACAGTCACGGCCTTCGATCCGTGAGCGATCGCGTTTCTGAATCCACTGAGCAGATCGAATTCGTTGACAATGGAAGTGTATATCAGATGCTTTGAGATTTCGATGCTAGGAAAGACATCGACAACGAGTCTTTTCAATTTCTCTGAGAGTCGCTCTTTATCCGATTGACACTCAAGTTTGAAATTTATGTAAGCCTCCAAGGCGCAGTAAAACATGAATGACGCAATTTTGTAGTCGCCCCTGAGCATCATTGCTAGCCCCTCCGCGAGGACGCCGAGATGGGTGTTGTCGTCCACCGTCCGCTTGCTTATCCCCAGCACGTCACAGATCGCATAGAGGCTCCACTCGTCAGGCTGAATACCTGCGTAAGAGGCTCTGTATCCACCGACAAACGTAATAGACTTATTTGTGTTGTCTACGAGTGGTTGCCGGATTCCGTGCAATTCAAACTCGTCAACGCAATCAACCGCCATTGCGATCTCACCGTTTTTAGCCAGAACTTCTGAGAGTACATCTTCGGAATCGTCAATGTAATCGTCGATATCCCACTCCACACGATAGTCGTTAAGCTCACAGTCGGCAACAATGGTTTCACCCTCCTTTTCCGCATGAAGGACGAAGCTAACATTTTCGGGGAAACTGTGCGAATCAGCAAAGAAGTATGTCTCCATCCGGTGGCGATCATAATTTGAGATGCTGTAGTCGGGGCTGTTACTAATTTTAAATACAAGTCGTTCTTCAGTAAGCATCTGGATTGAAGAAAGTAGCTGTAGTTCTACGCTAGGTTGTTTGATGAATTTTTTGTAGTTCATTGTGGAAGATAAATTAAAAATACAACATAAGGAATGTTAGTGATTTCTATCTCTTGGAAAGAAGAGATATTCGGTTGAGCTGGCTTATTCCAGAGGGTATTCGACCGATTTTCAGAGCTTGAGTGTATCAACGCTTGCAAAATTGTGGTGCGATGGCTCGCGTTTTTGAAACAGGACATCCGGCTGGTTGGGGCGGAACCGGTGTAGGTGCCGGAGCCGGTTGAGCCCAAAGAAACGACGTATCACGCGCGTGCGTGGCTTATTCATTGCGCGCTGCGCGCGACAAAGTAACGCCACTACCCGGTAAACACAACGTTCCGCTGATCTATCGGTTGCCATCCAGCGACTGAAGTGCGCTGGATGGCATTTTCCCTAGAAAGAAATGGGACGTCCTCGTCGGACAAGTGAAGTATGAATTGACTCCATGGAAAACGACGGCTAACCAAGGAACATCTCGTGCTTCTCACCAGTAAATGACGCGGGCCATTCCCTGTCTTTATTGTTCCCTCTATGGCGATATTCCGTAGCCGAGAAAACAATTTGAACGCTATGCTTATGTCCAAATACCTTGAGTTCATCAATGTATCGTCCAATGTCGACATTATGCATCTCGTGTTGCTTTGGTGTGTCCATAATGATGAATTGGAAAGGGAGCCTCTTGCCTGTTGAAAGCAATGCTTCGAGCAGAGCCGCATGGTATGCAAGTACTGCACGTACTCGCGTACTGCCCTTTAATTGGGCGAGAGCTTCGGTTCCAAATGTTGGGATGAAATCATCGACGAAACGGATCTCTGCTGAAACGTTACTGATCTGCAGGACATCGAGCCAACGTACCAAGGCGGTTTTGAGTGCCGTGCGGAAACTTGCCACGCTGGGGGTTAGCGTCGAAGAGTTTGCCAGCGTTTGCACTCTATCTACGGCAGCTTCGCGCTGCTCTGTAGCCTGCGCTAGGCGTTCGAGCAATAGCTCACGGCGTTTCACGTCGCGCTTTTGTATCTCCAGGTCAAGAACTTGATTAGTGAGTGCGTCAAGAGCTGTACGAGTTGCTACGGTAACAGTATCTGTCGCGGATCGCACTCGTTGTCCTTCGAGATCTTGGATGTGCGTGCGCAATTGCTCGGTTTGCTGAAGCAGAGCATCTCGCCGAGCCCCCTCGGTTACAGAAATCCGTTCAAGATCTTTGATTTGATCCCGA
Source organism: Paraburkholderia sp. BL18I3N2 (assembly GCF_003001875.1). Lineage (NCBI taxonomy): Bacteria > Pseudomonadati > Pseudomonadota > Betaproteobacteria > Burkholderiales > Burkholderiaceae > Paraburkholderia > Paraburkholderia sp. BL18I3N2. The sequence goes on from NZ_PVNC01000023.1 coordinate 3,387, forward strand.
AGATAGAGAAGGTTCTTCGCATATGAATCCGTGCTAAATGCGAAGAGCCCACAACCGGTTACGCCGCATATTTCATTGAACAACGAAAATACGCGCTTTGCTTCTTCATTTAAGTTGAGCGTGGTGATCTCAGATTCGATTTCCGTGACAATTTGCGACATGTTATCCGCGCGCTTGTCGATCTCAGCAATCTCAAGCTGCTTCTCCCGCAGTTCCTTACGGCGGTCCCCGATCAGTTGCTCCAGCGCAGCAATCGCGGCTGTATTGGTAAGTCCGCTTTGTTGAAGTTGATCAAGTTCCTCGCGCATTCTCTCAAGGCGATCGGACAATACATCGGAAGAGAGAGGTAGTTCTGTTGCTCCTGCAGAATCAACCGCCTGACGCCTTTCGAGGACCAATCTGTCAAGTCTGTCGCGCTCCTTCGTGGCCTGAATAAGATCTTTCTTTGCGTCGAACGAGTTGCGGCAAGGCATCCGGCCGAGAATTCGCACCATCTCTGCCAGCTGATCCTTGATGAACATCTTTGGTGGCTTGTAGAACGTGCCATACCCATCGTCTTGATCCAGGTAAAAGAATGGCAAGACCGTTGCCATATATGGGGTGGTGGGTTCGTTAGACGTGGTGACAAGCGTCGGAAAATCTAGACCAAGAAGATCAAATAGATATGCGGAATAATCTTTCTCATTGGAGAAGCGCTGAGCAGGACCTGCCGGTTCCCGTACTTCGATGTCGAGTCCAGATGCGGTGATGTAGCGCTTGAGCGTATATCGGACTCCCTTGATATCAATGACAAGCGATGCACTTTCACATCGGCTAATAATATCTGCACGAAAGCTGACCGGAAATCCAAGGCAGTAAACAATAGTCTGGACGACAGGGGTTTTACCAGATCCGTTCGGCCCATAAAGTTGGGTGACTTCGTCAGCAAATAGCTGTTGCGGAAGAGAAAGACCATTCGATCCGCGCGGATCAATCTCGAGAGAAATCAATCTCATAAAAGTCCCAAAGACAGTTGGCGTTCAACCATAAGATTGCGATATGCACGCTGGACTTGAACGAGCTTAATGGCTAAAGTGTCGTTTCCTTCCGTCGCGAGGCTGATGACTTTAACTCCGAGTTCGGTGATTTGTAGCTTTGATTTTCGATTGTCAACTTTAACAAGATTGGCGACTTCCAGGAAACTCAAAGCCTTTACCGTCCGTACACGGAGATTGGCTGACCAACCAAGCTCGTGAGCGCTGCCCTTAAAACCATCCGCCGTTGCCGCAAGACATTCCCCTACCAGTTGGCCTAATTCGGCAACCAACGGTTTGCGTCGATCCTTTGCGAGGATCAGTAGCACCATTGCAATAAGTGGAAGGTGAAATAAGGCTTCGTTGCTGAGCGTGTACGGCTTGAGGACTCGCCCGTGTCGTACGGACACGGCGATATCCTGTCTCTCGACGCTCTCCAAAAATTGAGTAAGATTCATGACTTGATCCTTACAAGGATCGAAAGTAGGGCTCCAAGGAGCTGTTCATCCTGGAGGTCAAAGATCAACTTGTTGGCAACTAGTCTGCTCCGAAGCACATTGAGGTGTTCACGTAGTTTCGATACGCGAAACGCACCGGTGACAGCAACCATCGAATAAAATACGTCTTCGATTTCTGAATTTAGCGCGACAATGTTGATCTCGTTAATTGAGTTGCGATTTTCTCTCAACCAGACGTCCCAGTCTGTCTTGCAGCGAGCACATAATTCGACCTCTGCCTTCCCGGCACCAGCCGATTCCATGATGCGTTGGAGTACGGACGCGGTCTTCACGGCCTTTAAATCACCGCCTCGGCGGAGCAGCTCGTATGCATCAGCCGATATTGTTAATATTTCCAATAATTCAGTTATTCCAATGCTGGCTTGCTGATCGATATTTCCTTCGCTAAAATCAGAAATTACTCCGGATGATTTCCTTTCGACGAGCGAGAGAAGGTCTTTGATAATTTTTCTTGCTTCTGAATGGGAAAGATCAATCTCGCTATAATCAAAGATTTTTTGGCCGGCAAATGGAAAAAAACCTTCATCCTTTTCCTTCACGTATTCTACATCTGCTTCGAAGGTGAGCTTTTTTAGAAGTTTATATATCTCTTCCTGACCTAGCGTCGCAGTGGAGCAAGGAAAGCATGCATTAAATCGTTTGACCAACTCGATTGCATACGGATCAGAGAAGGCCGACGATTGAATGTCTAGAAACAGTTCTTCAACCCGATCGTCGAAGTTGATGTTAGTAAGAAAAACAACCTCTTCGCAGGAGGAGAGGAAATTTACTGTGTGTAATAGAAGCTTGCCGGCGAAGCTATCCCGAATTGCATTCGAGTCTTGTTTGTCGTGATTTTTTATGTTGGTCTTCAGACCGAAAATTTCATTTATCGTCCAGTTGGCGTTTTGTTTCTTTTTTGTCTTAACTTGGACAAACTTATAACGGAATCCAGATTTCGAAATCATCCGTACGACAAAGTCGTCGTGGTAGTCGCAATAAACCCTGTCGATAGAGGACGCCTCGAGTATGGCAAGTGCTGCAATTGCGGCCGCCCGCGTTTGTGCCTTGTAACGTGCGAGCGTATCCCTGCCGACTTGTTCTCGCGGTTTTATTTCGTGCAGCTTCACCTTGGCCCCTCGGTCTGGATTCTGCTTATCTTCTTCCTGGGGATTTTAACCGACTAGCTGATCTTGTGGATGTTAGCCCGGCTGTGAATCGAGAGTATGCTGGATAGATATCTAGCTGTCCTCCTAAAACGCCTTGATGTCCATCTGCACCGCAGAGGGTGATCGCAAGCTCACACTGGTGCTCAACCGAGGGGATGGGCGTGATGCGGCGGTGACCTGCAGAATGATGGTGTCCGGGGCGACGACGTCCCGCCCGCAAAGCGGGGCATCGCGATGGTCTTCCAGCGCTACGCGCGCTCAAGTGGACAGTCGCGACGCCAACCTGTCGAACCGCTGCGACGAAGGAAGATTTATGGTTGAAAGCTGTCGATTTCGGAAGTTATTTGGGTAACAGATCATAGGGACGAGACCGGTTGGGACCTTTTAACATGGCTAAAGTGGAAGCTATTTGGCTAATTTTTTGGAAGCCAATCGAGTTCCTCTACATTCTTCCGTTGATGTCCTGTAGGTCGCTGATTTTAAAGCGGTTTATGGGTAACGACGTGCTTGCGACTACCGTTGACGTCCGCACAATTTCCTCACGAAGTATGGGTAGCGATGTGGGTTTGTGGGTAGGGAGGGCAACATGGCTGGACGACCGTTGCATCGACTCAGCGCTCTGCGGGTCGCGAAAGAGGTGACGCCGGGTCATTACGCCGATGGCGGTGGCCTCTATATGCAGATCGCGGACAGCGGTGCACGCTCATGGGTGTTCCGGTTCAAACTGAACGGCCGTATGCGGGAGATGGGGCTTGGTCCGCTCTCGCGTGTTTCTCTGGGCGAGGCGCGAAAACTCGCCGCCGGGTACCGCGATATGGTGAGGGACCTGATCGATCCCATCCTTGCGCGGCGCGAACAGCAGCGCAGACAGTTGCTCGATATATCGCCGGACGCCAACGTGACGTTTCGGGAAGCAACTGAAGCGTTTATCCGTGCGCATGAACCCCAGTGGCGAAATCGCAAGCACGTCCAGCAGTGGGGGAACACGCTCAAGACCTACGCGTATCCAGTAATCGGTGACGTCCGGGTGCGCGACATTGACACCGCGACGATCGTGCGGATTCTTCAGCCCATCTGGACCAAGAAGGCGGAGACTGCGCGCAGCGTGCGCGGCCGCATCAAGGCGATTCTCGACGCTGAGACGGTGTTGGGTCATCGCGTCGGCAGCAACCCGGCACGATACGTCGATCATCTGTAACTCGTGTTGCCGCGGTCGAAGAAGCGTTCGCAGGTGAACCATCACCCGGCACTACCTTGGGAGGACTTGCCTGCGTTTGTCCACGAGCTTGAACAACGTCCGCGGCGTGCTGCACGGGTGTTGCATCTGCTGATCCTCACGGCGACCCGCACGAACGAGGTGCGTTTTGCGCGGCACGAGGAGTTTGACCTCGCCGCCCGCGCATGGTCAATTCCTGGCGACCGTACCAAGAGCGGTCGGCCGCTTCGCGTACCGCTTTGTGACCGCGCTGTCGAGATCGTGCGCAGCGCATTGCCCAAAGCAATGTACGGTTATCTGTTCCCGGGTTGCAAGGAAGGGCGTCCGTTGTCGAACATGGCAATGCTGACGCTTCTGAGACGTATGTCGCGACACGGAATCACCGTACACGGTTTCCGGTCGACGTTCCGCGACTGGGTTGCCGAATGTACGGACTATCCCGATTCGCTCGCAGAGGAAGCCTTGGCACACGTCATCGTATCGCAGACAGTGGCGGCCTACCGGCGTCGCGACCAGCTTGAGCGTCGGCGTCTGATGATGGAGGACTGGGGAAGGTACTGCGCCGAAAAGAAAGAGGGCACTGCGATGATGGCGTCGGCTGCATAACAAGCGTTCCTGCACAGTTGTCGTTCAGAACCGACTCGCGATCGTGGAACGCTATGTGGTACGGGGCGCGAAGGCTCATTGCAGAGTCAGATGGTTGATTTTTACCCGTAATTTACCCGCACACTGCCATCGATGTTTCGGGACATGGTTTGGTCCGACGGTCCGGTCGAGGTTCGCGGGGTTGTCGACACGTCAGAACCATCACGCCGACAAATCGAACTTGCGCCGCGTGAAAGATCGAGCGAGCATTTTGCGGGTTTTCTCAGGGGCATCGTCGGCTACAGTCTGACACGCGACATGCAGCCCTGTAGCGCACGCGGGCAGGACGACGGGCAAGTGTCGGCCGAGGCCGTGTGAAAACGCGCACTGAATGTGGCCTCCTGAAAAATCGACCGTTCAGATCGCGCTGTATTGGCTTGGTGGCCACTTGGGAAGGGTAACGCGACACCCGAAAACCGAGTACTTTCGCGTTTTCACACGGCCTCGGCCAGCAGCGGTCGTCCGACCGTCACATGAGACTGCCGCTCAAATGGCCGATCAGCGGTGGACTACGGCCGCAGGGCTGGCCGTCGAGTGTTTTGCGCATCCGACGACGCAGCGCCGACGCTTCAGGCGCGGCTCGTCGGGTTGGGCCAATGGGCTCGTAGGTGAATACTAAGGGTACTGCAGGATATTGATGATCGTACCGTCGGGGTCTCGAACCATCGTCGACCGCAAGCCGTCCGCAGAGAGAGGCTTGAGTTTCCATTCGAAGACTGCGCCTTCATTCTCGAGGTGCGATGTGACGGCTTCGAGGCTCGATGTACGAAAAACGATCGCCTTCGCCCCGGTCCGGTCGATGTGCGGCCCCGGCACAATATTCGCGTCGGGATTGCGAACGGTCGTTGCACGCGAAAGAAGTTCGATCCGCATGTCGTCTCTTTCGAGAATCTGGAAATCGGCCTCGAGTGGTTCGATGTAGGTCGAGTATCCTCGACGAAACCCGAAGAGGCGCCCGTACCAGTCTGCGGATCGATTGATGTCAGTCACCGAGACAGCGACGTTATCGAATTCAATCAATTGCTGCATCGGCAAGCCGGATGTGCTTAGGTCAGTCATTCATATTCCTCCACAGGTGGCGCCGCGAGCGCGCCTCTTAGGCGAGTCAACCCTCCGGCGGCTGAATCGCCAGGTCGCGTCACTCGCGACCGCGCACGCTACGAGTCGGTGTGTTCGCGATGGTGCTGGCTTGCGACTTCTTCGTTCGACCACTCGAGGGCTTGGCGACGCGGCCTTCGGGCTCCTTCGAACTTACGTTCGTGCCTGTTTCGTTGCGCACCAACTCACGTATGCCTGCCGCCGCGAAGCGGACGAGGTCGGAATAGTGTGCCGTCGACTTCCTCGCGCGGTCCCGTGCGCCCAGTCGCATCGCCCGGCCATTGAGTGCATGGGCCTGCTGCCGGGCTCCCACGGAAAACAGATACGCCCACACCGCCTGCTCGCGTGCAATGCCAGGCACGACGGTATGCAGCGCGTCGATGAATCGCTCCGCGATCGGGTCATAGTAGGTCTCGCGAATGCGCCGTGAACGCTCGTCGCTGCCTAGACTGACGGACGCAACGAGTTGCACGTAAAGCGCGAGATTCACAGCATCCTCGCCATGAAAAATTTCCGATAGCGGGGTGAAGGCAATCGTCAGCACGTCTTCGACGGTCGCGGTGCGTTCGCTCGCGAACAGGGCGTCGAGCAACTTGCCACGGTGTTGATTGATCGCCGACGACCGTCGCTCGAACACGGCCTCGTAGAGCTTGTCCTTGGTCGCATAGTGATAATGCACGAGCGCCTGCGCGACTCCCGCTTCCTCTGCGATGTTTCGCATGCTCGCGCCGGCGTAGCCGTGCTCGCCGAACACCCTTTCGGCCGCATTCAGGATCGCGGACAGGCGGGTACCGGGCGCTTGGTCTGGTTCCTGAGCACCGTTGCCCGTGCGTGCCGACGCCTTCTTTTCGCGTTCTGTCTTCATCTAAGCGACTCCATCACCGTACTATTTGATCGATCAATCAGTATATCGCGATCCTCATGCGACGCGATATACCGTGCAGCGCACGCCGTTACCCAAGAAATTCCGGCTCGGGCAGTCCTTTCACTCCAGGACGTATCGCGAGCACATTGCCCGCGAGCGGTTGCTGCGTGAGTTCCTTCTCGCTCATGCGCCGGCGCGCCGTAGTGATAAAGAGGGTGTCGAGATCGGGGCCGCCGAAGCACAGGCTGCTCACGCGCCGCACCGGGAGATTGATGACCATGTCAATTCGTCCGCGTGGGTCGTAGCGCGTGACGCACCAGCCGTCCATGTTCGCGCTCCAGAAGCACCCGTCGGCATCGACGGTCGAGCCGTCGCAGATGCCACGTCCGAGCGGAACTTCGGCGAACTTGCGGCGGTTATAGATGGCGCCGTCGACGGAGTCGTAGTCGAACACGTCGATCTGGCAACTGAACGAGTCGGTCATGTACATAAGGCGGTTATCCGGGCTAAAGCTGAGCCCGTTGATGCACGTGATGCCTTCCATGATGAGTTTCGGCTTCAGATCGGGATCCAGCCGGAACAAACGTCCGCGTGGGGTGTAGGCGGCCGCTTCAACGGTGCCGGACCAGTAGCGGCCGTGCCTGTCGCACTTGCCGTCATTGAAACGGTTCTTCGGACGCTCGGCATCGGGACGCGCAACTTCGGTCAGCTCACCGGTTTCGGGCGAGAAGAAGTAGAAGCCCGAGCGCATGCCTACGATCAGGCCGCCTTTGGCGCGCAGGCCGATGCTGCCGATCTCTTCCTGCATCGGCCAGCGCTTCTTGGCGCCGCTTGAAATGTCGAGGCGATGGATCGATTGACCGATCCCGTCCACCCACCACAGAAGTTGCGTTTTCTCATCCCAGATGATCGACTCGCCGAGCACGTCGGGCGTTGAATCGACCACATCGATGACCGAACCTACCATATCGATCGGTCTGGTAATACTGCTGACAGTCATGCTGCCTCCTTGATTTGTGAAGTGATACAGATAAGAAGAGTCGGGTCCCGCTCAGGCGGCTACTTCTCTCATGCGGGCGATGCCTTCCAGCGCGAGTCCGTATCCGAGCACGTCGTGCAGTCGTGCTTTCAGTTCCTGGTTCAGGCAGGTGCGTGTATAGCGTCGCACGAGACGCGGCTGCTTGAGCATCAGCCTGGCTAGTTCGCGGGCGCGCGGCAAAAGCTCGGCCGACGGCAGCACTTCGTTCACCAATCCCATTTCAAGCGCCGCGCTTGCGGGAATGCTCTGACCTGTCAGAAGAAAGTAATGGCCGCGCGCGCGACCCATCAGCAGCGGCATGATCAGATGCATGCCGTCGCCCGGCACCATACCTCCCTGGAAGTGTGCGGTGTCCTGGATCGTCGCGGTGTCCGATGCGAGCACGATGTCGCCGAGCAGCGGGATCTCTGCATGCCGCACGGCCGGGCCGTTGATGACGCTGATCACCGGCGCCTCGATGTTGAGCAGGTTGATGAGCAGATGCTTCGCTTCCCAGTAGATCGGATCGTAGACCGTGGGCGTCATCGAATTACGGTTCTGATGCATGCCGGGCGCAATGGCCGGTCCGCTGAAGGCGTCGCCTGTGCCGGTCATGATCACGACTTCGTTGTCCCGATCGCGTCCTACATCGAGAAAAGCCTGTTCGAACTCGCGATGGGCTGTCAGATTCCATACTAGTGGCTCGCCGTGCGTGTGGAAGTGCATCTCCAGTACGCCATCGGTGCGGGTCATGCGGATGGTCTCGAATTTGTCTGAGTACTCGTTGAAGGTGCTCACGGCTCTTTCCTCTGATGAAGGTTGAAAAGTCACTCTGACGCCTGTCGCAAACGTGCGGCTCTTCGCCAGGCGATGCGTTCAACTGTCAATACTAGTCCTGACTGATCGATCAGTCAACAAGGGAAAATCCCCGGCAAAATGCGCCGTGTTTCGGGTTGACCGGACGTTGGCTCCTCGGCTACTGTGCTGACTGTTCGATCGATCAGTTTTTCGTGCGAACGTTCTGCCGCCTTCGGGCGAACCGCTCAGAAAGAGCAGACGCCGCCGGACCATCTGCGCGTCGACAGGCTCAAGGAGACAGCCTCATGAAACGCTTTCCGTCATTCACGTGCCGTTCCGTTCAACTTCATTGAGAGGGTCATCATGTCGCGCAAAATCGCTCTCGATGTACACGCCCCCGCTCAGGTAACGGCCCCGGAAGACACGCAGCGCGCGCTTTATCTCAAGGTCGCGATGCGGCTTGTGCCGCTTCTGATCGTGTGCTACGTGATCGCGTATCTGGACCGCATCAACGTCGGCTTCGCCAAGCTGCAGATGCAGGACGCGCTCGGCTTCAGCGATGCCGTGTACGGACTAGGCGCGGGAATATTCTTCATCGGCTACTTTCTGTTCGAGGTGCCGAGTAATCTGCTTCTGCAACGCATCGGCGCACGTAAGACCATCACGCGCATCATGGTTCTATGGGGCTTCACCGGCTGCGCAATGGCGACCGTATCGAGCCCGACCGCGTTCTACGTACTGCGCTTTCTGCTCGGCGTGTTCGAGGCGGGCTTTTTCCCCGGCGTCGTCTACTTCCTGAGTCAATGGTTCCCGCGCAACCGGCGCGGGCACATTCTCGGTCTCTTCATGACCGGTTTCCCGATCGCCGGGATGATCGGCGGCCCGGTGTCGGGCTGGGCGATGTCGCGGCTCGCAGGGGTTGCGGGTCTGGCGGGCTGGCAGTGGCTCTATATCGTGGAAGCGGCGCCGGCGGTGCTGCTCGGCATCGTGACCTGGTTCACCCTTTCGGACGACATCGAGCGAGCAAAATGGCTCACCGAACCGGAGCGTGACAACTTGCGCCACGCATTGCGCGACGACGGCCACGAGGCCGGTGTGGAACACGCCGGGCAGTTGCGGCAGGTCATCGTCGATCCGAAGGTGTACGTGATCAGCTTCGCCTATTTCACCTTTATTTGCGGCACCTATGCGCTGAGCTTCTGGGTGCCGACGGTACTGAAGAGCGCAGGCGCGACGAGCGTGGAACGCATTGGCTGGCTCTCGGCCATTCCGTACGGCATCGCCGCGATCGGCATGGTGCTGATCTGCCGAAACTCGGACCGGCTTCTCGAACGTCGCTGGCACGGCGCACTGGCGGCCTTGGCAGGCGCGACCGCACTTTCACTGCTGCCGCTTCTGGCGCATGATCTGACTGCGACCATCGTGCTCCTGACGATCGCATCGACCACGGTGTTCGTCACGCTTCCGCTGCTGTGGTCGCTGGCGTCCGACTATTTCGCCGGGTCGCCCGCCGCTGCTCCGGCGATCGCATTCGTCAACAGCCTCGGTCTGCTCGGCGGTTTCGCCAGTCCGTTCGCGATGGGCTGGCTCAAGACGCTGAGCGGCACACTCAACAGCGGGCTTTATCTGATGACGACACTGCTGGCGCTCGGTGCATGCGCAATGCTCTGCGTGCGCGTGGGACGCCAGGCGAGCCGATGAACAACGAACGAACGGCGGGGTCCGCGCAATCGGGCCGTCGCGCGACAAACATGGAACAGACTTTCAAGGATGCGTCGCCGGGCAGCCTGCTCGGGGAGAGCGTGGCGCGTCTGGACGCAGCGCGCTTCGTCTCGGGGCGCGTCGATTACAGTGCCGATCTCATTCCCGAAGGCGCGCTCCATCTTGCCGTCCTGCGCAGCGCTCACGCGTGTGCGACGATCGTCTCGATCGACCTGTCGAATGCGCTCGCCATGCCGGGTGTCGTCGCTGGCCTCACGGGAGAAGACGCAGCGCGCATGAGCGATGCAATGCCGCCGGCCATGGATCTCCCCGCACATGGCGCACGCGGGCCTTTACAAAGTCGTTGCCTTGCACTTGAGCACGCCACGTACTTCGGCCAACCGGTCGCGGCGCTCGTGGCGACGTCGGTGCACGACGCGCAAGCCGCGCTCGCGAAGATTCGCGTCGAATACGAGGTGCAACCGGCAACCGCCGACGCCCGCGACGCCCTGCGCGAAGGTGCGCCAGTGGTTCAGCCCGGCTGGGATACGAACCTATTCGTGCGCGACCGCATTCGTTCGGGGAACGCCGATGCTGCATTCGAGCGCGCGGCGCACATTGCACGAGGGGAACTGACGGTCGGCCCATCGACCAGTGCACCAATGGAAACGCTGTGCTACGTCGCCCAGTGGGACGCGCGCGGCGAGCGCTACACGTTGACGGGCACGTTCCAGAACCCTCATACGAGCCGCTGGCTGATTGCAGCAGCCTTGCGCGTGAAGGAGTCACAGGTCCGCGTGATCGCCCCGCGCATCGGCGGGACGTTCGGGCTCAAGATGGCTGGGCATCCCGAAGAAGTGCTGGTCGCGCTGTTTAGCCGGATCACGAAACGCCCGGTCGCCTGGGTCGAGGAACGGCGCGAGACAATGCTCGCCGGTGCACGTTCGCAGCATCACAGCTTTGAGATCGCGGCGGATGAGCAAGGCAGGCTCATCGGCTGGCGTGACCGCATCATGGTGGATGTCGGCATCATCGGCGCCGGTCACAGTTGGGCGATGGCGCTCGTCACGCCGGCCGTGTTTCCGACCGTCTACACGATTGAGCACTGCGACGTCGAGTGCTCCCTCGCGATCACCAATCGACCGCCCTGGCAAGCCATACGCGGTTACGGCAAAGAGATCGGCAACCTCGTGCTGGAACATGCAATCGATCTGCTGGCACGGCAAACTGGCATGGATCCAGTTGAATTGCGCCGTCGCAATCTGGTCGCACGGGACGCCTTGCCGCGTTTGCTGCCGTCCGGGCTGAACGTGGATAGCGGCGACTATCCGGGCGGCCTCGAGCAGTTGCTGACGATGTTCGATTATGAGCAATGGCAGGAGCGGGCAAGCGCGGCGCGTACCAGCGAGCGTCGCATCGGTATTGGCATTGCGTTCGAACTGACGCCGGAAGGCGGCGCGCGGCCCGGTAACTTCCCCAATGGTTACGAGACGTCCACCGTTCGCATGATGCCGTCGGGCGACGTGCAGGTGCTTACTGGCGTGACGTCTCCGGGCAGCGGCAGCGATACCGGCATTGCGCAGATGGTCGCCGGTGAGCTCGGCCTGCGCGCGGACCAGGTAAGCGTGATCGAAGGGGACACGGACGTGACGCCGCTCGGCACCGGCAACGCTAGCAGCCGTGCGCTGATGTACGGGGGGACCGCAGCGTATCTCGCCGCGCAGGAGTTGCGGGCACGGCTCTCGCAGTGCGCCGCCAACATGCTCGGCGGTGCGCCCGACGACATTTCACTGCGCGACGGCCATGCGTGGCGCGAGTCGAACGGCGCGAGGATCGAAGTGGCCGAACTCGCCCTCGGGGCGCATCTGCGGCCATTCACCGTGGCAGCCGGTGTGACGCTGCCGCTCGAAGTGACGCGCAGCTTCGCGCCACAGAACGTGCGCGTGGAGCCGGATGCGCAAGGCCGCATCGCCACGTACCCGACATTCTCGTATTCCGTGCATGCCGTGGCGCTCGAACTCGACATGGCGACCGGCAACAGCAGGCTGCACGACTATGCCGTGGTGCACGACTGCGGCGCAATGATCAATCCGGCGCTCGTCGAAGCGCAGCTCAGGGGCGCGGTCGTGATGGGCATCGGTGTGGCGCTTTGGGAACTCATCAGGTTCGACGAACATCAGCGCATGATCACCGATCGCTTCAAGAGTTATCTATTGCCCCGTGCTAACGATCTTCCGCCTATTCGCGTCGGGCATCGCGTGACGCTAAATCCGTTTCATCCGCTCGGCATGAAGGGCGCGGGAGAATCAGGCCTCGGCGGTGCGCTCTCGGCTGTGAGCAACGCCGTGGCGAATGCACTTGGTGACGACGCGCGCCTGACGCACGTGCCAGCGACGCCGGCGCGCGTGATGGCGTCCCTCAAGGAGCGACGCACGTGATCGGCCATTACTTCGATTTTCACCAACCGACGGAACTCGACGAAGTGGGTGCCTTGCTGGCCGCCTTTCGAGAGGATGCGTCGGTGCTCGGCGGCGGCACGATGCTGGTGCCGTCGATGTCCGCAAATCTCGTGTGTCCCGGACATGTCATCAGTCTGAGTGCGCTCCGTCTGGACGAGATCGTGCTCGGCGATACGCATCTGCACATCGGCGCGATGACGACCTATGCGCAATTGCTCGCTTCACGGTTCGTGGCACGCCATGCTCCGCTGCTTGCGGCGATGGCCGCGCAGGTCACGGGCGGCGCGTCAATCCGCAATCAGGGTACGCTCGGCGGGGCGGCGAGCTTTGCGAATCCTTCGTCCGACGCACCGGGATGTCTCGCGGCGCTCGAGGCAGAGTTCGAATTGCGCTCGTCGCAGGGCGTGCGTCATGTCGCTGCGCAAGAGTTTTTTATCGACGCCTTTTGCACCGCGCGGCGCGCAGACGAGTTCCTCGTTGGCATACGCGTGCCACGTGACGCGACGCTCGTAGCATGTGAATATCAGAAGTACAAGGCGAGTGCGAGTTCATGGCCTATCGTGACCGTCGCGTGCTCCCTGCATCGGGGCGAGCAGATCAGTGTGCGGCTTGCCGTCGGCGCGGCCGGCCGACGGCCGGCGTATCGCCGCTTCGAGAGCGACGAACAGGTGTTGCTTGCGCCCGATGAGTTCATCGAGCATGCGGCGATGAGTGCGCGGGATCTTGTCGGCGAAGGCTGGAGCGATGAACTCGCAGACGCGGATTATCGTCGCGCTGTCGTGCCGGGCGTCGTGAAACGGCATTTGCGCATCCTGCTCACGGGAACGAAGACATGAAAGGAACGACCGAGGTGCGGCTGACGCTCAACGGCGAGCCGCGTTCTGAACGAGTGGACACGCGACTGTTGCTCGTCGAACTCATCCGCGATGCACTCGATGCGAAAGGCACGCGCATCGGATGCCTGACCGGCGATTGCGGCGCGTGCACGGTGTTGATCGACGGCGAGGTAAGGAAGTCCTGTCTTGTGCTTGCGGCGTCGATATCCGGAAACGACGTGCGGACGATCGAAGGCCTCGGCGGAATCGAGGCGCTGCAGGAGGCGTTCATTGCGGAGAACGGGTTTCAATGCGGATTCTGCACGAGCGGCATGCTGATCGCGGCGGCGGACCTCCTGAGGCATAACTCGTTGCCGAGTCACGAAGAGATACGTCACGCGATCAGCGGCAATCTGTGCCGGTGCACCGGCTACGAGAGCATCGTCAATGCGATCCATCGCGCGGCGCACGGCGAGAACACGTGCGCGCCGGCCGACGACCCAGGCTAGCAGCGTTCTCGCGTTCCTTATCGCAATGCCGATCGGTCCGCCGCGATAAACGGTGAAGCCGCGAGACCCGCCTGAATCTGGCATCGGCGCCCGCGCGCGGCATCACCGGTGCGATGCATCCGATCGATGCCGACTTTCACGCCTTAGTCGCTGGAGAACAGCATGTCAAGAGATGCGAACGTCACGATCTACGTCGCCTACGAAGGAGAGACCGGTGCGCGCTTCGATCGCGCGTATTACGTCGACCGTCATTTGCCCCTTGTGATGCATCACTGGTCACGCTACGGCCTTGTCGGGGTCGCGGCCTTTTTCCCGGCAGAGAAGCAGGCCGGGACGCTTGCGATCTGCGAATGCAGGTTTCGTGACGAAGCATCGGTCAATGCAGCCTTTACGTCACCTGAAGCGCCCGCCGTGATGGCCGACGTGACACGCTTCACCGATATTGCGCCGCGCCGCCTGCGTGCGTCGGCGCTATAAAGAGGCACCTGCGAAGAGCTCGGACGCAACGCTCACTTCTTTCTTCGAATGGATCATCGGCCAGTCTAGGCGACGCCGGACACGCGCATTGGCTAACACGGTTCATCTGAAATGCAGGAGAAACCACATGGAAATTGGCATCATCGGACTCGGCGTGATGGGACGCGCGATGGCCCGCAACCTGGCGCGCGCAGGACATGAGGTGAAAGCGTGGAATCGTTCAGGCGGATCGGTGGAAGGTGTCACGATGGTCGCATCGCCGGTCGAGGCGGTCCAGGGCGATGCCGTGCTCACGATGCTGTCCGATGACGACGCAATCCGCTCGACGCTCGTCGCGTCCGGCGTGCTCGCACGGGCGCGGCGCGGACTCGTGCATGTCGTCACGTCGACGATTTCGGTTGCGTTCGCTCGTGAACTGGTTGCCGTGCACCAGAAGGCGGGCATCGGTTATGTTTCTGCGCCCGTGCTCGGACGCCCCGACGTGGCGGCGAAGGGCGAACTCAATGTGCTCGCGGCCGGCGCCCCTGAAGCCGTGGCAACGATACGTCCTTTGCTCGAAGTGATTGGCGGACGCATCTGGCATATGGGCGATGAGGCGCCGACTGCAAATGCCGCCAAAATCGCGTGCAACATGATGATCACGATGGCAATCGAGGCGATGGCGGAAGCCGTCGTACTGACCGAAGCGAATGGCTTGCAACGCGAGCGCTTTTTCGACGTAATCCTGAACACGCTGTTCGGCAGTCGTTCGTATCAGGTTTATTCGGCGAACATCTCGGGCGAAAACTACGAGCCCGGCTTCAAGGCGACGCTCGGTCTAAAGGACTTGCGCCTGGCATCGGAAGCCGCCCGCGAAGCCGGGCGAACGTTGCCGATGCTCGCTGCGGTCCACGGCCGGATGGCCGATACGGTTGCGGCTGGGTTGGGGGACCGCGACTGGTCGGCGATGGCGAAGTACACAATCCAGGAGGGGACAGGACGAGGTGGATCGTCTATTGGCAAGGAATAACGCCGGCCCACTGCAAATGACCGTTGTCCTTCTGTAAGCGGCCTTTAGAAAGCCGTGGAAACAGATGACCGAGAAGGGTCGCACCGGGACTTTGGAGGGGCTAAACACCGGGCATTCCACGGGCGCGAGTCGCCGCAGATGATGCGCGAATCTCATCTTAACGCCGACATTCCTAGGCTAAAGTCCTTCTACATTAAGCGTGCTCACTCTGTCGTTCGCTACCTCGACGAACATCCCTTGCTATCGCAGAGCCGAATTTCGAGCCCTTAAATTGCCCCGGATCGACCCAGCAACTAGCCGCCATACCGGCGCAAACGCCGAACGCCATCCGAACTGCGGTTCGCAAAATCATTGCGTTCCTTGTGCTTCAGATGTGAAACGGGATGGCCATCGCCGCGTCCTGCCGATACGCGCGCGTTGACATCGGAACCGATCGGTCCATATAATCGACCCCACTTTCAAGCACTGCATCGTTTGCGAACCTGATCGATGGCAAATCCGGCTGGCGTGGGGCGCCCCCGCGAATTCGAACTTGGCGATGCCGCGCGCAACGCCATGGACGTTTTTTGGGACCGCGGATATGAAGGCGCGTCCCTGCCCGACCTGATGGCCGGCACCGGTTTGTCGCGCGGCAGTCTCTACAAGGCTTTCGGCGACAAGAAGGCGCTGTTGCTGGCGGCGCTCGACCTGTACATGGCCGACGGCCTCAAGGCGACCGCGGACATCCTGTCGCAACCCGGCCCCGTGAAGGATGCGATTCGCGACTCGCTGCTGCGCTATGGTCACCTGTCTGTCGGCGAGGCTGGCCGGCGGGGGTGCCTCGCGATCGCGATGACCACCGAACTGGCCGCGCGCGACGCGGATGTTGCCGAGCGCACGGGGCGCATGTTCCGGCGCCTGCAGCAGCTCTATGCGGGCGCAATCGTCCGCGGCCAGGCGAGCGGCGAAATCGCCGAGCAGGACGAACAGGTGCTGGCGCGTTTGCTCGTCTGCCAGATCGAGGGCATGCGCGTGCTGGGGAAAACCGGTGTGCCCGAGCGCGACATGCTCGCGCTGGTCGACCGCACGATGCGTCTCCTCGACTGAGTTTTTTTATTCAATTTGGAACCGATTAGTTCCGTATGGAGAGCCGTCCATGTCACGAAATGATCCCGTCTCGCCCGACCCGCGTCGCTGGGCCATGTTTTCGGTCCTGCTCGTCGGTGCGTTCCTGCCGCCGCTGGACTTCTTCATCATCAATGTTGCGCTGCCGTCGATCCGCGCGGAACTGGGCGCCTCGTCATCGGCCGAGCAACTGGTCATTTCGTCATATGCCGGCCTGTACGCGGTGACGCTGATCACCGGCGGGCGGTTGGGCGACCTGTTCGGCCGCGGCCGCATGTTCTTTCTCGGGTTGATCGGCTTTGCGACGGCCTCGACGCTGTGCGGCCTCGCGAGCTCGCCGTGGACACTCATCGTCGGTCGCGCGTTGCAGGGCGTGACGGCCGCGATCATGGCGCCGCAGGCGCTCGCTTCGATCCAGGCGATCTTCCCGGAAACGGAAAAGCCGCTCGCGCTCAGCTTGTATGGCGCGGTGTTCGGCCTCGCCGCCGTGGTCGGTCAGGCGCTTGGGGGGATCCTGATCTCGCTGAACCTGTTGAACCCGGGTTGGCGCACGATCTTCCTCGTCAACCTGCCGCTGGCAATTCTGGTGGTGCTGTTCGGCGTTCCGCTCTTGAAGGAAACGCGTGCGCAGCATGCGCGCAAGCTCGACCTCGGCGGCACCGCGCTGTCGATGCTGACGCTGGGCGCGCTGATCGTGCCGCTGATCGAGGGGCGCGAAGCAGGCTGGCCCCTATGGGCATGGGTCTCGCTGATCGCGGCGCCGGCCCTCGCCGGGTTCTTCTGGCGGTATGAGCGCAGGCTGGGCAGCCGCGGCGGCGCGCCGCTGCTCGATCCGGCCGCGCTGCGCGCGCCGGGGCTGGGACGGGCGTTGCTGATCGCGCTGCTGCTGTACGCGATCGGCGCGTTCTTCCTGCTGTTCTCGGTGTATCTGCAGAATGCATTGCATGTCGACGCGCTGAGCGCGGGCCTCGTGTTCTTGCCGTTCGGCGTCGGGTTTTTGCTCGGCCCGTTGTCGACCCCGTTCTGCGCACGTCTCATCGGCGCTTACGTCAATCCGTTTGGCATGGGGCTGGAGGTCGTCGGGCTCGTCGGCCTCGCGTGGTTGATCGATGCCACGCCGACCGGGATGCCGCTCGCGTCAGTGCCGCTCGCCGCCGCCCTGTTCGTCATCGGTTTCGGACAGGGGCTCGCGCTGCCCACGCTGATGCGCATGGTGACCGGGCGCGTCGCACCGGCGCTTTCCGGCATGATCGCGGGCATCGCCAGTTCGACGCTGCAGGTCAGCACCTCGCTCAGCGTCGCGATCATCGGCGGAATTTTCTATATGGTCCTCGGCGCGCGCCAGGATCCGGCCGCCATGGCGCACGCGTTCATCGTCGCGCTGCTCTCGATTTCATTGTTCCTCGCCGTCGGCGCCGCGCTGGGCATCTCGCTCGCACGCACGCCCGCCGCGCCGACGTCGGTGCGGGCGGCCGCCCGGGCGGGCTTTGGCTCTGAATGCAATCGGCCGTAGTCGTCCATCTGTCGTTTTCTGACGTCGCTGGCGCGCTCCACTTTCGGGCCCTTCCGGCGACTCGCGGTACATGTCTAACGCGTGTCGTCACGTGGCGCACTAGCGACTGATCTTCAGCTGTTACCACGCTCTTCCGTTGCGGCGGCATCTCGCTTCACTGCCACGCACTTGACTTCGACCAGCAAGCCGGGATGCGCGAGTTCGGACACGCCTATCGAAGTCCAAGCGCATGTGCCGCGTGGAAAAACCCGGTTCTTCACCTCACGGAATGTAGGCATATGCGTGCTCATCTGCACGTGGTATGTCGTCATATCGACGACATCTTCAAAAGTGCATCCAGCCGCTTCCAGAACCACGCGCAAATTATCCCAGCACGCGAGGAATTGCGCCTCGGGATCGGCGATGACTTCGAGGTCAACGGTACGCCCGACCTGCCCCGCGCAGAAAACTATGGAACCAGCCTTCACGGCCGGTACATAACCGGCGCGCTCTACGATACGTTGCATCGTCGGCGGGATGATCAATTCACGGACTGTCATGTGTCTTACCCGTTACAGGATTGGAGCGGTCATTCACCGCAGCCCAGATTATGACCGTGTGTGTCCGGATCGAGGCAGCGTTACGCGTCATTCGCTCGCCGGAAGGCGGTCGTGGGCAAGGACCTATTGCCCCCCGGACATAGAAGTTGCGCGACGATCCTAAGTGGCCGTTCATGGCCGAATGTGTGAGGTCGCCATCGGCCGCTTTAAGGTAATTCGGCTCACAAAACCCGGATTCGACAGATTCGACTGACTGACCGCTCTGGAGGGAGTCGTCTGACCGTAGTGGGTCGGACATCACCCATCGGGATTTGGCGCAGACTGACTCTCCCTTCATCTGAAAGGAGTTTGTCACGGAAGCGATCATCAGCGCGAGCCTGCCTCATGTCCCGTGGAACAAGGGCAAGCTGACCGGGCAAAAATCACCGCTGAAGCTCAAGGAAATTTGGGCCATTCGAGTCCGTCTTCAGCTGGGCGGAAAGACCCGTGATCTGGCGATGTTCAATCTGGCAATAGACAGCAAGCTGCGAGCGTGCGACCTGACGAAGCTGCGGGTACGCGATGTCTGCATGGGCACTCGTGTAGCGCACCGCGCGACTGTCATGCAGCAGAAGGCGCAGCGGCCGGTGCAATTCGAGATCACCGAGCAAACGCGGGAAAGCGTGGAAAACTGGATCAGGGTAGCTGGGCTGTCTCCCTCAGATTTTCTGTTCCCTGGCCGGATTCACGCGTCACCTCATCTTCAACTCGTCAGTACGCGAGGATCGTGCATCGTTGGATAAAAGCGATCGGGCTCGATGACACGGCCTACGGCACGCATACGATGCGCCGAACGAAAGCATCGCTGATTTACCGACGCACAAAGAATCTTCGGGCGGTACAGCTCCTGCTCGGCCATACGAAGCTGGAAAGTACGGTCCGGTATCTCGGCATTGAGGTCGACGATGCGCTTGAGATGGCTGAACAAACCGAAGTGTGAGCATCCCAGCCGGGCGGCAAGCGGACGCTGTCCGGATTTGGGCTGATACGAGACGGCCGCCATAACGTTTCGCGTTCAATTCATCGGGCGCCCGTACACGCGAATGTGTGCGAGATTACCGCCAGTTGGTTTGGGTAACGTGTTGTTCGACCAACGCGAAAATCTTCATGCCAACGAGCATGGCGATGACGAACAGCATCGCTTTAAACTCACCGCTTCCGGCGCTCAAGAGGGCCGGTCCCGGGCAGAATCCTGCCAGGCCCCAGCCGGCACCGAACATGGCGCTACCAGCAAGCAGGCGGCGGTCAATGTGCGTCGCGGTCGGCAGCGACATGGGTGCGTTGAACAGGCTTCGCTTGAGCCTGCGTGCAATCGCGAAGCCGACACTGCCAACGGCGATCGCGCCGGCCATGACGAACGCCAGTGAAGGGTCCCAGTTGCCCCCGATATCGAGAAAACCCAGCACCTTCGCAGGGTTGGCCATGCCGGAAACGATCAGTCCCGTGGCGAATATCAGACCGGCCAGCAGCGCGTTGAGAATCAGCATGTCAAAGCCCCAGCAGATGGCGGGTAACGAAAACGGTGAAAAAGCCCATTGCCATGAACGTCGCGGTGGCCGCAAGCGAGCGGACCGAACCGCGTGAAAGGCCGCATACGCCATGACCACTGGTGCAGCCGGACGCATAGCGGGTGCCGATGCCAACGAGCAGACCGGCCACGACGAGCACAGGCGGCGATGACGTAATCGCGACGGCCGGCAGTGCCGTGAAAAGCTTGAATATCCAGGGCGCGGCAAATAGTCCGAGCACGAACGCAGCGCGCCAGCCACGATCACCGGATGTCGTGTCGAGCAGGCCGCCAAGAATCCCACTGATGCCGGCGATACGGCCGTTCCCGAGCACAAGCAGCGTTGCCGCGAGACCGATCAGCAAGCCGCCGGCGAGTGCGGGAAGCGGCGTGAAGTGAGCAAGGTCGATGCTCATTTCAGGCGTCCTTTGACTTTGCCGCAATAGAGGTTCGACAACGTCTCCATGATGCTTAAGACTTCGGCGCTCGCGAGACTGTAGTACATGTACTTTCCCTCGCGCCGCGTACTGACAAGACCTTCGTCGCGCAGCACGGCGAGATGCTGCGAAAGACTCGGTTGATGAAGACCGACAGCCGCTTCCAGTTCTCCAACGTTATGTTCGCCTTCGATCAGTTGGCACAACAGCAGCAGACGGTCCTCCTGCGCCATGGCTTTGAGAAGGGCGCAGCATTTCGTCGCGGATTGCCGCAGCGCGTCGAGCGCGGCAGGAGATAACGGTGTGCTCATCGATCGGCGTCCTCTGACCTGACAATCATGTTGACCTTCATTATATGAAAATATATATTGTTTTTCAATGTATTGACTGGAGCATCTGATGAAGCCACGGGTAGAAGCGTTCTTTGATCGAACCACTTGTACCGTAACCTATGTCGTTCACGCCGGAGATGGCACAGCGTGTGCCGTGATCGATTCGGTGCTTGGCTACGACCCGAAGGCTGGCCGTATCTCGACTCAATCGGCGGACAGGGTCGTGAAATTTGTGCAGGCTCACGGGCTGCGTATTGAATGGCTGCTGGAAACGCATGCCCATGCGGACCACCTGTCGGCCGCGCAATATCTGAAGACACGACTGGGAGGAAGGATCGCCATCGGCGAGAGCATTCGTGCAGTGCAGGGTGTATTCAAGCGCGTTTTTAACCTGGTTGCGCACGCGCTGGACGACGGCCAGCAGTTCGATCATCTGTTCACTGACGGCGAGACGTTCCAGATCGGCGGACTGAGTGCGCACGCCATGCACGTGCCCGGACATACGCCGGCTGACGTGGCGTATCAGATCGGAGATGCGGTTTTTGTCGGCGACACGATGTTCATGCCGGACGTAGGTAGCGCACGGTGCGATTTCCCGGGCGGCGATGCGCGTGCGCTTTATCGCTCAGCACGCAAACTGCTGTCGCTACCTGACGAAACCCGGCTTTATATGTGTCACGACTACCCGCCGCAGTCGCGTCAACCACAATGGCAAACCACCATTGCGGAACAGCGCAAGCGCAATATTCATCTGCATGACGGCAACACGGAAGATGCGTTCGTCGCGATGCGCACCGAACGTGACCGGGCGCTTGATATGCCCACGCTCATTCTTCCCGCTGTCCAGGTCAACATTCGTGCAGGCTCATTACCTGAGCCTGAAGACAACGGCACTCGTTATCTGAAAATCCCGCTCGGCGCGTTGTAGAGCGCGCATTTACGCAGAACAGCGCGAATTTTCTGACCGTTCAGGAGAACATTGCCGAGTGGCGATTGAAGTCTGAACGGCAAGTATCTGACGACCGATTGAGGACGTTCACGGCCTCGCCCGAGAAGGTCGGCTCAGGGTCGACCATGGCCGGCCCCGAATACCGGTGGCCGTGATAGAGCATTGAGGAACGATCATCAGCGCACAGATGCGCCTTGCCGTTCGCGGAACCGCCCGATCGTGCGTCATTTCGGCCTGATGTGCAGATCGTTGCTCACGGTATGCACCCCCGCCACGCCACCCGTTACGGCTAGCGCTTCTTGAATCTGTACATCTGAATCCAGGTAGCCTGACAACTGCACGACGCCTCGGTACGTCGCAATGCTCATTGGCAACGATCTCAGTCCCGGGTCCGCAGCGAGTGCCTGCTTCACCCGGGCGGCGAGCGCGGCGTCATCAGTGACGATCGCCCCCGGAGCGGTCGCGGTCGCGGACGCCGTCGCCGTCGACTTACAGCCGTTGATCGACACTAACGCGGGGAACACGAATGCTGCGACGATCAGCAACCGGCTTTTAATGTATTGCGCGTATCGCATGTCGGTCAGGACATCCCTGATTCGCACACAACCAGCGTCCGTCGGGTTGACTTCGCTGGCACATGCGCGCCCTCCTTGAGTCCAACATGTTAGTACAGGATGGCCGAAGCGGGACCGAGCCGGCCCGGCTAGGTCTGTGCATGCCGAGCCGGATGTCGGCTTCACATCAGCTATCGGTCGCTCGCGGAACGATGATGCACCTCGCGTCTTTTTTTCGCCGGAGCGATCGTTCAGCAGCCAAGGCTTCAAAGGTGATCACGAACGTCCGCCATGCCTATCAGCCAAGCTCGCCTATTGGACTGTCTTCTTCCAGGACCGGAAGAGATCTAAAAGCACTCTCGCGGGCGCCGACAGAATTCCCTTTCGGTTCCAGACCGCGCCGACATCCATGGTCGGGATGGAAATGCCCAGATCACGCCTCATAATCCGATTCCCTTCGAGCGACCACGGACGATAGACGAGGTCCGAGAGAATCGTGACACCTAACCCGAGCGCGACCATGCTTCGCACGGCTTCGATCGACTTACTCTGGATGCGCACGTGCGGTTCGAGGCCATATTTTCCCCAATACTTGCGAACAGTGCGGACATGCTCGTCCATGTCGAGTAAGAGATAGTCCTCCCGCGCAATATCCTCTAGCGTGACCTGTTGTGCATCTTGCAACGGGTGGTTCGGATGAGTCCAAAGCCGGCGCGCGGAGCGCAGAATCGTTTCGTACTTCAGTTCGTCCACGTCGGCGGTATTGGACACAAGCATCAGACCTATATCAAGCTGATTGTCGACGAGGCGTTGCTCAATATCTTCGCGCGCGTCTTCGATGACCTCGACAGTCAGGTGCTCGAAGCGCTGCGCGGTCGTAGCAAGCATGGACGGCATCAGGTAAGCCGACACGGTTTCCGTGACGCCGACCCGAACGTTGCCCGAAATCTGTTCAGGTTCCTCCAGGGCCGCGACCATGGCGCGATCTATCGACAAGCTCGCGTTTTGCACATACCGGAGAAACCGCTCGCCGGCTCGGGTGAGCCGCACGCCCCTCGCGTGGCGCTGCAGAAGCGGCGTCCCAACGGTGTCTTCGAGATTCTTCAGCGCGATCGTCATCGATGACTGCGAAACAGCGCAGAGGTGGGCAGATCTGGAGATCTGCCCCGTATCAGCCACCGAGATGAAGTATTCGATCTGGCGAAGCGTGATGTGCGTGGCCACCTTGAGGTACTCCGCTGGGTCGCGGCGCCGCGCACGCCGACATGGCGAACGGACGGGTTGCCCGAGATATTGAAAAATTATATATCACGACGCATGAAATATGAATTAGGCAAGGTATTTTCGGCTGCATAGGATCCCGTCATGAACATCAACAGTGGAACCATGATGGAGACGCGGGAGAAGAAGGGCTACTGCACGCTTTGCCGATCGAGATGCGGCACGATCAACACGGTCAGCGCCGACATGTTGCTGACGGTGCGTCCCGACAATACGCATCCCACCGGCAACGCGATGTGCATGAAGGGCAAGGCTGCGCCGGAACTCGTGCACAGCCCCGACCGCGTGTTGTACCCGATGCGTCGAACTACCCCGAAAGGGGCGGCTGATCCGAAGTGGAAACGGATTAGCTGGGACGACGCGCTCGACGAGATCGCGACCACGCTCGGGCACATCAAACGGGAAAACGGCGCTGAAGCCGTGGTGTTTGGCGTGACCACGCCGAGCGGTACGCCGATGAGCGACAGTATCGACTGGGTTGAGCGATTCGTCTGGTCTTTTGGAAGTCCGAACGTTTGCTACGCGACTGAGATCTGCAACTGGCATAAGGACTTCGCGCATATGTTCACGTTCGGCTGCGGCATGCCAACGGCCGATTACCGGAATTCCGATGTGATCGTGCTTTGGGGTACGAATCCAGCCAACACGTGGCTGGCCCAAGCGGACAGTATTGCAACAGGTCGGCGCAACGGCGCAAAGCTGATTGTCGTGGACCCGCGACCCACGGCGCTGGCGCGCGAGGCGGACGTATGGCTGCGCGTGCAACCAGGCACGGACGGCGCGCTCGCAATGGGCATCGCCCGGCAAATGATCGAGACGGGAAATATCGACGACGCATTTGTCCGTGAGTGGACGAACGGCGCGTTCCTCGTTCGTCGCGATAGTGGGCATTTTTTGCGTGAGCGCGACCTCGACCCCGAGTCGCCGAGTAATCGATATGCGGTCTGGAACGGCACGCTCAATCGCCTCGAACTCGTCGGTGAAGAAGCGCTCACGGTACCTGCCGATCTTTCGATGGCGGGCTCGCAGCAGATTTCCCTATTCGACGCGACAGGTCGGGTGAAAGAGGTCACGTGCACGCCCGCCTTCGAGTTGTACCGCGATGCGCTGTCTGACTATACCCCCCAACATGTGAGCAAAATCACCGGCGTCGACGCCGCTGCGATCGAAATCGCGGCGGCGATGCTCAAGCCACGTCAACGTATCGCCTATCACGCCTGGTCAGGCGTGGGGCAACACACGAACGCGACGCAAACAGAGCGGGCGATCGCTACGCTGTATGCACTGACAGGCGCCTTCGACACGCGCGGCTCAAACCGCGAATGGTTGAAGCAGCCCGCAAATCCTTTGAGCAGCTACGCGCTGCTGAGTCCCCAGCAGCGAGCCAAGGCGCTAGGACTTGATGAGCGACCGCTCGGTCCGCCGTCCCAGGGATGGGTGACTGCGCGTGACGTTTATCGCGCCATCCTCGAGGCCAAGCCTTATCGGGTGCGTGCGCTTGTCGCGTTCGGCACGAACGTGGTGATGTCGCAGGCCGATAGCGCAATGGCGCACGACGCGCTCTGTGCGCTGGATTTCCATGTTCATTGCGACCTGTTCGAAACGCCATCCGCCCGGTATGCGGATATCTTCCTGCCGGTTAATACGCCGTGGGAACGGGAAGGGCTGCGCCTCGGCTTCGAGATCAACGAGCGGGCTGTCGAACTGATCCAGTTGCGCCAACGGATGGTGACGCCACGCGGAGAGAGCACTGCGGACTACAACATCGTTCTGGATCTGGCGGTGAGGCTCGGCATGGGGGATCAATTCTTCGGTGGCGACGTCGAAAAAGGATGGAACCATGTTCTCGAACCGTTGGGTCTCGACGTCGCGGCGCTGCGTGCCCATCCTGAGGGCATCTACCGGCCGCTTGAACAGCGGGAGAAGCAGTACGCCCGCGCCACGGCGAATGGTCTGCGAGGCTTCGCAACCGAAACCAGGCGCGCCGAGCTCTATTCAGAAAAGTTGCATCGGAACGGGTATCCGGCCGTACCACAGTATGTTCCGCCGGGCCACGCAAATGGCACACGCGCAGTCGACCGCCGACGCTTTCCGTACACGCTCACCTCCATCAAGAACGGCTATTACTGCCACAGTCAGCATCGTGGCCTACCAAGCCTTCGCCGCCGCGCGCCGTATCCCGTCGCCGAACTGGGAGTGGATCTTGCGGCTGCAAAAGGCATCGTCGACGGCGACTGGATACGCGTCGCCAGTGCAAACGGTAGCGCACGATTTCGTGCGCGAGTCGTACCCGAACTCGCGCCGGATGTCGTAGTCGCGGAGTATGGCTGGTGGCAGGCGTGCGACGAGATCGGCATGGAATCGTCTGCGGCCCTGGGAAGCACAACCAGCAACTACAACAGCATTGTGTCCGGTGCCGTCGGCGATCCGCTGAGCGGTTCGACGTCGCTACGTGCCGTGCCCTGCGACGTCAAGCTCGACCCGTCGGTCGATCACGCGCGGCGGGCATGGCGAGGTTTCCGGGGCTTTGTCGTGTCGGCCGTACATGGAGAAGCCGAAGGCGTTCGCACGGTTACGTTCAGCGCGGCCGACGGCGGACCGCTTCCCGACTATCTGCCCGGACAGCATGTGACGATCCATATTCCGGAATTGGGCGAAGGAGGAACGACGCGTGCCTATTCGCTCACTGGCCATGCAATTGAAAACGATCGCCGGACATACTCGATCTCGGTGCGCCATCAGCGAGGACGAAGTGCGGATGGTGAACAGTTCGAGGGCGTCATGTCCTCGTATATTCATCGTAAGCTGGCAGTTGGGCACAGGGTCTTGCTTCAAGCCCCCAGCGGCACCTTCATCATACCGCCGGCTTCGAAGCGACCGGTCGTCATATTCGCGGGCGGCATTGGAATAACGCCCTTCATTTCGTGGCTGCAAACGATCGGACATCTGGGCACGCAAGCGCCCGAATCCTGGCTGTTCTACGCGAATCTGAACTGCTCAACTCATGCGTTCCGGGACCGGATTGCGCAGTTGCAGCATACGTTGCCAACCCTCAAGCTCGTGAACTGCTATAACCGCCCGCGCGACGAAGTACTCGGACGCGACTTCGAGATGCAGGGATACCTCACTGCGGACGTAGTGGACGACGCATTGATACAGCGCCGCGCGCGGTTCTATTTATGCGGCCCGGAGCCCATGATGAACGCAATCACGGCGGCCCTCGTCGAGCGTGGCGTACCGCCGTTCGATATCTTCAGCGAAGCCTTTCGCTCTCCGTCGAAGCCGGTCCTCGATCCATCACAGCGCTTTGCCGTCGAATTCCGGCGTTCCCAGATCAAGGCCGAATGGGCTCCTGAACGGGGAAGCCTGCTTAGCTTCGGCGAGAGCCTCGGCGTCAGCATGCCGAGCGGCTGCCGGGTCGGGCAATGCGAGAGCTGTGCCGTCAAGGTCCTGGCGGGCAGGGTGTCGCATATGGCAGGGCATGGGCCGGATGAACCCGATATGTGCCTCGCCTGCCAGGCTATCCCGGCCACTGATATTTCCATTGAAGCGTGAGCGACTCACAAGGAGCAATCGAGCATGAGATTTTTTGACGCGGCAGCGACACGCGAGGCGCTGGCCTTCGCCACGTTGATTCCGTCACTGAAGAAGGCATTCATCAAGGGGTGTGAGGTTCCACTCAGACACTCGCACACGATCGATGTCGGCGACGACAAGACCGGCACCGTTTTGATTATGCCGGCGTGGGAGGCTGACCGATATCTCGGCATCAAGACCGTCAACATTTACCCAGGTAACCACGCTCGCGGGATGCCTGGTTTGCACTCCACCTACGTGCTGTTCGACGCCCGCACGGGTGAGCCGCTCGCGCAAATGGACGGCAATGAAATCACGTCACGCCGGACCGCCGCCGCATCGGCACTCGCTGCCACTTTTCTGGCACGCGACGACTCGTCGCGCATGGTGCTGTTGGGCGCCGGACGCGTGGGAAGCCTGGTGCCGGCAGCGTATCGAAGCCAGTTGCCGATCACGCATGTCGAGGTCTGGGACATTAATCCGGAGTCAGCCGCGCGACTCGTACAGCAACTGCAAGGCGAAGGTTTCGATGCGGCAGTTGTCGCCAGTCTGCCGGACAGCGTGGCGCGCGCGGATGTCGTGGGCTGCGCGACGCTCGCTACCGAGTCGATCGTACACGGCTCGTGGTTGAAACCGGGAACCCACCTTGATCTGATCGGAAGCTTCACGCCGCAGATGCGCGAGGCCGACGACGATTGCTTCCGAAACGCACGCGTGTTTATCGACACGGACGAGGCACCGCAGAAGTCCGGCGACCTGATTGGGCCATTGTCGCGCAACGTGATGTCGCCGGCGGACCTGAGCGGTACGCTTGCCGCCCTGTGCCGGGGCGCCGTCCGCGGCCGACTCCACGGCAGCGAGCGGACGGTATTCAAGGCGGTCGGAACCGCACTCGAAGATCTGGCTGCGGCAGCGCAGGTTTATGAAAAGCATGTTTAATCACTCGACGCGTCGGAGACCATGATGAAGGAATTGAACCGTCAGCAAGACCTGCCAGCCTCGACACCCGACGATGCAGTCGGGCTCGAGCGCATGGCCGCAGCCGTGACCCGCTGGTCGGAGAAGTGGTTTCCAGACGCATACATATTCGCGGCGATCGCGGTTGTCGTCGTCGCTAACGGTGCCCTGGCGACGGGCGCGCCGGCACAGCGTGTAGGCATTGCCTTCGGAGATGGATTCTGGAGCCTGATTCCATTTACGATGCAGATGGCGATCGTGGCTATCTCGGGCTACGTTGTCGCGGTGTCACCGCCTGCCGCGAGATTGATCGCATGGCTTGCCTGCTTGCCGTCGAGCGGCAAGGCCGCGGTGGCATTTGTCGCGCTGGTCAGTATTTCGGCGTCGCTTTTCAACTGGGCGATCAGTCTGATCTTCAGCGGTCTGCTGGTTCGTGCGCTTGCGCGTCGCACCGAGCTCCGCATGGACTACCGTGCTGCGGGTGCCGCCGCCTATCTCGGCATGGGCGCAACCTGGGCACTGGGATTGAGTTCGTCGGCAGCGCAACTGCAGGCGAATCCGGACAGTTTGCCGAAAACGCTGCTGGCTATCACCGGGGTCATTCCGTTCTCCGAGACGATTTTTCTTCCACAGTCGTTGCTGATAGTCGCCGCTCTGACCGTCGTATCTCTTTTGATCGCGTATCTCTCTGCGCCCGGCGCGGAGCGCGCCAAAACCGCGCAAGACCTGGGCGTCTCGCTGACCGAGGCGGAACTCGAAGTAGCAGCGCCTTCGCGTCCCGGTGACTGGCTCGAGCACAGTCCGCTGATCACAATCCTGATCGTCGCACTCGGCTCGGTTTGGGCCTGGCACGAATTCACCATGAAAAATCCGGTGCTGGCTATTTCGAATCTCAATACCTACAACTTCGTGTTCCTGTTAGCCGGGATGCTGTTGAACTGGCGGCCTCGCCGCTTCCTGAACGCGGTTGCGAAATCAGTGCCGTCCGTGGCTGGCGTGTTGATTCAGTTTCCTCTCTATGGGGGCATTGCGTACATACTGACGAAAGCCTCCGCGCCATCGGGACTACCGCTAGCCGATCATCTTTCGCATTTCTTCGTCACAGTGTCGTCGCATGCATCGTTTCCGGCGCTGATGGGCATCTACTCTGCCGTCCTTGGATTCTTCGTGCCGTCGGGTGGTGGAAAATGGATCATTGAAGCACCGTATGTGATCGCGGCGGCCAAGGAACTACAGGTTCATCTGGGCTGGGCGGTAACCGTCTACAACGCGGCGGAGGCGCTGCCGAATCTGATCAACCCTTTCTGGATGCTGCCGTTGCTCGGCGTGTTGGGATTGCGGGCTCGTGACGTGGTGGGCTTCACGTTTACCCAGTTCGTCGTGCATCTCCCGCTTGTGATCTTCATGCTGTGGATTTTTGCGGGGACGCTGGCTTTCCATCCCCCCGTCATGCCTTGATCCGTCCGTGACGCCAATCCGAGGCCGCAGGTTGCCCGCTTCGTCGGACCGTGGTCGCTCGAACCAAGACAACCAGCCGGTCGTTGACTGGCGATTTCGCTCAATGGCTTAAATGGATGCAACGGCTGTAATACTTTAAAAGCGGCCGCCGCGCTTCCACTGATCGACTGGCCGCACCGGGTCGAGTTGAGTCGGACACACACCGATCGACGGCGGGTTATTTATCTATTCGGCATCGGATCGTGCTCGACTCAGAAGACGACATATGCAGTTTTCCTCGACAATGATGGTTCAAGAACGGCTGGGTAAGAGGTTAAGACTGGACGCGGATCTCGCACAGTGCGTGCAACAGGGACAGCGTCAGCACGCAAGCAGTGGTCGCTGCGCTGAATGAACCCGCTGGCTTGCCGCGGCAAGTACCTACAAAGGCCAGTTCGCCCGTGCCCAGTCCACCAGATTTACCAGATTGTCGCCGCCGCTTACCGAATTGTCGGCGTCGCCGTTGAAACTCACCTCGCTCGATACAACGCCACACGCACGAACTTGACTTCCATTTTCAAACCAGGCGAAAAATGGTCCGCCAGAGTTTCCATGATTGAGGCTCGCCTCCGTTTCCAAGGTTTGACCGTCGTCGTCTTCATAATCGTCTTCGAAGGACTGCCAGCTCTGCACCGCCGGTCGCTCCCCGCTTGCGACATGAATGGATAACCGACGTTCTCCCACACAGTGAGCCCCCTCCATCCATCGTCAAAGCTCGTCGTGCCGATGTAGCCCAGCCGGTTGCCCATCGGATCAAACAACCGCAAGACCGCATAGTCATGAGACAGATTGAAGTCTGAGTCGTCTGTCCCGTAGTGGCGGGCGTCACTCACATAGGAAGAGCCGAACGGTTCGGTGCCGTCAAAGTAGTAGGGAGTGAACTTCATCCACCAGTTACCGGTTGCGATGCTATTCCAGGGCATGACGTGACGAGCGGTCAAAACGAGGCGGTCGCCTATTAGCACGCCCGATCCGGACGTGCCGTCGCTGGTAACAATCTTTCCGGTGAGTAGCCATGGCCAACTTGTGTCGAACAGGACCTGGCGGGCATCTCCGGGAAATACCGTAAGCGGCTTCACCTTGCGCCCCTTCCCGTCTCGCATCTGCGGCGGCGTTCGCTGAATGCCGGTCTTCGGGATGAATCGGACGCCCATCCATTCAGGCCTGAACGACGGATGGCCGGAGATCTTGCCCATCGTATCAGTCTGCTCGTGTCTCTGGACCGTGCCGCCCATCGGCAGCGCCTGGATCGATCCGACACTCTTCTCAATGGTGATTTTCCACAGGCTTTGATCGTCGGGGCGTACGTCGATTCGCTGACATCTCACTTTCGGCGAAAGCTCCACGCCGGATGGAACAGTTACGTAGATCGCCGGTCCGATAGATTTTGAGGGTAGATGAGGGTTTTCTTTGGTGGCGGAGAGCGGAGTGAGGGACTCGACCTCTTCCCTTGTCATTGGGCGCGGGCGGTTTGCGTGAGAAGGCATCTCGATTCTCCCGAAGCGGTTGATGGATTTGACGCGAGCAGGCAATTGAAAACTTTTCTCTGCACTTAAAACGAACTTTGCGCTTCCGTTTTAAGAGCAGTGCCGACTGCCAGGAAGTACCAAGGTAGCCACTCGGGCTAGGGAACGCTTGCAGTGGAAGTTCAATCCACCCTTGAAGCAGGTGAACGGCGGAGACGGGTCGACAAACGTTAGCGGCCGTCGGGCGGCGGACGGCCGGGCCCGGCTCTTCGCAGGAATCAATGATCAGACGTTCAGATATCGGCTCTACCTGACGACCGGCCGTTGGCTTTTCGCAGTCCACTTCGGCATTTATCGAGGCGACGAATAACCTATGCGAAGATCCACGGCGGCGCGTGCCCCCGGAAAGTCATCTGCGCCGAGCATGGCCTCCAGTGTCCGGCCCCGTCCCATCGCGCTCGGTAGTTGAGCCATCGGACCACCGCCCGGAACAGCGCCGATTCAGCCACAATCAAGAGCAAACTCATCGCTCTATCTGCTTGCCTATCGTCCGTGTCTTCTTTGAGGAGCCCGTGCGAAAGTGTTAGACACGCCAGAATGTGGAAGCGATAGTAGCTGAACGATCTGCTTCACTCTCCTCGTTTAAGCGATAACAACTGTGGCATGAGTTGTGGACTCTCTTGCGAGATAAAGGTCCAGAGGTGGTCGGGTCAACGACCCAATGCAATAGACCTGTCCAAGGTTGGCTGGCAGACGACACGAAAGTGCGAATTTTTACAGCGGATCAGGCAGCCACAATCGTGAAACCTGTCAGAAACACATCTCGTCCGCTCGTCATCGCCGCTGTCATGTCGTCGATGTCGATGGTTGCGATCGAAGCAACCATCGTCTCGACTGCGATGCCTCAGATCGCTACCCAGCTTGGCGGTCTCAATCTCTATAGCTGGGTCTTTTCATCTTTCCTTCTCACGCAGACGGCGTTGACCGTTGTGTTCGGAAAGCTGGCGGATATTTATGGACGCAAGCCCGCGGCGCTGGCGGGCATTGGAATTTTTCTCGCTGGCTCGATCCTGGCCGGATTCGCCACATCAATGCCCATGATGATCGGCTTTCGTCTGCTGCAAGGCGTCGGCGCTGGCGCAATCTTGCCCGTCTCACTGACCATAGTGGGCGACCTGTTCCCTGCGCATGAGCGTGGGAAGGTACAAGGCTATCTTGCAAGTGTCTGGGCGGTGTCTGCGGTGCTGGGACCCATGATAGGCGGGCTGCTGATACGGAACTTGTCATGGGCATGGATTTTCTGGGTCAACGTACCCGTCGGCCTTCTGGCATGTGCACTACTGGTAATGTTTTTGCACGAGGAAAGGCCGCGAGGCAAACCTTCAATAGATGTAGCGGGGGCATTGCTTTTCACTATCTCGGTGGCGTCGTTGATGATGGCACTTACTGATCTGGACAAGCGGAATGGCAGTCGTTTGACGCTCGAACTCGCAGTACTAGGCATCTCCGGATTGCTCTTCGTTTGGCAGGAGCGACGTGCGGCTGATCCGATGATCAACTTTGAGCTATGGACGCACCGACCGATTGCCGCGGGCAATACCGCGACGCTTCTCGCTGGCATGACTATGATGTGTCTGACCACCTTCCTGCCGATGTACGTACAGGGTGTTTCGCGGCGCTCGCCCATCGAAGCGGGTTTCGCACTCACGATGGTGATGGTCGGCTGGCCGACCGGCGCTACGGTTGCCTCGAGATCGTTATTGCGCGTGGGCTTGCGGCCCCTCCTTTTGGCCGGTACGTGTTTTATACCCGTAGGCGCTTTACCTTTTTTGTTTTTACGACCGGAGACGAGTCCTGTATGGGCGGGAGCAGGTTCTCTGGTGATGGGATTCGGCATGGGTATGACGAGCGTATCGTGTCTTGTCCTCATACAGGAAATCGTTTCACCGCAAGAGCGCGGCAGCGCCACGGCTTCTAATCTGTTCGCGCGTAATCTTGGAAATACACTTGGTGCAGCGGTGTTCGGCGCAGTGCAGAACTTCGGGCTCGCACACGTCGACGGGATGCCTGTTATTCACGCGGACCAGCTCAAGCGCTTGCTAACGAACAATGCTCAAGGCGATCCTGCTTCCATCGAACGCTTAAGATTGGCGCTTCACCACGCGCTTCATTTAACTTTTACTGCAATGTTTCTAGTGGCGGTAGGAGTAGTTGTTTCCATGCTGTTCATGCCCGCTGTTAAGGTAGTGCAAAAGCAGGAAGCGGTCTTCAGCTCCGCACCTGAATGATGCAGCCATTCCCTGTGGATTAGCTCGCCGGTCGTAGTCTCAGCGGGAAACCCTGTATCACGTTAGATGGAGGACGTATGTATACGGACGCACGGCTGAACCGGCGGAGGGGAGGGCTTCTTTTTCTTCTCATCCTGACAGGCAGCGCTACAAGCTGGCAAGCGAAGGGACAAGATCAGGGCACCGGCGCAGGACATGTTGGGACTGATCAGCGTACGAGTAATTGGACGGCCGGACTGCGAAGGACCGACCTCGTTGCGCACGATCTGACGGGAGACGAGGAGGTCATACAGGTTCAGGTCGATTTTGGTGCTGGAGTCGCGTCACCCAAACATTCTCATCCTGGAGTGGAGATAGCTCACGTGTTAAAGGGGACCTTTGACTACATCCTCGATGGTCAGGCGCCAGTGTCGTTAAAAGCTGGTGATTCCTTATACATTCCTCCAGGCGTTCCGCACGTCGCGATTAATACGAGTTCCGAGGTTGGATCCGAACTGGCGACTTATATCGTCAAGAAGAATGTACCGCTTGTGAAGCTTGAAAAATAATAGTACGAGATGACGCGCGCCGACCGGATCGAGAAACGCAAAGCGATGTGGAGACGGGAACCGGCGTGGAGTTTTCGCTTCTGCTGCTTGTGTCAGGCAAGCGCGTAAGGTCCGCCCGCGGCCAACGCGGCGCGATACGCCGGCCTGCATGCACGCGTTCCAGGAACAGATTCAGTTTTTCGTATCTGCTGTCGAGCCCACCGCGCTGACGAGCCGCTTCAAGAGGAAAGCTCATCATCACGTCGGCTGCCGTAAAAGAATCGGCAGCGAACCATACGCGGGTTTCGAGTTCGGCGTTCATCCACGTCAGGTGTTCAGCAAATGACTGCTTTAATTCGGAAATCGCCGCCCGCGCTGCGTCGCCCATACGATTCAATACCAGAAGTGCAAAGAGGGGAGGCATAAGCGACCCCTCGGCGTAGTGCATGAAAAGCTGATATCGCTGGCGGATGATTGGATCGATGGGTTGGCCAATATCGACCGGAGACTTCCCGAGAAGATGCTCAAAAATCAAGCCCGATTCTGCCAAAGTGAGCGAGCCGTCCTGTAGCAATGACAACTTTCCTAACGGGTGTATGTCTGCGACTGCTTTCGGTGCTCGACCGGTTGTTGACTCTCGCCCGTACCTAACTACTTCATAAGGTAATTGAAGTTCCTCGAGCAACCATAAGACGCGCTGAGAACGCGAATTTTCGAGGTGGTGCACAATGATGCCCATGAAATTTCCCTAAAAAGAAACGGGAAACGCCTGTGTGCGAATAGAATCCCTGCGAGCTGACACGATCCGAGTCATTCGGCTCAACCCACTTGCTCGACCTAGATCTGCGCGGATCCACCATCGACAAAGAGTTCGCTTCCGTTGACGAAACTGCTGTCGTCAGACGCGAGAAATAGCGCCGCTGCGGCGGTTTCATCGGGGTCGGCCATGCGTCCGAGTGGTGTCACCTGTGCTGCTCCGCTCAACATCGCAGCATGGACATCCTCCGACGGAGCGAGATTGTGCCAGCCGGGTGTCGAGGTGTTGCCAGGCGCGAGCACGTTGACGCGGATCTTCCGTGGCGCGAGGTCGAGAATCCACCCTCGGGAAAAATTGCGGATAGCAGCCTTGCTCGCGCTGTATACGCTGAATGCCGGTATACCGGTGACGGCTGCCGTTGAACCGGTGAGGATGATCGAGGCACCATCCTTGAGAAGCGGAAGAGCCTTCTGTACGGTAAAAAGGGTGCCCTTGACGTTCGTTGCGAATGTTCTATCGAAATGTTCCTCAGTGATCTCACCGAGCGCAGCGAACTCGCCACCACCGGCATTCGCGACGAGTACGTCGATGGTGCCTGCTTCGTCCTTGACAATGGCGTAGAGCCGATCGAGATCCTTGAGGTTGGATACATCGCCTTGTATCCCGCGAGCGTTCGGGCCGACCAGCGACACAGCGCGATCAAGTTCCTCCTGCCGACGGCCAGTCATAAAAACACGTGCACCTTCTGCAGTAAATCGCTTTGCAATGGCTAGGCCGATGCCGCTGTTAGCGCCGGTGACCACGATTGTTTTCGATGAAAGTCTGCCCATTTGAATACTCCTTTTGCTCAAGACGCCGCATTATGAGGCGGAGCTTTCTGTTAGCATAGTACCTACCAAAAGGTAAGTGGGGTTCATAGTGTCAGGTCTGGTAAGCGGCTGCGGTCTTGAAGTTGCGCTGTCGGTAATGGGTTGGAAATGGAAGCCTCTTATCTTGTTTCATCTACGCCAGGGCCCTAGTCGATTTGGGCAGTTGAAGAGGCTGGTGCACGGTATCAGCGAGAAGGTTCTGATACAGCAGTTGCGCGAATTGACCGAAGCCGGCGTGCTAATTCGACGCGATTTCCGCGAAGTACCGCCGAAAGTTGAGTACGAGGTCACGGAATTCGGCTCGTCACTCGCAGCGGCCTTGAAGCCGTTATGTGTTTGGGGAGAGCAAAACAGATCGACAATTGCCGAGATGCAAATACGTGATGCGGGTGCTGCCAGCCAGACTAATTCGGCTTCCCGGGAAGATGCATAGTCGCACTCAACCACGTCGGTTTTCTTACAGACATGAGGGTGAGATGGGCGAAACTATTCATGAGCTACGCTTCGACCCGTCGTGCCGATCCGCATGCCAGCTGACGATACGGCGGCAGGTCATGGCAGATCGCATCCGCTCTAATCATTGCATCGCGGTTACCTGGGGTAGACCTGCCTCGGCAATGCGGCCGGAAGATTGGATCTCCGATGAGTATCGGGGTACCGGTCAGAACGCAAACCGCAGTTACTTGTGAGCGCCCCAGTCTCCACATCTGATCCGAGTAGTGACCGCTCAGTGCGTCGCTCCAGAATACTGTGACCGTCGTTCGCGAGGGGCGATCAACGATCTCGAGCCGCGCAGGCTGCAATACGCGTAAAGGAACTCGCGCCCTATTGTCGACATGCCTCGATTTTCGAAACGTTCCCAATGGCTTTGGTAGTACTGGCGAATCGGGTATCGAGTGAATGCTGAGAATGGTCTGCAGAATTTGGCCGATTGCACCCTGATGATCCTCACCTGAGGCAGTGCAGCAAGGGGATCCGCGTTCCATTGATAAAAGGTCCGTATCCATATCTTGTCTCCTTGCCAGACGAACGTCCAGGCCGGCTTTCGCTGCGGCGCGGGCCTCGATAAACCGCACAGTCAGAATCAAACGTCTTTGCAGCGTCGATCGCGCTTTTCGAACTTTCGCGTCGAGAAATACGCTTCTGCACGTCGCTGCGACTGATTCCAGCATATCTGGCAGCCGTGACCCGATACTCCAAATTTGCACGCAATATCGCGTCGGACCACACATTTGCACGCTAAGGTCAAGCACGATATGGCTCTCGCGCGGGTCGAGCGCGCAGCGGGCTGCTCAGAGCGACGTACTTACCGCCGATCGAGCAGCGCTGCTGCTGAAGACGTCATAAAGATTCTGTCAACAGCAAAATTCTTCAATCTGTAACGCATCCGCATCCCTACACTCGCTGGTGTGCAAATCATATCGCCATCTCGCCGGCGCTCATTCATCAGACTTTTTCGCCAATGACGCGATGTCGCACTGCAAAAATCAGTTCGATCGGGTGGCCACAATGGATGATTTTAGTGACGAAACGCATGTCCGCTTCTTCGCAGACTCGTTAGACGCTCAGTTGCCGGCATGTCGACTCGAGCGATCATGGAGGTCGCCTAACGAACAGTTGCTAGCTCGCGCTGATGAACGGGGAACAGTATTTATTTCTCGATGGCGGGACGATGGCGACGGCGTGCCTCATGCGATGAGGGAGGGCAAGCAGACGCACCATATAGTCGCGATCAATCTGACGTTCACGTCCGTCAAGTTTGTGCATGCAGGACGTGTACTCGTCGACGGTCCGGTGGTTCCTGGAGCCATCCATGTCACCGCACCCGGTGTGGCAGTGGAAGCCTCGTATCGCCTTCCGTGCGATGTGCTGCACATCTTCGTGGCACAGGGCGTTCTTTGCCAGTGTTACGAGGACTCTTTCGGAAAAGCTGCTCGCGGGCCGATTGAGTTGGATGATCCCAGCCTCAGGCGTGACGCCACCATTGAACGGTTGGGCCAGTTGCTCGCGGGAGCGGAGTTTTGGGATCGGAGTGACCGTTATATCTTTAGCGATAGCATTGGACGCGCTATCGTGTCAAAACTGGTTGAGCAATGGTTTTCGTGTCCTGCGACGACTCCTCAGCGCTCCTTTGGCCTGCCGAAATGGAGACTCAATCGGGCGATGGCGTACATAGACAAGCACCTCGTTGAGCGAATCAAGTTAAATGACATTGCCGAGAGTGCTGGCCTGTCGCGTATGCATTTCGCCGCGCAATTCCGGCTGGCGCTCGGCGTCAGTCCGCACGAATATGTGTTACGTCGAAGACTTGAACTTGCTCAAAGCATGTTGCTCGAGCCCGGACGCAATACTCTGGATATCGCTCTGAACTGTGGATTCAATTCACAGACGCATTTCATCTCCGTTTTCTCCCGGTACCTGGGCGACACCCCCTATCGTTGGAGAAGAAACAACCGTAGAGGGTAGGATGCCGCAAGGAAGCGTCGATCTAATAGCTAGCCCGGCGCGTTGCGCTCATGACTTCACGAAATCAAGCAGGTCCTTGTTGACTCGATCGGCTAAGGTTGTGCACATGCCGTGCGGCGCTCCTTGATAAACCTTGAGCGTCGATTGCTTCACCAGCTTCGAAGAAAGCATTGCAGAATCGGCAATTGGCACGATCTGGTCGTCGTCTCCGTGCAAGATCAACGTGGGAACATCAATCTTCTTGAGATCATCCGTAAAGTCGGTCTCCGAGAATTGCTTGACGCAATCGTATTGGCCTTTAATACCACCAAGCATTCCTTGCAACCAGAACGTGTCAACGACACCCTGCTTGGCAGATACGCCGGGACGGTTGTAACCGTAAAACGGCAGCGCCAGGTCACGATAAAACTGCGATCTGTCCAATACTCCATCGCGTATCTTGTCGAAGACCTCAATAGGCAAACCGCCCGGATTAGAAGAGGTCTTGAGCATCGTAGGCGGAACAGCTCCGATCAGCACGACTCGCGAGACCCGTTTTGTTCCGTGACGTCCAATGTAGCGAGTGACTTCACCACCGCCAGTCGAATGTCCTACGAGCATCGCATCATGCACATCGAGCACATTCAGCAAGCCGGCGAGGTCATCGGCGTATGTATTCATGTCGTTGCCATTCCACGGCTGGCTTGAGCGTCCATGGGCGCGCCTGTCATGGGCGATTACCCGGAAACCCTGTGATCCCAGAAAGAGCATCTGCGCGTCCCATGCATCGGCGTCCAGTGGCCACCCGTGCGAAAAAATGACTGGCTTACCGTTTCCCCAATCCTTGTAAAAGATTTGGGTCCCGTCAACGCTGGTGTGGAATCCCGTCCCGCTCATCTTATGAGAGCCTTTTTTTTCTGACGTGGATGCTGCCATGGCGGTCCCCGAAAAAGAGGCTGCCATGCCGCCGATTGCGCCGACACCAACTCGAAGCACGTTGCGGCGAAGTGAAGAGGGTACAGCGTTGTCGCCAGTGATATTCATCATCGATCTCCTGGATAGTCATTGAGAAGAGGCAATTGCGCGCTGTAATAGCGCAAGGCCGCGGAGCATCCTCATTTCTGGAGGGCATTGACGTTAAAGCCTTATCCTCTATGTCACTCGCCGCAGCGATCGCCGCGACGCTCCGCACGGGTAGGCCCAATATAGTGGTCGACCGGATCGGAGGTCCTATCGTTTTGCACGATAGGCTATGCGAATGGAACGGGCACGTCGGCGCCAGGATAATCACATGCGCGATTCCGGTTCATCGTCGAGAAAGCTCGAACGTGCCACTCAGGATTCGAATCGATGCCGAATCCGAACGGCCTATTTTTCTGGAAGATAACTAATGCTGGCGTAGATTTGCCACGGGTCTAGAAGTTAGCGCTGAGAGGACAAGGTACTTGATCGCCATGTACCGCTAACTGCAACGCAGAAAACCGTGCGAAATTCAGATATTTGCGTTGAAGGATAGCCTATGGTTGTACTCGTACGACTGGGTTTGCAAACGTACGCCGGGCCGGCCGTCATCTGGAACGCAAAATGATCAATGCAAAGACCGCATGCGTACTCGCACGATATAAGCATTGGGCGGACGAACGTCTTTTCGAAGGTGTCGCCCAGCTTCCCCCTACGGAAGTCGTCAAACCTCGTCAGACGCTGTTCAGATCAATTATCAGCACACTGAACCACAACTATCTCGTCGACCTGATATGGAAGGCGAATTTAATGCAAAAAAGGCAGGGATTTACCTCGCATGACACAGTGCTGCACTCGGATCTGGGAAAATTGCGTCAGGCGCAGCAGCGAGAAAATGACTGGTTCGTGCAGTGGGCAGAACGACAAACGGAAACGACGCTAGCCGAGGTTTTGGCTTTCAGCTTCGTATCCGGTCAGCAATTCGCGATGTCTCGCGGCGCAATGTTTATGCATATCGTGAACCATTCTTCTTATCATAGAGGCTGGATCTGCGAAATGTTCTCCGAAATTCCAGCGAAGTTTCCCGTCTCTGATTTGCCCTTTTTCTTCGAAATGTATCCTTTGCTCGACGCATGAGCACAAGCACCACAACGCAACGACGTTCTTCGCCGGTACGATTGCCACGCAGCCTCGTTTGGGTAGCGTGGACTATTTCTACAGTACCCAGTCAACGTGTCTAGGGGCTGGAACATCACGGCGCTAACGCGATCGGCTGTCGTTCCACGCCTTTGGTGTCAAGCCGACGATCCGCGAAAAAACCCGAATGAGATGACTCTGATCCGCAAACCCAGTCGCGGCGGCGACCTCCCGCATGCTCAACTCCCCGCGCTCCATCAAACTCATGGCCACCTCAACCCTGCGAAGCAACAACCATCTATGTGGCGGAACACCGGATGACTGTTTGAAGGCGCGAGAGAAATGGTTTGGAGACATGCCGCATTCTCTCGCCAGCGTTTCTACGCTCAGCGCACCGGATAGGTTTGCGTCGATCAACTCCTTCGCGCGTGCCAATTGGCGTGCAGATAACCCTCCCTTGAAAGTACGCAATCCGAATGACGCATCTCCATAGCGCATCGAGAGATGTCCATAAAAAGCTTCCATCAACCCTGAAACGAACAGCAGGCTTGCCTGCTCAGGACGCTCGAGCGCAGGGCGCAAGATCAGACTCAACTGGTACGCTACGGGATCAACCGTTCCTGGAGGGATTCTCAGTTCACGGACCACTCGACTATCTTCGTCGTCAGCCATCGCGTCGAGACTGTGATTGGGAATATAGATCTGCAACGATTCAAGCCGTCCGCCGTAGTATGCGGTTGGCTCGTCCTCAAGGCTTACGGATGAAACGGTACCGATAGGCAAGTGCCCAACGGGTATAGGCTTTGAGCCCAACCACAACTCATGCACGAGAGGGCGGTACAAGACGCACACGATATACGCGGGCTGCCTTGGAATCGGCAAGGTTTTGCCCAAACCCTCCTCGCCACACTGCATCAGTGTGGCGGCGAAAAAAGCGCCCGGACGGACTGTCGTGGAAATCGATGGAGCTTTTTGCAAGCGGAACGCGCCTGCTATTTCATCTCCGTACGCGGGGATTGCATCCATGTCGCCTCCTTTGAAGTTTTAAGCTAGTAGCTAAAACTAACTGAGCGAAACCACGAAAGTGGTGGGATAGACCGTGCTACCGAGGATTGTATGTTTCTGCAAGGCTGCCATACAACCGCGTCCGAGGAGGAGAAATGATGTTTTGGACCGCAAGATCGCCTTGCATAAACGCCGTCATGTAAGCGTCACTGGGTCGCGAGCGCTGGCCCAACGCAGAGCGCTCGCGTCGGCTTAAATGAACCCTCCTAATGGACTCTTTGAGTTAAGTTATTCAAAAAGTTCGCTAACGACGCGCAGCACTTGGTCGAGCTCGCGGGCGCTGACGTTTTCACGCAGAGGCGGCGGCAATCATCGTGGCGCGACAACGAAATAAGATCCCGCCGGGCCGATAGTCTTTGCTTTCAAATTACTATCGTCGATGATCGCAATGCGTAGCGTCCTGCGGCTAACCGAGCTTGAACCAGCTCACATATTGTCTTAAGTTGTTTCGAGGACGTCGACGCGCGGTAAGCTTGGCTCGTATCAGCGACCGTGCGGCATGTGTCATGCCAGGTAGCAAAACAGAAGGATTGCTACACTGACGCGGCTGCGGATATGTTGTCGAAAAAATCGGGATCGGCGGCAAGCGTCTGGGCAGATTTCGAGTGCTAAAAGAGAGAGGGTCTACATCGTCCACGGCAACGTGAACGCCTTTTTTTACTTTTTTGGATCGACAATGCACCGCGTTGGTACTTTCGGCGATTCGATGGCTGAGCGATTCAGACTAAAGCGAGCACGTGCATGCAGCGTGGTACGCTTGAACTGTGGAGCTTCATTCGCCGTCACACGGCTGACCAGCGATGCAAGCTTGGGAAAAACTCTGCCTATTCCCACTGAGCCCGCATTCGTTATGGTTTTGATGTTGCAACCTATGCTTCGACACGAGCTGTGGATTGACGGGAAGCCACAGGCAGTGCGGCCCTGGCAACAGGGAAGCATAACAGTCGTCGACCTCGAGCAATCTCCCTCGGCATTTATCGATTGCCCGTCTGACGTTCTGCATTTTTACCTTCCCAAGACGGGTCTCAGCGCCTTGGCGGACCAGGATGGAACAGCCAGGCTTGCCGAGCTTGATCTCCTCCGCGGGTCCGCAGACCCTGTCATCCACGCACTTGGACGATTATTGCTGCCCGCCCTTGAGCGCCCGGAACAGTCGAACCAACTGTTCCTCTCTGGCCTGATGACCGCGTTGCATGGGCATTTGGCGAGTACTTACGGAGAGTCACGATCGAGTGGCTTACACGTTCGCGGAGGCTTGTCTGCAAATCAGTTGGCTCGCGCAAAAGAAATAATTGCCACTAATTTATCGGGCGACCTGTCTCTGGTCGAGGTAGCAGCGGCATGCGAGCTTTCGCCTGCACATTTCGCCCGGGCGTTCAAACGCTCAACAGGTTTCGCGCCTCATAGGTGGCTGCTTATGCGCAGGGTGGAAGTGGCAAAGCGTATGCTGCTCGCCGACGAACTCCGTGGCGCTGAAGTAGCGTGCTTATGTGGCTTCGCGGATCAGAGCCATTTGATTAGGGTGTTCTCCTCAATCGTTGGCGTGACCCCAAGGGAGTGGCAAAGACAGAAAGGTCGCCGAGAAACCGTGGTTAACTGAGCGGCGTAAAAATGGCTCCGAGATGCGGTTTCGGGGAAGCATTCGAGCGCACAAATTTTAAACCTTGCGTGCAAAAGCGGCAGATACGGTGAGCGCCTCGGAGCAGACTTGCGCGGGAGTTTAGGGTCGAAAATATTGGATTGGTAGTGCCTGGTACCGACTTTTTCAGAACTGAACCGGCTTTTGCAGGTGGGTTGCGTAGGGTCAACAAAGCTGCTCTGCATCCTGACGCATAAAGTCCCGATTTTATCAACTTGGTTACGCAGGCGACGACATGTTGTCTATCGATGATGTGCAGTCTGTCCCACTGTTTTCGCGTCTTCCCGATGATCAGCTTGATCTGCTTGCCAGAACGTCTGCGGACCTGCGGCTGCGCGCGGGCGAGTTTGCGGTACATGAAGGCTGCGAGGGCGCGTTGTTTGCGGTATTGAGTGGCAAGGTCGAAGCAGTAAAAATATTCGACGGCGTCGAACGCAACCTGGGTTGGCGCCTGCCGGGAAGTATTTTTGGAGAGCTGCCCTTGACGCTGTGTTCTCCATTTCTGATTTCTTATCGCGCATCAGAATTATCCAGAGTGATGCGGGTGGACGTACAGCACTATCACGCGATTGCGGCAGTTGCGCCCGAAGTGGCGTCCAAAGTAGGTGCGCTCGCACGCGAGCGAGTCGGTGGACTGCAAGAAATCACCGCTGAGCCATATCTACCTCGGGTAGCGATTGTGGGCGGCCACCTCGATAATGAATGTGCTGCATTAAAACATTTCCTTACTCGTAATCAGATCAGTTTCGAATGTGTCGATCCAGACGAACCGGCGAGCCAAAGCCCTCGTGTGAGATTTGAGGACGGCACTCTGCTGACGGTGACGTCGACGCGTCAACTGGCAGAAGTGCTCGGGCTAACAACCCGGCCGGGCAGGCCTGAATACGACACGATGATCATCGGCGGGGGGCCTGCCGGCCTCGCCGCCGCGGTATATGGTGCTTCCGAGGGATTACGAACACTCGTGCTGGAACGCGAGGCTCCGGGAGGGCAGGCGGGCACATCGTCGCGCATCGAAAACTATCTTGGGTTTCCGAACGGAGTGTCTGGAGATGAACTGGCCAGCCGGGCGCTGCAACAAGCTCGGCGATTGGGCGCCGAAGTAGTTGTCACGCGTTCTGTCATCCGTATTGATGCAGCCACGCGCAGCGTCCATCTGGATGGAGGGGACATTGTTCACGCTAGAACGATAATCCTGGCGACGGGCGTGGCGTGGCGTCGTCTTGCAATAAAAAATTGCGAGAAGTTCATTGGGAAGGGTGTCCACTATGGCGCATCGCGCGCGGAAGCGAATGCTACTCACGGCCGCAACGTGGTTGTGGTTGGCGGCGGAAACTCGGCTGGCCAGGCGGCCTTGTTTTTTTCTAATCATGCGAAGACAGTGACGCTGCTTGTCAGAGGTTCGTCATTCGAAAAGAGCATGTCCCGCTATCTGATCGACCAGATAGCCGCGAAGTCCAACATCTTTACGCGGCCAGAGTCGGAGGTTGTCGATCTGCGAGGCGGTACGACACTCGCTCAGATCAGGATCTTTGATAGAAGGGATGGGACAGAGTGCTGGTGTGCCTGTGAGGGGTTGTTCATCTTCATCGGCGCCGATGCTGAAACTGATTGGCTACCACCCGAAATTTTGCGCGACCAACGTGGATACGTCCTGACTGGCGAAGAGGTGCTAAAAGCTGGACGTTGGACGGAAGATCGCGATCCTTACCTGTTGGAGTCAAGCCTGGCTGGAGTGTTTGCGTGTGGGGACGTGCGGCTCAGCCCCGTGAAACGCGTGGCATCAGCTGTAGGCGAAGGCAGTATGGCAATTGCTTTTGTACACAAATACCTGCAGGACGGGTGCGTATAGCGAGTCCGGAAAACGCGTGCGAGCCGCGCGTTGCCATCACAGTGGTTCGCATATCTGCTATGGAGAAGATTTGCGAACGTGTTCAATGGCGCTCGTCAGTTTCATCCTCGATCACCGCACTCCGCTTCCTTTATTCCGTGCCATTTCTATATTCTCCGTGCAAACGAGGCAGACGCTCCCACGCAACGATCGATAATGTCAATTGAAAATGACAGGAAAGTTCATCGAAAAAATTGATGAATTTTCGCGTGTTTCACCAATGCTCAAGGAGCGTGACATGCTATTGAACAAGAATGACACTGCAGTCGTGTTTATTGACCCGCAAATCGATGTGCTCAGCGCACGAGGTGTTAATTGGGGTGTGTTGAGAGAGAGCGTTACCGAG
The DNA here is from genome assembly GCF_003001875.1 of Paraburkholderia sp. BL18I3N2. NCBI lineage: Bacteria > Pseudomonadati > Pseudomonadota > Betaproteobacteria > Burkholderiales > Burkholderiaceae > Paraburkholderia > Paraburkholderia sp. BL18I3N2. The sequence goes on from NZ_PVNC01000023.1 coordinate 48,351, forward strand.
AATAAAACTGTGGAGAATATGGTTCGTATTTTTGAGGCTGCGAAGGCGGGCGGGTTTGAGGTCTTCATTTCTCCGCACTTTGTCTATCCAACCGACAAGAGATGGAAGTATAACGGGCCAGCCGAAGAAATGGAGTTTGGAAACGAAAGTTTTGCACGTCGTGGCGTGTTGAATCTCGACGGATTCAGGGGGTCCGGAGCGGATTGGCTGGACGAATTCAAGCCCTTTATCGACGACGGGAAAACGATCATTGTCAGCCCCCACAAAGTCTTCGGCTCGCAAACAAATGACCTCACTCTTCAATTGCGAAAGTACCGGATTACCAAAGTTGTGCTTGGTGGCATGCTTGCGAACATGTGCGTCGAATCGCACCTGCGAGATCTTATCGAACAGGGTTTTGAAGTGGCCGTGGTAACCGACGCTACGGCCGGTCCCCGTCATCCGGTCTGTGGCGACGGATATAAAGCGGCAATGGTGAATTTTCAATTCCTTGCGCATGCAGTTCTGTCGACCAAAGACGCCGTGCTAGCAATGTCGACAGCCACCTAGTTGGCGGCGGTTTCCTTCAATTCATCTGCAAGACCAAGCCAGATGATGGGTGCGTTCCGTAGCCAAGTTGATTCGCTGACGTTCACGCAAATCCGGGCCCGCGTCGACAGTTTGTCTACGGTGCCCGGATTACTGACGACGCACCTTTCGAGCACTATTATCTCGTCATTGAGACTTACAAACAGGCTCCAGTGTTGCCTTTGGATCTTGATCACACCGACAAAATTTTGAATGAGGCAAGCTTTGACTTCAGAAAGATATGTGGAACTGAAGCTATTCAGCTTACCCGAATCCAGTTTCAAGCGTTTGATTTGAATGATCCGCCTGCACTCGTGCCTGCATTTTTTGACGAACCCATTTTTTGTCCCGGAACTTGAATCTGAACGAAGGCAACTTGACGCGCTACGCCTGACACGATATGGCACAAATTCAGGGACGGCAGCGGGCACCAGTGTAGAAGACGCGGTATTGCATGCCTTGTTAGAGGTGGCCGAGCGAGATTCGATTGGTGTTCAACTCTTGAGGTCGGTCACCGTCGGTCAATGACTGGCCGTTGGTGCCGGTGCCACCGCCTCGGGGCGATACCACGACGCTTCGAAATCGCTCCTCGGCGAGCAGCCGCGCGATGCGCTCAACGTCAGCGGCGTTGCGAGGGAAAATCGTAGCCGTGGGTCTGCGCTGATAGATCGAATTGTCCGTTGCGAGTACCGTGCGCGTCGCATGGCTGACGTCGATCTCGCCCTCCAGTCCCGCGACCCCCAGAGCTTCGAGAAACGCTGCTTCGGAAGTAATGTCTCGTGCTTCTTCTAGGTTTATCTTTATGACCTTCATGTCGCTTACCTTTCAGGCGTCCTTGCGCGGCACTCTGCGTACGTATTGCTTCACCTGCGTCCATCAGAGCAACAGGCCTGACGCGTCGTCGTGATGGCCGCATTCGGAGAAAAACGCGAGGTCACGCGTCGACGACATTCAGGAGATAAGGCTTACCCTGTTGATGTGACTTGCCGCTGCTCGCCAGGTACATGCGTCCCTGCGAGCGACGCGCGCGCAAGTTCAGCCGATCTGAACTCTGTCGAGAATCTCGTCTGAGCCAACCTCGAGAGGAACGAAATTGGTCGAGCGCACATAAGCCGGTCGCGGCTGCTCGACCTGTTCAGGCTTATTCTTCACCTGGTTGTAGACGACATAGGCCTGCCATCGATCGTCACCGGACAGGTTGTGACCCGACGAATGCACGATGTTGGCGTCGAAGAACACGACTGTTCCCGGGCGGCCGATGATAGGCACGGCCTTGGGATGACTGGACAAAATATTGAGCATCGTCGGCTTGGGTACAACGTAGAAGCGGTAACCGGTTGCCTCATCGAACGTCGGATCGAGTGAACCAAGCTTGTGGCTTCCCGGGATGAAGTAGAGACATCCGCCCATTTCGGTCGGCTCGTCGAGCATGACCAACGCGGTTGTCATCTGCGGTTCTTTCACGCCGTCGATATGCCAGGTGCCGAAGTCCTGATGCCATTGCCAGACGGAGCCGTCGATAGCCGTCTTCAGATTGCACTTCGTGTGATAGACGTAGAGTTCGGGATCGTCGATCAGTTGTTGCGCCGGCTCGAGCAATCTGGGGGAGCGCACTGCGGAGTGAAAGACCGCCGATGCCGTCGGACTTTCTGTTTCGTGAACTTTGTAGATCGTCTTCGCGATGCCGCCCGTTTTTTCCCGGACGAGATGGTCGGTGTCGATCTTCTGGATCCGGCGCAACTCGCTCTTCATATGCTCGACTTCTTCTTCCGAGAAAAGCTCCGGCAGAACAACGAATCCATCGCGCTCGTACGCTTCCAATTGTGACGCGGTAAGTTTCATGAGGGCATCTCCTGACTTGTTGGTGTGATGTCATGATCCTAAGACCCGTGGCGTCCAATGTAAAAGATATAATTAGTTGCGTATCGATACCTAAAAGGTTTCAAATGGAGCTGCGTCATCTTCGCTACTTTCTAACGGTGGCACGCACACTCAACTTCACGAAGGCGGCGGAGGAACTGCACATGGCCCAGCCGCCGTTGAGCCGGCAGATACGGGAACTGGAAGAGGAACTCGGCGTGGCGCTTTTCGAGCGCCGGGGCAAACGCGTTTTCCTTTCATCGGCGGGCCAGGTTTTCGAAGAACGGGCCAGGCGAATTCTGGCGGACACGAACTCCGCGATCGTGGATTCGCAACGCGCAGCAAGAGGGGAAATCGGCCGGGTGGCAGTCGGGTTCTTTGAGCACATCGCGTACACGCTGCTGCCGCCGCTCTTGCGTGAATTCCAGCAGCGTTACCCCGCGGTGACAGTCGAACTTCGATGGTTTTCCTCTGCGGAACAGATCAATGCGCTGGATCGAGGGGACGTCGATCTGGCCTTCGTTCGCTCTTTGCCGCCGGATACCCAACTAAACAGCGTCTTGTTGCTTCAGGAGCCGTTTTACGTTGCCATCGCGAAGGACAACCCTCTCGCAGCGAAACGGCAGATTTCCATCAAGGACTGTATGCACCTGCGCGTCATCAATTACCGGAAAGATGTCGCGCCGGACTATCACGCCACCATCAACCAGTTGTGCGCACTGGCAGGCTTCTCTCCTTCCACGAGCTTCGAAATGGGACAGATCTACGCGTCCCTTGGCCTCGTAAGCGCCGGGTTTGGTGTGACGCTCGTACCTGCGTCGGTTGAACGAACGCACATGGAAAACGTCGTTTATCGTCCGCTACGCGAACAGCACGCGCAAAGCGAACTCTACCTCGCGTGGAAGGAACCCAACCCGCCCGCCGCGCTAGGCTCTTTTGTTCAACTCGCGTGCGAAATAGCCGCGCGCGCACCGGGCAAAGCCAAGGTCGAGTAAGGCAAGCGGTACGACCTCAATTGCGATGAACAGGTTAGTTTTCCGGTTGAACTGTCAGCACAACTGCTTTGATTTGTGGCCGCCGTATGTAGCGTTGATTTGACTGCTTGTCCGGTCGCGTTAGAAGGCAGTGTGAAGCCGCTGAAGCAGCTCATCTAACGTCATGTCTCGCTTTGGCACGATCCGCATCAGCTAGGACATCCTGCTTAGCGTGCAGTGTCGTCACGATGGTCCGTTTAATTCCGGGCCAATCCAAAGCGGCGCCCGATCTTCGGCAAAACGCCACGTAGGTTTGTTTAGCGATGCATTCTTCGAGAAGCGCGCGTCCTTGACCTTCTAGAATGCATTTGGTGCACGGGCAATTGTCGTACATACAAGCTCGCGGTTCGCACTGAAGCCGAATTCGTCGTCCGATGCGCAAGCGATCAACTTCTCGAAAGCGAACTACATATCCAAAGGAGCGATCCATGCAGCAACTGGTGAGACACCCATTTGTCCTCTTTGTCATCTCTTTCGCGCTGATGTCAGTTGCGGCCCGGCTGGGTAGCCGCACTCTGCGTTCGCGGATACAAATCGACGAAGACACGCGTGATGACTTCAAGATCGTTCAGTCCGCAACGCTGACTCTGCTCGCGCTGGTAATTGGATTTAGTCTGTCCATGGCGGTGGGCCGGTATGACCAGCGAAAAAACCTCGAAGAGGAAGAAGCCAATGCGATCGGAACTGAGTTCGTCCGCGCTGACCTGCTGACCGACGGCGAGGCGGCCGTGGTCCGCTCGCTCCTCGTGCAGTATCTCGCATTGCGCGTCGAGTTTTACCAGACCCGCGACCTTCAACGTGTCCAGCAAATCGATGCCGCGACCACGGACCTGCAGGCCAAACTGTGGACCGCAGCCAAGGCCGGCGCCGTTAAACAGCCGAGCCCGCTTAGCGCGCTAGTCATCGCGGGCATGAACGATGTGATCAACACACAAGGCTACACGCAGGCGGCATGGTGGAATCGAATTCCTGTAGCCGCATGGATATTAATGATCGTCATTGGCCTGTTCAGCAATCTGCTAGTGGGCTATGGCGTTAAAAATGCAAACGCCAAAAACCGCTTCCTCGTGATCATGCCTTTGACAGTGTCTCTCTCGTTTCTGTTGATCGCAGATATCGATAGTCCGCGGAACGGCATCATTCGGATTGTGCCGCAAAACCTCATTAGCACCGCGCAATCACTCCCGAAACCGTAGTGCCCAAAAACAGGACTATTGGACCCGAACGCATGTCAATTAGCTGCAACGTCAAGTCGGATACCAGACCGTCCGAGCGCCCAACAACAGCGGGTTATGAGCGTAGATGACCAGGATCTTAATTCCGACTGTCGGTTCTTCGGCAACGAGCGCCGACAGGAGACACTTGCGTCTGCCGCTCCAGGCGGACCCTGGCGCCGCTCGCGGCATCGTCACATCGTCTCGGGCGACACCTTCCAAACCGCCTTTGACACCATCCCGACCCAGGTTCGCTTCAGCATCCGGTGAAGGCTGACGGTGAGCTCGATTGATTCCCCATAGCCGCTCAAGGTTCCGGCCGCGTCGGTTCACTCCGCAGTTTCCTCCCTCGAGCCTTGTTCAACGCCTGCCCGCATGCGTCGTCGTGCACTCACGGGCAGCGGACAAGAGCAGGCATCGAACCACGCTTGACGCTGATGGCCGGTTTTTTCTGCCTGACGGCGATTGGCCGCACGCGACCCGTATAGGACGGTCGCGGCGAAGGTCTATGAACGGCAGGTTCCGGGTGAACAACGGGCGTTGGCCGCGCCCAACGCCCTTTCGTCAACAGCCACTTACGAGGTACAACTGCCATAGGCCGCAGCGGAGGGTCAACGCGATAAAAAACAAGCGTCGATTAACCAGGAAATCGCATAGTGGAGTCATTCCGGCAACCCGTCTTCAGGAAGGCTTCTGCACGCTTTCCACCGCCTTCTGACGCGCCGCCTGGGCATCGACGATCAGCCTGTACGCCGCATAGTATTTGAAGATGTTACGCACATAGGTCGTCGTTTCGATTCCGATTTTCTCCGCTACGACAATCTCGACATTGTTGAACCACTTGTCTGGATCAAGGCCTCGCTCCGCCGCGATCTTGCGCATCTTCGCGATGTTGGCTGGGCCCGCGTTGTAGCTCGCGAATGCGAAGAGCGATCGGTCGCTTGCGCTGAAGTGGGCGTCGGAGAAGTACTTGGTCATGAGCGTGTCCATGTATTTGGCGCCTGCATGAACATTGGACTCGGCCATGGAAATGCTGCCCACGTCCATCTCTTTGCCCGTGGCCGGCATCAGTTGCATGAGGCCGATCGCCCCGACGCGGCTGCGCGCGGACTGGTTCAGTTGCGACTCCTGGAAACCTTGCGCGGCAAGCATAAGTGGATCGAAGCCGTACTGCGTACCATATTTCTGGAAGAGCGCAAGCGTCTCACTGAAGCGCTTCTGTTCTGCATCGCCGCCATTGTTGCGGACCTGCTTGATCCTCTTCATGTATTGCGCGAGGAGGTATTCAGCCACACTCTGTTTCTTCAAATAGTTCAGATAGAAGTCGTTCAGGGCAGTCTGCAACTGTGGGCTGTTTTTGCGTATCGCCCAGCCTGTATAGCCCCCGCCGCTCACGGCGAGGTCGTCACGCACCTTCAGGTGTGGCAGCACCTGTGCCCAGAGACGCGCCTTCCAGTCGTCCACGATGATGATGCCCAGGAGGCCCGCGTTGACCATCTCCATTGCATCTTCGTCTTCCAGCGCGTCGGGCAACAGCGTGATGTTCACAGACGGCTTGCCGCTCTTGCGAAAGCGCTCATTCAGTGCGCTCAGGCTCTCGTAATAGCTCGACGATTTCCGCACATAAACTTGCTTTCCCGAAAGATCATCGAGTGTCGAGAGCGAGGGCGACTTTGGCCCGGTAACGACCAGTTCGCGCACGGGCTTGCGATCGCGCGGCGCGATGAAGTCAACGATCTTGAGCCGCTCGTCGGTCGCGGTCAGATTGCCCGCGGAGATGTCGCCGCCCCCCGCGACCAGGCCGGTCAGCAGCTTGTCACGCGTAGTGGGAATCAGGAAGACGGTGAGCGGCCGCTTGTTCAGCTGGGCCGCGTACTTTTTGTTGACATAGCGTTCGAAGTCGCGCGCCAACTCGGCCGCAATCCCGCGTTCGCGGCCCTTGTCGACAAAATAGAGCGTGCGGCTGTAGGGAACAAGGAATCGGATTGCGTGACGGTTGAGCATTGCGTCGAAGTCGCCGGTCCACGGCTTGTTCGCGAGGCTCAGTCTGCGGACGCCAGAAGCCGGAACAGGTGGGGCCTTCGCGGGCGCGCCCGCCGTGGGGTTGGACGCGGCAACGTTCGCTACAGGCTGCGCGGCGTGCGCGCCAACATGCTGCGCCCAGATGCACAGGCCAAGCGCCCAGCCGATCATAACGCGGACTGACACGTTCACGATGAGCCTCCCCGCGACAACGGTACAACGAGACAATGACCTGCGGATCGATCGTCCGCATCAATCAAACAACTGCGCATGACGATTTCGGAGCGGCTCGCCCTCTCAGAATCATCTGTTCCCCAGCCGCGGCGAGTTCGGCGGCGGACAGCAGCTGTGTCAATGAAGCTGCGGCAGTCTGCGGTGCGTTTGCTCCACGGATGATGCTCCGAAGGCAGCATATATGCAATTAGGGCAAGATGATTCGACATACACGGTCGTCCCCGGAAGAGGGAAGAGGCGTTTCAACGACTGATGCCTCGGATGAATGGGCGACCGAAACCGGCCGCGCGCACGCCTCATGCAATCGGCATAAACGACTTCAGACTCGCCGTGTTTCGATCGTCAGCACGCGACCCGTTGCCGTCCTTCCGTCCAGTAGCAATCGGCGGCAGCTTGCAAGACACCGCGGCCATTCGCTCGATCACACTTGCCTGCAGGTCGTCGGCCTGAGCAGTCGCTGGAAGGACCACGAGTCCGAGACGTGGCGTACGTCCGCCTCCAAGGAAGTCGAATGCTCCGTCTCGCCCCTCGTCATTAGCTTGACGCTCGTGGCCGTCCGTACGACTCGATTCGTAAATGCTACAGGTTGCCTGCTGCCGGTGTGCCAAAGGGCAGCGGCTCAGCTCTCCTGGCGACGGCCGCATCCACGGAGTGTTACTGTCCCGTTTCTTTAAATGTCAGCGCATTTTTCACGGACGTCACGCCGGGCACAGTCTTTGCAATTTCGGTCGCCTTGTCGATCTGACTGGCATCAGTGACGGATCCCGCGAGGGTGACTGCGCCGCCTTTTGCAACGATGTTGATTCTGGAAGTGGCGACACCGCCCTTCGAGAGGGCGCGAAGCACTTTTTTGCTTAGTGCGCGATTCGCCTGTCTGGTGGCTTTAGCACTTCCCTCGGCTGCCGGCGCTGTCGATGTGGCGGCTGATTCGCTGGTCTGGGGCCACGCATTGATCGATGCGATCACGATTAATGCGCCGCTAACGAACTTGAGTGTGTTGATGACCTTCATTTCTCGCTCCAGCTGTCAAAAGCCACGATAAACCCGGAAGGGACCGCGGGTCTGGCACGACGCGGCCGTAAGGCGCGGTGGGCGGGGGGCTTGCTACCGCTTCTCGCCCGTATGGACGGACCTCGACAGCGGTCCAGGTTACATCAGCGCGGGGCGCAGGCAGGCTATGCCTGTAGTAGCAGTCTGCTCCCATTTTTCTCGCGAAACTATGCGACCTTGGTCCGATAGAAATGATAGAAAGACGCAGGCATGGGTCTAACATCAGGCAGCGAGGAATTCCTGGGAGGCTCGGGGTTAGCGCGCAAACGGGCCAATTCCTATATTCGCCAAGCCCAATGGTCAGTTTTTTGAATGCGAGCCGCGCGAGCGGATTACCTCCTCGATATCAACCCAGTCGTCCTGGTTGATATCGCCTGTCCGGCGGGCACCTCACCGCCTGGGTCGCCAGGCGTCGTTCCGCGTAAATTGAATGGCCGCTTTCTGGGTGGAAACGACGTATGAATGTCCCAGCGACGGTGGGGGCGGATGACGGTTCTCGACCGGTTGTACGCATTCAGCTCCCTTCATCGGAAGCCGCCGTTCTCTACGGCAGCGGCAGCTTTGTGGCGCCGTAACTGAATGGATACAAGCGGCCATGAAGCGTCATTCGCCCGCACCGTCGCTGGGACATTCATACGTCGTCTCAACTCAGGAAGCGGCCATTCAATTCAAGATAGTGAACGTTGCCTGATCGGCCTTAGCTGACGTTTGTCTGACGCGGGCATAGCGGCCGCTGCAGGACGATGAGCGGGCGAACGATAGGACGACTGGTTGATGCCACCTCCGCCGCTTGCAATAGGCGGTCATCAACTCAAAACCCGATTCGGAGTCAACCGTTTCCAATGCGGAAGTCGGAGGGAAGCCGGCTATATGATTATCAGAGCCCCAGTGCGGCAGCAGTTCGTCCCAATCGCCGACTTCCGCACTACGCATCCCCATCAGGATGTCGTGCGGCCCAGGTGTCGGAAGCGGCAGATCGTCCATCAGCACCGTCTCTTCGCAACAGGCCCTGATGGCACAGCCGCGCGTCGTGGCTGGAGAACTTGCGGTGTTGCTCGTGGCTAGTCTCCTGTGATAGCGCTGTCGCGCGGACGGTCGTGACGCTGGGGCGGGACTTTCAGGTATCTGAGACTGAGGAAAGCATAACAAATCACCGCAGCGGTAAGGCCGAGCAGGATGTAAGAGGTTCTGGACAATAGCAGGGCAAACCCGGTCAACGCGAAGACGATCAGGGTGTTGACGACCAGTTGGCGCCGCAACTCGGGACGCTCCATGAAATAGCCGTACTGCTTGCCAATGAAAAAGCAGACCGCGCCGATGACCGACAGTACCCGGAAATCGGATACCACTATGTCGTCCAGGGTCGCGTGCCGGATCAGGCTCGCTTCAATCGACAGGCCGATAAAGACGAAAAAGTGCGAGTACAGGACCGAATGGCCGGTCGTGAGCTTCTGTTTGGTCAGCAGGTGAAAACTGTCAAAGTAGACCCACCAGATGCCCGATATCATCACGAAGCCGGTAGCGGCCGTCAGCAGCCTCTCCACAGTCCAGCTGATGTTGGCCAGTCCCGCGGACAGGCTGCTAACGGACTCTCCCAGCATGATGATCGTGAGCAGACCCACACGCTCGATCAGGTGCTCGGTATGCACTGGGATGACCTGGAGACGACGCGGCAAAAAAAAGATGAACACGATCAGATCGAACAGTATTCCAAGGTAAAACACGACATATCGCTGTGGCGCCGGGAACAGGATCGAAGCGAGGCTGATGGTGGTGCCAGCGACGATTACCCAGCCAACTGCCGTTGTGAGCGCCTCGCTTTCCTTATGCCGGTATCTGGACACGAAATACATCAAGGCGACGATGTATTTTGAACCGACATAGCAGACGATGATGGCCTCAACGCTGGCCAGGAATCGTCGGTCGATCAGGCCTGAGATGATAATCAGCAGGAACATGATGAACAGGGTTGCCAGCCGATGTTTCCGGTCATCGGCATCGAACCGATTGGCATACATTGTGTGGCTGGCCCAAATCCACCACAAAGGTATGAAAATCAGGACGAATTTCCAGAACTGGAGTGGGTCAAGATGACCCTCGTGCGTGTGGCTCAAGATATGCGTTACGTCACCGATCGTCACCGCAAAAATCAGGTCGAAGAACGCCTCGAGCCAAGTGGTACGGCGATTGGCCTCGAAATACTTTATGTTGTGCATATCGCCTCATTGTCGTGCTTGCACCGGGCACGTCCGCGGGTTGTGTTGCGATAACAATGGCAGGACGAGGGGCTCGTAGATTATCTAGGATTGCCTACGTAATGATCGAATAGTGGGCGCTGACAAGTTCATCGACCACCGCCAGGGCGACGTACTTGCCGAGGTCATGCGCCCGACCAAGGGCCGCAGGGTCGATGAATGCCTGGTCTAGGGAGGACAAAGCTCTCCGAGCGGCGAAGTGACGCTCCGGGCCAGCTTCGTGACGCCTTTAATCGTCCACTAGGGACGGCGCTACCCTGCTGTATGGGCGCTTGAGCTTTTGCCGCTCTACGATGGCATTGCTCGCATGAAATCGCATGCCCATTGGCAGAGGAACGTTCTCGGCGGCTGGGCGCTCGGCACAGGTGTTGGCTACCTGACGACGACACGGGAGACGTATCTGTCATGATACTTCCTCACGGTGTGGCCATTGGATTGCGGATGCGGGAGATCTGCGCGTCCGGTTCGCTGAGCGGGATGTGGAAACGGGGCTAAGGCGACGGTTACTCGGGCACGCCAGACGAAAGGGGCGGCAACAGACAAACCGAACCTACCGCTACCGCGCCACATCTCAACTCTACCGAAACTGTGAGTTCGCGAATGCAGGAAACGGCCCTCTGCTGCGCGACGCTGTTAATGGCGGCGACCCTACTGTGTACAAGTCGATACCCGCATTGATCATTTCGGACGCAGCGCTATGCCTTAGGCCGCTGCTGCTTCTGCCCGGCTCGCCCTTGTCCGACTCGTGCGCGAAGGCGGCCAGGTGCAATATTTCGATAGCACCGACGACTATGCGATTCGAGGTAGTCTGGAGCCCCTGATGGAATGGCTTCGGGAAAATCTTCGCGAGCCGCTCACCCTTAGCCGGATGGCGGAACCTGTCGCGATGAGCACCCGCACTCTGACGCGGCGTTTCCTTGAGCAGACGGGCAAGTCGCCGCTGCAATGGCTGGGCGTCACCACTGGCGATTGCGTTCGTGCTGGAACGCCCCTTGGAAGGGCCTCCTATGCGAGCGAGCGCCACTTCGGCAATCCCGGGTTCAAAGCTGGTGAGTCTGCGCGTTCGTCGCGGAAGGGGAGGTACGTGGGTTCTTTGAGACTTGCCTCGCACCGCACGGGCAGCACGTGCGGTGCGACTTAATTCCACCCGGGGATTCCACTGACGGCTAATTGACCTATCAGTCGTTCTTTGCAAGCTCAAACTCTTTCAGATGACCGGACGGCAGAACATCGCGCCCCGGGTCCGCCGGAAGTTCAATACCGTACTCGCGTCGAACCGCGTCGACGATCAGCTCGTAGCACGTTCCGATGCGTACCACCTCAACCTCCGGGAATCGCATGATGGTCACTGAACGTCCATAGTGGTGATACTTTCGCAGGCCGTAGTCCAGCACAATGTCCGCGGCATTACGGATTTCCGGCTGAAGATCATCGGCCCGGAACCTTTGGCCAGTACCGCTCAGGTTGGCAGACGAGCCAAACAGCGGCTGCACTTCCTCGCGGCTAAGGCGCGTGAGCTCGGCATATACCGGCCCCGCGTTGAGCAGCATCGCAATCGTGCCGTTTGCTGTGCTCGCTTCCAGAAGCTCGGGATCGACCTTGCGCAGCAGCGGGTGATCGATATTGCACGGCGCGATTACGCCCAGAGGAAGGTTGTAGTCGATAGTGATCGTTTCGATGATGTCTTGCGACCGCTGATCGAGCCTGTGCACTTCGCGTTGAGTGATGGCGTCGCCGATGAGGGCGTTTCTCTTGTGACTTCCGCGCTTCTTCGTGTCGAAGATCTTCTTCAGCGCCTGCGTGGTTCCCCCGATCATCCCGTAGCCGACGTCATTGGGCCATATCGCTACTCCGCCGTCTTTAATGACATCGAAAACTCGGCGGACGTCACCGGGAATGTCCAGTCGTGGCATTGCTTTCTCCAGTTAAGTAAAAAATCTGGCGCCTTCGCGGCGTCAGTACTACGTCGTGCGCGGGGCGCGCAAGGTTAGAACACCGAAGTCGAGCCTCACTGCTTGAGGCGGGATCGAAGCGTGGCCTTCACGACCTTGCCTGTGGCGGTATGGGGCAATTCGTCAACAAAATGAATCTCATCCGGGATCCACCATCGGGCGACGCGTGTGCCGAGATGGGATAACAGGCCCTCTTTCGAAGGAGTCGATCCGGGGCGAAGTACCACGAAAAGGACCGGGCGCTCGCCCCATCGTTCGTCATCGCGCGCAACCGCTGCCGCTTCGTAGACGTCGGAGTGGGACATCGCGGCATTTTCGAGCGTAACGGAGCTGATCCATTCACCGCCCGACTTGATGACATCCTTGGCACGGTCGACGATTTCGACGGTGCCAACTTCTTCGATCGTTGCAATGTCTCCGGTCTCAAACCAACCATCGTTGGCACCGTCTGTCTGGGCGGACGGAAAGTTGAAATAGGTCGACGCTATCCACGGACCGCGGACCTGCAAACGTCCCGAGGCCGTGCCATCGTGCACAACTGGGCCGTCATTGTCATCGACGATTCGCGTCTCGACACCAAACAGCGGCTTGCCTTGCTTCAGTCGTTGATTGGGATGCGTCATGCCTTCCAGTGCGGTCGGCGCAGACGCTGGGCAGCGATTGGTCAATCCCACCGGGCTGGTCTCCGTCATCCCCCACGCGTGGATAACGTCAACGCCGAGCTTATGGAAACGCTCAGCCATGATTTGCGGGCAGGCAGCGCCACCGATAGCGACACACTGCAACGGGGCGATGTCTGCGCTGTTTTCGTCGATCCAGTCCAGCAACGACCCCCAGACTGTCGGCACGCCTGCGGTGAACGTCACTTTTTCGGTCGTAGTAAGCCAATAAAGGCTCGCCGCATCGAGTTTTTGCCCTGGGAGAACGAGTCGAGCACCGACCATCGGGGCTGCATGCGGTAGGCCCCAACCATTGACGTGAAACATAGGCACAACCGGCATGACAGTCGTGCCCTCACCCAGGTTGAAGACGTCGGGCGTGCAGATCGCCAATGCATGGAGCACCGTAGACCGGTGGCTGTAGAGTACGCCTTTGGGGTCGCCGGTTGTGCCGGACGTGTAGCAGAGGCCGGCCGCGTCGTTCTCATCCAGCCGGGGCCAGTCGAACATGCTGTTATGCGCCGCGACGACTTCCTCGTAACACTCGAAACCCGCAGCGATGGCCTCCGGCGGCATGGTGTTCGCCGAAGACATAACGATGACGCGCTCTACGGAGTGAAGGCGTTCCCGCACACCCGCTACCAGTCCAACGAAGCTGGGATCCACGAACAACACGCGGTCATTGGCGTGGTTGACGATATAGACAATCTGGTCGGCGAAAAGCCTGGGATTGATAGTGTGACAAACGAAGCCCGCGCCTGACACACCATAGTAAATCTCCAGATGCCGGTGGTCGTTCCAACCGAGCGTTCCAACGCGGTTTGCGCTTTGCAATCCCCAGGAGATGAGTGCATTCGCAAGCTTGGCACTGCGTTCGTAGACCTCGGCATAGTTCGTACGATGCAGCGATCCGTCGCTTACCCGGGAGACAATCTCCGTAGATCCGTGACAGGCGGCCGCGTGACGAATAATCGAAGAAATAAGGAGAGGTTGGTCCATCATCGTCGAGCGCATTTGCTGTAACTCCGTCGATAGCGCTCATGCGCCGGTTACTGGTTGCAAGCGCGCAGGCGCATGCTTGACTAACGCGAACCCACAGCAGCCAGCAATGAACAGCGAAGCCATCATTGCGCCGAACCCGCTTGCAAATGTGCCCGTGTTCTTCACCAGTGTTCCAATCACGAGGGGCGCCAGTACGCTACCGATCATGCCCACGGTTGCCACGATCCCCGCGTAGGCGGCGCGGGCTTCTTTCGGCGCGAAATCGAGCACCAGGGTGCCGTATGTGCCGAGACCGCCGTAGATGCAGAACGCAGCACCGCACAAGCCAGCGATACACAACGGAAGGTTGTTGCCGTAGTAAGCGACGAACAGGCAAAGCGCACCGAGCAGATTGATGCCACTGAGAAGCTGGGGACGTTGCTTGAGCATGGGGCCTCGCCCAAGCCAGCCGGTAACAATCAGTCCGATGACGCCGAAGACATACGGTATGCCCCCAAGCATCCCAGCGGATTTCAGGTCGATGTGTCGCTCCAGGGCGAGGTAGCTGGGCATCCAGCCGAGCAGGCCCCAATACGCAGCGTTCCAGAAGCAGAAGACACCGCTGATCAACCAGAGGGCCGGTTGTTGCAACAGAATTCGGAACGGAATCCTGACTTCGTCTGTCGTGCCGACGGCGCGCTCCACTTCTGCTTTTTTGGGAAGCAGCACACTGTTCAGCACAGCGATAGCGATCGCAGGAGCGGCCAGCATGACGAACACCGTCTTCCAGCCGAACGAGGTGAGCAATGTCCCAACGAGCGGTCCTGACAGGGCGGGCGCTGCTGCGATGGCCGTGGCCCACCAGGCAACAGCCTGTGCACGCTCACGCTCGTCGAACGTATCGCCGACCAGCTTGTAAATCGCAGGATTTGACAGCCCTTCGGATACGCCGAATGCAAAGCGCACAAAGACCAGAACCGCGACTCCCGTGAACAGCCCCGTAAGACCCGTCAGTAGTGCCCAGAAGAGCGGTGCGACAACCAGAACGACGCGTGTGCCGAACCGGTCAGCGAGCCACCCTCCCGGCATCTGTGATACCAGATAGCCCACAGCGAACGCCGAAAGAATAACGCCGAACGTCTGCGGGTTGAGATGAAGCGTCTGCATCATCGCGGGTCCTGCAAAGCCGAGGACGACGCGGTCGATATAGTTGACGACCTGCAGCAACCATATCGCAACCAGCACTCCCTTTTTGCCTTTCATACTTGTCTCCGTAGTAGTTCTGAGCTTCAAGTTCAAACATCTATTTAGCTGAGCGTGACCCGACGTAGACCCACGGACGACGGCGTGCGTCGTCTGTCTGCCATTGGCGGATGAGGTCTTGCCTGCGAAGAGTGAGCGACATTTCATCGGCACCTTCGATCAACATCTCTCGCCTTACGGGGTCCACCTGGAATGGAAACGACGTTCCATCGGGAGCCGTGATGACGCAGGCATCGAGGTCTGCAGTGACTGCTGCACCGCTTCGCGCCTGTTCTGCCAGATTTGCGACCTGCTGTTCGGGGAGGACGACCGGCAATACGCCGTTCTGGAAGCAGTTGGACATGAAGATCTCACCGAACGACGGGGCAATGACGACCCGAAGTCCCAAACCCTGCAACGCCCATACGGCGGCTTCACGCGACGAACCGCAACCGAAGTTCGCACCTGCGATCAGGATGGGTGCTCCGATGAAGGGCTCCCGGTCAAGAACGAAGTCGGGACCACGCCAGACTTCAAAAGCGTACTGGCCGAGTTGATCCTTCGGCAGGCCGGTCAGCCTTTCAATGCGGATGATGATGTCTGTATCGACGTCGCGCCGCAGCAGGGGAGCGGCGGGCCCACTGACAGTCTGGAAGCGTTCCATTGCTTAACCCCTTCTTGGATCGGCGATGGCGCCGGCAATCGCGGCAGCCGCAGCCGTTGCGGGGCTTGCCAGGTGCGTGCGCGCGCCCGGCCCCTGACGGCCGATGAAGTTGCGGTTTGACGTGCTGACAATGCGCTGGCCGGGGGGAACGACATCGCCATTGGCGGCGACGCACATAGAACAACCGGGCTCGCGCCATTCGAAGCCGGCGCTGCGGAATACTTCCGCGAGTCCTTCAGCCTCTGCGATTTCCTTGACCAGTTGGGAACCGGGAACGACCCACGCCCGCACATTGGGCGCAACGTGCTTGCCTCGCACGATCGTGGCCGCTTCGCGCAGGTCGGAAATCCGGGAGTTTGCACACGAACCGATAAACACCCAGTCGACGCTGGTGCCCGCCAGCGATTGGCCGCCGGAAAGCCCCATGTATTCAAGTGCGGCTTCAACCCCCTTGCCGCGCTCAGCGTCGGTGCTGTCCGTCGGATTCGGAACTGCGGACGTTACAGCTAACGCGTGCTCCGGTGTCGTGCCCCAAGTCACCATCGGCTCCACGTCGCCCAGATCAATGCTGACTTCGACGTCGAATTGGGCATCGTCGTCGGAGCGGAGCTTGCGCCACTCGCTGACGGCAAGCTCGAACTCATCGCCTGCTGGTGCGTAGGGCAGGTCACGGAGAAAGTCGAAGGTCACGTCATCGGGTGGGCAGAAGGCAATCTTGCTGCCGAGTTCCACCGACATGTTGCATAGCGTCAGTCGCTCCTCGACGCTCAGCCCTTCAAGGGCTGGTCCAGAGTGCTCGATGGCGTAACCCACGCCGGCTGAGCAACCGAGTTTTGCAATGACATGCAGAGCGAGGTCTTTAGCGAATACGCCCCTGGCCAGCGTCCCCCTGTAAGTGATACGCATCTGACGGGGCTTCTTCTGGCGAACGGTCTGGGTTGCCAGTACGTGTGCCAGCTCGGAGGATCCGATACCAAATGCGAGGGCGCCGAGGCCGCCATGTGTGCATGTGTGGCTGTCGCCGCACACGATAGTTGTACCGGGCAGGGTCAGGCCCATCTCCGGCGCCATCACGTGAACAATGCCCTGACCAGCTTTTCCGAGGTCGTAGAAGGGAACGGACGCGTTGTCGCAGTACCGCTGCAGGCTCGCGTACAGCTTTGCGCCCGCCGGGTTCGTCTCGCCGGTACGGTGCGGGGCACTACTGACCGCGTGGTCCGCCGTTGCGAAGGAGAGGTCCGGCCGGCTCACGGGAAGTCCACGCGCAGCGAGCGTCTCAAAACCGCCGGGGCCTGAAAGGTCGTGGAGCAAATGCCGGTCAATTGCCAGAAGCGCCCAGCCACCGCCCAGGTCGGTTACGACGTGAGCATCCCAGATCCGGTCGAACAGTGTCTGAGCCATTATTTCGCTCCGCCACCGGTGGCCGACGCAGCCGGGTACTGCCATTCAAGTGCACCGAGCCGGTTGAACAAATCGCGAATAGGAAGCTCGTCGGGGCGCACCTCGACGCGACCCGTGCTGCGGACCACCGAGAGTGCGAGATCGGCAGCGCCCATCATCTTGGTCAGCAACAGCCCGGGCAGGATCGCAATACGGAAACCGAGCTCCGCAACGTCTTTCAGGGGAATATTGGGCGTTTTGCCACCCGGGACCAGGTTGAGCAGGCAGGGGCCGTTCACGTGGCGGGCGATGGCCGCAGCCTCTTCGACCGTTTGGGGAGCTTCCACGAAAGCGATGTCGGCACCGGCATCAAGTGCCCGGTTCACACGTTCGATCGCATCGTCCAGCCCCGTCACGGCGCGAGCATCGGTGCGCGCAACGATCAACATCCCGCCTTCGCCCCTTGCGGCGGCGGCGGCCGCAATTTTTTCCACGAATTCTGTCGTTTGGACCAGTTCCTTCCCTTCCAGGTGACCACAGCGTTTCGGGAACAACTGGTCTTCGATCTGGATGGCAGCGACGCCGGATTTTTCATATTCCTGGACGGTGCGTCGCACATTCAGGGCGTTCCCGAACCCCGTGTCCGCGTCGGCGATAACAGGAATCGACACCGAACGCGTCAACGTCCTGGCGGCCGCCGTCATTTCGGTCAGCGTGACCAGCCCGAAATCCGGATAGCCGTTCGCCGCTGCAACGCCGGCTCCCGTCATATAGGCGACGGGAAAGCCCGCCTGTTCGATGAGGCGGGCGCTTATGCCATCCCACGCGCCCGGCGCAACGATGAGCTCCTTCGACTCCAGCTGCTTTCGCAGCTTGTTGACTGCTTCCAATTTCTTCTCCGGTAGTGCTAGCGTCCCTAAACTTTACGACTAAATATGACTTGATGCAACAAGATGTTATACCGACTATGCGTCTTAGTTCGCAGAGAGTAGCCTATGTTGGAGTGAGGCAGTTAAACGCTATTGGCGGTCTATGTGGCGCAGGGGTAATATGACTTCTTTGAGCGTGGCGATTGATATGACAGAACCCAAGGAAGGCCCCCTTTACGCGCGTGTCCATCAGGGCCTAATGGAAGCGATTGAGCGCGGCCGGCTCGGACCGGGCACCGTTCTCCCTACTGAGAAGGAGCTGGAAAAGCAGTACGGGGTAAGCCGCATTACCGTGCGACGGGCGCTGGATGACCTTGAGCGAGTGGGTTTGATTGAGCGTGGCAGAGGGCGGCCTGCTCGAGTCGCTGCCCCACTGATCGCATCGACGACCATGGCTATCGACCAGGACCTCCCGTCGATCCTTGAGATCGGACGCGGCACCGTCGCCCACGTGCTTTCGTACGTCTGGAAGATGCCAGGTGCTGAGATAGCGCAACGCTTGCAGGTCGACGCCAGCGAACCGGTTCTCGAGGTGGCGCGTTTGCGTCGTCGGTACGAGCGTCCGGTCCTGCATACGGTTGCGCGGGTGCCCGCACCCATCGGTGCGCTTCTTACGAGAGAGGCACTGGAAGCCACCAACATGCTCGACCAGCTGGCGACTCGCGGTCTGCGCGCCGCTCGGACCGAAATGGAGATGCGCGCTCAAGCGTGCGACGCGAAAGTCGCCGAGCATCTCGAGCTGAAAAAGGGCGATCCCGTGTTTGTCATGGAGCGCCTCGTGTCGGACTCGACTGGACGACCCTTACAAAGCATGACGGCCACTTTTCGGGCTGACAGCTTCACGTATCGGATCGTGTCGTCTTCTGAATCGGAGGCAGGTCAGGAAGTGAGAATGGAGGCGGCAGGGTTGTTCAGTTGATGAACGACTTCAACGTGTTACGTTCCATTACTACTAAGCCATACCATGGGGCATCTCTCCGCCACTATGCCTATCCCGGTCGTCCACGGATTTCTGGCCCGCGCGGACCGGTCCGCGATCGGCCGCCTGGCGGGCCGCTCGGGTATCTCGCACAACTTGTTGGCACAACCTGCAGCACGTGTCACACAGGAACAGTTCGCGACACTGTACAGGCTGCTCGCGCTTGAACTTGGCGATGAAATGCCGGGCATTTTTGCCCGGCGCGCTGCGCAAAGGCACGCTCAAGTTTCTGTGCCTGAGCCTGCTTGATGCGCCGCATCTTGAAGTGGCGCTGCATCGCTTCGGGCAGTTCTTCCACCTGATCCTTGATGAATTCCAGATCCTTTCTCGTCGTGAGGAGGGGCACGCTGTTGTCGAGACCGTCCCTCACCCGGATGGCCTGGATGCGAGTCCGCTCGCTCGTGAATTGATGCTCAAGCTGGTACATGGCGTCGCATCCTGGCTTATCCACGAGAAGATACCCCTCGTCGAAGCGGCGTTCAATTTTCCCCGGACTGCGCAGGCTTGCGATTTGCCTAACCTGTGTCCGGGTCCCATTCGCTTTGAGCGGGACGGCACGCGCCTCATTTTCGACGCGGCATATCTGAACCTTCCTATCCGGCAGCGCAAGGCCGACCTGACGCTTTTTCTCAAACGCGCCCCTGAAGACTGGATTTTCGTTTCCTTCACCGGGGAGATGGTCTGTCATCAGGTCAGGCAATGCATCGCCGCAGGGCTACCTGTGGTGCCAACAGTGGATGCTGTCGCCGAAAAGCTGCACTACTCCATCCGGACGTTACGCAGACGCCTCGAGGGGGAAGGAACATCCTATCAGGCGATCAAGGACGTCCGTCGCGATCTTTCGATTCAGCGGCTTACCCGCTCTGACGATGCGATTGCATCAATTGCCTACGAGATCGGGTTCGACGATCCGACGGCCTTTCACCTTTCGTCATTGGACCGGTAGTACGCCCGGTGCGTACCGGGAAACCAGGAGCGGCTGATTGCCGGTGACGCCCGAGCCACGTTGGCACGTCTGCTCAGTTGGCACATTTAGTCAATTAAAGGGCAAGTTTGGGTAGCGCTGATTGACTGTGCCGTCGCTACTATGGCAGCACGCAACGCAACAGAAGTTTTGCAGGCCGCGTCCCTGGCAACCGGTGAGCGGCAGCATCAGGAGACATTCCATGAGTTACACAGTCCCCGTCAAGGAAGTGCTGTTCGTAATGGAAAACGCATCTCATATGGCGCGAGAGCCATCTCTGCCGGAGGCGTGGTTTCGCTGCCGAAACTCGTGTTCCCCGGAGGAGCCCTGGTCGGGGATGACGCGGGTTTTCTCAACGTGTCGCGAATCAAAGGTTCGCATGCGGGATCAAGACGGGCATGCTGGCGGCGGACGCCGCGTTTGAAGCTGTGCAGGCGGGGCGCGAGTCGGATGAGCTGCTCACATACCCCGAATCGTTCAGGCAGTCCTGGCTGCACAACGAGCTGCACAAAGCGCGCAACTTCAAGCAATGGATGAGCCGCGGGCTCTTTCTCGGCACTTGATGGTCGGCATCGAGCAGAAGCTGCTGCGTGGCCAGATTCCCTGGACGCTGCATCACAAGCACGCGGATCACCAGACGCTGAAGCCCGCTGCGACCGATTGCCTGTCCGAAGCCCGATGGCAATGTCAGCTTCGACCGACTGTCGTCGGTGTTTATCTCAAACACAAACCACACAGAGCATCAGCCGTCGCATCTCACCCTGAAAGACCCGAGCGTTCCCGTCGCCGTCAACCTGCAAACGTATGCGGGACCCGAGGCGCGGTTCTGTCCAGCGGGAGTCTATGAGTTCGTCAAGGACGATGCAGATCAGGACCGCTTGCAGATCAACGCGCAGAACTGCGTGCACTGCAAGAGGTGCGACATCAAGGACCCCACACAGAACATAGTCTGGGTGGCCCCCGAAGGGGGAGGCGGTCCAAATTACCCGAACATGTAACCGCGGACCTATCTGGCCCGAACTATTGGAGCGGACAAAATGAGCGAAGCAATTCGTGAAGTGGTGGTCGTTAGCGGAGTGCGCACGGCAATCGGCGACTTCGGTGGAAGTCTGAAGAACTTCTCACCGACCGAGTTGGGAGCGATGATGGTTCGGGAAACGCTTGAGCGCGCGGACGTCGCCGGCGATGAAGTGGGTCACGTCGTTTTCGGTAATGTGATCCATACCGAGCCGAAGGACATGTACCTGGGGCGCGTGGCAGCGATCAACGGAGGGGTGGGGCAGCACGTTCCGGCGCTGACGGTGAATCGCCTTTGTGGGTCCGGGTTGCAGGCAGTGATCTCTGCAGCACAGACGGTCTTGCTTGGCGATGCCGACATCGCCATCGGCGGCGGTGCTGAAAGCATGAGCCGCGCGCTGTACGGCCTTCCGGGTGGCCGGTTCGGGCAGCGCATGGGCGATGCACGACTTGTAGACATGATGCTGGGCGCCTTGCAGGACCCATTCCAGCCGATTCACATGGGCGTGACCGCAGAGAACGTTGCCCGCCGGTACGAGGTTTCTCGCGAGGCTCAGGATGCACTCGCGCTGGAATCGCATCGGCGGGCGGCGCGGGCGATCGCTGAGGGGCGTTTCCGTGAGCAGATCCTCCCCATCACGGTCCGCACGAAAACGGGCGAAGAGGCCTTCGACACGGATGAGCACGTGCGCCACGACGCGAGCGCCGGTGACTTTGCGAAGCTCAAGCCGGTGTTTGCCAAGGAAGACGGTACGGTGACGGCCGGCAATTCGTCGGGCATCAACGATGCAGCTGCAGCTGTTCTGCTGATGGAGCGTGGGGTTGCGGAGCGGCGCGGCGCAAAGCCGCTTGCCCGGCTGGTGTCCTATGCGCACGCAGGCGTGGATCCGGCGTACATGGGAATTGGTCCCGTGCCAGCAAGCCGCACTGCGATGAAACGCGCGGGTCTTGATTTCTCGCAGCTTGATGTGATTGAGAGCAATGAAGCTTTCGCCGCACAGGCGTGCGCGGTGGTCAACGAGCTTGGGCTTGATCCTCAAAAGGTCAACCCCAACGGCTCCGGAATTTCACTCGGCCACCCGGTGGGGGCAACAGGCGCGCTCATCACAGTGAAAGCGCTCTATGAACTCAAGCGCATCGGTGGACGGTTTGCACTCGTCACGATGTGCATTGGTGGCGGCCAGGGGATTGCGGCTGTCTTTGAAAACCTCCAGTGACCGGACCAGTGGGTCCAACGAGGACAACTTATGAAAATAGAATCGGTAGGCGTCGTCGGCGCAGGCGCAATGGGCTCCGGGATAGCACAGGCCCTTGCTGTCGCAGGCATCAACGTCGTGATTATCGACGTTAGCGACGCGGCGCTCGAAAAGGCAAAATCGACGATTGACCATAGCCTGCAGCGGCTCGTATCCAAAGGCAAACTGGAGGACTCCGAGAGAGAAGCGGCCCTGGCGCGAATTGTTCCGTCAACGGAGTACACAAGTCTCACGTCCGCGGACATGGTGGTTGAGGCTGCGACTGAAAACGTCGACCTGAAAAAGCGGATCATTGCGCAGATCGAGACGGCCGCACGAGCAGACGCGGTAATAGCGACCAATACGTCGTCGATTTCCATCACCGCGCTTGCCGCGGGACTTGCTCAGCCGTCGCGCTTCATCGGTATGCACTTCTTCAACCCGGTGCCGGTCATGCCGCTGGTCGAGATTATTCGCGGTTTGCAAACGAGCGACGAAACAGCTACCACGGTGCACGAGCTCACTGAGCGCATCGACAAGTCGCCGATCGGCGTGCGGAACTCCCCGGGTTTCGTCGTCAACCGAATTCTGGTGCCGATGATCAATGAGGCGTTTTTCGTCTTGCAGGAAGGGCTGGCGAGCGCCGAGGACATCGATACTGGTATGAAGCTCGGAGCCAACCATCCTATCGGCCCGCTCGCGCTGGCCGATCTCGTCGGACTTGACGTCTGTCTATCCGTAATGGATGTGTATCTGCGCGACTTCGGCGACCCGAAATACCGGGCGTGCACGTTACTACGGCAACTGGTAGAAGCCGGACGGCTCGGTCGCAAGACTGGTCGGGGAGTGTACGACTATTCGGCTTAGGGAGTGGGGCGGTGGGCGCCCCTGCGTCGAAGAGAGCGAGGAGTTGTAGTTGGCCGCGATGTCTTTCAGGCAACGCGGCTTTTTTCCTTCGGCTAGCTACGCAGAGGTGCTACCTCTCAGGTCTCTGTTTTCTGTACGAGAGCCAGGATTTCCTGGGTCGTGCCGGTTTCTCCGAGCCAGGGGAAAATGCGGGAGACGCTGTTGTCATGCGCATCTGCGCTCAGATCGGTCATCGCATCAACTGCCAGCGTCACGTTAAAGCCAAGAGCGTGCGCCTCGCGTGCCGTTGACTCAACACCCATGCTCGTGGCGATGCCGGCGAGGACGATTTGCGTCACGCCCTGGGAACGGAGCCAGGACTCCAGCGCTGTGCCCGCGAAAGCGCCCCAGGTCTGCTTGGTGACGAGATGGTCTTCTGCATCACGCGTCAGTTCAGAAATCAGATCGGTCCAATCGGCGGGGAAGTCGGCCGTATTGTGGGAGTACTCTGCCCGACCGGGCGCGCCACCGGCGACATTCACCAGCACCACCGGCAGCCCGCGGCTGCGAAACGCCGCGGCAAGCGCATTGGCGCGCTCAGTAATCTGGGTGACCGGATGAATGACGGGAAGGGCAGCAATGCCTTTCTGAAGGTCGATGACTACTAGTGCTGTTCTGGAATCGAGCGTCGTCACACTCATTGCGGTAATCCTCCATTGGTAGTAGCGCAAGCGCAAAGAAATGTGCCCGTATCAGGCA
This sequence comes from Paraburkholderia sp. BL18I3N2, assembly GCF_003001875.1. Classification (NCBI taxonomy): domain Bacteria; kingdom Pseudomonadati; phylum Pseudomonadota; class Betaproteobacteria; order Burkholderiales; family Burkholderiaceae; genus Paraburkholderia; species Paraburkholderia sp. BL18I3N2. Next base: position 72,194 of record NZ_PVNC01000023.1, read on the forward strand.
CGCCACACTAGGTATACTACCATGTACAAAGTTGTTATGACAGGATGTACGATTAAGGCTGGTGGATTCGCACGGCCAGTGCAGCGCCCCGACGGCGCTACGGGTCAATTTGGGGGCAGGGTTCGCGATTGATGTTCGACCGGCTGTACGCTCAACCGTCAACCCGGGGCGGAATCCCGGTTAGAACGTAAATCGACGCATCATGCACTCGCCGCTGCGCGTCCGCCAACCCGTGGTGATCTGTACACCTAACGAGAATTTACAGAATTCTTACATCGGAGACGAGCATGCCGCGAATCGATATTGCAAGTGATGTACGCCGGGTCTTTGAAGTCGTTGCAGGAGGAGGTATTGCAATCTGGCCGAACGATGTCGGATACGGCATGGTCGGTAGCAGCAAGGCCGCCATGCAGAAAATCTTCGAAACGAAGAAGCGAGGCAGCCACAAGCGCAATGCCATCCTCGGAGACGCAATTACCCAACGAGAGATTCATGCGTTGGACAAACGTTCGCAGGACATCATCGAGTCGATCACCCTCGACTACAACTTGCCACTTGGTGCGATCGCACCATGCCGGCTCGACCACCCGCTTCTTCAGAAGATCGACGACGAGTTGCTCAAGGCAAGTACAGCGAATGGCACCATCGCGATGTTGCTGAACGCTGGTCCCATTTACAACGAACTCTGTCGCCTGAGCCGCGAAGCGGTGCAACCTTTGTTCGGTTCTTCGGCCAACCTCAGTGGCAGCGGACCCAGGTTTCGCGTCGATGATATCGAACCGGAGATCAAGGCGGCCGCAGACATCATCCTCAATTACGGCTTGCGCAAGTATCACCACTATCAACGATCGGCGACCATCCTCCGGTTTCCTGAAGTTGAAGTGGTCCGGATCGGTAGCTGCTACGAACTCATCTCTGACGTTGTCAAGCGTGAGTATGGTATCGAGCTGCCCGCGGACCCGGGACGAGACAAATTGCCATCGGGTCATCTGAAGGAATTTGAGTTGCTGCGTGCGCCCTGATGATCTCGGTATAAACGAGCGGTTCTGTCATCACTATCGCTACGGGCTCACCATGCGGTGAGCCGCAAACTGAAGTGGCGTTGAACGCAATGAAGTGGCCAATGCCCGCGGCTCCTTCATCGCTTCGGGGTATCGGTGTAAGCAGGACGCGCGATCCGGCTGATTGGGAAGTCGGATCCATAATTGACGGAATCCGGGGACGTGCTTGCCACGCGTGGTCCATCAAGCCGGTCCCGACAATGGGCGGTACCTGCAAGACTTGCTCTGCGGACGAGGGTCGCTATCAAAACCTTTCCGAAGAAAAAAGGATTTTCAAGGAGGCTGTAATATGGTTCGGAGTACGATTTGTATTGCCGCAATGTGTGTCCTCTCGGGTTCGTCATGGGCGCAGAGCAGTGTGTCGCTGTATGGTCTGATGGACGTTGGCATCAACTACATCAACAACGACGGTGGCAAGTCGAATGTCGACATGACCTCGGGAGTCTTGCAGGGCAACCGGTTTGGCATGGTGGGTAGTGAGGATCTTGGTGGGGGCCTGAAGGCTGTGTTTCGCCTCGAGAACGGGTTCTCGCTGACTAGTGGAAGCCTGGGTCAGGGCGGCCGGATGTTCGGTCGTCAGGCATATGTTGGTATCAGTAGCAGCGCCTTCGGTACTGTGACCGCCGGCCGTCAGTACGACTCAGTCGTGGACTACCTGCAACCGTACAGCGGCGTGCCGTACACCGGGCTTGCTCATCCGCTCGATAACGACAATATCGTCAATTCCTTTCGCATCAACAACGTCATCAAGTATGCGAGCCCCGAGTTCAAAGGGTTCAAGTTCGGTGGTATGTACGCCTTCAGCAACAGCGCAAACACCGGTGCAGCCGGTTCCGGTTTCGCTGTCAATCGCGTCTGGAGCCTTGGGAGCTCGTACTCCGCGGGGGCCTTCAGTATCGGTGCGGCCTACATGCACCTGAACTCGCCGAACAGCAATACAGCTGGCGCCGTGTCCGGAGACTATATCAACGTCGGCCGCACCGGCTCGTTGCAAGCAAATGGGCTTGCCGGCCCGGCTACAAGACAGGACGTTGTTGGCGTAGGTAGCACCTACTCTTTCAACGGCGGCAAAGTCGGCGTCCTCTATAGCCACACCAGGTTTGATTCGGGCACCGACCGTTTGACGTTCGACAACTACCAGGTGAACGGTGTCTACTTCATCACGCCGTTCTTTTCGCTGGCTACCGTGTATAGCTTTACGGACGGCAAGCTGAGGTCGACCGACGCCAGCCCGAAATACCATCAGGTGCAACTGATCGGCGACTACTTTCTGAGCAAGCGGACAGACGTTTATCTGCTTGGCGCCTACCAGAGGGCTGCCGGCGACGCGACTGTGGCATCGATCGCGCCCGATACATTCGGAACGGGTGGCTCTGCCGCGCCGGATGCGTCCACCACGAAAAATCAGGTGCTGGTGCGTCTCGCGCTGCGGCACAAGTTCTGATCGTGAGCGGAGCGGTGTCTCTGTCGGGCTGGAGCATTAGCCGGAAGCAGGGTCCGACTTATCCGCTGGGTAGGCGCTGCCAGCAGGGGATAGCCCATTGCTGACCAGCTGGCTAGTCGGCTCGGCGCAGACACGCTGCGTCGGTCGAGGGCGGCAGATCAGACACTCGACGATATTCCCGACTGGACTGCGAGCTACTCTCGTAGCGCAACCTGTGGCTCTGTCACGTTGGCGAACCGGTGGCCTAAGATGTCGCGATGAAAAAAAGCAAAATCGATCTATCACGGCCACGGCTTTCCGGTGGCAGTTATCAGCCAGGCAGTTCGCTGGTTCTTCCGTTTTCAACTGAGCCTGCGCGACATTGAAGAGTGGCTGTTCGAGCGCCGCGTGACTGTCAGCCATGAATCGATCCGTCGGTGGACGGACAAGTTCGGCCCGTGCTTCGCTCGTCAGGCCAAGGCCGCCCGTCGCAAGCCTGGTTCAACGTGGCACCTCGACGAAATGTTCGTGACACTGCGTGGCGAGCCGTATGTGCTGTGGCGTGCAGTCGACGAGCACGGCATTGAACTCGACATCCTGCTGCAGAAACGACGCGACAAGGCTGCGGCGAAACGCTCTTTCAAACGCCTGCTGGCAGGCTGTCCCGCGCTACCGAAGAAGATCGTCACCGACCAGCTACGCAGTTACCCAGCCGCAAAAACCGAGCTCCCGGAGCTCGCTAACGTGAAGCACGTATTCGTCAAGGCCTGCGCGCGTGAACAACAGGGCCGAAAACAGCCATCAGCCTACGCGCGAACGCGAGCGCCGGATGCGAGGCTTTCGACTGCCCGGGCGCACGCAAGTTTTCCTGTCGTGCTTTGGTCCGATCCGGCAACACTTCGCGCTCAAGCGGCACCTGCTACGCGCATCGCTCTATCGGAAACAACTCGCCGCACGATTTGAAGCATGGCGATTTTTCACCGGCGTTACCCAAGATCCGTCCGCCGTTTTCTGACACACGGCTGTCTTCGCCCATATCTCGTCACAGGGTCGGCAACGTGACAGAGCCCTTGGGAACGAGGCACTCGTGGTTTCGAGCGACGCGCGATCATTGACCGACATCGACGCGCTCGCCGCTCAGGTAAAAGCCGAGTTCAAAACCATCGACCTGCTTTTCGTCAACGCCGGGTTTAGCATTCCGACGCCCATCGCGAACGTGACAGAGGCCATTTACGACGAGATGTTCAGGCGTGGCCGTGGACGCTGTTCTGAGTCGGCTCTATTACGACGTCGTGCCTCTTGTGCCTCGCGAAGAACGGAAGACCGGTGAATTCATCACCCTCGACAACGCCGCTGTGTGCCGTCTTGTTGATGACGAGTTGAGGAAGATTGCCGGGTTATCGTTTGAGAGAATCAGTACCGAGCCGCAACGGGCGCTTCTTGATAATCCAAGGGTCAGTCTCACTGACTCGAATTCAATCTCACGCCCCCCGGCAAGGCTGGGAGCGTCATCTCAGCGGTGTACAAGACTCCGACTAGCGTTGAGCTGAATTTCTTGCGCGCATCGAGAGACCTGACGACGTATGCCCGGGTGAACCGGCTTCAGGACTGAGGCCTGGGGCTTTTTGTCATGACGCCGGCAACCGACGGCATGCCCGCGCTCGACCGCGAGAAGATTGAAAATATCCTTGGCGAGCAAAGCTGGAGCCTTGAGCAACAGGGCTTCCTAGTATCAGCTCATGATGACCCGGGCCCGCTGGCACGCGACGTTTATGAGTGGTCGGCGGTCGGTTGAGAAGGCTCTCGCAGTGAGCGCGCTGAATATATGCCGACAATCTCACGGGGAGGGTCCAAGAAGTGACTTCAATGTTGTAACGCATGCCGAGCGCCCGCCGCCATTCATCGAACGCGCTACTTGCGAAAACGCGTGCGTCGCATCTCGATGTGTTCTCTTAACTGCGGCTGCGCTTCATGCAGCTCTTAAAGCCCACGTCGAAGATCTCCTGCTCGGGAGAGTCGTGTCTGTCCGCGTGGAACCTCGGGGAGCAGGATGAAAGAAAGAAGGGCTTGCCAGGCGCATTTAGGATGGGTATCGTCAAGGCGTTCGACAACGCGCCACGGAAGAGCTCGTCCCCCGCGACGACGCCGACGGAGCAACCGCCCCGGAAACTCTCAGGCAAAAGGACCGTGCGCGCCGGAACATCTGGAGAGCGGCGCCATGCGCGCCCACCGAAGGGGAGCTCCGGCCGGCAGCAATGCACGGCGTGCGGGCGAAACTCTCAGGTACATGGACAGATGGGGCATCGGTGCCGGCTATATACGGCCGGCGATGCTCAACGAAAACTGGACCATGTCATGTCACGAATCGCCATCATCGGCGCCGGGATCACCGGCGTCACGACCGCTTACGCGCTCGCGCAGCGCGGCCTGCGCGTCACCGTGCTCGAACGTCATCGTTATGCGGCGATGGAAACCTCCTTCGCCAACGGCGGGCAGCTCTCGGCCAGCAATGCGGAAGTCTGGAACAGCCGCGCAACCGTGCTGAAGGGCCTCAAGTGGATGTTCACGCGCGACGCGCCCTTGCTGATGAACCCGCGCCCCGGCTGGCACAAGTACAGCTGGATGGGCGAGTTCCTGCGGCAGGTTCCGAACTATCGTGCCAACACGGCCGAGACCGTGCGCCTCGCGCTCGCCGCGCGCGAACATCTGTTCCGCATCGCGGACACGGAGCGCATCGACTTCGATCTGGAGCGGCGCGGCATCCTGCATTTTTACGCGACACGCAAGGAGTTCGAGGCCGCGTCGAAGGTCAACGAGATTCTCAACGGCGCGGGCCTGGCGCGCCATGCGGTCACCGCGCAGGAAATCGCGTCGATCGAGCCGGCGCTTAAGGGCAGTTTTCACGCGGGCTTCTTCACGCCCTCGGATTCGACCGGCGACATCCACAAGTTCACGCGCGGTCTCGCCGATGCCTGCGTGCGTCACGGCGTCGAATTCCGTTACGACACGTCGGTCAAATCGATCGATGATCAGGCGGGCCGCGTCGCGCTGACGGTCGAGCAGGCGGGCGAAGAACAGGTTCTTCAGTTCGACGGCATCGTGATCTGCGCGGGCGTCGGCAGCCGAGAGTTTGCCTCGATGGCCGGCGATCACGTCAACGTCTATCCCGTCAAAGGCTATTCGATCACCGTCTGTCTCGACGATGCGCGCAGCCGCGAGCACGCGCCGTGGGTCAGCCTGCTCGACGACCGCGCGAAGATCGTCACGAGCCGCCTCGGCGCGGATCGTTTCCGCGTCGCGGGCACGGCGGAACTGAACGGCTTCAACCGCGATATCCGCGCGGACCGCATCGCGCCGCTCGTCGAATGGACGCGGCGCTACTTTCCTGAAGTATCGACCGCGCGCGTGATCCCGTGGAGCGGCCTGCGCCCGATGTTGCCGAGCATGCTGCCGAAGGTCGGGCAGGGCAGGCGCCCCGGCGTGTTTTACAACACCGGGCACGGGCATCTCGGATGGACGCTTTCGGCGGCGACAGCGGAAATCGTCGCGGAAGCCGTGCTCGGGAAGTGGCCGGGGAAACCGGTTCAGGTCGCCGTTCCGCCTTCCGGAAGCATGGCGCGCGGCGAAGCGCTGCGCTGACCGCCGCGTTCCCGGCATGAAGCATCATGCGGGGAACGTCCGTCACCAGCCGATCGCCGCGCCGTCGCTGCGCGGATCGTGTCCTCCTTCGAAATATCCATTCGGATAACGGATGATCGCACCCGCATGGCCCATCGTTTCGTCGTAGGGCAGCAGCACATCGACTTCATGGCCGAGGCTGCGAAGCGCCGCGGCAGTTCCGTCACCGAAGCGCGCTTCGAGCTTGAGCGAATCGCTCGCCTGTCCCCACGTGCGGCCGAGCAGCCAGCGCGGCGCATCGATGGCCGTCTGCGGATTCCATCCGTACCGCGCGATGCGCGTGAACACCGCGCTCTGCGATTGCGGCTGACCGTCGCCGCCCATGTTGCCGTAGACCATCGTGCGTCCATCGGCGAAACGCGCGAGCGCAGGATTCAGCGTGTGGAACGGCCGGCGACCCGGCATCAGCGGATTGCGCGAGGCTGCGTCGAGCGAAAAGCTGCAGCCGCGGTTCTGCCAGTTGACGCCCGACGAAGGCAGCACGATTCCGCTGCCGAACTCGTGATAGATGCTCTGGATGAAGCTGACGGCGACGCCATTGCCGTCGATGACGCCGAGCCATACCGTGTCGGCGGGACCAAGTCCGTTGCTCCACGGCGCGGCTCGATCCATCGAGATTTGCGCCGCGAGTTCGTCGAGACGCCTGGGCGCGAGCAACGCTTGCGGATCGACGTCCATGTAATCGGGATCGGTGACGTGCGCATCGCGGACCGCGAATGCGAGCTTCGTCGCCTCGACGCACGCGTGAACATACTCCGGGCCGAGCGGGTCCATGTCGTCGCGCAGCACACGGTCGAGAAGCCCGACGATGATGAGCGAAACGACGCCCTGCGTCGGCGGCGGCATGTTGTAGACGGTGCCGAGCGAATGCGCGAGCGCGAGCGGCGTCACGATCCGCGCGCGGTGCCGTTCCAGATCGCCGGCGCCGAGCGGGCTTCCCAGCGCGCTCAGTTCCGCCGCCATGCTGCGCGCGAGATCGCCGCGATAGAAGTCGTCGAGCCCGTTGCGCACGAGTTGCGCGAGCGTCGCGGCCATGCGCGGCTGCGTAAAGCGATCGCCGGCCTGCAAGGGCGAGGGCATGAAGGTGTCCGCGAAGCCGGGCACGCTTGCGAGTTCGTCGCGCTTGGAGGCGATGCATCGCGCCTGACTGTCCGTGATGGGCACGCCGTGCGTCGCATAGTCGATCGCATCGTCGAGCAGGCGCGACAGCGGCAGGCGTCCGCCGAGCACTGTGCGCGACCACTCGAACGCCGCATGCCAGCCCGACACCGTGCCCGCAACCGTATTCGCGGCAAGCGGCCCGCGATGCGGAATGCGGTCGAGCCCGAGCGCGCGATACCGCTTGATCGTCGCCGCCGACGCAGCCGCGCCGCACGCCTCGATGCCGATGGGTTCGGCGCCCGGCCGCGAGATCAGCCAGAAGCCGTCACCGCCGATGCCGTTCATGTGCGGATAGACGACCGCGATGGTCGCGGCGGCGGCGATCATGGCTTCGACGGCGTTGCCGCCTTCGCGCAGCACGGCGAGCGCGCTCTGCGAGGCGAGCGAGTGCGGCGCGACCGCCATGCCGCGCGTGCCGCGCGACGGATTAAAGGTCCGAATGGTCATGGCTCGGGTGTCGGGAAGGTTCAGGGTTGAACGGCGCGAGGCTTCATTTGCGCGCGCATGATTTTTTTGCACATCTGCACGAACTGATCGACGAGCGCGGAACGCTCGCCGCTGATCGCGAGGCTCGCGACGACCGGAATCGCGATCTCCGGCGCGAGCGGCGCGACGTTAAGGCCGAACGCGCGCGCGGAGAGCGCCGAGAATTCATCGACGATCGTAATGAGCCGCGAGCGCGCGGCAAGCGCGATGAGCGAGTGATACGACTGCGCCGTGATGGTCGTGCGCACGTTGAGCGCATACTCCTCGAAGCGCTTGTTGAGCAGGCGGCCGACCGGATCGTCGGGGTCGGGGCCGAGGATCTCGCGCCCGTCGAAGGCGGCGAGGTCGATTGACGCGGCGTCCTCGAGCACGCCGGGATGACCCACGCACACAAGCCGGCTCGACGCCAGCTCGATCTCGCGGATCGCCGGATGCGCGATGCTGTGATAGAGCACGCCGACATCGGCGTCCATCAACGCGATGTTCGAGACCGCGGTCGCCGAGTAATCGGAGCGCACGGAGAGCCTCACGTTCGGATGCATCGCGGCGAACGCCAGCGCCGCATCCGCGACGACGGTCTGCGCGAGCGCCGGTGCGGCCAGCACGCGGATCGACGATTCGTCGGTGCCGCCGCGCAGGTTGCCGGCGAGCCGCTGCACAGCGTGCAACTGCTCGTCGAGCTTCATGATCTCGGGAAAGAGGCGCTGCGCCTCGCGCGTCGGAACAAGCTTGCCGCGCGTGCGCTCGAACAGTGGATAGCCAAGCTGGCGCTCCGCGCTCTGCAGGATCTGCGTGACCGCCGGCTGCGTGAGCGACAGCAGCGTGGCGGCGGCCTTCAGCGTGCCCGTGACGCGGATCGCGTTGACTACCTCTATGTGCCTCAGTCTCATCGAATGTCGTTTCCGGTCGGGGTCGGGCAAGCCGGGCGAGCCGGCCCGCGCGGCAAGACCGGCGCTACGCTCACGCGTTGTTCAGCGCGTTCTCCTCGATGCGCGCGGGCTGATAGCGCAACCTGAACCAGAGGATACAGGTAAGCGCGACCACGGCGGTGACCATCACGTACCACGCGGGCACGAACTTGCTGCCGGTCTCGTTGGCGATCCATGTGCAGATCATCAGCGAGAGGCCGCCGAAGACCGCGAAGGTCAGGTTGTGCACGATCGCGATGCAGGTCGTGCGCGTGCCGTGCGGAAACAGCTCCGCGACGAACGCGGGCATCGCGCCCTGGAACACCATCACGCAGGCGGTGAGGCCGGTGATGCAGAGCACGTACACGCCGACCGTAGGCTGCGCGACCATCAGATGGAATGCCGGCATCGTGAGCGCGACGGTCAGCAGCGTGCCCGCCGTGATGAGCGCGAGCCGTCCCACGCGGTCCGACAGCGCGCCGAACACGGGCGGCAGGAAGATCTGCGCGACGGAGTAGCCCATCGCGCCGAGCATCGAATCGGCCGGGGAGAGGCCGAGCACCTTCTGCGCATAGAGCGGAATGAACACGCCCAGTAGATAGTTCGTCGACGCGGCGAGCGAGTAGAGCCCGATCGCGGCCGCGATGCGCGCCTTGGCGTTCGCGAGCGTCTCGCGCAGCGGACTTTGCTCGTGCCGGCTCGCCTCGAACTCGGGCGTTTCGTCGACGCGGCGGCGAATCCAGTAGCCGAACGGCACGATCGCGAGGCCGATGAAGAACGGCACACGCCATCCCCACGACAGCAGCGTTTCAGGCGTCATCAGGCGTGTCGTGCCGAGGCCGACGATGCTCGCGAGTCCCGTCGCAAGCCCGATGCCGACCACCTGATAGCTCGCGAAATAGCCCTTCATGCCGCGCGGCGCGTGCTCGGTGACAAACGAGACCGTCGAGCCGAACTCGCCGCCCGCCGAGAAGCCCTGCAGGATCTTGCCGATCACGACCGCGCCGAGCGGCCGGATGAAGTAGCTGATGCCGAAGGTCGCGGCGGTGGCGAGCATCGACGTGTAGGCGTCGCCCGTCGGAAAGAACGCCTTCGCGAGGATGGCGGCGAGAAAGCCGTAGATGAAGAGATCATAGAACTCGAGCATGTTGCCGACGAGCGTGGAGGCCAGAATGCGCCGGAACTTGCCGCGCTGCTCCCGGCTGAGACTGAGGTCGTGTGACATGGCGTTTTCCTTGGTCGATGCGACGTGTGGAAGCTGACGCGATACGCGATACGAAAGCCGGACGGGCCGTTCAGATGCCGTGCAGGTAATCGAAGGCGGTGAGGGCGTAGATTTCGCCGAGCGCGCGCAGCTCGTCGATGTGGACGTGCTCGTCGAACGAGCCCATGTTGTGCGCGGTGAGTCCGCAGACCACGGTGGGCACGCCGTGCATGCGGTAGTGACGCGCGTCCGATGCGCCCACGCGCATGTTGACGACCGGCTCGATGCCGAGCCGCGCCGCGCAATTGCGGCGCACGCGCTGCACGATCTCGTGATCGGGCGAGGTCCAGTTCGGCTCGTAGCGCCGCGTGATCTCGACGCTGACGCCTTCGTGCCGCGCGACGATCTCGTTGATGCGCGCCTCGATCTGCGCGACGCTCGCGCCGACCGGCAGGCGGATGTCGGCGGTGGCGCACGCGTGATCCGCGACGAGATTCGAAAGGCGGCCGCCCTGAACGGTGCCGAAGGTGACCGTCACGCGGCGAAGCACGTCGCTTTCGCCGCAGCCGGACAGTGCTTCAGATACGGGGCCCGCGTGTTCGATCGCGGCGAGCACGTCGGCGGGCGCATCGACAGGATGATCGCGGAGCGTCTTCATATCCTGAATGGCGTCGAGCAGCCGCTCGATGGCGCTGATGCCGCGATGAACGTGGGCCGCATGCGCCGACTTGCCGGACGCGTCCAGCCGCAGCCAGATCATGCCTTTCTCGCCGAAGCGCAGGACGGCGGGCGAGCCGGTGTCGGCGCTGATCATCGCGTCGCCGGAGGCTTCGGGCACGTGCTTTAGCAGATAGCCTGCCCCCTCTGTACCCATGCTTTCCTCGTCGCCGACGAAGGTCGCGACGATTTCGCCCGGCAACGTGTCGCGCATTGAGGCAAGGTGGCGCAGCGCGAACACGATTGCCGCGATGCCGCCTTTCATGTCGGAGACGCCCAGGCCGTAGAGCTTGCCGTCGCGGGCCTCGCCGTTGGGGTCGGCGCTCCAGCGATCCGCATCGACGAGCGGGAAGGTGTCGAGATGGCCGTTGAAGACGAGCCGCCGGCCGGGCCGCGCACCGCGCACCCGCACGACGAGGTTCATCACGTGCGGAAGGGTGCCGTATCGCGTGATCTCGACGCCGCTGCCCGCTAGCATGGCCTCAATGCGTTGTGCGACGGCGTGCGTGTCGCCGGGCGGATACGGGCTCGGCTCCGCGACCAGCGCGCGCGCCAGATCGACAACTTTCTGACTGCTTGCGGCGACGGCGCGCGCAAGGGCGCGCCGCAGATCGGATACTTCGGCGCTGCGGGCGACGAGAACGTCGACTTGCATGGATGACCTCCGTGGATTCGTTGCGTTTCCGGCGCGCACAGGCGCGTCGGGCATGAATGCATGGTCGGTGGCCGATTTCTCCGCGTCGAATTAGGCAAAAAGGAGGGGGTATAAGTAAAACTTAATTGCGCGCGGGATCGGTTCAAACGCGATTCATCAGACTGGGCGGGTGATCTCAGGCATCGACCCATAGATACGACAGCCTGTCGCGGTCGAGGCATAGTTGAGCCTGCGCAAAGGGGTAAGAGCGTGGAGACCTTCGTCGACTTTTGTCTACCTTGGTGGCGAGGTGCGGCCACTTTCTGCCGCTCGCCTGAGGCAGGTACTTGTCACCCAAACGACTGCTCCACTTCGAAACCGGCCCAATGGGCGATACGCGCTTGTCGGCCACCGCGGACATCGCTGACGATGTTGGAACGACAGCAATCGGTCAGGACTCGTTCGCCGCACCGCGGATGCACGGCAAGCGTCGGCTATGGTTGAGGTGCAAGCATTTGTCGTGAGACAGCGCTCGACCAATACTGCCGCTTCGTAGCTAATGGAACCGGTCACTCGACTGGCGGTTTTTGTCAGGAAGCTGTTCTTTCTCGGACATGTATGCCGGTGCGGCGCTGTCTGCGCAATCTTCAGGGCCTATTGCGGTCGTCGTCCTTCTTTGGTTCTGCGTCCGAAAAGCAATACAAGCCGCAGCGTTGATCGCAGGCTGGTTTGAGCATCCAGGATGTAGCCGGCGTGCCATCTGCGAAAATGCGATCATTGGTGAAATGGAGGCAAGCAGGTTTCGAACGCGTGTTCGGGCCGAACCTTCCCGACATCCCGGGTCAGTCAAATGGATCGTGTACCACCGCACATTCCCAATCGGGCGAAGTTCTGGCGGGAGCCTGCATTCGCAAGTATCGAGATGCTACAGGCGACCTACCGTACTCATCGGTTTCCGCCACACGCGCACGACGAGTTTGCGTTCGGCGTCATTGAGCGCGGTGCACAGGCATACCTCGACGCGCGTGGACACCGTCTCGTGATGCCCGAACGCACGATCTGCGTCATCAATCCCGGCAGCGTGCACGAAGGGCGACCCGCGCTCGAGGGAGGCTGGGACTACCGGATGATGTATGTGCCGACCGCCGACCTGGCGAACATGCTGAACCATGAGCGCCGGCCATTGAGAAGCACGCTCCATTTCTCCGAGACGGTCATTGACGACCCGCAGACGATGCGGTTGCTGTACGAAGCCCATCGTTGTTCGGAATCGACCGACATTCATCCTTTGGAAAAGGCCTCGCGTCTCACCGCAGCGTTGTTTCAACTGGTCCAGCGGCACGCACAGACAGCTCCGCGCACCGACTTTTCAACGTTGCTGCCGGGCGCGGTTAAACGGGCACGCGAATATATCGATGCGCACTTCGTCGAGAACCCGACCCTCGACGTGATCGCAGAAGTCGCCGGAATGAGTTCCTATCAGCTTATTCGCGTGTTCAAGCATTCCGTCGGTATGGCGCCGCACGCGTACCTGGTCCAGCGCCGGGTCGCGATGGCAAAGCAGCTCTTGCTGAAGGGGCAGCCGCTGAGGCAGGTTGCCGTCGAAGTCGGATACTGCGACCAAGGGCATCTAACCCGAGAATTCCGACGCTTTTTCGGCGTACCGCCAAGTCGCTCACACCGTTAATAAGCGCAACTTTATCCAAAAGTACGCACCTGCAGCAATACACAATCTGGGCACGACAATCATCCCGGAGAGCACGAAATGATCGACCTGCGTAGCGATACTTGCAGCCAGCCCACGGCGGCCATGCGAGAAGCCATGGCGTCTGCATCGGTAGGCGATGACGTCTATGGCGACGACCCGACCGTAAGGGAGCTGGAGCACGAAGTAGCGGAATTGCTGGGCAAAGAGGACGCCGTATATATGGTGACCGGCACCATGACCAATCAGGTCGCCATCCGGGCCCACACGGAACCGGGCGACGCGGTGCTGTTCGATCAGAACGCACACGTTTATATTCTTGAGGGTGGGGCGCCAGCTGCTTTCTCAGGTGTGCTCCCGCGGCTTTTGCCCGGCGTGCGCGGCGTGTTCTCCCCGAAAGACCTGGCGGATGCACTAGGTGTGCCGCATCGATTCTTTCCGGCTACGATACCCGCGCCGGTCAAGCTGCTGTGTCTTGAGAACACTCACAACATCGGCGGGGGGAAAGTGTGGCCGATCGAGCAACTTGTCGGTGTTTGCGATGCAGCCCGATCGAAAGGCCTGGCGCTGCATCTCGATGGGGCGCGGTTGTGGCATGCAACGGCGGCTACAGGTATTCCTGAGCGCGACTACGCAAAGCACTTCGACACTGTCAGCGTGTGTTTTTCCAAGGCCCTAGGCGCACCGGTTGGCTCCGCGCTGGCCGGCCCGCACGACTTTATTGCTCGGGCACGTCGTTTCAAGCAACAAATCGGAGGCGGCTTCCGTCAGGCGGGCATCATCGCGGCGGGGGCGCTCTATGCGTTGCGTAACCATCGTGCCCGTCTGGTGGAAGATCATGAGCATGCGCAAATGCTTGCCCACGGAATTGCATCTTTGCCAGGAATCGCACTGGACGTTGCGTCTGTGGAAACCAATATTGTGCGTTTCGGCGTGACATCGCTGCTCGCTGGCGAATTCGTCGAGAAGCTCCACGCAAAAGGTCTCTACGTTCTTCCGTCCGGCGCCGATGGGGTTCGCGCAATCCCTTATCTCAACATTTCCCGTCAGCAAATTCAGCAAGCTATTGACGTTATCGCCTCCGTCCTTGAGCCTTACTCGGCTGCTGCGGGGACGCTTGGCTCGCAAGTGGGACGCGCGGCAGCCGCCGGATATTGAACATTCCACTCAAACCTTTTCACTGAAACAGCGATTTACAGGAGACCGTCAATGCCAACCTACGTTGTCGCGGCTGCGGAAGGCCGCCTGGACGCTCAGCTGAAGCATGCGATCGCTTCCGGCATCACGCAAGCGCACAGTGAGGCGACAGGCGCCCAAGCGTTCTTTGCCCAGGTGATATTCCAGGACATTGCCGCCGGGAATCACTTTCTGGCGGGTCAACCGGTAAAGTCGGACCACATTTTCGTACACGGCGAGATTCGAGCGGGGCGAACGTCCGAGCAAAAACAACGATTACTCGAGCGTATCTTAGGTATCGTGGTTGACGAGGCTTGCACGCCGAGCCGCCACGTTTGGGTCTACCTGTCGGAGTTGCCGCCGTCGCAGATGGTCGAATTCGGTAGAGTCCTTCCTGAACCCGGGTGCGAAGCACAGTGGCTCGAGGGAATGTCCGGTGAAGATCGAAGATTTCTAGATGCGCTCGGCTGACTGCGCTTCATGGTTCCGAGCGACGTTGAGGGAAAGCCGTCCGCGGGCTCGCGTGACCGGACGGCTCCTACACCGGCCCGTTCGACTGCGATTGCCCGAGCGTCGGGTCCGGTCGGCTCCGGCTGACCGCGTCGGGCGGCAGCCGGCCAGGAATGGACGGGCGAACCCGTTGCACATTACCGTCTCAACGGCGGTTCCATACGCGAAAGCGGACGCTTGTAACGGAGCCGTACGGTGCTTGCTTGCGCTATCGCAAGTCTGAATAACGGCATCGCCGTCGCGTCAGTGCAACTCAGTTACCGTCGCGCTCAGATTCGCAGCGATTTCGCGAGCGCGCTGTTTCTCGTCATCGCTCATGCGTTCGGACAGTCTCGACTCGACGATCCTGATCGCTGTGACATATACCGGCACACCGCCACTCGCTTCGAAACCGGCACGCGAGCGGGCTATCCATGCGGCGCCGATCGAACGGTCGCGCGGCACACCGTTTCCGGTCAGAAAGCGCATGCCGATGCCGTATTGCATCAGCGGATTGCCCAGCAATGCTTCGTTCAGGCATGACAAACCATCCCAGCGCTGGCGCAATTCGCCAGCACGTGTGAGGGAGTCGTTGCGCCACGGGTTTGACGCCGCATCGGCTGGAATCAGCCAGCGTCGCTCATTGCCAGCGAGCTCGGCTTCCGCGCCGGTAGCCAGCGCGTGCAAAGCCAGCGCGATCTGCGACTGCTCAGCGCCGCCTCGCGCGCCTTGCTGATGCAATTGCATCACCTGTGCGGGGTTACGCGTCGCGAGCGGGCCGATTTCGTACAGCGTAGCGAGATCGCTGGCTGCCAGTCGTCGCCTGCGGCCATCGCTTTGCCAAGCCGGACGCGGCCCGCCTCTGCATCGCGCTCAACGCCGCGCCCATAGGCGTAAGCCACGCCCACCATCCGTTGGGCTTCTACGTCGGCGGGCGCTGCCTTCGATGCCCACGTGAACGCCTCATACTCGTCGACGCGGCCGCCCAGGCCTGTGAACAGGTGCCACGCGAGCGAAGTTTGAGCCGATGCGTTGCCCTGTTCCGCGGCACGCCGGAACCAGTATGTCGCTGCTGAAAGATCGGACGACACCCCTTCGCCGAGATCGTAGCTGTCGCCGAGCATCGACTGGTATTTCGCGTCGCCCTGATTCGCAACTTTCCATTGCCAGTACACGCGGTTCGTATCATTGGCGATGTCGCTACCCTTGTCGGCGAGAACTTTCATCGCCATCACATTCCCGCTGCGCGCGGCGGCCTGACACCAGCGCGCCGCATAGTCGGGACGACGTTGCATGCTCGGGTTTCCATTCGAATACGCACTACAAAGCCATGCTTGCGATGCTGGATCGCCGAGCTGCGCACCTTGGGAAAACCAGTTGAGCGCGACGCCGGTGTCCTGCTTGCCCGCGATTCCGCGCGCGTACGTATAGCCGAGTGCGCCGTAAGCCGCGGGAACACGGCGTGCCGCAGCCGCTTCGAGCCACTCGACGCCTGTCTTTCCCGCTAAAGATTGATGATGTTCCGTCAGATAGCCACCGAGCGACACGCTACTTGCGGAATCGCCTGCGTTGGTCGCGAGCGTCAGATAATGGAGCCCGAGCGATTCGTCACGCGGCACTTCGGTGCCCGCGAGATATTGATTTCCGATCCAGCGCGCCGACTCCACGTTGCCACGGTCCGCAGCGAAGCGGTACCAGCGCATCGCCTGGTTCTTGTCGACGGTCGTGCCTTGCCCCTGCCACGCCATGGCGGCGGCAGCGACCGCGGCGTCGGCGCTGCCGCGCCCGGCGCCCTCTCTGGCTAGCTTGAACGCCTTGATGTGATCGACCGGCTCGCCGAACTCCGAAGGCAGGGGAACGGGGAACGCGAAACTGTGCCCTTCGAGAAGGGGCTGATTCGCGACCTCGACGGCCGTGTCGTCCTTCAACGTGCCGAGCGGAGTCAGTTCAGACCCGACGTTTTGTCGCAGCAGGTCTGCGACACCGTAGCTCAGATAGAAGTCGGACCAGTCCTTCCCGGGGGACTCCACGCCTGGGGTCAACAGTTCGGCGATCACGCCATTATTACGGCGGTTCACGAACGTGTCTTTGAACGGCGATGGCTTGTTCGGGTTCGACTGATCACGCCATTCAGCGTCGATCACTAGACGCGCGTAAGGCAACGGGTGGCTACCGTTCGCTGGCAACTTCTGGCGAATCGCATCGGGCAAGCGCCGTTCGTCGAACATGTCGTCGAGATACGCAGATGGGTCAGCCAGCACCTTCCTGCGCTTGACGGCAGTGCACTCGTTCTTCCGGTATGCGGCCTTCGAGATGCCGTCACACTCAGCGCACATCCAGCGTGTGCTGGCCATCCCGGCCAAGCGCTTTAGCCGCGCATTGGTCCCATTCCTGAGCCGACAGGAGGTCGATGCGTTGCTGGCCGCGCCGGACCAGCAGACTTGGTCTGGTCGCCGCGATCACGCTCTGTTGTTGTTGGCTGTGCAGACGGGGTTACGCCTGTCCGAGCTGACCGGCCTCCGGCGCGAGGACCTGCACATTGGCACCGGCGCGCATGTACGCGTGTTTGGCAAGGGGCGCAAGAAGCGTTGCACGCCATTGAGCAAGAGCACCCGCGCCGTGTTGGCCGCGTGGGTTCGAGAGCCGCCGCGGGCCGAGAATCAGCCACTGCTCCCCAATGCGCGCGGCGGTCGGTTGAGCGCACACGGCGTTCACTACCTGCTTCACAAGCATGTCTTAGCGGCCACGAACAAATGCTGTTCGCTGAAGAACAAGCGCGTGAGCCCGCATGTGTTGCGACACACGACAGCGATGGACACCAGCGGGGAAACGGTGACCGTGATACAGCGATTTTGATTTTTTCATCGCGCTATCTTACGCGACGGCCCCATCAACCTGACAACGCCTCAAAAAGAAATGCTGTAAATCAGCCCTTTCGCAGAAGAGATTGCAGGCGACACCGCTTCGCCAGCCTTAAATACGACCGCACATTCTGCTGCATCCCCCGTAATCTTTGCGCACTCGCCACTTAATTCGCATTGCTCTTACGGAGTTGCCAGATGACCGACTTATCGACGGGAACACCCTCGATCCTTTCTTTGGGCCAGACGAAAGTCGACGACGATCCACAGGAAACCGCCGAATGGCTCGCCGCGCTGGATGGCGTGGTCCGGCATGCCGGCGCTGAACGGGCGCAATACCTGTTCGATCGGCTCGCGGCCCACGCGTCATCCAACGGTATCGCAACGGCGTGCCTGAATATCACGCCCTACGCGAATACGATTGCCGTCGATCAGCAGTCTCCGTATCCCGGCGACCTCGATATCGAAGAAAAACTCGCTGCAGCGCTGCGCTGGAATGCGCTGGCCATGGTAGTGCGGGCCAATCGCGCCTATGGCGAACTGGGCGGACATATTGCCAGCTACGCGTCGGCGGTCGACCTGTTCGAAGTCGGCTTCAACCATTTCTTTCGTGGGCCGAACGATGCTCACGGCGGCGATCTCGTTTATTTTCAGCCGCATTCGGCGCCCGGCGTCTATGCGCGGGCTTACCTCGAAGGCTTTCTCAACGAGACGCATCTCGAACACTACCGGCAGGAAATCACCGGTGAGGGTCTGTGTTCCTATCCGCATCCGTGGCTGATGCCGGACTTCTGGCAGTTCCCGACCGGCTCCATGGGCATCGGGCCGATCAACTCGATCTACCAGGCGCGCTTCATGCGCTATCTGCAGAACCGCGGGCTGCAACGCACGGAAGGCCGTAAAGTGTGGGGCTATTTCGGCGACGGCGAAATGGACGAGCCCGAGGCGATCGGCGCGCTTTCGCTGGCCGCGCGCGAAGGACTCGACAATCTCGTGTTCGTGATCAACTGCAATCTGCAGCGGCTCGACGGACCGGTGCGCAGCAATGGCCGCATCATCGACGAACTCGAAGCGCAGTTCACCGGGGCGAGCTGGAACGTCATCAAGGTGCTGTGGGGTTCGGACTGGGACGCGCTGTTCGCGCGCGATCGAACGGGGGCATTGGTGCGCGCGTTCGCGCATACCGTGGACGGCCAGTTCCAGACGTTTTCCGCCAACGACGGTGCCTACAATCGCGAACGTTTTTTCGGGCAGAACTCTGAACTGGCGGCGCTTGCCGCGCATCTGAGCAACGACGATATCGACTGTCTGCGGCGCGGAGGTCACGACGTGCGCAAACTGCACGCGGCCTACGAAAAGGCATCAAGACACAGCGGTCAACCCACCGTCATTCTTGCGAAGACGATGAAGGGCTTCGGCATGGGTTCGATCGGCCAGGGACGCATGACCACGCATCAGCAAAAGAAACTCGACATTGACCAGTTGAAAGCGTTTCGCGACCGCTTCCGCCTGCCCCTCTCCGACGCCGACGTCGAACAACTCAAGTTCTATAAGCCGGAGGAGAGCAGTGCCGTCATGCAGTATCTGCACGGGCGCCGGTCAATGCTGGGCGGCTACCTTCCCAGAAGGCGCACAGCGGCATCGCATACACCGGCCGTGCCCGCGATGTCGTCGTGGGGGCAATTCGCGCTGGACACGAACGGCAAGGAAATGTCGACCACAATGGCGATCGT
Organism: Paraburkholderia sp. BL18I3N2; assembly: GCF_003001875.1. NCBI lineage: Bacteria > Pseudomonadati > Pseudomonadota > Betaproteobacteria > Burkholderiales > Burkholderiaceae > Paraburkholderia > Paraburkholderia sp. BL18I3N2. The sequence goes on from NZ_PVNC01000023.1 coordinate 91,430, forward strand.
GCGCATGCTCGGCAATCTGCTGAAGGATGCCGCGCTGGGTGCACGTGTGGTGCCCGTCGTCGCGGACGAGGCGCGCACCTTCGGCATGGCCAATCTGTTCCGGCAAGTCGGTATCTATTCGCCGCTCGGTCAACTGTACGAGCCGGAAGACATGGGTTCGATGCTCTATTACCGCGAGGATACCGGCGGGCAAATACTCGAAGAAGGCATCTCGGAGGCGGGTGCGGTGTCGTCGTGGATTGCCGCGGCGACGTCGTACAGCGTGCACGATCTGCCGATGCTGCCGTTTTATATCTACTACTCCATGTTCGGCTTCCAGCGTATCGGCGACCTGATCTGGGCAGCCGCGGACCAGCGCGCACGCGGCTTCCTGATCGGTGCGACGGCCGGCAAGACGACGCTTAGTGGTGAGGGTCTGCAGCATCAGGACGGCACGAGCCACCTGGCGGCCTCGACAATACCGAACTGTCGTGCCTACGATCCGGCCTTTGCGTACGAAGTGGCGATGATCGTCGACGAAGGCATGCAGGAGATGATCGAGCGTCAGCGCGACGTGTTCTATTACATGACGGTCACCAATGAAAACTACGCGCAACGTCCGTTAGCGGAAGCCGATGTCGATCGTGTCCGGCGCGGCGTACTCAAAGGGATGTACGTGCTGGAACCCGCGCGGATCGAGACCGCTCAAGTTCAATTGCTGGGCTCGGGCGCGATTCTCGGTGAAGTGCAGGTTGCCGCCCAGATGCTGAAAGACGACTGGAATATCGACGCGGCGGTATGGAGCGTGACCAGCTTTACCGAATTGCATCGCGACGGTGTGGCCGCGGAGCGCGCCCGGCGACTGCTGGAGCGTGATGAACCGGCGGTGCCTTATGTGACGGCATCGCTGGCCGCTACGCGTGGGCCGGTCATCGCCGCGACTGACTATGTGCGCGCCGTACCCGAACTGATCCGTGCCTACGTGCCGTCCCGCTATGTCGTGCTCGGCACCGACGGATTTGGGCGCAGCGATACACGCGCAGCGTTGCGGGCGTTCTTCGAAGTGGACCGTGCGTCGATCGTGATCGCCGCGTTGAAAGCACTCGTCGATGAAGGTCAGCAGGATTCGGGCATCGTGCGTCAGGCAATCGATAGATATGGGCGAAACGGAACCGGGCTGATCGAGCCCTGGCTTGTCTAACGCTCCATGCCCCGATGAAGCGCATGAGCGCGATTCGCAAATCGCGGGAAAATCAAAGATCAGGTGAAGCGCGTCCGGCTATATGAAGAGCTCGGCGCCGGCTATTGAAACGCTTGCTGTTGGAGACAAATGTGCGGGTGACACGAATAGAAGTGCCGGACATCGGCGATTACAAGGACATTCCGGTTATCGAAGTTCTGGTGCAAGTAGGACAACGCGTCGAGCAGGAACAATCGCTTGTCATGCTCGAATCGGACAAGGCGACGATGGATGTGGCCAGCCCGACCGCTGGCGTGATCAAAGAGCTGAACGTCTCGGTTGGTGACAAGGTATCGCAAGGCGTGGTGATCGTGCTGCTCGAAAGCGAGGGGACGGAGCACAATGAGGTGGTGTCTAGCCCAGCGGTCGCCGCCTCCGTTGCGCAAGATCCCGCGCAGCCGGAGACGAATGTCACGACAGTGCCGGTGCCCGAACCAGAATCCGCGCCAGCACCATTGCATCGCACCTTGGCGCGCGAAAGCGAGCCAGTTCCCGAAAGCCATGCATCGCCGTCGGTGCGTAAGCTCGCGCGAGAACTTGGAGTCGAGATATCACGCGTGCAGGGCAGCGGTCCGAAGCAGCGCATTACATTGGACGACGTTACCGCGTTCGTCAGAAACGTGATGACGACATCGTCCGGCACGCCCGCAGTCCCGCCGTCGCCGGTCTCGGCAAACGGCGCGGAACTGGGTTTATTGCCGTGGCCAAGGGTCGACTTTGCGAAATTCGGTCCTGTCGATTCGCGGCCACTGTCGCGCATCAAAAAGATCTCTGGCGCCACCCTGCATCGCAACTGGGTGATGATCCCGCACGTCACGAACAACGACGAAGCGGATATCACCGAACTGGAGGCACTACGTACACAACTGAACGGGGAATACGAGAAGTCAGGCGTGAAGTTCACGATACTGGCCTTCGTGATCAAGGCGGTCGTTGCCGCATTGAAGAAATTCCCGGCGCTCAATGCAAGCCTCAAGGGTGACAACCTCGTGTTCAAGCACTACTACCACATCGGTTTCGCGGCTGATACGCCAAATGGTCTCGTCGTGCCCGTCATCCGTGATGCGGATAGAAAGGGGCTCGTCGAGATTGTGAGGGAAATGGGTGAACTGTCGAAGCTTGCCCGGGAAGGCAAGCTCAAACCCGATCAGATGCAGGGCGGCTGCTTTTCGATCTCGTCGCTTGGTGGGATCGGCGGCACGCATTTCACGCCGATCGTCAATGCGCCGGAAGTGGCGATTCTCGGCTTGTCGCGCAGCGCGATGAAGCCGGTCTGGGACGGCCAGCAGTTCGTGCCGCGCCTGATCCTGCCGCTCTCCCTGTCGTTCGATCATCGTGCTTTGGACGGCGCTGAAGCAGGACGCTTCAACGCGTACCTGGTTTCGCTATTGGCGGATTACCGCCGGATGCTGCTCTGACGAAGCGGGCGGGCGATTTTGCACGAGACGGCGATAGAGCGTCTTTATGCTTGAACAGAAATGCGAGCGACACAACAAGGGGTTTCATGAGCGCAATAGAGATCAAGGTGCCGGATATCGGCGATTACAAGGAAGTCCTCGTTGTCGAAATTGTCGTGAAGATCGGTGATCGGGTGGAGAAGGAGCAATCCCTGATTACGCTCGAATCCGACAAGGCGACCATGGACGTGCCGAGTCCAGTCTCCGGCGTCGTCAAGGAATTGAGCGTCCGGGTTGGCGATAGCGTTTCGAAAGGCACGTTGATCGCGCTTCTTGACGGTGTTGGCGAAGTGGGTGCCGTGAGTTCGCCGCCGGCCGTTGCGCTACAGGAGCCGAAGAAAGAGTCAGCCCAGCCGCAAGGCGGCAGTTTCTCCGGTAACGCGGATATCGAATGCGACATGCTCGTGCTCGGTTCGGGCCCCGGCGGCTATTCGGCGGCGTTCCGTTCGGCTGACCTGGGGATGAAGACCGTGCTGGTCGAGCGCTACTCGATGCTCGGCGGCGTGTGTCTGAACGTCGGCTGTATTCCGTCGAAGGCGCTGTTGCATACCGCGCTCGTGATCGACGAAGCCGAAGCGCTCGGCTCGCACGGCATCACGTTCGGCAAGCCGCAAATCGA
>NZ_PVNC01000024.1:0-88652 GCF_003001875.1 Paraburkholderia sp. BL18I3N2
GGTTCTTGCTCTTCTTGGTCACTGTTGTTTCGGTCATTGGACGTTATTTCCGTTATCGTCTCATGACCTCGACACACTAAAAATCTGACAGGCTCGCTGCGGCAGTTCGGTCAGCACGTGCAGCAGATAGGCATGCGGCTCGACGCCACAGGCTCGACACGTGAGCATCAAGCTGTAGATCATCGCGCTCGCTTTCGCGCCGTCGACCGTATCGCTGAAGAGCCACGATTTTCTCGCGGTGGCAAACGGCCTGATGTCCCGCTCTTATCCACGTAACCGAATTATGCAGAGTCCTACTTTCTGCGCCTTGCCGTCAGTCGTGCGTCCGACCGCCCTGGGGCCGGACGTCTCTCTTGAGGAGCTTCAGCAACGCAATACGTTCATGCTGTACGGTTAATGAGGGCGACCCACCAAGCAAGCATAATTACAGTCCGTCAAGAAAGTCGAGAATGTCTTTCGGCGGACAAAACCGGTGCTGTTTGAATTGCGGTGCTTGAATGGAGTTCAGTGCCCGCTGTTTCATGGCGAGATCGGCTTCGATGTACATATGGGTGGTGGCGGTACTTTCATGGCCAAGCCACAAGGCAATCAACGTGACGTCTACACCAGACTGAAGCATATGCATGGCCGTGGCGTGTCGCCAATGTCGTTGAAGACATTGAGCAGAGATTTTTTTGGTTGGCGGTCGCGGCAACCAGCGCATCGCCATGTCGTCGGACCTGATCCGCGACCGGTAATCAAAAAAATGTTTGTGCTAAACCGCTCCACAGGCGGTGGCCGCTATGGGCATTGAATGACCGCCGCAGTAATTTGTGATGTCTTGCAGGGGCGACCACACACGGACTTCCGGAGAGAGTGGGAAGCATCACGTGTAAAGGAAGCGGGAATGTGCGGGTGAATTGGCAAATCACCCGCCATTTTGGAGTACGCTGGTGCGCGAGCAGATCGAAGGCACGAGTGCAGCCGCGTTGGCCTCGTCAGGAAAGGCGAACGTGTACGGAAACAGGTGCGGTGGCAACTAGCGCGCATGGGTGGGACCTGGCGGGGCTCGTGGAAGGCTGCCGGGTATGTCTTCGATGCGGAGCATGTGTCCCTTGCCACATACGGGACAGTCGCGCAGTGACTTTCCGGTGAGTCGCTGGTAGCGGTCACGGTAGTCTTCCCGGGGCTCGGCTGCGGCAGCGGCGGGAGCCTCGATACCGAGCATCTGCCTGCAGGTGGCGAGCTTGTCGGCACGGTGGCAGTTGGCGAGCCACCCGTAGCTGCGAATGCGCTTGAAGCCGTCAGGCAGCACATGCAGCAGGAAACGACGGATGAACTCGTCGGCCGTGAGCGTCATGGTCCTTTGTCTGGACTCGTGCCGGTAGTCCTTCCAGCGGAACTGCACGGTGTGCCCGTCGAAGGCGAGCAGCCGGTTGTTGGAGATGGCGACGCGGTGGGTGTAGCGGCCCAGGTAATCGAGCACGTGTTCGGCACCGCCAAAGGGTGGCTTGGCGTAGACCACCCACTCCGCCCGTGCCGCGGGTGCAAGCCAGGTTGCGAATTCGACGGGATCGCTCAGGGATTCGAACTGACCGTGCAGGCGCAGCCCGCCGGCGTCATAAGCGCGGCGCAGCTGTTCGAGAAACAGGCGGCGAAAGAGCCGTGACAGGACCCGCACGGACAGGAAGAAGCCGGGACTGCAGGCGATCCAGCGCTCGCCGTCCGGGGAGATGCCGCCGCCCGGCACAACACAATGCACATGAGGGTGATGCTGCAGATTCTGTCCCCACGTATGCAGGATCGTGAGGAAGCCGATCTCGGCGCCCAGGTGCTTCGGATCGGCGGCGATCGTGCGCAACGTTTCGGCGCTGGCGCGAAACAGCAGATCGTAGAGCGTCCTCTTGTTCTGGAACGCGAGAGCGGCGATGGATTCGGGAAGCGTGAAGACGACATGGAAATACTCGGTCGAGGGGAGGAGCTCCCCATGCCGGCGTTCGAGCCATTGCGCGCGGGCGAGTGACTGGCACTTCGGGCAGTGCCGGTTACGACACGAGTCGTAACTGATGCGCTGATGGCCGCATGCATCGCACTGCTCGAGATGGGCGCCAAGCGCTGCGGTACGACACAGCTCGATGGCACTCATCACGCGTCGCTGTACACGACTGAGCCCCTCGGCATGGGATAGCCGAAAACTGGGCCCACACTGGCGGAAAATGTCCGCCACTTCGAGCGCCGGCCGCATGACTGCGCTCAGAAGTACTCGGGCGCAGGTGGCGGGGATGGAATGGGTGCAGGGTGCGGCAGCAGATCGAAGGGACTGGTGGTGGCGCACACAGTGCTGGTGGCCAACTTCAGGTACCGGGACGTTGTCGAAAGGGACCTATGGCCCATCAGCAGCTGGATCCGGCGCACGTCAGTACCGGCTTCCAGCAGATGCGTGGCGAACGCGTGTCGCAAAGAATGGGGTGTCACGGGTTTGGTGATGCCGCTGCGCTTGCGTGCAAGCCCGCATGCGTCGCCCACGGCATGGCGGGTAATGGCCCGCCCCGGAATGCTGCCTGGAAAGAGCCATTCCTTCGGATGGGCGTCCTGCCAGTACAGCCTCAGGATCTCGAGTAGCCTCGGCGAGAGCATTACATGCCATCCTTATGGTTCTTCCCCTGGTTCACACGAATAACCATGCGCTTGCTGTCGATATCGGTGACCTTCAGATGCACGACTTCCGACACCCGCAGTCCGGCGGCGTACGCGGTCATCAGGATGGTGCGGTGCTTGAGACTGGCGATCGACTCGAAGAAGGTGGTGATCTCCTCCAGGCTGAGGACGACTGGCAGTCGGAACGGCGTCCTCGGCAAGGGAAAGTCCTCGTCACTCCAGTCGCGTTTGAGCGTCACGCGGTAAAGAAAACGCAGTGCACCGATCGTTGCGCCGAGACTGGCGGGTGCCAGCTTGCGCTCTTCGAGGAGGTAGACGAGCCAGGCCCGGATCTCGTCGGGACCCAGCAGTTCGGGCGAGCGGCGGAAGTGCCGGGCGAAACTGCGTACCTGAATCAGATAGGACTTCTGGGTATTATCCGCAAGGTTGCGGATCTGCATGTCATGCAGCATGCGTTGGCGCAGTGGTGTCATGGCGAGCCTCCTGGAAGCAGTGGGTGGAATGCCCAACCGGGCGTTCACATACTGCTCCTGGCGACACCGCTCACCACCTCGCTGGGGTTCAGCGTCAGACAACCCTCTTCATGAAACGCCAGCCATAGACCTGTGCCCACCTCCCCCTACCGCGTCAGCGGTTTAGTACTATACGGAATATGTGATTTGGCTCATATCCCTTATTCCGAGTCGCTGTTCAAGACCCTGGAAGACCGGCCCGCTTACCCGCTCAAGGCGTTCGACACCTTGTTTGCAGCACGCGCCTGGGTGGGCGCACTTGTGCGTTGGTACAACCACGAACATCGTCACAGTGCGATCCGGTTTGTGACGCCGGCGCAGCGTCATGCCAACCTCGACCAGGACATTCTTGATCGACGCGTAGCGCTCTACGAGAGCGCCCGGCAGCGCAACCCGCTTCGATGGAAGGGACGCACGCGCAACTGGCAGCGTGTAGATGCCGTGCGTCTGAACCCGGATAGCATTGACAACCAGGGTGTCGCCCCGCAACGCCCTAACCAGGAGAGAAAGGCCGCCTGAAAATTTACTCGTTGAGGCGACAACTAGCTTGAAAATTTCCGGTCATGCAGCCAGAGTGCAGTCCCAGTCAAACGCGTTCGGTCGAGACAACGTCCCTGATAAGGTCCATGCCGACAAGGGCTACGACTACACTCGTTGCAGGCAGGCCGGTTTCGGCAAGCTGCAATCCGGTTCGAGCGAAGTCTCGATACCCACGTGGAATTGCTCTCATTCGCTTGCGCCATCATCTGCTCGAGATTCCTCGATCAGTTTTGTTGGAGACACCAAATGCCAGACGATCAAACGGGGATTCCGAGACTCCAAAGAACGAGAGCGATGGGTTGTCTGTCATTAGCTGATATGCGCGTCGGAGCGTCGGGAATCCGTCAGAGATTCCGAATGTAACCTTCGCCTCATCCGACGCAGGGCATGCGCCTACAAGCAATTTCACCTCGTCGAACTGTACTCCTTGTCCACGCAGCACCTCGCCAACCGACTTTCCCTCAAGTTCGTCAACTATTTTATCGCCAAAACAAAGTGGCACGTAAAGAACGTCATGAATGGTCGGCATTCCGTCGACCGCTATCATACTTCTCACACAGCGCATAGTTTCGTTTGGCGTGTCAAACTCGCGTAAAATCGGAATGGCGATTTTCCCTCGTGTCACCGAGGCTGCTGTAACCGATCGTTCAAGAGTATATCGCGACTCATCTTTGAAATTCGAAAATAAAAAGTCCTCAATATCAAAAACAAATCGTCGACTCTCTCGCACAAAAGTTCCACGCCCGGGCACCGCGTCGACGACGCCGGCGGACTGGAGATCGCACAATGCGCGTGCTATGGTTATCAAACTTACGCCGAATTCTTTTGCAAGTTCGGAAGCTGACGGCAAACGATCCCCCATCTCATATTGATGCTCCGCAACTCGCCGCTTTATCTCTTTTCGAATCCTTTCGTGCAATGCCCCAGCTATCGTCGTTCCAGGCATTCAGCTGTCCCCCAGAATGCGCAATACGGACCGCGAGTGCGGTCAAGGTCGGCCACTCCATTCGCGGAACACCTAGTCAACCATGCAGGAAGAATGAGGCGCTCTGTCGCATCCATGTGACGTGGCACTTCACGCGGCAAACCAATTAGAATTTCAACATTTACTAAAGACTCGTTCATTTAACATGTCTCTTCTGCTACTGGCGACCTGTCGGGCGCCGAATTCGACGAAATAGCGCGCATTTCTCTCACCCAACCTTATATTCGAGAATGTTTTGAATACCAATTGGGCCGCAGTATGTACCGCCTGTGTCTTGGAAGCCAGAGCTAAGATAAGCGCTTCTGGCTAGCACGTTGCGCGCATTGACGGCAAGCATGAGTCGGTCGATGGATGGTCGGTTCGACGCGATCCACCGAGCAGCCAGTTTGGTTGCTGCCTTACCGTATCCATTGCCTTGATATGATCGACCGATACGCAGGCTGTGCAACGTCACGACATTTGACGGTGCCCAATCCGGCAACGCGGCCTTTTCACGGAGGACAAAAAAACCAACTATTTCGTTCCGGGCCGCAATTGAAAACGGGTGCTCGAACTCGAGGTTTCGGCTGGTCTTTAGCTCCGAAAACACCACGTACAACGGATCCACAAACTGACTTTGCTCATGCTCCAGTGCGAGATGGGCGACGGTGCCCCCGTCAAAGCGAGATAATGCTATCAGCCTCGTTTCACCTGCTTCGATGACAGCAGTAGTAGCCTCTCGAGACACTCCCTCTGGAGTACGTCTGCCTGCGTGCAGGAACGTCGACTGTTGGCGGGACTCGCTACAGATCGGAGACGACTTTTCAATAAGGCCAGAAAGAACCTCATCGAGGGTTCGCCTCCCCCAAGCGTAGCGCGACCAGCCACTCAATTTCTGTGTTGGCACCACAACCGTTGGTTCTTGCCGAATTTGCTCGGACCAGCCGCCTATGGATGAGAGCCTGTTCTTTTCATTGTCGTAGACGGTTTCGACATAGCGGCTCCCCTCGTCGGGGAAAATCGCCAAGACCTTCTTGCCAGGGTTCTTACGTGCCCACCAATCGGCCACTTTATATGCTGCACCACTGGTTGGGCCCATAAACAGAGCGTGTTCACGATGTAATCGACGAGTTGCATCAAGCACCTCTGCGGCCGTCAGCCAATGAACCTCATCAAACTGACGGTGATCTAAGCTGCCAGGAACAATTTCGCCGCCTAGCCCGCTGCCATCCTCTAGATCTCCACCGGGCTGCCCAAACAAAACAGAATTTGGAGTATCGATACCAATGACATGCAATTCATGGAATTGTTCTCTTAGAAATCTAGCTGTACCGCACATTGACCAATCTGATTCAATGGCAACTACCAAACAGTCAAGCTTTCCCACTCTGTCGATTAGCAAGTCCGCGAATTTCCTATAAGCGAGTGAATTGACCGAGTCGGAGTATTGTGACGGCCAAAATCCGTCGGGGAGCTCCTTCAGATACTGGGCCAGCCTGTTTAACCGGGCCTGCAGAAGTCGCCCGCGGGTCGCTGGTTCATTGACAATGTCTACATGCGCACCAAGCTCGATAAGGCGCCTTTTAAGATGTGGATCAATCGTCCAGTCGCTTATCAATATGAGTTTGTAACCATATTTCTCAGCCAACATCGCCAACGCAAGACCGAAAGTACCAGAAGGAGACTCGCAGATGGTGGTGCACGGCTTCAACAGTCCCTGCTCCGCGGCCCATTCCAGCATGAACCGTGTCGGCAAAAGTTTCATAAAGAAAAAACTGGCGCCGGATAGGTTGTCGCTCAACTCAACGATTCGAGGATTTTCAAAATCCTCCTGATTGTGCGCTACAGTTCCATTAGACATTTCTTTCCCAGAGTACGCTCATTCAGTATTAAAGTCAAAATATAGCCGATCGTGCTTTTCCGAAAGGAGTTTTTTGGATTCCACTCGCTTATAAATCAAGCATCAATCAAAAATCGCTCCACAATGGGCAATCTGTAATCCGGCCGCACCGTGCCGAATGCCAATTTTATAAAAGTCGTGCAGTTGCGCCTTGGGAAGTAATTTTTCGCTAAGCCGAATGCTTACCGTCGAATCGCGACCAAGTAACGTACTATCGGACAGTTCGACCGCCGTGCGTAACAGAGCTCGGAGCAAGCGAAACGTTCGAACTCCATAGGACGGTGGCAAAGCATAGAAACCACACCACAATGCATCAAACCAATCTTCTCTTCAAAGTCCCGTGGAGCAACTCCTGCGAAATCCAATGGCTTTGCCCGTTTCCGTATTCTGTGGAGGCGACGTACGCCCTCGCTTTGGGCGCGCCGCGACGCTTCAAGGCGTGAATCGGCCGTATCTCGCACGGACGAGAGTCGGTGACCGGTCGCCACGGCACGCTTCAGTAAGTTGAGAGTCGCAAGAGGCGCGCCATGTACCGAGCGGCTAGCAGGAAACCCAAGCTGGGCTCCGTAACGTCGCAAATGCGACGAAGCAGACGGAGGACGTGGCGGTTGTCCGACAATCATCCCGACAAGGCTTCCGATCAACCTGGATGGCGATGCCGTTTCGCGCCACAGATATATACCGTATGTATGTGCGGATGTGCCGCGTGCCCCAAACGGACGCGAGCCGCTTACGGAGTGCACCGGTCGAATACTGCCATCCATGCGACTCCATAGCGGTACCGGCCCAACGCTGCAACAGCGATGCCGATTATAAGGTTTCTTAATATGGCACGATACATGCAGCCGTTTATCCGAGAACACATTACTAACCGAGGTGAAGCCATTGTCGTCCGCAAAATTAATTTCTAGTTACACCGTAGTCAAAGTGCCTGTGCCGCAACTTCGACCAAGCGAGAACATTAATCCCGGCCGTGCTAGCACGCTAACCAAAATGATCGCCGAAAGCGGGCGGTGGACCGAGCCCATTCTGGTCGAACACCGCCATCTTGTTGTCATGGATGGCCATCATCGCCATTTTTGCGCCAAGGCACTAAGCCTATCGTATATTCCGTGCATCCTGCTTTCCTACGATGATCCAAATTTGGACGTGACCTACTGGTCCGATCCTGCGCCCGTTGCTGTCGACCAAATCATCCAGGCTGGCCTCTCCGGGAATCTGATGAGCTTCAAGACCACTCGACACAGGGTAAAGATCCCACTGCCAAGCTGCTCAATCGAGCTAGATGACCTGAGATGAGGGACCACCCATGATCCAAGAATACTTTGTCGACAGACCGGAACCCCTATTCAGCAAGTGGATGCGCGATTTGCTGAACGGCCAATCCGAACCAAGGCTTGGGTCGACGGGTTCCAACCGCCGTTGCGTATCGTATATCCAGACCAACCCACCAAAAACTACCTCCAATAGCGGAACGAATTGCGCGAAAGCTATAGGAACAGTCACGTCCAGTTTGCGCCTAAGGCATGCAAGTCCAATTCGTTCCTGCGAGCAGCCGCAGTGGCTGGCGCCGGGGCTGACGCCTCATCGACCGAGGGAGATAATTTCGGCCGTTGTGAACTTGACTTCCGCGGAGCGTATGTCAATGACCGGTCCTGCAAAGTCCAATTATGAAAACAGTCTCCGCATATGTCATAAAGTGACGATTCACGTCGACCGCATCGGAGATGCTAAACGCATTCCCGTATTGACCGGCAAGGTTGGAACTGCCCGTTCGTTTGAATCCGTCCCGAAGGCGAACCAAGCTCGCGGTTTGGAATGTCCGCGGATTAACGGCCTGACGCCCGGTGGCATCGACATCGGCAAGGGATGCCAGATGTGCTTGTTCATGAACTCGGGACGGAGCGAAACACCCAGCTGCAGTGACCCAAACCGCGCATACCGAGTCGTCAGATCAAAGCTTTCTGCAGTACCACCTGCTCCCGGTCCTACTGTAGCCAGGACGACCACTTCTCGACCCGTGTGTGATCTGTGCCTTCGATGTGACCGACGTCGGGAATCTTGGAGGCAGTCGATTCGCAGAGGTTCTTGATGGCATGGTTCGGAAACTTGGTTTGGTGGCGGTTTCGTGCCTGTTCTGCGGCGAAGAAGCGAGCGGTGCCGCCATAAGACGCATCACTTTCTTGCCGGACGCAGTTGTCTGGAATCCGACATCATTCCGTGGCGCGGGCTGGCAATCTGGGGTGGCGTTGCCCCGAGCGATCTCGTCAGCTTCACGACACCGCCGACTATCAATGGATTCGAATGAAAATTCGTTTCACCAGATTCTCGTACTAAAAAAGGATAACCGCTTTCCGCCTCTTTTGAATTTTGAGTGGGTAGGTTTGGCGGGTGAAGGACGGACGTAAGGCCGGCGAAGCGAATCCTTGAGGCGCCCAGAATTGATAAGCTGAGCCGTGGCTGGTTGCGGCAGAATGCGGCAACCAGCCACGCAAGACAAAGCAACCATGACGAATCAACTGTTCGAATCCGCTCTTGGAATAACCGCGCCCTGGTACGTTCAAGGCGTTGACTTTGATGCCGCCCAGCATCAACTCACCATTGCCGTGGACTTCGTCGCGGGCACCCGGTTTGCCTATGCTGGAGTTGCCGGTGAGCATGCTGTCCACGACACGCAAATCAAGCGTCTGCGTCACCTGAATTTCTTTCAACACGAGTGCTTCCTGGAAGTGCGGGTGCCGCGTGTGCGCTTGCCCGATGGCTCCGTGCGGTTGGTCGAACCTGACTGGGTCGGTCAACTCAGCGGCTTTACGCTGCTGTTCGAGGCACTTGTACTGATGCTCGCCCAGCAGATGCCGTTTGCCGCTGTCGCGCGTGCCGTCAACCTGTCGTGGCATCGAGTACACACCATCTGTTCGCGGTATGTGGAGCTGGCACTCGCGGCGGCTGACCTGTCTGAGGTGACGGCAGTGGCGATTGACGAAACCTCGTATCGGCGCGGTCATGAGTATCTGACGCTGGTAGCCGATATGCAGGCGCGGCGGGTCGTGTTCGCCACGACCGGCAAGGATGCCAGCACGATTGAACGCTTTGCGGCCTATCTGGGCGAACACCGTGGCACGTCCGAACAAATCTGCTCAGTCAGCATCGACATGTCGCCGGCTTTCATCAAAGGCGTCAATGAACATCTGCCCGACGCGCGAGTGACCTTCGACAAGTTTCACGTCGTTGCTCACGCGTCCAAGGCGCTCGACACGGTGCGCAGGCAGCAACAGAAGGTCGACCCGCAACTCAAAGGCTTGCGCTGGACGCTGCTCAAAGACGCGAACAAACTGAATCTCGCCCAACTGACCGACCTCGAGGCGCTCGTCAGTCAGTACACCACCAAGCGCACGGCCCGGGCGTGGCTGTACCGAGAGCAGCTGCGCGACATTCTCGAGCGCAAGCAAATCAATGTCGTGTCGGCGATGTTGCACCAGTGGTGTACGAATGTCATGCGCTCGAAGGTCGAACCGATGAAGGACGTCGCGCGACTGATTCGCCGACACTTCGAGGGCATTGTTGCCTGGACTCAGACGCGCCAGACCAACGGCTTCATCGAAGCCATCAACGGCCTGTTTCAGGCCGCCAAACGCAAAGCACGCGGGTACGCTCGCTTCGAAACCATGCGTACTGTCCTGTTCCTCATCGCCGGGAAACTCGACTTATCGCGCTTTAACGAGCATGCCCGTTGAGCCCCGTTACCCACTCCGTTTTCAAAAGAGTCCGCTTCCGGCATCCGGTCGGATGGCATTTAGTAGTCGACAAAAACTTCCTCAAAGGGAGGATAAACAGATGATCGTTAATAGCATCCTTGATACTATCGGAAACACGCCGCTGCTGTTCATCTCTTTACGCGGCGGTGAGATCGATCTCTATCTCAAACTGGAAATGTTTAACCCAACTGGCTCTATGAAGGACCGCATGGCGCTAAGCATGATCAACAGCCGCCCAAATGAGGCCGTTGTTGACATTGTGGAATCCTCATCAGGAAATACGGCGAGTGCGTTGGCCATGATCTCAGCGGTACGCGGAATCAACTTCACCGCATTGATGGACTCCCATGCTAGCCCCGATAAGATCCTTACCGTGCGTGCATTGGGCAGCAACGTCCGGACGGTTGGCAGTGGCGATGGTGCCCTAGCCACGGACGTACGTGACCGAGAAGCTATGCGAATGTCGGCGGAAGAGGACGCCTACTGGACTGAACAACACAACAATCCGGCTAACTCTGCCGGTTACGTCGGGCTAGCCGCTGAATTGCTCGACGATCTCGGCCCAACAATTTCGCATCTTGTGTGCGCTATCGGTACCGGTGGGTCGCTTTGCGGTACTGCGCGTCACCTGAGGCGGCATATTCCTAGCATCCAAGTAATTGGTGTTGAACCAGCTGGAAGTGTCATTTTTGGCGGTCAGGGTGCGCAATACCACCAATCGGGCACTGGCACGCCTGAAGGCGCGGAAGTGGGCGTGGTGATTGACTACAACGTAATAGATTCGGGTCGAAAAGTGAGAGACGACATGGCCTTCTCGATTTGCCATCATTTGGCCCAGCGGCATGGCTTACTGGTCGGCGGATCGACCGGGGGGGCGATCTACGAGGCGCTTAGCGTGGCTCGCGAAGCACCGATAGGATCGCGCATCGTAACACTAGCGTGCGACAGTGGCACGAAGTACTTGGACACTATTTTCAATCAGGATTGGCTGTCAACTCACGATATTCAAATAATCGACGTTGAGAAGCACTTTGCAGATCTTTTCGCGGACGCGCCATCTTCACCGTAGTCCTAAACTGCAATAGCCTAGACTAAATCTGACAGTGGTCGGTTTCTGGTGCTGTTGCGCGTGGGCGCGGAGGACGTAGTCCGAAGCGGCGACGCGCGCGGCGAACCGCATGGAGTCCACCATGACTCAGGAACAGAAAGTCATCCGCGCCAAGGTCGGCATGCTCGAACTGGCGTGGCAACTGGGCAATGTCAGTCAGGCATGCCGGGTACCTGAACTGGTACAAGTGCGTTTCATACTGCCCAACCTCGCTATGTTATTGATAAATCTAGAGAGCCCTCGTTGGTATTGTGGAGTGTCCGCGCCGTGCGCGAGCCCGCCCGACGAGTTCCGTAACTGCGTCCCCGGTCAGCGGAGCGCGATTGAAGATCCACGGCCCGTTGGGGGTTCTGGTGCAGATAGGCGGTGCAGACGAGACTTTGTTATAAATAGGCTACCTAATCAAACAGACAGGACGGCCTCCCAGACTGCGGGCGCAGCGGTATCTTTGAGGCCGAGCTTCGCGAGACTGAATTGGCCTTTGCGAATACGATGTACCAACTCAATACCTGAGAGAGTGATCGCTGCGTTCCTGAAACGTTTGAAACCAAGCATGACTTTCGTCCGGGACTTGACGTTGCGGTGGTCCTGCTCGACCAGATTATTGAGATATTTTGAGGATCGGACCTTCGTGTCCTCAGGCAGCAAGCCATCGGCCTTCATCTCGCGCACGGCGCGGTGCGAGGCCGCATAGCCGTCAAGCGTGATGGTCTTCGGTGGCTGGCCTTGATGTTTGATCGCCTTCCTGAAAAAGGCTTTTGCTGCCTCCACGTCGCGCTTTGCACGGAGCATGAAGTCAACCGTCAGGCCAGCGCGATCAACCGCTCGATAAAGGTAAACCACTTACCACGAATCTTCAGGTAGGTCTCATCGACACGCCACGACTGGCCAGTGGGCCTGCCAAAGCGGTTCCACCGTTTGACGAACTCCGGCGCAAAGTGCCGCACCCAACGCAGGATCGTCGTGTGCGCCAGCGCCACGCCCCGTTCCGCCATCATTTCGACCAGATCGCGCAGGCTAAGCTTGTAGCGCAGGTACCAGCGAACACACAGAATGATCACATCGCGGTCAAAGTGGCGGCCGGCGAACAGTTCGTCCAGCCCCTTCAGCTTGCTCATCGTCGGTTCTCAATTCGTTCAGCCCCACACCTTAACCGATTCGCCCCCGCGCCATTTGCACCGGAGCCAGCTCAGGCGCCCGCCCGGCGCTGCGGTACTGCCTTTGATGTTCGGCGCGGTCGCCAGAGAGATCTGACAGTTAGTTGCGTCTAGTCCTCTTTTGCCGATCGACAACGGCGAGATCTTCCCCGGATCGGGCAGGGCATCCACCACATTCGTAGCATGGTTTATTAGGCCGACGACCTGCGGAATTCGAGAATTGCGCTTTCCATTCGCAAGCGGCAAGCCCCTGCGCGGCATCGAATCCGTCATCGGCAGATCAATGCCGTCATCAAGCAGTAGCGCATTGATGAGGGACCCGAGATGAGCCTTGCGCGCCTATGTAGGCGCAAACGCCGTTGGGTCCATCGTCGACCGCCCGTCGCGCGTTGGGCCTTTTCGTACGCCGCCACCGCTTGTCGTGAGCGGGTCATCAAAAAGGGGGCGATTACAGATCACCCGCCGCATTCTGAGCCACGTTCTACCGTGGGGCCTCCAGCGGATCCCGCACCACGGTTTGTGGAGTGCACGTAGGCAGCAGCCCCAATTCGTCGTTTTCCTGCAACTGCCCGACGCGCCACCAATACCGCCCAATGTCCGCGTCGATCGCGTGACGGACTACCGCAACTGCCAGGGATCACTCACCAAGCAGGTCTTCGCGCGACTGATCGCTAATGCCCGTTGGAAAGTAGTGAAAAGAAACAGTGATTAAGAACCGACACTTATTGCTCGATTGCCCCGACACTTATTCGACTTTGCATGACTGTTGATGTGGACAAGGTTGCCCGACGACGCGCGCGAACACCGCAATACTGCGGATTTCTGCGTTTGGATGTGCTGGATACGCGCTCACCGTGCCAGTCGGCCGCTGCACGGCCCATCCGGACGTGCCCGTTCCTCGCGGCAAGCGGGTCGTCAGAGAAAACACGTGAAGATAGAACTATCGGGGAGGTACCAGCTGCTGGCGCGCAAGCCTGAAACAAGCGTCACGGTCGAGGGAAGGATTGTTCTGCTTGATCTGGCCGGCCCGGATCTGAACCTGGCGCTCGAACTCGGCGGCAAGACCGGCGTCTCCGTCATCCGGCGCCGACCGCGCCGGGTCGGGGCATTTTGACACGCGATTTTTCAGGCTTTCGAGCCACAATTGGCCACGCGCATTTTCGCGCGTGTTGCGACGGCACTGTTTGGCGTCAGCGGCTGTACGCAGTTGCTGGCGCAGCGCAGCCTTGCTGCGCTCGTGCCGCAACCACTTGGCGAGGCCGAATGCGCCAAACAGTGCTTCCGATAGATATCTGATTGCGGCAAGCCCTTTAAAGCTACCGTCCTCCCCGCGCTCGCAGCGTGATCGCGCCGAGGTCAACCCCGCTGCCTGCAGGTCACGCGTCGCGCGCTCCGCACGACGCATATCAAGCCCGGCTTGCCCGGCGAGAAAGCGCAGCGTCACGTTCTGCATCCCGCGTCCCACTGACGGGACACCTACGCGCATGGTCACCAGATCGAGGTATTTGAGACTCGCGCGCAGCAGCTGCACGCAGGCAACGCTTCGTTCAGTCCGTTGCTGGCGTGTC
Source organism: Paraburkholderia sp. BL18I3N2 (assembly GCF_003001875.1). Lineage (NCBI taxonomy): Bacteria > Pseudomonadati > Pseudomonadota > Betaproteobacteria > Burkholderiales > Burkholderiaceae > Paraburkholderia > Paraburkholderia sp. BL18I3N2. The sequence goes on from NZ_PVNC01000024.1 coordinate 14,142, forward strand.
GAGCCGTTTGCCCGGTTCAGACTCGGCAACCAGTCATCCGGCGCGTCGAGATAGCGTCCAAGGCGGTGCATGAGTTCGGTCAGCACACGTGGAATCCCGCCCGCCCCTGTCCTCGGAGGGGTGGGTAGCCCGGGCGGGAGTGCCGCGACCCGACGAGCATGCAGGTGACCGGACATTCCGGGGCAGATGCAGCGTAGGATCAGAAAACCGGGCAGCGAAACGCCCTTCGCCGGCGTCGCCTCATCGAGCGCAGTGTCGCAGACATTGCGTCAGGAACGGAAAGGCACCGTCTGGCCCCTTTGGGAAGTCGTCGATTCATGGGTCACTCATCTTTTGCGATCAAACGCTCACCGACGACGCTTGACACCGAATGAGTAATTGCTAGAATCGACTTCAGTCACTGAAGTTGATGCATCTAGCACTCTTTTCGGTGCTGGCTGTCGTCAAGAACTACCCTCGCTGCCAGGCGAGGGTTTTTCTTTTGTGAGTTCCGATTTGTCGTGCGCTATGCACTCCTGCTGAACATAGAAATAATTTCCGGTCGATGCGGAGTCAGCAAGCCGCTTCTCACCTTGCAGTCTCCTGTTTCGATGACGATGCGCCCGCGGACGCATAGACTTCGTCCAAAGCATCGGCTGGACGGCCTAACGGTTTCGTAGCCTGACCCAACGACGGCGGCGGCAACTCCGGCATCTCTTCGCCGGCACGCCAGATCCATGACGGCATATCGCTGTTGTCGAGCAAGCTCGACAAAGCATCCTCGTCTTCCTGTTCCACGCCGGGCGGCTGCACATACAGCGCAACGGGCTTCGGTAACACATCAGCCAGCACCGCGCAGGCGAGCGGCTTGTTTTCCTCCAGGTTGTAACGAAGGCCCTTTACGAAGCGGCGCTTGTGCGCCGTGAGCGCATCGAGCATCAGCTTGTCGTAAGCGTGCTCGAATGGAATCCAGTTGGACGACACGACCATGAGGGCCAGCGTCTCGATCGTTGCGATCCCGGTCGGACTTAGCCCGAACGTTGCAATTAACACGAGGTGCGCCTCCTCAATGCTGTCCCACAGCGCCAGTTCATTCGCAAAACGCTTCTGCAGTCGCCGATGCAGATCCTCACTCAGCATGAACGGAAAGTCAGGAAGGTGTTTTGCGACGATCTTGAAGCCATAGCGCGACTCCACAATCTCCTTCACTTCTCCGATCGCGATCATCAGTTTGCGGGCTTTCCTGTTGATGGCCAGCTCTGCCATGTGAGCGATGCGGCGCTGTGCAATGCCTTCCGCATGCTCCAGCGAGAACGACTCTGGCACATACAGTGACCGCCCCAGCGGCTCCCCCCTGGACACCTTGCCGGCCGCAGCCTGCAGCAGAAATTTGCGCACGACGTACCATCTGCGCTTGCCCTCCATCGCCGGATACCAGCGATTCAGCCCAGCTTCTTCCCAGAGGTAGTGCAAGGTGCCGCGCAACGTCAGCTTTGCGCCGTCTGTGCGAACCGTGTCGGCCGCTACGCCTGAAGGTGCCGCCGCCGTTTTACCACCGGACTTCGACAGGCTGAAATCGAGCCTGAGCGTGGTAATACCGTCCTCGATGTTCTCCCGAATAGCCTCACCTTTCACCTCGCCCAGTCCGGAGAGTTCCGCCGGCGGCTCGTAGGACGCACAGTCCGGCGCATGTGCACCTCCCGTATTCGGCATGCGCTTGATCACATAGTGTGCGCCGACTTTTGCGACATACATCGGGACGCCGACCGGCGTACACATGCACAGTGGCCGAACCTTCTCGCCGTGCGCATCGGCAAGATACGTCTGCAGGTCGCCGGCATCAGCCGCAACAATCACGTCGTCGAATCGAAACTCGCTCATGGCGTTACCTCTGTCGATGTCTCTACGACTGCGTTGAAGGAAGGGGCGCGCCGATGATGATTGCATTCGCCCAGGGTTCACCCTGCGAAGCAGGCGCTGGATTAACAGCTTCGGGAACAGCGGTTGACGGAAGAACGTCGCGCCGGAGTGCCTCGATGTAAGCAGGCACACGCACCGGATAGTCGCGCGCGCCGAACCGGATCTTTGCAAGAGGCCAATCCTTGCCGTATTTCAGGTAGCCGTTCAGGTCGGGCAGGTTCGATATCTGCGACGACGTGACGACATGCTCCGACTCTCGCCGGCGCTCGCGCGTATTGATACGCAGCTGTCCCTGCACGCCGATCGGATGGCGCTCCACTTCGTGCGTGCCGATCATCTCGGACATGCGTCTGGTCGTCAGGGCATTGGCGCCGCCCATCGCAAGCAGGCTGCGGAAGCACGACAGCACAGCCTTCGCGGGAAGTTCGCCCAGCTGCATGTCCATCTGGACGAGATCCTGAACACCTCCAACCACACACAGTCCATGTTTGCGCCCCTTCGAGACCGCAGCCTCGAAACTGTAGAGGCGGCCGAGCGAGGCGAGTTCGTCCTTGTATACCCACAGTCGCCGGTCGAAAGTCGGCGCTTCGCTGAGGATCATCGCGTAGATCAGATCGAGCCAAACCGGGATCGTCGGACCCAGCGCCGTGCGCTGATCCTCGCGCCACGTAAGCCAGATGTTCCCGCCGTTTTCATTGCCCATCCAGCGCCGGATTGAGAAATCGCCATCGGGAATGCGCCGCAGTGGCCGGATGTACCTGTTCAGCGTAAAGATGATGCTGGCCGTCGCCCGGTCTGCATCTTTCGCGAAGAACCCCACCGAATCCGTGTCTTCGAGATACTTCTGCAACACAGGGCGCTGCTCACGCACAAGCAGATCCGTCAGCGTCACCATGTCGCGCATGTCGTCCTGGTCAAGCTTGTTCATCGTGTCAGCGAGCACTGCACGCGCATACCCTGCCCATTCTTCGGCCTGATCCCCGTTCTGAGGCGGAATCGCCGAATGCGCGAGGCGTTCGAAGTCGAAGCCGTGATCGACCTCGTTGAACAGCGACCAGCCGACGCATCGAGCGTCGTACGGGTTGATCACCACATCGCCAGGCAGATAGAAACGCGACATGAGCGAACCGTTCGGATCGACCACCACCATGCGGTCACCACGGTGCAGTGCCGACGCGACCAGGCCATTGATTGCCTGACTCTTCCCGGTGCCGGGCGCGCCCACGATGATCAGGTTCTGCGTTTCCAGATCCGTCGGCATCTCGACACCACACACCGCGACTGGCGCGCGCGGTGCATCGCCATGCTTCACGGCCTGTTTGCGGTACTGGTTGTTATGTCGCGTGATCCGGTTGCTCAGCTGATGCCGGTTTTCCATCTTCGTGCCACGGATAAATCTGGCGTACCGGTAGCCTTCAAAGCCGTTGAACAGGTATTCATGGCACGCCCATGCGGCACCCGCTGCAAGAGCCACACCCGGCACAGCACCCCAGAAAAGCAGAGGATCACGCACGGCCGCCATGAAGCCATTGATGATTCCGGCCGGGAACGGAAACGGCGAATGACCTGCCAGGGTGAAGGACACGCAAAGGCCAAGAACGAGCGCGAGCACCGCGCCCGTCCACTGCATCATCACGATTTCGTGCTTTTGCATGATCAGCCGATCCCGTGCCCTTCACGTTGCTTTCCCGGCCTGACGGCCTCCTTGGCCCGTTCCGAGACTGCCTGCTTGCCATCGCGCGTAAAGCCGGCCGACTCGCGCAGGTTCCCGAAGAACTCGGCGCGACGCTCAATCTTTTCATGCGCATTTAACTCCGCAAATTTCTTACGCGGGCCCGTCTCTGCACGCACGACGCGGGCACCTTCCGCCTGCTGCGTCTTGCCAGCGTCAACCGAATTGCCGGCATCAGGAGCGCCCCGGTCGGCGGCGTCCTTCGTTTTGTTACGACCAGGTTTCCTGAAACCCGCAACCCCGTCGACGGACTTCTTGGCCTCCGGTGTCTGGCCGCTATTCTCAACTGGCGCAGCTGACGGCGTTCGCTTGCCGGCTCCCATTTCGATGACATTCGACTTTTGCGCCGCCGGCTTCTCCGCGGCCTTCGCTGCTACCTTCTCGACCGGCGCCGTGCTCTTCCCACTGCCGCGCGAGAAGAACGCATTGCGCGCAGCTTCGATCGCGGCCTTGTCAGGCGTCCCCACTGCAGGCGCCCTGCCCGCGTTGGCTTCCCTCATTTCGCGCAGCATTTCAAGTGTGGCTTTGGCCTGTTCCGCACTGACCCCCGAGGTCTTCGCGACCGTATCGACAGTCGCCGCAAATTTAGCCGGATCTTTCAGGGTCTCCAGCGACGTATCAATACTGATGCTCTCTCTCTCGCCCGCCGCTACTTCGACGGTGCGGTCTGCGGTCTTCTGCGCGGCCTGCTCCGCGACGGGCTGGGCTGCGGTCTTCTCCGGTCCCTCGATCGCACGGCGCGCCTGCGCCCGCAATGCCTGCTCCTGCGCATCGAGCTTGATCTCGGCAAGCTCCAGCTCACGATTGCGGGCTTCCAGCGATTTCGCCCAGCCATCGAGCGTCTTGGGGTAGGTGTGCGTGGCGCCCTTGGCGTCGACGCGCGCCTGCGCTTTCGCGAACATGTCGGCAACTTCCTGCCGGCTCCACTCACGCTGCACATTCAGATCCCTGTTCGCGTGCAGGATCTCGGCGGTCTTCTTCGCGTCGATCAACGCCAGCTTGTTCAGACCCGACAGAAGCGACGCCCGATCGGTAATCTGCTCGGCCCGCTGTGCCTGCTCGACTTCTTTTTCGGCTAACGCCTGCTCGAGCGCACCCCGCATCGCGGCCGTGTCGATCAGATCACCTTCCTTCAGGCCGAAGCGTGTCTTGAGCGCCTTGGCATCCGTCGCGAGCTGCCTGTCTTCACGGCGCTGCTGGTCCTCGCGCTCGACCGCCTGCGCGACTGCGTGCGGCTCCCTTTTCAGCCAGTCCTGCCGGTATGCAAGATTCTTCTGACGCGCCTCGAGGCTCGCGCGACGCTGCGCAAGCGCCTGTTCCTGCTCCGCAAGCTGTTGCTGACGCTCCTTGTCGCTAAACCGCAATACGGTGTCTTCAAACATAAAAACCTCCGTCAGTTCGACGCCTGCCCGGACCAGGGGCGCCCTTGGTTAAACCGGCTTTGCCAGTGCTGCTGATACGCCCGTGCGACCACCGGCACATGCCACATCACCACAGCGTTTTCGCTGTTGTACCTGGCCGCCGACGTCGTGTAATTGAAGCTGCCCGTCTCGACCGATTCACCGTCGATCACCATGAATTTGTCGTGATGAATGGGATAGATATCGATCGTGCGCACAGGAACACCTGCGCCGGATAGCAGGTTGAGCGCCATGCGACCTTTGCCGCTGCGATCCTCAACGAGATTGCTTTTCTCATCCGCGACCACGGCCACATCGACGCCTCGCCCGTGCGCGGCGATCAACGCGCGAACTATCGCTGACGACGTGAAGCTATAGGCCGCGATGCGGATCGAGTGGCGTGCCGAACAGATGGCATCGAGCACCAGCCGCCCGGCGGAACCCTCCGGCGAAAAGCCCGTGTCGATCGCAGGACCGTCAGGGGCTATACATGCGGCCTGGGCATTGCTCGAGTAGGTCAGAAGGGGAAAGGCAAGAACCGCCAGGGCCGACGTGACGGCTGCACATCTGAGAGAACGATAGAGTCTGCTCATCCTCGCCCTCACCGGCCCTGACCCAATAACTCGACGTGCTTTGCGACGGCGACGTCAACACTACGAAAATTGCCATGCGTCTCGCCACCGTGCCAGAGCATGTGTCGAGGCTTACCCTGGATAATGCAGCTGGCAATCCGCCATCCGGTTGGATGAACCGGTTCATACGGACCCACCCGTGTCCAACCATGCGCTGCCGCGTAAGTCATCCCCGTCACCCAACTAGTAATGAATGCGTGTCTGGAACTGGCCGGCCTCGTACACGTCGACCGCATTCGGCGACTGCGGCGGTTGCCAGACGATGTGGTCATACACCGTGACGGTGACGGAATCGCCGTCGTCTCCGCCACCGTCACGCCCGCTTCGCCCATCTCGCCTGCTCACAGCGGATGCATCACCCGAGGGATCGCCGTACACCTGATACGCACCGACCTGGCTGCCTACACAGGCCTGCGACCCGTAATACGCGTTATCGCTGCTGAGATCCGCCACGGAAGGCCTCGGCGTTCCGACCAGTGCGAAACCACTCGTGCCACTATATGGACGAGCTCCGGCCTTGCGTTGCCCTTCGGCCACCCAGGCGCCGGCCGCCGCGGCCGTCGTGCCCGCAGGGCATGGATCGTACGGCGTGTTGTCCTGACGGACGGTCATGTCCGAGTCTTTACATTGCGGCCAGCCGCGCCCGTGGCGGAGATCGTTCATCAGATGATCCATTGCCGGCCCGCAGGTGGCGGGTGCCCACGGCCCGCCATTCGATGACGGGTTGCCCAGGCAGATCACAATGCGGCATCCGTAGTCGTCGTCGGCACGGGCCATACTGGCGTGACCGCCTGAAGCGAGAATCGACATGACCAGCATCAGCCTGCTTCCGTTTTTCATCGTCATACCCCACCTCCTTCCCAGGTAAGCGCCCTGCGTCCGACCCTCATCTATCGCCAGGCACCCCACGTGTTGCGCACGGCCAGACCCAGCAAACAGAACGGCGACGCGGCCACCGCACCCAACCACATCAAGACAAGCGCGGGCGGCAGCAGGACCCAGCCACTGCCCTCGCGCACCAGTCGCGCGATCAGATAAAAGGACATTGGCACCATGAGCGCCGCGAACTGCCCTCCGGCCCCAGGCTGGTGACGCCACCATTGCGACGCCGCCACGGCCGCCGTGACGGCATAGCCGTCCAGCACCAGGGCCGCAGCGAGCAGCCGATACCGGTTACTGATCATCAACGGCTCCGGTTGCCCGCACTGCCTTGCGCGTATCGCTCGCCTGGCCGTTGACCTGTCCATTGGGCTGCCCGTCTTCATCGTCCTCCCCGTAGGTCGTGAACCAGTCGTCTTTGGCCGCAGACCTTGCGGCGCGCCCCGGCCGTGCCGCCGCGCGTCGTGCGGCTCCGCCTGCAGGACGAACGTCGGGAACAACCTCGATCGGCTGCGCCTCCTGCACATCGGAGGCCGGGACGGCAGCCGCCACCTTTTGTGCATAGGCGGCGCCCCGAGTCAGATCGCCGGTGTAATAACAGGACAGCGCCGCACGTACCGCGCCATCAGCCTGCGCAAATTGCGGCTTCGCGCGGGCATAGCACGCCTTAAGAATCGCGGCGCCGGTCCTGAGGTTCGTGCAGGGCTCGAAAATGCTCTCTGCGGTCTGTCCGTAACGCTCCAGAGTGTGTACGTTGACCTGCACCAGTCCCATGCTGTAATTCCAGCCGCCGGCGTCAAGCGCCTTGACGGTGGCCAGGGCTTCCAGAAGGTTCTTTGGCTGTCGCGCAAGATGTCCACCGACGACGCCGATCGCGAACGGATTGCCGCTGCTCTCAACGGTGGCCACACGACCCAGCAGCGCGTGATGAACGTCAGCGGCGCACTCCTGGGCCAGCGATACAAAGGACGCCGGAACCGATGAAGACGCGGCCTGCGTATCCGCTTGTGACGCCTGAGCGGACAGCAGCATCAGGCTTAGCGACAGAGGTGCAACAAGCGATTTAATGGGCGACATAGAGCACCTTGCTGATTCCCCGCACCCCATCGTCATAGCGATGCATCTGCACCACGACGTCGATGAGACTGCGGGCATAGTCAATAATCTCGGCGCGCTGCAAGGTCGAACCAAAGCGCATGACCATCTGCGCTAGCCGTTCGAACATGTGCTCGGGGCTCGTTGCGTGCAGCGTCGTCATCCAGCCACCGTGACCGGAATTGAGCATTTCGAGTGCGACGTATGCTTCAGCGCCGCGCAGTTCGCCCGGGATCACGCGATCAGGCGACAGCCGCAATGCCCCTTCCATCAATTCAACTGGCGTTACCTGTGTCGTACCCTGATTACCACGCGAATACACCAGGTGCACCGCGTTCTGTTGCGGCGGCCTCAGCTCGAGCGCATCTTGAATGGTGACGATCCGTTCATGCGGCGAGATCTCCTTGAGGAGCATGTTGATGAGCTCGGTCTTGCCGGCGAAAGTCGGCGCGCTCACCACGATGTTCTTTTTCGTCTGGACTGCGAGCCGCAGGAAGGCGGGCCAATCGCCGTCGCGATACAGCATTGACAGCTTCCTCGCCGTGTCCTCAGAATCGGGCAATGGTTCATTGACCCGATCGAAGGCTCCCGTGTCGATGTAGTGCTGCATCGTCAGATCGAGCGTCGACGGTTTGCGAATCGCGATCGCGATCGTGCCGGGCGGCACAGCGGGCGGCTGAACCACCTGAATCCGGAAGTCGCGATTGCCTGCTCCCGTCAGCTCCGAGGGGATCGAGGCCGCAAGCAGCGGGCGCCTCGCGTCCGTCTCCTGGTCCGAGTGATGCGCGACCAGCTCGGCGAAGTCCCGCAACGTGCTCTCAGTCAGAACGGGGGTGTCTACGCGTTCCATGAAACGCTTGCCCCGCCTGGACACCCATACGGCGCCGGGCCCATTGACCACGATCTCCGAGACATCGGCGTCATCGAAGAGTGGCCGGATGGACGCAGTGCGATTAAAAAATGCCGGCACGATCGACATGTCAGCGCCCCCGGATGCGTTCGGCGCGAGCCACCGCGCCGGCCTGCTGAACGGCGGGACGATCCAGACACACCTGCGCATCGAAACATTGGCGGGCAACGGCCTTCAGCTTCGCCTGTGCGAGCATCAGATACCGTCCGCCATCCCGGGTGAAGTCCCTGAAGATCTGTGCCTGCAACGCGTCGGCAACCGCGTCGTCCAGCTGGCGGCGCAGTTCGTTAGCGGCGGCTTCACATTGAACGTGCGAGAGATCCGTTGCCATCAATCCTCCTCGGAACCTGGCTTGCAATAGTCGGAGAAGTCCAGCTCATGCTCCACCTGAATGCGAACGCGCGTGCCCTGGTCATTCCTGAGCGTCGGCGGGATGTTGACGTAACCGCCCAGTAACTGCTGCGACGACTGGGCCATCGACGACTGAACGTTCTCACGGTACATCGAAGATGAGTTATTGCGGTCCGAGGACGACACCCCATAATTCGATGCACCGGCGCCAAGGATTGCCAGCGCCGCGCTCATGCCGAGAATCTGGCCAACGTGGTTATCAACGTCGGCATCGATGCCAGCCGATCCGAGCTGATCGGCAACCGGAGAGTCCACACGGATCTTGACGCCGTCCGGACGCAAGGCGACGGCGCTCGCAATGAAGGTTCGCTCCTGCCCCTTGCGCACGGACGAATTGGGTTTGCCTGTAATGCGCGTGCCCCACGGCAGCAGTGGAATCCGGCCCTTCTCCCCAAAAGCGTCCCGATCCAGCATGATCGTGATTGAGCCTGGCAGGTCGGAGATAATTCGGGGCAGCAGGTGGCCTTCAAGGATGGCCCCCGGCTCCATCCTGCATTGCAGGTTCTCGATCTTTTGCGCCTTCACAGTCGAATCGTCGGCGTTCGCAACACCGCGCGCGAAAGCCGAATTCGGATCGGTCGGCCCGTCGCCGCCAGAACGACGGCCGAGGCCAGCCTCACCTTGCTGAGCATCAGCGGAAGCGGCACCTGCATCGTCCGAACCATCGCCTCCCGTGTCTGAACCAAACAGACCCGACTTCATCCGCGCCTCGCGCATTGCCTCGGCTTTTCTGCGAGCCTGCTCAGCCGCTGCGGCCGCCTGACGTTGACGCTCCGCAGCCCATCGCGCTTCGTCCGGATCAACGCCCGAGCTTGCCGCCGGTGCCGACGCAGCTGCCGCCATCGACGCGGGAAGTTTCTGCCGGCCAGCATCCAGCGGCGCGGCCTTCGTCGTGTCTTCGTCAATCTTCGGCTTGTCGGAACTGCCCGACGGCGCCGGCGCGTCATGCTTTATCGCGTAGAACCCACCGGCACACAGCAGGAACAGAATCACGCCGGCGACCGTAAAGAAGGTCTGGCGCCGGCCGCGCGCAGGATCGGCCGCGAGCGACGTCTGCCGCAGCGCGTCAGCTGCGCGCCGGCGCTCGTTCAGGCTGTCGCCTCCATCGCCCGGCTCGCCTCCTGGCCGCCCGTTGCCACGAGGCAGATCATTCGGGTTATCAGGCGTATTCAATTTCCGCCTCCCCAGGGTGAACGCTGCGCCTGCGTCGCCATACCCTGTTGCGACCGGATCACGCACAAGGTGCGATCGCCATCACGCAGCGTGAACTTGTCGGCCATCTGCTCGACCACCAGGTACGGCCCTTCCCTGCGCATGGGTGCAAGCGCCTCGGTACCGTCCCGGTCCACTACGTAGATGCTCGGCTTGGGCTTGCCGATCGTGGTCAGAAAGTAAGTGAACTGCCCGTCGTCAAACACGCGCTGCAGCCCGAACGAACTCTCGTCACCCGACACCTGATAATTCCTGTTGACCATGCGGGGTTGCGAATAGGTTGTGTCGGAAACACCGCCAGAATCGTCGCTCCATACGTCGCTTCCGTCAGCCGGATAGATGAAGCGGACCGCATAGGTCGCGCGCTCCGGATTCTTCGAACTGGACAGGCGGAAGTAATAGACGTGATTGCTGGTCGTGACCGTCAGATTGGTTCTTGCATCAGGCTCGACCGGTTTGAGCACAAGATGATTGCGAAACTTCAGGACCTGCCAGCCAATTGAATCGCCGATCGCCTTGTTAAGGATCTTCTCCCCAGGCGCGAATTCGATCGTCGTCGCGTATCCATAGACACCGGTGATTTCGTAGACCTGGTTCGGATCGAACTGAAGCTGGCATACCCGGTTGTCCGTGATCACGCAGCGTGGATTTTTCGCCGCCTGTGCATTCACACCCACAAAGGCGCACGCAATCCCAATTGACCATCCCAGCATGCCGTGGCGAATCGCTTTCATGTCGTTCCCTCTCCTGGTTAGTACGCCGAGGGCGTCACGAAATGCACGATATGCGCGGCGCGCAACGCATCGTCGATCGACGCTATCTGCAGGTGATAAGTGCCGCGCGTCGTCGTGACGTTCAGTCCCATCTTTTCGCCCGGCCGGTCTGCCGTCACCTGCAGCGTGTCGCCCGTTCGTTGAACATGAAAGACCGGGGCCGTGCTTTGCGCGATGGCCTTGATGTGTTCGTCGCGCGGAAAGTCAATCGCCAGCAAGGTCCTGTCAGCAACCGTCAGGTCGTAGATCTGGTCCGGCATGTACGGCAGGCGCTGCACGTTGCCCTCCGTACCCCGCAGGACAGGATCAGCAGCGGTTACTGCATGAGCCACGGCCGACAGCGCCGCCGCTACCGCCACTGCCGTCAAGGCGCTCCTGACTGTTCGCATCTCAACCTCCAGATGGGGCCGGCGCTCCCGGCTCTGTGTTCGGCTCGAAGCCGGTCACCATGAATCCCGTCCCGTTGATGTAGCGGTTCTGCGGCGTCAGTGCCTGCTTCACGAAGTCGTAGCGGAACAGCACATGCCAGTACACCGTCCTGTTGTCGCCGTTCCCGTCGTTGCAGGTCGTGAACGTTGCTTCTGCCTTGTGATCATCCCTGTCGAGAATCCGCACGCGAACGTCCTTGACCCGGCGCACCGTCGTTTCGGCGATGCTGTAGTACGGGTTGTCCCTGTTCTTCGCGTCCATCTCGTGGTTGAAGCTATCCGCCACGTTCGATGCCGAATGCAGCCTGACGTAATCAATATGGTCCTGACGAAACGCGCGATCGAGCGTGTAGCGTTCCGTCACGTATCGGGCAAGTTCGCTTTCGATCACGGCATCTTTCGAACTGAGCACCGCAGGTGTGCCGATCTCGCTTTTTGCGACGTGGTTGTGCGCGTCAAGGGTGAGCACCACGGGCGGCACATACGCCTGATTGGCCTTGTCGTAGGCCAGCGAAGCCAGTGCGAGGCCCGCGATCGGCCACGCCACCAACGCAAGCAGATAGGCACGATTCCGGGATAAGCGAATCGCCTCATAGGATTCGGCTGGCGGTGCGTCAGGCGCTGGCACCTTGAGTACCCTGGATGATTTCTGGATCATCGCGCTCACCATTGACCTCCCTCAGATGTGCCGCTCGATGGCGCTGTGCCGCCTGGGCCGCCCGGTTGACCGGCACCCGATGGGCTCGACATGCCTGAAGGGCTCGTAGCGCCGCCCGAGGACAACGCCCGCTCGATTCGCGCAAGCTGGGTGCCGTGAGCAGTCTGGGTGTTGCTGATACTGGTCAGTGCAGTCGCCGCGCCTGGATTCGCGCCGGCGCTGCCTCGCCCACCACCGGAAAACTTCGACATGATCTGGGACATCATGAAGCCGCCGATCATGTCCGCCATGCCGCTGCCGGCGGCGCCGCTCGATGTCAGGGCGGACGCGAGGGGGCGAATCGTAAAGGCCATGAAAAGTGTGATGGCGCCGGCGATGACGATGGCGGCGAAAGCATCGTTGGCCGTCATCGCATTGGGATCCATCTTCGAGACAAACTGGTCGGTGATATCAAAGCTGAATTTCACGATGACACCGAGCAGGATGCCGACCAGTGCGAACTTCGCCATCGCCGCGAACCAGCTCATGCCGAATCCGCGCGTGCTGCTCCACATCAACGTTGGCACGAGCAGCGGAAAGAGCAGCATCGTGACCGCAAAGCCCATGTCTGAACCGACCTTCAGAACAAGCGCGACCAGGACCATCGCTGTATTGACCATCTGCAACACGAGCCCAAGAAGCACGATGCCAATCTTGAGCATCGACTGCTTCATCATCTGGCCAGATGCATCGGAAAACTTGTTGTAGTCGTTCTCCAGATACTGTGTCATCGACTGCCCGCCCATCAGCGAACTTACGGTGTCGTCGCGCAGCTCCTGGAATGAATGAAAAATCTGTCCGGCAAGCCCGCCCCAATTCAATGCCGCGAACACGAACATGATCGTCAGAAGCATTCTGACGAGAGGCCACACGTCCGCTGGATCCCGTCCGGAATGAACCCGGATTACCTTCACTGCCACCCAGATCATCGCGAGGTAGAGCGCCGGTTGCGTAACTGCGTGCCCCAGCACCGGGTAATTGGTGGACAGAAACGCTTCCGTTCGCGATGGGATGCTGTCGAACAATGTCTGAATGAATTGATCTACCGGATCAGCCATGTCACTTCCCCGGGCCAAAAAATATCTGCTTGGAGGCCTCCGCGGCGGCGTTGCAGTCGCGTGCTTCCGGGGTGTCAGCAAAGGGACTAATGCCGCGGTTTGTGCAATCGTCTTCGCGCGCTTTCATCTCAGCGCGATGCGCAAGGTAATACGCTTCCGTCTTCGGCTCGAACGCCGGCACAGTCTGCGCAGGGGGTTCGACAGTGCCGCCTCCCGTGCTGCTCGTATGCACGACGTACACGATCAACCCGCCGCTTCCAACAACTGCGACTGCGAGAAGGAACCAACTGAGTTTGCCTGTCCACGTCATATGCCTGTCTCCAGTTTCTTCACCCGTGAGCCAGCAGGCCCACGGCGCGCTGTCACGCCTGCTTCCCGATAGAATGAAAATCGCAGGCGCACGGTGACTTCGATATCGCGCCGGAATGTGCACAACCAGCCAGACACGCAGCGCCGGCGAACAGGAGGTAAAAAACGATACGTCGCATGTCACGCCTCACTTCGAAACGTTGCTGAAAAACTTCTCGCGCTCTGCGGTGGCCTGGTTACTCTCGTTGAGCTGGTTCGCCGTCAGATTCGCGTTGATGGCCTGCAATTTCGTCTGCGCGGACTGCGCCATGCCCAGCTCCGCCGACATGCGGTTCTGCAGATCGGCAGCGTCCTTGACGTTCTGCGTCGTGTCGACCTGCTGCGACAGGTTCTGGAAATTACGCAGGTGCGTTTGCGCCTCGTCGTACAGCGACTCTCCGCCAGCCAGTGCTGAGCGAACCGAGTCGGTACTCATCCTGTAGTTCGCGCCCTCGCTCTTGTCCGCGAAGTCATCGGGTGACATCGTGTTCATCACCTTTTCATACGTCGCCTGCCGGCTGCCGTAGATGCCACTCTTCTGCTGCGATACAACGTCCTGCCAGCTGCCAGGAACAATTGACGACGCGTCAATTGCATCGCTCAACCCCTGCCCGCCGCGCCCGTATGAACCGGTTACCGCGCCGTATTGCTGCTTGAGCGTGTCGTATTCCTGCTTGAGCTGGGCCAGCTGCGCGGCCAGCGCGGTCCACGTCCCGGCGTCACCGACGGGAACGCCCGTTGCAAACGCTGACGTCGATATGGCCATCGCCGCGGTGGCCGCCACAAATGCACCTTTCATCTCTGCACCTCCGTTTCCTGTTGCACGGTCGACACCCGGACGAAAACGCGCAAAGCATCACGCTGCAGGTCGTCGAGTTCGTTATCCGCCACCACGCGATGGTCAGCGATCGTCTCGCCGTAAAGTCGCGCCAGCGCACATCCCACGGCGCTGCCGGCAAACCCGGCATCCGATGACGCGCGCACACGCCACCAGTGGATCGCCCCTTCGATTTCACCGAGCGTGAACTGCATGCCGCCGCTCCTGGTTGTCCATCCAGTACATCCTGAAGCCTCGCGCCCACGACCATGCATACACAAAACAAAGCGCGAGTACGCCGTACTGCTGCGATTCCCACGCCATCCAGAACCAAAACGGTTGCCCTGCAAGTCCACAGATGCAGGCCCACTTCCGCCAGTGTTCGCGCCGGTCCTGCGACAGGAAAACGCTCGCGGCACCAAGTACGCCGATTGCAATCTGTCCGATCACAGGGTCACCTCCACGTCTCAGGTCAAACGTTGTGCGTCCGTTCAGCGAGCGCCCGCGCCATGAACACCGGAACCCACCGGCTCGGGTCCGTTGTGCCCAACTCGGCGCGAACACGATTCATCAGTTCAACCGACCTGTCATTCGACGACAGCACGGCAACGAGCTCAGGCATGTCCGACATATCAAACGAGGCGCGCACACTGACTCCGTTGCCCTTCTTGATAAGCACCTTGAACTCCTCCGGCACGGCGCGCTCGATAAACTCGAACTCGCTCTGCGAAAAGTCGAGGTTATCGATGTAGTCCCGTCGATCGGCCTTGTCGTTCGCCAGATAGAAACTCGTCACCGCCTGGTTCTTCACAGCCGCCACGGGTCGATAGAGCGCGCTGGGCTCCGGCGTAATGAAGAGCGTCGCACAGTTGCGCCGGCGGAATGTTTCCCGGTATGTTTCGATCTTCTGTTGCCAGAATGCGTTACGGATCAGCATCTGGGCTTCGTCCCACACGATGATTGCGGGTGATCCATCGAGCGACTGTTCGATACGATGCGTCAGATAGTTGAGCAGGACAGGAAGCTCCGGCTTCGCTTCCTTATCCTTCATCAGTTCCCGCATCTCATACCGGTAGTGACGGTGCGTTGTCACGTCGAGCGTGTCATGCTCGTTATCGAACACTGCGGCATTCGCGCCACCGCTGTGCCATACCGCAATCGCCTGGTACAGGGCTGAATTCTTCGCGCCGAACCGCCAGGCGAGATTCCGCAGGCGCCGGTCTTCGAATCTGGTCAAGTGGTCGTTGAAGTTGTCATTGACCGCCGTCGCAATGCGTTCGATATCATCGACAGTAAGCACATAGCCGTAGCACGTCGCCATCATCTGCAGCAGCTCGCGCAGCATCGCGCGGTTCTGTTCGATGTCGGGCATCTTGCAGGGATTGCCAAGGGATCGTGACAGGCTGAGTACGATGTCGGCGCCGCCCATCGCCTGCATGAACACGGTGCTCCCGTTCTCCCGGTCGAACCAGTGCACCCGCGGCTCGAACTTGTCGGCCTGGCTGGTGATCGTCGCGACAAGCAACGTTTTACCGGTCCCCGTTTTCGCGCCGAAGTTGCCGTGCGCGGGCACCATTCCTGGGCGCTCCTCATGCAGATTGAGGAAGTACCCGGTCTGCCCTTCCGTCGGCAGGACCATGAGGCATTCGCCCCAGAGGTTTCCGTCGAAACGCCCTTGCGGAAAGCTGTGCAGCGATGCAAAGCAGGCGAACTCGATCGTCTCGATCTTGCCGACGCGGCCGTTATGACGCTTCGTGGCGCCCGGTATCTGCGACCAAACGGCACGCTCCATGCCGGTCGTCTCGACAACCGGTTTCACGCCCCAGCTCTTGAAACACTCGCCGGTTTTTCCCACGGCATCGTCCAGCGCTTCGAGCGCCTTCAATGCGGCCGCCTGCGAGCGCCCTTCTACCGGCACGTGAACGAGGACACTCATGTGATGCGTGCCGAGCACGGCCTTGTTGGCCGCCTGCCGCATGCGCAGCGCGGTAATTTCCGCCGACATGCTGGCGGTCGTCCGGTCATGCGACAGCCGGGCCTCACTGGTCGACGTCGCCATGCTGGCGTCAAGCTTGTCGATCGGGAAAAACTTCTGCGTAACGATCAGTTCGGCGGGCAGCCGCTGGAACCGGTCAGCCATCCCGGCGACCGCGCCATCGGGCCAGCGCGACATGGCGAGCACCTGTCCGATGCGTCGATGGTTGATCCCGTTGACCTCAAAAACGTCTTTCCCCAGGATCGGATTGCGGCCGAAGTGCAGATACGAACTTGCAATCGCCTGGGCCAGGTTATATGAATCAACAAGCACGGGGCCGTCTTCCTGCGTGAGCAGATAACGCAGGAAACGCGCCATCTCACAGCAGGGTCCGATGTCCGTTTCGACGCGGCCCAGCCGGCGAGGCGCGTAGTGCGCCAGCGATTTCATCAGTGAGTTGACCTTCTCTTCGAGGTCACGTACCTGCCGCGACTCCGTTTCAAGCTTGTCGTTGGCGCCGGAGGGATTGAACGCATTGAATACGCGATCGAGCTGCCCCACTACTCCGCTGTAGTGCCGGTAGCGCACGATGGCGATATAGATTTCGTGCTGATACAACGACCGCGTCTGGAAACGCGCCTTCAGCTTTTCATTGAGGAAATTCGGAAACCAGTTCGAATACTTGCCGGCGGGCCACCGGTTGGCCTTGCGCCGGATCTCGTACACGTAGATGCCCACGTTGCTGTCAGCGATCGACTCCAGCGCAGTGTTCCGCTGATGCTTGTACGCATCGACGCCGATGTCATCCAGCATTTCCGCGTAGAGCCCCTGCAGACGCACAATCTGCACCAGTCCGCTGTCGAGCGTGCGCAACGTATGGGCGTTGTAGTACGCGTTCAGGCCGAACGGAAGTTCGCGCGAGGCGTGCAGATCGGCCGCATCATCCTTGTCTGCCTCGCTCCGCTGAACGAATGGCGACGCGCCGAAATGACGATCAAGAAAGTCACCGAGGGGCATAGGTCTTCGCTCCGCCCCAGTATTTGAGGCTACGTGGCTTCGCCGTCGCGCCAAAACTCTGATACGCGACCGAGAACGCGAACATATCTTTCGCGGTGATCAGATAGGCGCCGATGACCAGGAAGGGCACGGCGAGCATCACCGGCCACCATTTGAGGAACATGAAGACAACCGCGGGCAATACGAACGAGCCGAGGAACAGCTCAGCCAGGCAGCCCCATATCATCCAGGGTTGCACCATGCCTTTCGGGATTTCGTGAACTTCACGCATGACCTCACCTTAGATCTGCGAGGAAGCGACCGATGCCGCATAGCGGACGATGGAAGGGACCGCGAAGAATACAAATGAGCAGATAACTGCGATTACGGCACCCTTCATCGGAATCCAACCCTTCGGCACCCCGAGCACGCAGATGCCGAGAATCGCCATGAAGACATAGGGACCCGCGTCGACGAACAGCCAGCTAACGAAATCGCGAACCAGGCCAGTGCCGGTGCTGTAGTCCATCGCATAGGCAAATTCAGGGAAAGTAACTGCGCACAGCAGAGTAATCAGCAATGACATGCGCCGCGATGTGCTCGCTTCGACACTGCAGAAAACCGCCTGCGCGTCGCGCGTCTTCGCGCAAATGAAGGACAACAGGCTCTTCGCAACACCCTTACCCGCAACGGCATCTGCCATATCAAGCCTCTTCAGTGATTCGTGGTTAGGCGGATACCGCGCCTTAACTCCTACCTCCGCGCGTCATCCAATGGGATGAAGATTACCTACTGCGTCACTTTACTAGCCATATAGCGCGTGTCAAGTCATGTTTTGCAAAGAATTACTCAAACATTGCGTGTCAGGTCAGTTATGGATAAAGTCAGCAACCAAAGGAGGGTATCGAGATATGCCTGATAACGACATTCAGACGGATTCAATGGCCATTGCCAGCCGCGTTCGCAATTTGATGGAGCGGCACGGCGTCACAAAACGGGCCCAGGCAAGCGAGCTAAGCCGGATACTTAATCTCAGCTTCTCGGCTGCGAGCCGCAAGATGAAAGGCCAATTGCCGTGGGATCTGAAGCAACTCGGGGCGGTTGCTACGCACTTCGGTGAAACGCCGAGCGTTCTGGTGGAAAGCAACGAAGGTTTTGAAGATTCGATTGCGGGAGAAGGGATGCTGATGGTGAGCCCGCGCCCGCTGCCCTGCTCAGTGTGGATTGGCGCCGAGCTGAGCGGTGATCGATCAGCCGATCTGGTAGCGATCCAGTCGGGCAACGCATGGAATATCTACCCGGCCGAAATTGCTCCGGCCGGCCGGATCTTCAATGTGCTGTCGGTCGAAATACGCCCCAACCTGCCGCATCTTGAGAAGCCGGCTATCGCGGTCCTCGACGACGATACTGAAACGCAGGCGGCCAACAACGTTTGTGACTATCTCAACGACCACGGCTTGAACGCCACGCCGTTTTACGATCTGGCCAGCTTTCGCGAGAGCCTGAAGAGCAATGCGTTCGACGCTTTTATAATCGACTGGCTCGTCAACGATGACACCGCCGAGGCCGCGATTCTCGATATCCGGAAGGCGGAGAATGCAACGGCGCCGATTTACCTGCTGACCGGGCAGTTGCAAAGCGGGAAAGCCCGCGTTGATGACATCGCTAGGGTGATTAAGCAGTTTGGCTGCAAGTGGATCGAAAAACCGGTCCGTATGCCCATCTTATTTTCGGAAATCTCTCACGAGCTGAGCCGCTCATCGAGCTAATCGCGAAGGTGCAGCGCCCAGTTGCTCGCAATCAACTTCTGATACGCGCGGTCGACAATCTCAAGATCGCCGGCTCGCCCACTTGCCTGGATTCCCTGAATTTCCGGAAGAGGAAGGTTTATAGCTTTGCACGACGGATAGTCGCGCACGCGCAACTCAGACGCGATCGTAGTGAAAAATGCCACTGTCGGCACGTCAAATCCAGCTGCGATGTGAACGGCGGCCGTGTCAGACGTCACAACAAAGCGGGCATTTTTCACCCATGCAAGAAAGGTGGCCGTGTCCGTCGATAGGCTCTTAATGTCTGTGTAGTGCTGGTGGTCGACCTTGCCGAAGCCAAGTACGGGAACGTGAAACCTTTCCCACAGCCGATTTACAGCCTCGGCTCGAAACGAGTGCGGAATGCTGCGCACAGGCGTGCTGGCTGTCGGACAGAGCAACGTATATTCCTTCGATGACCCCTCCGCGCCCAACGCCGGCAGAGCTACACGCTGAAGCCAGTCATTCGACTTGTGGTCCGGGTCAACGTCAGCCGGTGTGATCCCGAGCGCCCACAGGAAAAAATCTATCATGGGCATCGCCGAGAAGTTCGGCCAGAACAGATGGTTACCCAGATCGACCCGGAGTTCATCGTCGGGCAGAGAATCGATATCGACTGGAAGATCCAAAACAGCCCCAAAGATCGGCGCCGCCAGTTCGTATAGCTGCCTGACGTACGCAGGGGCGCAACTCGGACGGTAGATAACAAAGGAAATTTCCGGGTGCCGCCTCTTGATCGCCGCTAGCGCCGTTAGTCCAATAATCGAGTCCCCCAGCGTGACGCCCATTCCGTTGATGACATGAACATGCGTTAAACGCGAGTAGTCGACTTCAAACGGTGCAACGTTTGCATTCTTGATTGCCTGCACGGCAGAAAGCGCGCGAAAGCCTTCTGCCGCCACGTCGGATACCTCAAGGTCATAGGAGGCAACAATCTCACCATCGCGCGATAGCAGGGAACCCGCATTCGTAAGCGCCGATACCTCATCTAGGATAGTCATTGATCAATCACGTTCGGTTGAATTCAGTGTGGCTTGTCAGCTGCAAGCGCATCCAGTAGCGCCTGCTTTAATACCGAGTTTCGCACAGGCTTGTGCAGGTGTTGGGTGAAGAGTTCGGCTCCACCGTCTTTCAGCAGCTCCCTGGAAAACGCACTGATGCCGATGATAGGAACATCCCTATTCGGTCCCGGCGTCGCTCGCACCTTTCGAGCGACGGCAATCCCGTCTTCGCCTGGCATCTGCACATCCAGCAATACTGCGTCATACGTAGCCTCACTCAATGCAGCCAAAGCTTCGCCCGCGTCGGCAGCAACATCCACATGCGCGCCAAACGATGACAGCACATCCGCAAATGACTCTCTTGCAGATTCCTGGTCATCTACGATAAGTACCCTCTTCCGTTCGATGATCGCCGTAACTTGCAGCTCTGTTCCATCGGCCTCTGTAGCAGCCGCGGCTGCCTTGACGGGCAGCGACACTGAGACTTTCGTTCCGCGCCCCGGTTCAGTGTCGATGTTGATCGATCCGCCGAGCAGATCGACCAGCCCCTTGACGATCGCGAGGCCAATGCCTGCGCCGTCGTGTTTCCTCGTATTGGACTGGTCCAGTTGCGTGAAAGGCTGAAAGAGCTGACTAGCGGACGCCGCAGGTATGCCGGGCCCGGTGTCTTCAACGGTGATGTCCAGGACGGCCCCATCCCTGGACGGCGTCACGTCGAGACGCACAAGAATTCGACCGGCATCCGTATACCGGACCGCATTTGATAACAGGTTTCCAACTATTTGCCTGATGCGATCGGGGTCCGACAGATACCAGCCATCACCATTGTTGACCAGCGCGACGACCTCCAACCCCTTGCTCCTGGCAGACGTCGTCACGTCGTCAATCATCGATCCAATAACGTCGGCGGGTTGAAATTCCCGCTCCCTCAACGTGAGGCCTCCGGCGTCCAGTCGAGCGAAGTCGGTAAGATCTTTCATCTGTGTTTCTAGCCTACTTGCAGCCACCGCCAGCCGCTTGATCAACGTCGCGTCTCTTTCGGCAAATCGCCGATCCAAAAGGGTATCGGCCACACTAACGATACTTTGCAGAGGCGTCCGCAGTTCGTGCCCGATCATTCCGAGGAATGCATTTTTGGCGCGTACCGCGTCCTGTTCTGCTTTCATCGCGGCGTGTTGCTGGCGCGCCAGCCGTTTGCGATCGACGCCCAGTGTCAAGGCGAGGACAGCCGCTCCCGCCAAGAGTAGCAACAGCAGCAGGCTGCTCAGGAAAAAAAGGTGCCGCTTTTCGATCAGGTCGTCGTAGACGGTATCACGCCGGGCTATCTCGGCCTCACTCACGTGATCCGTGATGACTGCCATAGGGTCGTCTATTTGTCCCAGACGAAGCGACAGGTCCACAGCCTTGCCAGGATCTTGCGGTAGCTGTTCGATAGCAGGCTTCGCCTTCTCGATCACAGCACCTATTTGGACGATCGCATCTCGAAAGGAAACATTACCGCTGAAAATCTGGGTGGAATCGGATGGTGCGGCCAACACGGCGTATTTCGACTGCAGCACATCGAAGCGCAGTTGCACCGATCGGTAATCCGATCGGCCTGCGCCGTACAGGAGAAGGGTGTTTTTTGCCTTGTTGACCGCGATTTCCAGTTGTGCCACGGGCCAGTAGTAATTCTCTTGAGGACCAGTCAGCGCCTTGAGACTCGCTGGCGACAGGAGCAGCGAATACGCGAAATAGAGCCATACCCCGGATACGGACAGTAGGAGAGCGATCGCGACGCCGAGGACTCTTTTGACACCAAGTCGGCGAAGGAAAATCATTCAACGACAATCTTATAAATTTGCCACACAAATCGAGCCTCGATCGACGCCCGGTTCAGGTCCTCCTGATGGTCATCGCGCGGATAGATCAGCATCAGCGGCCCAAAACCCTTGGGTTCCAGGGCCTTCCCATCCCGCTCATACGCCATGACCACTCCGTACTGCACGGCGTCGCTCACGGGAATATCGTGGCGGTAGTCATCTAAAGCGTAGACGTGCAGTACCTTTCCTTGCACGCCGACCTTTTCGAGGATGCTCTGCAGTGTCGGACCGCGCCATGTACAGACGGGCGTCCAGTTGGTGGAGGTTTTGATCGTCTTGCTGCCGAGCGCGAGCAGATCCTTCCGTTTGAAATGATATGTATGCGTTGCCGGATCGGTGAAATTCTTGATGTTTCCACTGACGTCGAGAGAGAAATCCATCTCCTGGGCGTAAGCAGATGACATGCACACAAGCGCCAGCGTTGCTATGATCGGTCGCAGCGTTCTCAATGTTCGCTCCGGTTACGGTATTCTTCGAACTTCCGGTCAGAAAATCATTTTCTCTTAGTGACGACCGCAGGTCGAAGCAAATTTACTTTTTTCAAGTATGACAAACGATAAACCTTCTACCGTCGCGCGCCTAACCGACCTCCTTCAGGCGCTCCACCGGTGCCAGGAAGTTATCCAGTCCGGTAGCCTCGCGACAGATGGCGCGCAGAAATCATCGATGCTTTCGCGTATCGATGAACTCGCGCGTGAGGCGCACTCGCTCTGGCCGCAGGGCACTGAGGACGCCGATCCCGAGTTTCTGGAAATCATGCGCGTAAAGCAGGCGATCCAGAATCTGGTAGTCAATTGCCGAGCGTCGCTCGCATCCTGATTTGGGGCCGGATGATTCAGGTCAAGAACCTATAATACCGTACGGCTGAAACGCGAGTCATCCCACAGCGCATTGGTTACCGCGCCGTCACGCTCGGGGACAGCTGTATCCCGACGTCCGATCAGAACATTCGATAACCGCTACCAGCGGCAGGCTCGCCGCGGAACATTTCCTTATGAAGTATTTCTCGATCGCTCTCGCCTGCAGCCTCCTGTCTGTGGGCGCCGTGCAAGCCGATCAATTCATGCCGCTGATCATTAACGGCAAAGTTTCCAACGTCAACGATCCGGCCACGCATGGCTACCGCTTTTCGCAAGCAGAATTGATGTCAACGGCTTCCGCGACCATCGTTACTTCGACAAACTGGACGAAGAGGGAATCGTTTTCCGGCCCTCTGCTCTCCGCGCTTTTGAAGCGCGTCGGGGCCGGGGGTTCAATGTTGTCAGTCTGTGCGGTTGACGATTACTGTCACGATGTGCCCGTAGCAGATGCTGAGAAATACGGGGTTATCCTCGCGCTGACAGCTGATGGCAAGCCGCTGCCTCCTTCGACCTTTGGACCGGCTTGGCTTATCTATCCTCGCGACAAATACCCTGGCGAACTAAACACTGCAACCTACGATGCACGCTTCGTCTGGCAAGTCACCCGGATAACCGTTAAATGAACCCGGCGCCCGGTGTTCGTCGGGGCAATCGTGTCCTCGCATTTCTGTTGCCTTGCGTTCTGGTCGCGGCTGCTGGATGGACATACGCGTTGTACGACCTGTTGCTCTCGCCTAGCAGCATCATCTCTACACTGGGTCCGCAGGAGAATCATTACTGGACAGTTGCAAGGTTCCAGATCGCGGCACTCAACACTGAACAGCAGGTGCTCCTTTACGAGCGGGGCACCGCACCAGACTTCGATGCCGTCACAGCGAAATTCAATGTACTGCGCTCCCGCTATGCGCTAATGGCGCATCGCTCCGAAGCCGCAGATATGCTCGCCGGGCTGCCTTCGTTCCAACCGGCCATGGAGCGACTCGGCACCGCGTTGAGACAGATGGAGCCACTTCTGCTGCAGCTGCATACCGATCGCCGCTCGGCCGATGAGCTTATCCCGTTGTTCGAAAATATGAAGGTGGATAGTGGGCAGCTGGCATACGAAATCGGCGATCTCGAAGTCGCCCACCGCGATAGCGTCTACGGGGACTTCGTCCGCAAACGCAGAAACATCTTTATCGCCAGCGTTGGTGTCGCCGTGCTGGCTTCGATGATGGGTGTACTCGCCGTCGTCTATGACAGGAGACGCCGCGCGTTTGTCGCACAGCAATCCGCTGCTCTTGCGGCGGAGCAGCGAGCGAACCATGCGGCAGCCGAAGCCATCGGCGCAAAGAACGCTTTTCTCGGCGCGGTAGGGCATGAGTTGCGAACTCCGCTTCAGTCCATCACGTCATCCATCGAGTTGCTGGTCGCCAGCAACCCCGATGAGGCGAATGCACGGGTAATGAGCCGTCTTGACCGCGCCGCGAGACAGCTCGAATCACAGATGCGTGACCTGACCGACTACGCTCGGCTTGATTCGGGAAAACTGGCGCTTTGTCCGGCGCGTTTCGATGCGGCCGAGGTTCTCTACAGTGTCTGTGACGATATGTTGCCGCTGGCCACGGGCAAGGGGCTAGAGCTCACAGTCGGTGCCGACGTAGAGGCGGATGAGTACATGGCGGATGCGGCGCGCCTGCGTCAGATCATTGTTAATCTCATTTCGAATGCGATCAAATACACTAACAAGGGAACAATTGATGTTGCAATGACATCGAGATCTAAATGGGACCACTCCGTCCTGCATATCAGGGTGAGCGATAGCGGTGTAGGCATCCCGGCTGATCGCATTGACGACGTATTCAATGCCTTTACACAGATCAGGCCCGAAGGCGCCGCCCGTCAAGATGGTGTAGGCATGGGTCTCACCATCGTCAAGGGTCTAGTTGACCTGATGGGTGGAGAGATCAGCGTGACAAGCGAATTCGGGCGCGGAACAGTATTTTCCGCATCGCTCCCGGTCGCGCATGTCGAGCACCAAGCCCCTACGACGCCTGCTCGCATGCGGCCGATGAGTGCAGCAGGAAAGCCGCGCCGCGCCATGGTTGTCGACGATCAGGAATTCGCGCGTGAAGCCATTCGTGATTTGCTGGTAGCGCTGAATTACGAATGTGCTGTTGCCTCCAATGGTATCGAGGCAATGATCAATCTTGCGACCATCCGCCAAGACGTTCTTCTGTTTGACATCCAGATGCCCAGCATGGACGGCCCCGAGCTTGCACGTAAACTTCGAACGACGCCGGGCCCCAATCAGCATACTCCGATCGTATGGATCAGCGCTATGCCGCGGGAGACGATTACGCCGTCAGACGCTGAGAGTTTCCGTCACTACCTGATGAAGCCTGTGCGCGTCGATCGTTTGAGATCGACGCTCGAGGATGTGCTTCGGTCCAGCGCGGTCGACCTACTCTGAAAAGGAGGTCGGAACCCGTGGATGTCAACGAGTTAGGCCGCGGACTGATTTAGAAAGTAGCGCTGGGTGAATGCTCCAGGCGACAGGTAGTCTACTCGCGCCTGCGCGTGTTGCCGGTTGCCGGTGGCAGAACCTCTTGAAGTATTCGCTGCTCTCGCAGCCGTTGACTCACGGCGACGAGACGATGACGCAGATGTCGTTACTCAGTCGCCACGATTGGCTGATCGTCTTTTACAGTGATCTGGTTGAGCGTCGGGTCCGCAGTATGCACGGCAATGATGTTCAAGCGACCGGCCGGAAAAACACGGTAGCCGAGGCCTACAAGAAATTTCTCGATTGCCACCCTATCGGATTTGAGAATTTCGACGATCATGATCGGACGGTGCTTCGCCAGCATCGACCGGCCACCGTCCAACACCTCGAGCTCCATTCCTTCGATATCCAGCTTCAGCAGGTCCAGACGCTCTAAACAAAGGGAATCGAGGCTCATCATCGGAATGATATTGCAGGACGCGGCATCGTAGGCAATGTGCTGTCCGATGAATTCGTTGTCAGGCTTCGGACGCAGTTCCAGACTGCCGAAGCTCGCCGGCGTGAAATAGTCCGGCTGCGGTACAACCAGTTCCCCGCACTGCGCGCCGAGAGCGGCAAGCCTCACGCGCGCATTCATGCAGTTATTCAACGCCACGTTCCCCGCCAAGGCGTAGTACAAAGCCTCTTGGGCTTCGAAGCCTAGAACGTGCCCCCAGCCGTACATGTGTCGCGCCCACTCAATCGTATGCACGCCGATATTGGCCCCTCCATCTATCGCGACAACATCGTTACCGAAATGTTTGCGACGGCAGTCGAGCAATGCCAGCACCAAGCTTACTTCGCTCTCGTCAAAGCTTGAAGTGTCGAATATCTGGAAGCCAACCCCGTAGGGGCGGCTACTGGAGTCAATGTGATGGTCATTGCGATTCACAATCATGCTCCCATGATTCGATGCAGCCAGAACGAAGGCAATGGGGCGGAGTGGCAAGGGCATGACTTGTGATCCTGAAAATGTTCTCGTGATGAGGCGCTGATCTGGTGGCAACATTATCGCGGTGCCGTCAGGACTTGCGCTTACGTACGCCAGCTGTGGGCGTTTGCGTTCGAAGCGCCGCACTCACTTGGGCTACCGTTCTCTGACGTCTTCGGTCGCCATTGGGAAACGCCGACGCGCGAATTCAGTCTGGCGCGCGTTGGCTGTGTACACCTGTTTGTTGGCGAGTCGCAAGGTTTCGTGCCGGTCGCACAAGATCAGTCCACATCAGAAGCGCGAGCAGTTCCAACGCTGCGCCTGTCCAGTTCGGCCCGTGTCCGCTCCAGTTCATGCGCGATTAGTTTCTCATCTGGCAGCACGGTCTGGTACTCCGCTGCGAGAATTTTGTTCGACAGGTTGTCGAGCGCATAGTGCGCTTCGGCAGCGCCCTTCTCCGCACACAGAATCAGACCTACTGGCGGGTTTTCACCAGGCTTCATCCAGTGTTCACGTGCGTAGTTCAGATAGAGGTGCATCTGTCCGGCATCCGCGTAGCTGAATCGGCCCACCTTCAGGTCGATCACCACGAGACATCTGAGTCGCCGGTGAAAAAACAGCAGATCCACCCTGAACCAAGCGTCGTCGATCCGCAACCGTCGCTGTCGACCGAGAAAGGCGAAGTCGTCACCAAGCTCCAACAGGAAGTCAGTCAGATGACGGATCAGGCCGTCTTCGAGGTCGGATTCCGAGTACTCGTCCTTCAGGTCCAGAAACTCCAGCACGAACGGATCCCGAATGGCCTGTTCAGGCGTAGGAGCGTCGTCAGCATCGGCCTGCCCTGCCTTTCGCAGCATCGCCGCCTTGTTGTGCGAGAGGGCGACGCGCTCGTAGAACTGACTGCCGATCTGCCGATCAAGCTGCCGGACTGACCAGCCGCAGCGCAGCGCTTCGGCTTCGTAGAAGCTGCGGGCCGCGGGATTCCTGAGCGACAGCAGGCGCACGTAGGCCGACCAAGGCAAGGGAAACGCCTGTGCCACGGCGGTCAGGTCAGGAGAGTTCCGCGCAGGTGATTCAGAAAAGTGTCGTCCGGCAGAAATTGCAGACAGTGTCGGGACTATTTTTGAGGACGGGGATTTTGCAGACAGCGTCTGCAAAATCTGCTCCGCCGGTCTGCTCAGATAAAACGCGCGCATCTGCGAAAGGTTGCGCCAGCCGAAACCTCGCCCGAACCTCTGGGACAGATCGGCGCCGAGTCGCTTGATCAGTGCTTCGCCGTAAGCGGCCCGGCCCTCACCACCCTGCTCGAATTCCACGATGCGTCGGCCAATCTCCCAATAGGTTGCCGTCATCAACGCGTTGATACTGCGGGCTGTCGCTTCGCGCGTGGACTCCACCACGTCAGCAATTTCGCGTTGCAGGCCCGCATAAACGGCTGCCGCGATGTCGGACTTCGTCATGACGCGTTCACCGCCTCCCTGAACATCTTGCAGGCCGTGAACTTGGCCGTCTTCGCAGCTGGAATCTGGATTGCTTTGCCGCTTGCCGGCCTACGCCCCACGCGCGGGGCGCGCTCACCACTCGAGAACGAACCGAAACCGATCAGTTGCACGATTCCGCTCCCTGCCACCGCAGTGGTCACCGCATCGATAAGCGAGTCGATCGCCATCTTGCTTTCACTTTTCGCGGCGACGACCGTATCAACCAGTTCCTGCTCAGTCATCGTTTATGCCTTTCGAGTCGTAATGGACCGTTCCCGCGGACCGCAGCCGCCGGTTACGCCCACCCTACCGCATGGCGCCGCATCCGCGCAAACGGGACGCTTCCTTTAACCCCAGATATCCCACAGGCTGCCGGTGATTCAAAAAGGTCGTGAGCGCGGACCGCTTCGAAACGCGCAGATGTCCATGCTGACACTCACGCCGATGAGCGAGACGAATTCATGCGCCCAAATACGAATTGCCCCAGGTACCAAACCAATTCCGTATTCGCAACGATGTCCTCCTCCACTACAGCTGCGGCCTCGAGCTTCATACGACGCAGCATCAGCTTGCCCTCCCTCGACGCAACCCACGCGCGGACCAGTTCCTTGCGGGTTTTGGCGTCCGCCGCGTTGAAGTGTTCGCGGCCCTTACGCGACTCCTCATTCATGCGTGCACGGACTTCTTCTTCGCGCGAAGCGAGGCTGCGTGCGACCGAACTCTGGGTTTCGGCTTTTACGACATCCGCTTCAGTTTCTTCGGTAAGTAGCTTCGCCTGAACCTCGACCATCTTGCGCTCGGCTTCAGACATCTTCCAGTTATCGCGTAGGGCTCGCATCAGGTAGCCGGCGGGACTCCGTTTTATCTGTCCACGATTGAGCTTGAATCGCGTGTATTCGACAGCCTGCTGGATGTGCGCATCGGTCCAGACTTCGCGGTTCTCGGAAATCTCGCTGAACTGCTTGGTAGACAGGTTGAATTCTTCGTTGAGAATTTTGTACAGATGACTGGCGTCAGCCAAGCTGGCCAGCGCAGCGTCGGCGGTATCCTTGCGCTTGAGCAGGAACCTTATACGGTCGATTTTTTTCGACGTGCTGGACTCGGTCCTGGTCTCGTAGGACAGCTCGATGTCCGACACCTCATTGATTTCACGCACAGCTGGTTCTAGCCAGTCGCGCTTGAAGTATTTAAAGATGGCAGCGTTCGCTCCCATTCTGCCGGGCCAATTTCGCATGTCTTCCAGCGGTATCCATTCCGTTCGGCCATTTGGGACACTGGGGAGGACCTGGTCATAGATCGCGCGCGCTAGGCTGCGTGTAAAAGCCGTCGATATGCGTAGGCTCAACCAGTGGGATTTTTTTGGGTCACGGATTTGCGGGACCAGCCGAGGGTGCACGTCGAATCGAATGCGCCCCCTGTGGAAGCCGACCATGCCCATCAACTGGACTGATACCCACAGATCGTTTTCGGTGGGGTCCCGATCGATCGGTGTATCGGTAACCTGGATTTTCGCGTCTTGAGCTTCTTCCGCGATAGTGCGCAAGTGCTTGAGATTGCGGCTGTCATAGCGCATTAACCACTTGAAGTAGTTCAGCTCAACGTCGTACTGGTCTCGTGCTTCCTGCTCCTGGGCGACAATGAAATACGCGGCGTCAAGAAAGCGCCGCGCTGGCAGCCCCATGTTAACGACTTGGGTGAAGAAGTTGTTACGCTGGTATCCGATTTCACGATTGGCTTCGCTGATGGGCAAGCCCAAGTCGAACATGTCCTCGAACAGCGCGAGCGCCATCTGTCGCGGTGTCACCTTCGACTTGCCTTCCTCCGGATTGTCCTCCGCCGCCATATTCTCATCCGCTCTTCATTTTCGCTTTCGGAAATGTAGCATTCGTGGGTGAGCTGTCAACACATACAACCTCACCATCATCCGATCGTACTGGCTGTCTGCCGGCTTCGCTCATCTGCCATGCACAATGAACCTCACCCCAGCACAATCAACCTCACCACGATGAACCGTATTTCCCCTCAAACCCTTGCCCCGAGTGATTGGAGTTAGATCCTGCGCGACTATGCACAACTAACCTCACCTTGGTACGCGCGAGCGAATCTCGCACATCTAACCTCACCTTCGTGTGGAACCGGCCTCACCTTGCCCACACAACGAAACTCACCTTCGTGCACATCCGACCTCACCTTTGTCACAACGAACCTCACCTTTTGAAGGTTAAGTGTTTGAAAATAAACTAAGTCACATGCCTCTGTTGGTTTGTTGGGTTGTTTGATTTTTAGAAAAAGCAAACCAACCCGTTACCAGGAGGTAACTTGGCGAGCGTCCCTTAAGGTGAGGTTGATTGTGCGAAGCAGCAGTTTCGCTCCAGCTTGTGTTCCGCTTCAGCAGAAACACGTTTTAGATCCGCAAAGAAGCATCCGATTGAAGGTGAGGTCCATTGTGCAAGCCTGTGCACAGACACCAGTATAAAAACCTCTGCTCGTGCGAGGCGGTGAAAATTGGAGAGGAAGGTGAGGTCAATTGTGCTGCGTGAGAAAGCTCGTAACGCGCCGATGTGTTCGTAGCACAATGAACCTCACCATTTGCCGTATTTTTGTGCAAAGGCCGTTTGGGGGGCGATCCTTCTTTCAGAATTAGCACAAGCGACCTCACCATGAACGACCGTCTGGCGACCGGCTCGGGAATAACAGTGCCCAATCGACGAGAATGCGGCAGAGTGACAGCGGTCGGGGAAGAGCAGGAAATGCCTCCTCTAAGTTTGTCGGCCGTACTCCAGTCAACCGGAAACGTGCAATCACGTGCGATTTTTCAGAAAGTCTTCACGAAAACAGTCATTTATAGAGTAAATTTCATGTAATTCATGTATTCTGAGGTTCATCGAAATTTACGGACAAACCTCAGAATGGTGAAAACGAGCCAACTTCCCGCTGTAGACCGAACGGTCCCTCTTGAGCAGATTAGCCAGTTCGCTGAAAAGGTCTCAATTTTTACGGATGAGCTGCGTAACACCATTCTTGCACCTCGCCCGCGAAAAGCTGCTCCTGTTTTCAAAACAGGGGAAATTGCTGAGATGTGCAACATCTCTCATTCCCAGGTCCAATACCTCGCAACCAAGAGCGACGGAGAGTTGCCGGCAGGTACTGCTGCCGGTACCGGTAGGACCCGCACATTCACTCTGGAGGAAGCACGCCTTTGGGTCCAGAAAGTCTCCGACATCTATCAGACTCCACTCGTTACGGGAACGCGTGAACCGGAAGGGAAAATCGTCATTACCGCCCAATTGAAGGGCGGCTCGGCCAAGACAACCACAACTATGTGTCTCGCACAAGGGCTGACGTTGCGCGGGCGCAAGGTGCTTGTCATCGACCTCGACCCTCAGGCCTCGCTTTCCGAACTATGCGGCTTGTACGCGGAAAAGGATGTGACGCCGGACGACACCGTGTTGCCGTATATCTACGATCAGGACGTCGAGGGTGGCCTGGAAACAAGGGTTCAGTCGACTTACTGGGATGGGCTTGACGTGATCCCTGCTCACACCGAATTGATTGGTGCGGAGTTCCATCTGCCGGCGATGCAGAAGATGCGGCCTGGCTTCCGGTTCTGGACGGTGCTTCGGCAAGGTCTCGAGCCATTGCGCAAGCGCTACGACTACATCCTCATGGACACGTCGCCTTCGCTGTCCTACCTCAACCTGAATGCACTGTTGGCGGCGGATGCCATGGTCATGCCGATGGTTCCCGAAAATCTGGACTTCATCAGCTCGCTATCGTTCTGGCGACTGTTTTCAGATGTATCCAAGAGTTTCATCAAGTATGAGCAGGACAAGAAGTACGACTTTATTTCGCTCATGCTTTCGAGGGTCGACTACGGGCGCACCTCGTCCGCACCTATCGTGCGCGCATGGGCACAGAGCGCATACGAGAGTTGGCTGCATTCGATTGAAGTGCCGGCCAGTTCAGTGATGAGCACAGGAGCGCTGGCATTTTCGACGGTATTCGACGTAAGCAGTACCCATAGTGCGGCCAAGTCGTTGCAGCGTGTACGACAGCCCCTTGTCGATTACTGCCGATGGGTGGACGAAATCTATGCAGAAAAATGGAGGAACGCGCAATGAGCAACATGCGAGAGCAGCTGCTGGCCAAGACGTCCGGTATCCGGACGACCTCATCTATCAAGGAAGAAGAGGTCAAGCGTAGCAACCGAACGCAGACGGCACCGGGCCTTGCGGGTGCGCTTGCGGTAGCGCAACTACGTGTCCAAGAGCTGGAGTCCACTGGCGCCGCGTCGCAATTGTCTGTGTCTGACATCGTACCGAACCCCTGGCAGCCGCGGAGAGTATTCAACGAGGCAAAGCTGTCGGAACTGGCCGAGTCCATTCGCGAAGTCGGGCTTATGCAGCCGATCGTGGTCCGCCGAGCCGACGATATCTATCAGATTGTGGCGGGCGAACGTCGGTGGCGCGCACATAAGATGGTGGGACTCGATGCCATCAAGGCTGTCGTGGTGGAGTGCTCCGACGAAGACATGGCTGTGCTAGCCCTAGTGGAAAATGTTAGTCGTGACGACCTATCCGACTATGAAGTTGCAATGTCCATGCGGCAGACGGAGAAGGAGTTTCCTGACCGTAAACGGATGGCCGAGGCCCTAGGTATGTCCCGCAGCGGGCTGTACCAATTCCTCTCGTTTGAAAATCTGCCGGACTTCATCAGGAAGGACCTCGACATACAGCCGCGGCTGCTTGGCGGGACTGCTGCTCAAGCGATTGTTGCGGCCATCAAGAAACACGGCGAAGACGGTGTTAGCGCAGCAATGGAACTCTGGCCGCTGGTTGTGAAGGGCGACATGGACCAGGGGAAGGTGGCCGCGGCGATTAAGGCGTTGGCAACTCGCCGAACGACAACGTCGAATTCTGCACGCGAGCGGAGCATCGACAAGTTTTTCTCTGGCAAGGAACACGCCGGTTCCATTACCAAGGACATCAGTGGTATCACGGTGAAGATTAAGGCCGGCGCGCTCACCGACGCGCAGGAGACGCAGATTCGGGAGCTTATCAGCCAGATGTTCCACGCTCATCCGAAAACAAACTGAGGAGCGCTTCACCCTTAAGCCCGCCTTGCGCGGGCTTTTTTTCGTCCAGCCGTTCCCAAAGTGTCTAGAGTCTAGACACACCGCTGGCTGGGTCGCTATCCTTCCAAGAGCATGCGTGTCTAGACTCTAGACACGAGATTGGGCAGCGGTTAGCGGCTTCATGCGGCCACCTCGATGCCCGTCCAGAGTCTAGAGACGCAGGAGAATCGCGGTCGAAATCTCAGCAGTTCACGGCTCCTGAAGCGACGATCGAGGTGGACGAGGTGTGAACATGTCTAGACTCTAGACACGCATCCGATGGAATCAGACAGGCAGGAGCTAAGCTGCTATAGAGCAGCGTGGCACGGAAGTCAGCGCTGGCGCCACAGCCTGTCAATTTGAATGCGAAAAGACTGGAACTCGGACGCTCTTCGTGCCAGACCCAAAGCCCGCGACAAGCATTCATCTCAACGGCAAGTAAGCATCCCTGTTCACCTTCGGCCTGAAAAATCGCTACTTGTTAAGCAAAACTAGCTCTAATAACAGGCGTCAGATGCGAGAAGATGTATCAGTGCGAACATCCATTACAACATGTACGTCCGGTGCCCTTGCACCTTTTGACGGACGAAACCTCGCCTCACGGCAGCCCCTACGGTCGAGGCGAACCACACCGTAGGGGTCACCAATGTGACTAGTATCTCCGCGGCGCGCGCGACCATCTTCCTGATGTTGTTCCATGTCATGGTATTTCCTCTTGCAATTGCGCCCCTCGCCTGTGTGGTCCACAGAGGCGTGATCGTTTGGCGACGTGTCTATATCTCGGCGTGCTCAAGTGGCATTGCGCTAGAACTCCCCTACTTCCTCTCGCCGCCGCCGCTACCTGACAGATCACCTCACACTGGGTCTATACGCCAATCAACTTCCTCTCGAAGCACGGCCGATTTCAGTCATCAGGTACAGGCCGGGCAGATTGCTGCCCAACAGGCGAGGCGCCAGCAGCGGGACGCTTCCGCGGTGTTCAGCGCACTGGCTAGTTGCGCGGGGGACGGTTTCTTCGACGGAAGCGGTGAGCGCCGGATCGTGATCGGCGAGGGCATCCCGGAAATGACAGTTCGTGACTGCCCTGCGTGCCAGCCGTATTCGCAGCGCTGATCATCGCGATGAGGAGACCTTGATCGGCGCGACGGCACCCGGCAGTCTCGCAAACGCGCCGAACGTTAGCGTGTCACGCGCGTACGGGCCAGTTGCGTCGCCAGCGCGCGTCTCAGTGGTTCGTCGTCGACGTACTGGCGAAAGGTACGCAGATCACTGTGGCCCATGTTCTCGAGCGCCGCAGAGGCGTCCAGACCATCGCGGACCGCCTGCGCGAGCCCTTTGGCGTAGGTATGGCGCAGCCAGTGCGTGGATGCGCGTTCAAACCGGTCGGCGTCGACGCGCCGGCCGTGAGCGCGTGCGTAGGCGAGTGCCTCGCTGCACAGCCCAGTGACCAGTTTCCAGATCGCAGTGCGGCTGCGGACGCCCTTGAGTTCACCCCAGCGGGAGCGTCGCACCGACAGCAGCAGCGGCAGGTCTTCGTCCGGCAGCGGCACAGGTGGCAGGCCAAACGCGATCCGGTAGGCTTGCAGCGACAGTGAAATCTCGTCGCATGGTACCCAACGGGCCTTGCCGCCCTTGCCGCGCTCGACGCGCAGCAGCCACTGGAAGGGCGGGGCGTCCGGAAACTCGCGGCGCAGTGCCTGCGGCACCGGTTCGATGCGTACATGGCCCATCCGGCATTGCACCACCTCGGTGGTGCGCAGGCCGGTCCGTTCAAACAGGTCCACCGCGAACAGGTCGCGCGCATTCGTCAGGCGCGCCTCGCGGCCGGACTCGGCGCCCGAGCGGGCAGCAATCGTCTCGCGCAGCAGCGCCGTGTCGTCCGGGGACAGAAAACGCGCCTGCTTTTCCGGCTCGCGCCGGCCGACCTTCGGCAGCCCGGTGGCCGGATTCAGTTGCAGGTAGCCGACGTCGCGCAGCCAGTCGAACAGCGATGTGACGATTTTCTGGGTCTGGCCGGCCGAGCGGTCGCTGAGTGGTCGGAGAAAAGGTCGCCAGCCGGGTGAGCCGCGCCGTACGCCAGGCTTGCGAATCGCCCACGGGGCCGGCGCCTGCAGGAAGCCGATGTAGGCGGAAAACTCATCCAGCCCCCAGCACGAGATCGGCGTGCCGGTCTGTCGCGCAAACCAGAACAGACGCTCGGCCTCGGTGCGGTACTGCGCAAGTGTGGTTGTGGCAAGCCGCCCGCGACCGGTCGCCTTGGCCGCAAGCCAGCGGCCGACCACCTCCTCGTCGGACAGGCACGGCGGCAGGATCGGGCTCTCGAGCCGATTGGGCCGGTGGCCGACGACCGCCTGCGGAACGTTGGCCGGGACGACGGAGTCCGGCTCGATGCGGCCCACCGCGTTCATCGGAATCCTCCTGCGCGAACATGAGTGCCGCGCACGACGCAACTAACGGTCTGCGCGCAATCCGCCCGCCCTTGCCCGCTCGCGCGGGCGAACGGCGATTTGTAGGGGAGGGCGGTCGGTTCGGACCGCGGGACACAAGCGCTCACGACGCGTCCTCCGGCGTGGTGGCGGTGACATACACCTGCAGCGAGTTCGCCAACGGCGGACTGCAGAGAATCCCGAAGAAGCCGCACACGTTGTACGGATGCACGAGAAAACGCCGCGGCCGTTCGTTTGACGGCAGTGTCACGTCAAGCATCCGGCCGAGCGTGGTCAGCACGACCGAGTGGGCGACGAAGCGATAGGGGCGGTGCGTGTCCGGATCGCCCTCGGCATCGAGCAGCCAGCCGCGCAGAACCAAGTCGCCCCGGTGATCGTTCACCCAGCGGTCGGCATTGTCGTGACACTGGTTCGGCACTGGATGGAAACCGAGCAGCTGGTCGCCGCACAGCATCGGAAAATCCGCCTGCTCCGTAGCCAGCCTGGCGAGCAGGGCGGCGCCCAGCGCGTCGAACGGATTGCCGGGCGGGGTGGTGCGTAGGAGAGGGGTCACGGCGATTCCCCGCTCGCGGGCGCCGCGCTGACGTTGTCGTCAAGCTCGAGTGGCAGCTGTCGGTCGTCGGTGGCCTCGACCTCGATGGAGGCGAGTGCTTCGGAGTTCAGGGACGTAATGCAGGCATTCGCGGCGAGCTGCTTCTGCTGCAGGGTTGTCAGCAATGCAGTTCCCCGGCCAATGTTGTCTCGCGCGTAGCGTCTGCCTTTCAGCCACTTGATGTTCAGGTTCGCAATGAAGAGCCCCGACGTGACCGCGGCAATCGCCGAGCTGATGGCCGCGCCGGAGTCACCGCGGACCGTACCCCAGCCGTTTTTGAACACAGTCACGCCGTGGTCGATCAGCGGCAGGCACAGGTCGATAATCGCGAACACGTTGTCCGTTGCACCTTCGAGCATGGCGTTGATCTGCCGGGACAGGGCGCCTTTCGCTTCCGGTGTGGTTGCGCTTTCCCGCTCGCCGATGAGCCGGATGACCTCTTCGAATTCGCGCGCATCCTTTTCGAACAGCACGCGCAACAGGGGATCGATCTCGACCATGCGGTCGCGGATGTGGCGCAGCGTCGCTTCCGCAGAGCGGCAGCTTTCCTTTTCGAGGCTCTTGAGACACACCGTGCAGATCAGCTTCACGGCGAGCAGCCCCATCATGGCGGCCGCGCTTCCGGAGCCGGGCGACGCCCTGCCGGAGCCGAATGCGTCGAGCAGTTGATTGGCCGACTGGGCCAGCAGTGTCGGTCGTCGGTTGAAGTAATAGAAACAGCACCGTCGGAAGCGCGACCGTCCTATTTATATGGCTTCGGCGGCACCTTGCTTCCAGATTTGCCTGCGGTCGAAACGAAGCAAAAGTTCGAAATCGCAAACAGTCGAAGTAAATGTTATAAAGTTAGGACTATTAAATGCCGGTTGCCGAGCGATGACCTCGACTCGCGCCTCCGCCCGCATTGCTCCAGACGGCTCGCGGGCCCGTGAAACATTGGTGAACAAAAGATGTATCCGCCAGATCGCCGTCGATCAAGGCTTTGCCGGGCGATCGCGTGAAAATGTTTCACGGAAAAATCGGCATACCGCCACCTGGACGCGTTTAGTTGCGGACTTTCCGGCGAGCACAAGCTATGCGGCGGGAGTCGTCACACCGAACGTATGATTCATTACGTAAAGTGTAGTATCCGTACATCAATGCTTTTTGCACCTTCCGGGATATAGGAGGGTCCGCGCGCTGCCGGCAGCGCGAGTGCGCGCGCTATCGGCGGGGCGGGGCGTCGACTCACTCCTTCTCGCTTTCCCTCGTTTTTGTACTACAACTCCATAGTCGTCTCAGGAAACTGGGGGCCGCAATGGCCAACCCGCGGTACGTCTGTCCGGTCGACGATGCGCGTCCCTACGGAGTGCATCGCTACGATGTCTATGGCCTGAAGATTGACCGTCGCCTGACACTGTTCGGCCATCGAGCGTTGAACGCGTGGCTGCAGCTTGAGTTCGATCCCGATATCGTCAGCTATTGCGAACGCCCGCTGCGTGCTCGTGGTGCGTTCCCGGCTCGTCGGATAGATTTCTGGGCGAAAGCCAATGACACCGAGCGCCTCGTCATCCTGCTTCGGACTTCGGAACTGCAATGGGCCACGATGCCCCCGCGCTGGTTCGCGGCGTTCGAAGCGTGGGCCGCGAAGTCCCGAATGGAGGTTTGTCTTGTCGAGCCGGAAGAAGCTGCGACAGGTGAGGTACTGCGTCGCAATCAGGCCGCCATACTTCACCACGTTGCGGCAGGGCACGCTTTCGTCTCGGAGAGGATGAAGCAGCACGCGCTTGACTCGAGCGGGGGAGGCGCGAGCCTGCTTGAGCTCGAAGGCAGACTGTGCCCCCAAGACCCCGTGCTGGCACGGACTGTCGCATTCATGCTGGTCCTCGACGGTCGCCTACGCTGTCCAACTCTTGCCCTTGAGCCAATCGGTCGACATACCCTGCTGGTGCGCGGATGAAGATGATGGCCTTCGGCGACCTTCGCTTCGACCGGCAATCGATACCAGAGGAATTGAGCGATATTGCGAAGTGGCCATCCGCAGATGACAGCGGCTTGTCCAGTGCCGATCGTGATCTGCTGCGAAGGCGCATTCAGGCGATAACGCTCTTTATTGACCGGCAGACGTCGTTGCGCGAAATCGGTCGCTTGACTGGAGTACGGTTCAACGACCTCTACAGGCTGTTCGAGCGGTGCACTGCGGTCCATGACGACGGAAGGATTTTCGGTGTGCGCGCGCTGATCCCCTACAGCCATATTCGCGGGTACCAGCGCACGGCCGTTGTCGTTCTTTCCCGCGATGGTGTCCGAGGCGGGGCGACCGGGGCGTTCGCACAACTGTTGCAACGATATCCGGTGATCTCGCAATGGATCGAGCGCAAAGTCGACGAGCGTGGCCGAAAGAACGGCGGACGACGCGAGGTACTGAGAAGTCTCCGGCGTCTGCATCGCGACTTTCTCGACCAGTGTCGGCGGTCAGGTGTCGGCGCAAACGACTATCCGTTTAACCAGCAGCATCTCGGCGAGCGTTCGCTGGCGACTCACATTCGACGCCTCGCAGACCGGCATTTTGATGGGTCGGCGCAGGCAGCCGGCGCAGCACAGATCGGCCATCCCTGGAACGATACTGGCGAACATGTGCGCAAGTCCGCTGCCCGGCCATTTGATGTTGTCGAATTCGACGGTCACAGGATCGACCTGCGCATCACGCTAAGAATCGATGACCCGCTCGGCTTCGAAACCCTTCTCGCGCTTCACCGGATCTGGATCCTGATTCTGCTTGATGTCGCGACGCGTGCAGTGATCGGCTACAGCCTTGCGTTAGGTAGGGAATACAACAAGGACGATATTGCTGAAGCGTTGCAGGCGACCCTGAAGCCGCACGAAACGCGGGCGTACCGCATTCCCGGCCTGCGCGTGCGCGCAGGCGGCGGGTTCCCCTCAGAAACCATCCCCGCGACTGCGTGGGCGTGCTGGAGCACCTTGCGATTCGACGCTGCAAAGGCGCATTTCGCGAAGGCGACGCTTGATCGACTGACTGGCGTGGTCGGCTGCTGGACCGATAACGGGCCGCTTTGCGAAAAAAATGAGCGGGCGTTCGTCGAGCGGTTCTTTGACCACATCGCGTCTCACTTTGCGCATCGGCTGCCCGGAACAACGGGACGGGCGCCGCAGGCGGTGGAACGCGCGCTCAATGACGTGGGCGGGAATTTGTCGTTGCTGATGAGCCTTGATGAACTCGAAGATGTCATTGATGTGGTGCTCGCCGATTACAATGGCGAGCCGCACACCGGCCTGGGTGGTCGCACACCGCTCGAGGCGATGCGTTTTCTTCTTGAACGCGGTTCCGGTCTCATCCAGACCTTACCCATTGCCCGCCGCAGCACATTGTGCCTGCTGCAGGAGGCTCGGGTCGTCACGATACGCGGCAGTGCGAAGCGGGGCGTGCGTCCGCACATCAACTTCGAGTATGTACGCTACTCCAACAGTGTCCTCTCAAGTAATGCATCGCTGATCGGTCAGCAATTGCGTGTCTACTTCAATGTGAAGGACATCCGGCATATCCATGCC
Source organism: Paraburkholderia sp. BL18I3N2 (assembly GCF_003001875.1). Classification (NCBI taxonomy): domain Bacteria; kingdom Pseudomonadati; phylum Pseudomonadota; class Betaproteobacteria; order Burkholderiales; family Burkholderiaceae; genus Paraburkholderia; species Paraburkholderia sp. BL18I3N2. Next base: position 53,569 of record NZ_PVNC01000024.1, read on the forward strand.
TTTTTCATGGATGGTTCTGAAGTGGGCATGCTGACCGCAGTACGGCCATGGTGTTTTTCCCAGCACTCGTTGCGTGTGCGACAGGAGATCTTCAGGCTCGTCCATCAGCGCAAGATGGCGTACCGGGATGGAGAAGACCCGGTCGAGGCGTGGTTCGCCTACAAGAAGTCCGAAGCGACCCATCACCAGCGCAGTGCAAACGATCTTGCCCGCATGCTTACGGATCGGGCGAAGTCACACACGACGGGAACGGCTTTCTCCGCCCCCCCATCACCGGACACGCTGCCGCAACCTTTGGCGACTGAGAGGCAAAGGCAATCACGTATCGCCCGGCCAGCGCTCCGACTGACGCAGATCTTCACGTTTTCCTGACGGCATGCTTCTCTCGACGACGCGTCCTCTTGCGCCCGACGCCCATCCGCTGCTGAACAGGGGCTACATGGTGCCGACGCCGTCGATCGGCGCGATGTACATGTGTATTCTCCGTTGCATCCGGCGTGGCGTATCCGGCGCCATGATCTACGGGCATACCCGTTGGGGGAAAACGTACGCGATCCGGTATTGCGAGCGCCTGCTGCGCGACGAGTTACCCCGAGTCGCGATCTTCCATCTGGGCATGCCGCAAAACCCAAGCCGTTCAGAAAGCCTGTTTTTCGGGATGCTTCTGGCGGCCGCCCGGCATGAACGTCCCGATAGTGGCTCGGCCCTGCAGCGACGTTTCCGTCTTTACAACAGGTTGACCGAAATCGTGGAGCGTGCATCGGGCAAGTCGCTTGTCGTGTTCGTTGACGAGGCCCAACGTCTTGAACTCGAACACTATGAGTGGCTGCGCGACGTGCAGGACGAGATGGAGCGCCGGGGCATCCGGATGTACACGTTCCTGGTGGGTCAGCCGAGCATCCTGAATCGCAAGACTTCATTCCGACAGAGCATCGATACATCGCAGATCGTGTCGCGGTTCATGATCGAGGAGATGCGCTTCCAGGGCTTCCAGTCCGCCGCTGATCTCGAAGTATCGCTCAGCGCGTACGACGAGTCGGTGTTTCCGGAAGGAAGCGACTGGACGTTCACCAGGTTTTTCCTGCAGCATGCGTACGACTCAGGCTTCCGGCTCGGACACCAGAGTGAACTGGTTTGGGAAGCGTTCGGTCAGGCGCACAGGAACGCGCGCTTCGACTTCACGATGGAACTGCCGATGGAATATGTCGCCCGTGCGGTGGAAATCGTGCTTGGCGATAACCTGGAACATGATGCGCCGGGATTCGCGCTTAGTCCGGCGTTGTGGGCGCTGGCCGTGGAGGAGTCGGATTATGCCGCGGCGCTGGAGGATCTGCGCATCGTGTTCGTTGACAGCCCGGCCGGTCCATGAAACGGCGCTTCGAGATCCTGCTACCACTCGCCAATGAAACCTCGTCGGCGGAATGGTGCTGGCGGGACGACTGGAATGTATCCGGACAGTCAGCCTTCATGCTGCTCGCCAAATTCCAGCAGCTCAACAGCCTGTCATGTACAGCGGTCGCGATGATGTTCCTGCGTAACCCTGGTACAACGGGACTTCAGCGTGATGTCGATTTACACGATGCGGAGAAGTTCGATCTCGTTCAGATGTCGAACCTGATGCACATGTCCCTATCGGATGTCGCCGCTGCCTTTCCGCCACGCTTTCAACGGACCGGTGCGACGCGCGGTCCGTCACTGCGCTGGTGTACGCAGTGCGCGTCGAAAGGTGTCCACCTTACCGCATTCCAGTTCAGCGGCTGCAATACGTGTCCTCTTCACGGTTGCGCCCTTCGTGATCGCTGTGCGCAATGTGGGGAGGCGATGGCCGTGTATCGCCTGCGGGCCAGCCTTTTTCGTGCGCCGTTCAGTTGTCCGTCGTGCGGACATGATTGGGCGCCGGCGCTTCGTAGGCTTGACGACCACGCTTTACGATTGTCTTCCGCCTATCGGCAGAGCCTGGCACAGGGTCTCTGCCGGGGCTGGTTTGGACGCCGGTCTCCAAACGTAGTGCGACTGTTGCGATTGCCCGGTCAAACCGCGGAACGGCTTTCATGGCTCGCTTCAGCGCCGCATTGTGGGAGCCGCCTGGATACCGGTGGGGACTTCTGCGAGCGGCTCATTCGGGACGATACAGACGCCAGCCTGCATGTACTGGCACGATATTACGACCGTGACGGCGCGTCCGGGAGCGGCGCGCCTCGCTCACATCCCGGCGAGGACATTACGATCGACGCGCTCGCCTGCTATAAGGCGATAAAGCGGTACGTCGTTCGCTGTGTCGGAGGCGGGCATCGCTCCTGTTCTGTCAGCGCAGCCCGCCATTTGACCTGGTGCCTTGATGCCAGAACAACGACACTATTCTGTCCGGTTGCGCACGCGATGCTCAGATGGCGAACAAAATGGGAAGGCGTTCGCATTCCATCCCATCTGTTAGCTCGGAGTGAACACGGGCCGCTGGGAATTCTGGCCTGGCTCTCGCTTCTTGCGCCAGTCGGCCTCGCACATTGGAGCACGGCGGCAGATCGCTGGGTAATTCTCCATGCGCTCGCTCGCGCGTGTCTTGACAGCTTTTTTTGCTATCTGCGTGAAGCCGACGACGTCACCGGCAGATCGAGGCCTGTGTGGATGCCGTTTCCCGTGGTGGACTTTCCGGAACGGGAATGGGTGGTGCTGGACCGGGATTCGGAAGGGAAGGCCGAGCCTCTACGATTAGTCGTCGCCCGTGGTCGAACGGACCGCATCGTTAAAAAAGCACAGCCACAGCTCAATGGCGAACATCACCGGCAGCGGCATCTGTGCGTGCTGAATGAAAACTTGGCGCCATCAGAACGGCTGACGCCCACGGGGCGCAGGCGCGATGTGAGTTCTGATAGCGACCTTGCAGTGACCGACCCCTTGCGTGTGCATCGTAGTGGCGACATCAGTGTTACTGCGATGGTGGTCGCAGTCCTGTTGGCATCAGATACCGAATAGGGCAGGCGGGGAGACTGCCTGGACGCCGTGCCTTTTTTTGCTTCCAGGGCGGAGAGATGAGCGCTGGAGCAATCGGTCGCTGAGATCGACACCGATTGCCGGCTCGGGGAGCGGTACCAATCATACTGAACAATCTGCACGCCGACCGTATTGGCATTGCACGGCAGTCATAATTAAGGATTCCGAATTATTTGCATGGTCGTTCGTGCTTACACGGATAGTCCAGATAGTCGGCCCCAAGCCTATCCTTTCCGCAGCGGCACGCACAGAGGTCCGGCCGGAGCCGTCTCGCTTTACCGTGAAACTGCTGTCCGGCCCGAAATCCGCACTTCACCAGTCCAGACGATGCTTCTCTTCTGTCTCGCGGTGACGGGTATCGTCGTCGCTATGAAGATAGATGCTCGTCGTCGAAATCGATGCATGTCCAAGGTTGTCTCGCACGAGTCGCAGATCGAGGTTGCCGTCGGCCATGTGCGACCCGGCACTGTGCCTCAGCCAGTGTGCGGATGCGCGCTCGAGATGCGTAGCACGCGCGGCATAGTCTTCACCGCGAAGCCTTAATTTGTCCGCTGCGCCAGCAAAGATGCCTTTGATGATCGAGTGCAGCGCGGCCCGCGTGAGAGGCTTCATGGATTTGCCGAGCGGCAACACCAGCGGCGTGTCCTCGCGCGAGGACGGGAGCGGTGCGAGCCCGCGCGCGCGCCTATAGCGCGCGAGTTCGACCATCATCTCGACGGAGGCGGGGACGAGTCGCTCCTTGTCACCTTTGCCAAGCACCTCCAGCCACCACCGTTCGCGCCCCTCGTTGTCACGCCGGCAAAAAAACTTGCCCATCGTGTTGCCACCGACCTCCGAAATCCGCAGGCCGCCCAGGTAGAGCAAAGTAAAGAGCCATCGAGCGCGCCAGTAACGTTCCTGTTCCCGATCGCTATCACGGGGCAGGCCGTCGATATAGACCTTGACCTCCTGCCAGAGGTCGCGTTCGAGGTATCGGGTGATGCGAGGCGCCAGACGACGGGACCGCTGGCGCGATAGCGACAGCGGGTTGCCGGCCAGGTAGCCAGCTTCGACCAGCCACGCAAACAGCGCATTGAGGATCACCATCGCCTGGCGCTGGCTTGAGATTGCCAGCGGCCCGTAAAACGGCCGCCAGCGCGGATCGTGACGCGGGAACTTGCGCCCGCCATCCGACACCCAGCGCGAACACGGTTGTGGATCCTCCAGGAACAGCCTGTAGGCGAGCAGGTCCTCGTGCGTGAGCGATGACAAAGGCTTGCCCAGCTGTACGATGGACCACAACAGGAGCCGCTCGGCTTCCTTCCGGTAGTTTTCGAAAGTGGTCTTCGTATCGACGACACGGGCGAGCCACGCACGTATCGCGCTCAGGTCGTCTGCTGCGGTGATCTGCTTACGACCGTTCGCCCGGTTGACGCCGTGGCGACCGTCAAGGTCGGGCGGCAGGTCGAGCGCGTCGAGCGGGCGCGGAGCGATCAGGGTCGTCGTCATGGTCTGAACGTGGATCGGGTGGGAGCACAGGTCACCGCAATTGTCGCACGCGCGGAAGAGCCTTTGACACTACAGCCATAATGTCCAAAAATCGAAACGTAGCATCGAGCCGTCAGTGGGCAGCGTGAGCGACTCCTACGATAACGCACTGGCTGAAACGATCAACGGCTTGTACAAGGCAGACGTGATCCATCGCCTCGGACCGTGGCGCAATCTGCAGGCCGTTGAAATCGCGACGCTCGAATGTGCGGACTGGTTCAACAATCGTCGACTCTTCGGTCCCATCGGCAACATTCCACCTGCCGAGGCAGAAGCCGCTTATGATTCAAAACTTGCTTGGTCCGCCATCGGGGCGTGACTCAGGCCGTTTATAGGCATGCAGTCTGTCTCGCCGCCGTCCACACCACCAACGTCTCGAAGGACACCGGAGCTTGACCAGTGACGCATTAAAACCCGCTTGTCAAAATGGGGAAGTCCTTATAGGCGGTTCAAGTTTGCCACCAATTTTGACGTCAACTGATATAAGCGTCGAGTTGCTTCTGATCCATGTTGGCGAGGAACACGCGGCCGCTGGACGTGCAGTGTAAAGGCGTACGATGCCCTTTCTGGAAATTGAGTGTCAGAGGCGAGTTGCCGATTGCGCTATCGACGTAGACCACCTCCGAGCCGCGCATGACGCCAAGACTCACGGTCTCCGAAGTCCGCCTTGAAAGCTCCATGAGAAGTGCGTGGACGGGGCCGTGCGAAAACGCAGTGGTGAGTACGTTGGTCGCGAGTTCCAGCAATCGCGGACCAACCTGATAGCGCCCGCGTTCGATGCCGTGCTCGAGAAAGCCGAGTTCCTCAAGATTGCTCACGAGACGGTGAGCCGTCGTCTTCGGGATGCCGAGTGCAGTGATGATATCCACGGTCGACACACGTCCCAGTTGAGCCGTCATCTCGATGATGTGGAAAGCTCTCTCGGTAGGGGAGACCTCGGGTTCTGCCATTTTCGGAACGGGGATTTCAACCTTGCGCATGGCTGCCTTACGCCGTTTGCCAGACGTCGACGCCTGGTACGAGACTGGCTAATGTGAGGATAGGGACGCGTAAGGATACATGAATCAACTGGGTCACGTAGAACGTATTAAATCTGTCTCTATTGCGTAATTAAAAGTGTCACTTTGCGTTGGCGACGCTTTAACGCAACTAACCGTCAGCCGGCACAGGGCGTTTCAACTGCTTCGCTATAAACCGTTTGGCAAAAGGGAGGTGCAGCCCGCCACCCCGCGGCCGGCACCGAAATGCGACTATTACCCGTTCGACCCACGCGAGGCATCACTGCGTAGTCGTAGAAGCACTCGATCCTGGAGCGCGAGGCGGTCCCGCCGTCGCATCGCCGGCACCGTTGAACGGACCGGGAGGAGCCCATAGCAGAAATGTGAACGACACCAGACGCAGCGAAATGGCGCTTCGATCACACTGCTTGGTGCGCGACAATTGGAAAGTCCGCTCGTGTTGCCTCACGGGATAATGTTACTCCCGGCTAATTGTCATCGACGAATCGTTTGTTGGTGAAGGCTGGCGCTGCGTAGCAGCGTCAGCCTTCACCACTTCAACGTCGGCGCCGCTGAGTATTCGGGTCACCAGTTCCCTCGCTCGATCTGCGCGCCACACTTTTACCCGGCGCTGCAGGGTGCGCAGCTGAGCGCCGGAATACAGGGTGGGAGCCATCGCGGTGAGGCGCTGATATAGCTGCTTTCCTGTAATGCTCGGCTCGTTTTCGAGCCATTCCAGTATCTTGGGCCAGGCATGTTCGAACGGATCTTCGCGAGTACGCCAGTCATGTGGGACGCGCGCTTTGCGGTGATGCGTCGGTCTTATCTCGCCGGCCTGCCACGCTGTGCCTAGACTCGACAGGAATTCCGAGAGCGGGACTTCGCCTGTCGTCGCCGGCGCGGGCAGACCACCGGAAGCGCTGCATTGCGCGACCCGCTGTTGTGCTTCGCGAATCCGATGCAACAAATCCAATGGATCGAGCCGACGGAACCGCGCGCGAAGGCTACGTTTAGTCGCCTCGGGAATAGATGCGGACTGCAGGACGCGCTCAAGCGGCGTCAACGGAACTTCATAGCACTTCGTTACCTTGGCGCCGTGACGAGTCTTCGATTTCAATTTGAATGACGGCTGAAAGAAGTTGATGTACAGCCGTGACACTTGATAAAGAGAGGCAAGCGCTTCAGTGGCTTCAAGACCTCGTAACTTGCCGTAGCCCACGAGACGACGCACGACGGAGCCATTCTTCTGCTCAACCCATGCCTGATCGTTCTTTTTATAAGCACGAGAACGGGTCAGCTCGATCCCGGTTGCTTTGCAGAAGTCAAAGACAGAAGCGTTCATGAAGGCGCTATCGTTATCACAATCCAGGCCGCGTAGCGGAAACGGCAAGGCACCGCGAACCTGTTCGACGTGCTCAAGAACGAACGACGCGCTGCGAAACGGCATAGCGAGACACTCCGTCCAACCTGTGGCGATATCTGTCATCACGAAACTGTGTACAAACTCACCGTCAATCTTGGTGCCTCCGCAATGCTCAACGAAATCGACCTCCAGAAAACCGGGCAGCGGGTTATTCCAATCGGTGAAGGTTCGAATGGGCACTGCGCGGCGAATCGCATTGCCAATTCCACCAGCTCGGCGGCGCTGGCCGCTGAAAGCTTGCTCGCGCACATCTCGCAGAAGCCGATCAATGGTAGCGGCGCTGATCTGCTTGAGCCGCTGGCGCAAGTCCTTCGATAGCGATAGATGCCCATGCCGTGTCATCGAGTCGATCAACGTAGGGATGAGCGCTTTCAGCCGCTTGCCGCAGATCCGATCGGCGGCCTCCCATAGCAGGATCAGTGCGGCATGAACGTCATCGTCATAGCGTCGCTGTGGGCCGGGCTTCGTCTTCGCCGGCTGCTGCTCCCGGCAAAGCACTCGGATTGCGTGCTTACGATGATAGCCCGTCAATTCAACGAACTCGTCCAGGATCTGCCGCTTGTCGTTCCGTTCAGAACGGCGGTACCGTTCGCCGACTGCCTCGATCAATTCCCGCCTTGTTGTCATTCTGAGCCTCGTCATAAGTCGCTCCCGCCAGCCGTCTGACAGGTAGCAAAATACTTGAGGCAACGAGCCTAGCTCGGTAACAAAAAACCTGAGTCAATGCGCCGGCCATCATAGTTGTCGCGCAATCGGACGTTGTAGTTGACGTTATCCACTGCTGTTGATCATGAACGGACTTTGCCGACTGCATTGCGGACAGCGAGTGCGAAGTCTTTCCTGATGGGCTGCACACCAATCTTCCTCCGCAAGTTGATGCAGCACACTATGGTAGCCGTGAGCCGCACACTGTCGGCAATACCTGAAAGCCGCGTGGTACCGGTCGCCCGGCGTCCTGTCGAGCAACGATGTGCGCAACACGGGCTCGGGCAGACGCAGCAGCCGGCGAAGTTGAGTGAGAGCGAGCGCGCTTCGCAGCGGGACCACCCCTGCGAGTGGATCAGCGTCGGGGCACATCAGGCGCATCAGTACATCGCCTGGCAGGGCATTGGCGCACGCAAATTTCCACAGAATCGAAACGAGCGATTCGCCCGGCAGGAGCCAATCGATCCTGAACTCGCAGTCCGCTGGCCTTCCGGACCGCCATTCGTCAAAGGTCAGAATCGGATAGCGCAGCGTCTGATGTGCCTTACAACTACGCTGTTGCGAGCACGCGTCCGGTTGCATGGCGGGACTGGATATAGCCGCAATGATGAACAGCGTGGGTCCACAAAGCCGGCTCCGGGCAGTAACCCGGCGCATCCTTGATTTCGCTTTCCTTGAGGACAATCTCGACGGCGCGGACGAACGACTCCATCGGCAAATCGAGGTTGCCGGGAAGCTCGCCTTGTGATGTGCGGCCTCGAACGTCTGCCACAGCTGACGGGCGTCGCTCACCAGGCGATAGCCGGCGTCAAACGCCTCTGGCAAGTAAAAGCGTGTGAAGCTCCAGGGCGTGCCGTCGGGGTAGGCCGTCTGATCGTACCCATTCAGGCATGTCGCGACGTCCTGGGCATTGCGGATGCCATAGAACGCGAGTTCGTCGACCATGAGGCGCGCGACGATCTGCGTCTTGCCCGCAAGCTGCAATGCGGTCTTCTGCGCGAGTAGTTCTTCCTGCCCGACGAGAAACGTGAAGAGCTTGATCTGCTGGCGATCAAGTACGTCATGCACGTCTCGCAACCACTCGTATTCATTTTCATTGAACCTCTGGGCCTCGTCGAGGAACATGAACACAGCATTGCTTCCCGAGCGCGCGGCTGCCTCGCGAATACGCAATGACAGGCGCGAACGTTTGGCCGAACTGGTGCCGGCGTTGGGTGCGTGATCGCCCGCCGCCTCCAGCAGAGTCGCGAAGAAGGGCCCCTCTGCATGCCGCGGCTTGTGCTCGCACTGCGCATGATAAGTTGTTATCTTTGGGTACTGACGCGCGAGGAGCAGCCGCACGTATTCAATGGCCCGCGTTTTGCCAACCCGCGATGGCCCATAGATGAGCGCGCCCATGATGCGATAGCGCAGGCAGCGCGTGACGAGCTCATAGAACGCCTCGATCGCAGGGGTGGCAAGGCGATAGTTGCCGGTGACGAGTGGGTGCAGCGATGGATCGACCGGACGCGGAATCTGAAGCGACATGACACACCTCGCAGCTAGAACAGCGGAGTTAAAAGACCTGACCAGTACCGATCGAAAGCTTTCGCGGGCGAACCAGGGTGCATTGCTTAAAATCGTTGACCGTGGTCGCTTGCGTATCCATCCCTGGCGCTGTGTCCGAGATGACGGAATCTGTCCCGGGCGGGCGGGGCGGACCGACGGGAGTACGCACAGTCGGTGCCGATCTGAGCAATTGCGCCGCATGAGCGAGTTCCGTCGCAGCCTTGCGGGTCTTCTTCGCCTGTCTCATCTTCTCGTCGACGTAGGCTTCAATCGGGTTGAGGCCGAGGCTGGCGTTGCGTCGCCGACTGCCCGATTGTTTGAGAATCTGCTGACGCAGCTTGAGGTTGTGCGGCACCACACGCCACGCGCCTTGCACCTCGAGTACACCGAGCTCCATGCCGTCGGAGAGGAAAGCGCGCACGGAGCGCAGGTCGTCGGCGTTCATGTAGATCAGCAGATGCTGACCGATGAGGTGCGCACTCGTTGCAAGAACACTGTTGGTGTAGCGCACGCCATACAGGTTGATGTGCGGGCGCACGCCCTGTTGAAGGTAGGCCCGCACGCGGCACTGCCGTGCCGACTGCATCAGGCAGAGCGTCCTGCGCTGGTGTTCGGCCAGCCAGACGAGCATCATTTCGCGGCCGCGCACGAGGTACTCCATCGCTTCAAGCGGAGTCGCGTTGTTGAGTCCGCGGTGCGGTGTGCCGTTGTAGCTCGAGATGGCGTACTCAACGAGTTCCGCCAGTTCATCAAGGGAGGCGTAGAGACGCAGATCGCCTTTGGGATCCGACAGCGCCCGGCGAAGGTCGCGTATATGAGAACCCGTGTATCCCGGCAACCGTGAAGACAGCCGACTGGCAATCGTGCCGAAAAAGCGTTCAATATAGGGCCGCTCGTCCGGGCAGTGTTTCGGTCCGGCATCAGCGAGGCAGCCGACGAATTCGCACAACGCCGTCATCGTTTCGTCGGCGAGGTTGGCCTTCGCGTTGTCGAGCCTGATCCACTCCCAGGTCACGTAGCCCAGTTCAGGCATCTTCCCTGACGGAAAGCCGTCCTGCGGTCCATAGGTGAGGCCTGGTATTGTGAACGTTCGCGGGCAGTGAGGCGTCAATGCATTCTCGATAGTCTTGATGACGTCGTAGCGGCTGTATTCTGTGGCTAATGCTATGTGATACCCAATCACGGCACGCGTGCAAATGTCGATGATCACCAGCAGCCAGACTCTTTCCATCTCGAATTCATGCGCGAAACCCAGCGGATCACGTACCACCACCTTGAGGCGTACGTCCAGCCGGTGACCGTCGAACTCGACGACCTGATATGGTCGGACCGCTGCGGGTGGACCGGAGTCGTCAACACGCGGCAGGCCTTTGAGATGCGTGGCGCCGGCGGAGTGTGCAGCGGCCCCGAAGCTTCGCAGCAGCTCCGCCTTCACCCGTCGCGAAAGCGAGCGGATCGCATGGTCGGCCGTGTTCAGCGGGTAGTCGGCCGCCGTCAACCCGACTGACCGGCATTGCCGCAGGAAATTGTCGTGTAGAGACTGCAGGCCGCGCAGACGCGTGCGCAGGTGCCCGTCGGTATGGACCTGCTCGAGCCACACCTTGCGTTGCTTTACCTGAAGCAGCAGCCACCCTGTCAACGTCGGGTAGCGTTCGAGAAGCTGGGCGAGCGCGCCAGCTGCCCCGCGGCTGCCACACTCGCCGCGCACCTGCACATCACGCACTCGCGCATATTCCGCGATGCGCACGTAGTGGATGAGCGCGCGGAAGCCGAAGGGGCGGCCGTCAGGGTGAACTGTCTGGGCGCGCTCAAGCCAGCGGTACAACTGCCGCCGATTGAAGTGAGTCGAAACTTCGATGGCCCTGATCGGCTCGCCGGCGATGTAGCGCAGTATGGCTTGCCGCCGCGCCTCGAACTTGCGGCGGACCGGTTCGTCAAGCTCGGTATGGGCGACAGCGGGCCAGGCGTTGACATCAATCGTCTGCAACTCCGGCTTGCGGCGACTCATGATGACGCCTCCAACGCTACGAAGGAAGTGAGCAGTGACAGTGGTTGCGTCTGAAGTGCCGACGCGGTGACGTGACCGCTGTGCAGCAGGCCGAACAAGGCAGCGCGAACGATCACCGGGTCGCTCGTCACGAACTCGCGCTCAATATCGAGCAGTCGGCGTGGCTCCTCCACGAATTGCACGATGACCGGCGGTAACGTTGCCGGAACAACGCCCCGGTTCGCAACGAGGTATGGGAGGATGCGCTGCCAGTTGTCCGTCCACGCACGGGCCGCAGCGAGTTCAGCCGATGCGACCAGCCTGACTTCTGCGGTGCCAGCGTCAACCTTAGCGTGTGATGCGTCCAAATCGGATCCCCAAAGCAGTTCGCTTAGTACAACCAACTCCTCGCGATCAACGTAGCGCACCCAGAAATCAGCGAGATGACGGTCTTCGTTGATCAGCACGTAGCCAGGTCGCTCGCAGAAGGTGATCACCTTCGGGTTTGCCTCGAACAATAACCATTGTTCAAGCAACGCACGACGGTAGAACATGACCCGGCGCGCGAGCTTGGGGCTGAATGCTTCGAATCGGTGTGCGCCGCGTGGACGACCAAGCGCGACCGGCCCGGTCGCGTGAAGGGTATCCGCCATGAGATCGGCCTCCTACCGACGGGATCTGAAGTGTAGGAGGCGAGTTGGCAAATTTAATACGGACATACGTGAGTTGACACTTTCATGCCGATTCAAAGGGCAATAAAAGTGTCAACATGCGCGCGTTCTTGCCCCCGGTTGCTGGGGAGGGCCGGTGACAGATTTATTACGTCCTACGACTGCCTGCAATACCGGAAGACCGTGTGATACCGCTCATGCACAGTCGAATCGATCAACGATGCATCCAATACCTTTCTGGGTAGCCTCGCCAGGTGGCGCAGGAGCGCAATATCGATAGCGTCCGGCCGTGGTGCGACGCCGTCACGCGGATCAACATCGGGGCTCATCATACGGAGGAGCACATCCCCAGGCAGCGCGTTGGCGCATGCGAACTTCCACAGAATCGAAACGAGGGACTCACCCGGCATCAACCATGCGATGTTGAAGTCACTGCCCAGCGCGAGCCGCGCGGTTTCTACGAGCGGCTGTACATCTACGTGCACAGCGATCGTGCGCGCAAGCGTCGCTACTGTGATTACTTAGAAGTGCGTAACATCGGCCGTTCGTGCGGTCCGGGATAACGAAATGCTGCCTGAATAGGCGCTCGGACTCACATAACCCTTCCTCGGTAAAGACCACCGACTTCGTCTTGTTGACCGGGTCGCAGATGAGGCCCTTTTCGTAAAGGCGATTCAGCACCTCCCAGTCGAAGCCCTTCCAGGCGCGGTACTGATCGTGCAGCGTCAAGTAGAGAAGTGCCAAGGCGACTTCGTCGATTGCGTCGGTATCGATATTCATGACATTCATCCTGCGGCCTTCTGAACCCGCACACAAAACCGCTCGAGACTAGCCAGGATCCCGTCGGCACGCGCTCTGATGAAGGGTTGGGGTTTGGCGTTGTAGACGTCAAGGTATTGCCGGATTGCATCTTCGAGCCGGCGCGTCGAACCAGGCGTGCCGCGACGAAGACACCTTTCGGTAAGCGTAGCGAACCACCGTTCGACCTGGTTGAGCCACCGCAATAGCCGCGCCGACATGCATGTTTCCATTGTCCTGGGTGCACCGGGGTGTGGCGCGTGAAACAGTCCGTCCACACGGTCAGCGACAATTCGCGCGCGACGTTTAGAGACAGTATGCAGGGTAAGTTGCAGTTTCGCCGCGACCGTCTTGTTTTCCATCCCTTCAGCACAGGCCAGCACGATACGCGCTCGCAACGTCAGCGCCTTCCCGTTTGGGCCGTCCGCTTCCGCTCATCACCCGTCCTCGTGTCCGTGCCACACATAGCACTTTATTGCGCGGCGAAAATAATTCAATGAATTTGTAACTCACCACATTACGCCAGCGTCGTCCCCCGGATAAGGTCTGCTCGGGTAGCACGGACTATCGCGGAGAGAAGACGGAAGGCGAGAGACTCGCGACGCCAGAATCGCCGATCGCGGAGAAGACCTCGTTAGAATAGTCGCACTGTCACACATACATTTTCAGACGACATGAGTTCAAGGCGAGGCGGGCCAGGTGTTCCGCGACCACGAAAACATCTCACGAAAGCGATGTTATTGCCGATGGACCAGGCGTCGGTTCGGGAGCAATCGTTGACCTCCCATCTTGCGCTTGTTGCCTGCCGCGACGGTCATGGCAACGGACACCTGTTTAATGAACTGATGCGAACCGTGTACCTCGCATGGTTTCTCCAGGAGGACGGTTACGGAAACGAACCGGTCCGACGCTTCAAGACTGCGGAACATGCCGTGGAGGCCGCCCTGGAACTGGCCCATGCAGCAAACGAGTGGGTGCTCGCTAAAGACGCCGTTCCCATTTTTGAGAGCCTGCTGGCTTTGCGCGATGCGCAACTCGCCACCGCACCCCTCCACAAAATAATCAGCGCAGAACGCCGCCTCCGGCAATTCCTCGCCGGCACTGCCAGCTCGCCTGTTCCAGACGCAGATCCGGAGCAATTTTCATAGCAACCTTTGTCGGGACAGTGCGAAAAGACTGTAGGTGTAAAGTAAGGATACCTGATCGTTGATGGCCGTCTTCATCTCGGAGTGCGGTGAGCATGTTTTCTAACCTTGTCGCGGTCGATGAGGCGCTCGATGCACACTTGCCGCGTAAGCGCAGGTGCTCCGGACGCGTTCCGCGCTCAAAACAGCGCCCGACCATACGTTCGAGGAGCAGGGCACAAAGCTCGACCTGGCACGCGGACGGATCCGGCAGATCGAAAGCAGGTGGTCTGAAAACGGATGCTCCCGGGTCGGGTCGACAAGCTCAGGCAATTTCTCGACCATTGAGCTACGGTCCACCGTCGTTCAGGAACAGGGCGATTCCTCGCGCACCGGGGCCAGGCTATCCCGATGCGCTTCACGCGTCATTGCAGAATCTGTCGTAGCACGCTACCGCCGACTCACAGGAGCACTGCCTGCTGCAAAAGCTGCAGCGCCTTCAGTTCGTCCAGTCGACCCGTGCGCGCCTTACCTGCCAGCGTCTTGATCAATGCTTCCGCGATCGGCGCGATACCCTGAAGATTCTCAAGGCTGGTCACGGAAGCAGGGAGCGGGATGGGGGATTGCTGCGGGGTTTCAGCGGCTGGAAGCGACTCAAGGCTTGCCAGTGTAGCTGCCGGCGCGTCGCCATTACCTTCTTCTGCTGGGCGCCCCACAAGCACCCCCGGAGCGTCGCTGTCATGATCCTGCTGGCTGACCGCTACCGGTTGTTTCTCTGCTGTGATCCCGGGCGAAACAGGTGAGGCGCTTTCCGGCCCGATCCGGACGCCCGCTCGTGCGCGCCCCGTGCGCGCCTTCGCATCGGCATGCTTCGCTGGCACGCCATCCGTCGTCGCGGCCGCGTGCGGCTCGTTCTGTTCAACGGAGGCACGGCCGCGCGAAGCGGGCGTGAGCAAACGCGACACCGACTCCGGAATTTCGGCTTCGGAGCGCGGCGTGTCCAGCCAGCCAGCGGGCAAACAAAGTCGCTCCGTGAAACGGTTTGCTTCGACACTGTCCAGTCGTTTCTTGCCATATAGCCGATGGGCCATGTTGGATCCGCTCATCGCCATGACTACACCCAGTCTTGCTTTCGATCCGATGCGACCCGTAAGAACATGGAGGTTGGTGCGTCGAATGTTTTCCAGCTCTTCGCTGTCGTCTAGTGCCAGGGGTCGCTGTTGGGTTGTTGCAGCCGATATCCGCTGTTTCGAGGGCAAGCTTTTTTTTGGTGCATGAGGGGCAGACGGTTCGGCCATCCGGCTTCGACTGTCCCTGACGGCCTTGGGCGACCCGCCCGTTGCTTTCTTCGGCATTTGCGCTTCCTCGGACAAACTGGTTTCAGGATCGGATTGCTGGTCGCCGCTCAGGGCGAAATCCGGTTCAGGTGTTTCCGACACTGCTTCCGGTTCGTCGTCGGTTTGAATGAAGTCGAGCGGTGATTTCAGGCGGGCGATGGTTTCGGGCGCAAGCGCTGGATTGGGCTGGTCAAAAAAGCCGTGAGGCAACCCAAGCGTGGTTTCCATGTGAAAGGCGGTCTCGGGCGTGAATCTCTCGCCCTTCGTGAGTTCGGCCACCCGCGCCATGTTCGATCCCAGTCCCAGGGCGATATTCTCTGCGCCCACCGTATCGACCAGAAACTGGAACGACCGTGTCTTGAAAATGGAGGCCGTCTGGGCAGGGTCCCGGGCAGGTGCATTGACGTATGGTTGTCTCGGCCGGGTGGACGGAGATTTTTTTGGGTGACGAGGCTGGCGCTGGCCGCTGTCCCGGGATCCCGCATATCGTCCGCGGGGTTGACTCATAAAGTAGGGCTCCTGCGATGATTGGCGTGCTGACTTTTGAATTATAAATGAGGCGATGCTGGCATTTGGCGCGTCAACGACGGTCTGCCGCGAAAATATACGCGGGAGCCGGGCCACAACACGACACTGCGCCCACGTCCCGATCTTCCAGTCTCAGTCTGATTGCGCCCGACCTGTGAGGCATCGCATCGTCTGCCTTCCGCCGGTCACCGGAAACCGTCGCATATCAGGGAGGCGATGGAAGATTGATTCGTCGGCTCTCTCACATTCAGCGCAAAGGCTCCCACCGACGGTTGATCCGTCCGCGGTCAGGGGATGGGTCAGTTGCACAGCAAGCCGCGCAAAAGCCCAGCTGGTTCTTCAGGCTCGAATGGTTCGAATTGCCAGGCATATTTGCGCTCATACCGTCGGTGACGCATTTGCCCGCCGCCATCCGACGCGCCAGGGAAGCTCACACGCGCCTCGCTGAATCGTATCGCTGGTATCGATCGGGAAAGCCTGCTCGCCGATTGACGCCGAGATCCCGTCCCCTTTCATTTCGCGCAGACCTGCGTTCAAACCATGCGCGCCCTCGCATCAGGAGGAGACTCTTCTCCGTAATGTCGGCGTATCCATTGACGGGAAAGTCTGTGGAGTGCCGGATGTCGCCAATCCCTGACGCAAGTCCCAAGGGAGAGGCCGCCGATAGTGACAGTGCCTGTGTCATCACGAAGGCGCCCGGCGGAGCGTGAGGTTCTGACTAGGTATGGATCTGAACGCTTCAGTCCGGGCGCCGGCAGACGCGGCACCAGTTTGCCTGCGGGCGCATAGGTGCGGCCATCTCAAAGCGGTTTCACCTCTTAACCTCGTCCTCCGGCTCGTCTCGCAGGCGGTGGGACTGCTTCACCGCAGCGCTGCCAGACGGCGTTGGCAACGCATGTCATCTCCACCGCGTCGATAACTTTGTATAGCCTTCGTGCGGTCCGGCATACCGCTCCGGTCTTCTGCACCCCACGCGCCCTCCCAGAACAGCCCGAGATTGTGAGCTGAGGCCTTGTGCCCCAGTTTGATGGCCTGCTCGTAAAGCGAGAGCGCGTGGCTCACGTCGGCCTGCATGCCCCGCCCGAGTCGGGCGCTATCGGCCAGCGCGGCGGCAGCCATGCCGCGAAGATGACCGTCCGCGGTCTCATCCTTCATCACATCTTCGAAAATCACATTACCCTTCTCAAGGTCCGCCTCGCCTCCCGTTGGTGTGACGAGAGAAATGGCCATTGCCATTCGCCAGGCCGGATGCCGGTTTGTGCCGATGCGCTCCAGTAGCCGGCGGCCCAGGTCCGGCGCGCGACTGAGCGTGCTGGTGAGAAGCGCATTTGCGATGGCGGCGATCGACTCGGCTGACAGGAAGCCAGTCTTGTTTGCTGCAATGACGTGACGGGAAAACTTTTCGACGTCGAGGGTGGGGTCGGCGCGGCGCAACTGATGCCATTCGCGCTCGATTGTTCCTACCCAACTTTGCATTTGCATGGTGAGCGATCCTTTGGTGAAGAATGCACCTGATTCTAGCTCACCTTTTGTGGATTGCAACTTTCAGAGTTCGAGCATCCCGTGGCATGTGTTCACCGGATGGAGGGCTGCCACCGTCGCCACGTCCTGGCGAGATGATGATTTTGAATAAAGCTTCGATCTTTTTGCTGTGATCCAGCGCGGTGCTTAGTCGTGCACAGGGTCACGAAGCGTTTGCAGGCATTGACGCCTCCTGCAACATCAAGGCGGTGGCGCAGACTGTAGTGGATGATCAGGCATAGATAGCGGCGCTATTCATATCGCGACTTGTGGCAAGATCCGAACCGGATGGCAGATACGGCTTCGCGAGGCCATAGGCAGAAATGTTCGCCGGCCTGTTTCGCACGACGTTGGAGAAGGAGAGTGTTACACGATGGCTGATGCATTTGAACTCGTTGCCCTGGCGCTGCCCGGCGACGTCGCCCCCGAGTCACTGCCCGCCACCGTCCGCCAGTTCGTCGCGGATTGCTGGCCCGGTATGCGCCGCAGCCAGTTAATCGCCCGCGCGCGACGCCTTTCACTGCGGCCGTCGCTGCGCGCCTGTCGCCCGGGTGCGCCGGGAGACATCGGACACTTTGCACTTACGCTCACGGCGGGCATGCAGACCGTGTCCCTGATCGCGCATTTGCGCCGTGTCGCCCAGCGGCGCGGGTCCGCGCGCAGTCGCAAGGCGGCTAACGCTTCGCGACCGCCCGCCCGTGATCCGCGTCAGGCATCACTGTTCTGAACGGGGCGTCAAACCAGACGACCCGCATCGAACTGAGTGTCACGCAGCTGCGCGCCACCATGAGTGCGGTTGGGGCTGTGGCGCAATGACCTATCACCGAATTCTGCACCATGCCGCGGTACGTTCGGGCGTCAGCCGACGACGAGGCACGTCGACGATCCAGACTGGGGACGCCGTCCGCAACCCGTCAAAAGGCAATTGTTTGCCGGAGTTCGCCGTTCGTTGAGAGGATCGCCTTGGCTCCATACTGCCCCATGAGGATGCCCCCGTTGCAAGCTTCGTCCTGTCTTCACGAATAGAGGCTGTTTTGCCCGTCAGATTGCGTAACGGCGGGTTTCAGAATAGGCGTATTCTTTCACGCGTCACGAAAGAACAGGCGTGATCGGGGTAGTGAGGAGAAGAGTGCGGCCCCGCGGCTTCGATATGGCCGCGGGGAATGCGCCGACTGTTTGCTCAGCCACGAAACTCGACAACCGGCGGTGCGTGCTGGCGCGCTTCATTGCGAACCGGAAACCGGTATTGCCGTCTTCTCGCGACCCATCGAGGGGTTCCTCGACAAGAGCAAACGGTTGGCCGGCGGCGTCGAACGAAAGTTCTCCATTTCCTGGCGAAGCGGTGACACATTTCCGACGGGCTACCCTAAAGCGGCCGCAATGCTCCGGAACCTGACGGACGCGCTACGCGCGCAACTCGGCCATAGCCGCCGCTGACGCGACCGTCGGTCAACGGCGGCTATGGTCGGCTTTGCTGACGTCGGACGCGCGACTAGTTCGAACGGCAGTTTTGCTCCCGTTTGGAGGACAACAAGCGATCAATCCAGTCATACGAGTTTGCGCTGGTGCGACGGCCGTTACAGGGCGTTACCGCTATCAACACCCACCCAACCGTAAGCGCTTTGGTATACGTAAGAAATTACTAGGACTTACGCGAAAAGCCACGCCTGAGCGCGGAAACGAATTATTACGAAGCCACGTAAACCATCGCGAAGCCAAAGTTCGTAATGTCGAGGGCATGCCGAAACGCCCGACCCGCCTAGATTACTGCCAGTACCTGCTGGTGAGTCCGATGAACCACGCGCTGACGAACTTCGCCGACCATGTTGAAGAGATGAGCCAAGATGCCATCAACCGGTTTTTGCGTAACGAGAAGATGACGCCGCGTCTCGTATGGGACAACGTGCGTGAACAGATCGCGGCTCACAAGGAAGGTTGCATCGCGTTCGACGACACGATCATCAATAAGGATTTCTCCCACAAAATCGAGTTGGTCCGACGTTAATACAGCGGCAATGCTCACGGTCTGATCAAGGGCATCGGCATGGTGAACTGCGTGTACGTGAATCCGTTGACGCAGGAGCATTGGATCATCGACTATCGCCTCTACGATCCGGACGGCGACGGCAAAACCAAGCTGGATCACGTGCGCGACATGCTGATTAACCTGGTTCATCATACACGCCTGCCGTTCCGGCGTATTCTGATGGATACCTGGTATGCCACGCGCGATCTGATGCTGTTCATCGAGTCGCTGGAGAAGATCTACTATTGCCCGCTGCGCGCCAATCGGCAGGTGGACGACTTCGGTGCGAAATCGCCGTACCGGCGCGTTGATTCACTGGAGTGGGATGCGGACTCTCTCGCGCACGGCAAAACCATCATGATCAAAGGCTTTCCCAAACATCACAAAGTGAAGCTGTTCCGGGTTGAGGTGTCGACACACCGCACGGACTGGGTCGTCACCAACGGCCTCACTCAGGATTCTTCTCAGGCCACACAAGACGCGTGCGGCCTACGCTGGAAGATCGAGCAGTTTCATCGCGAGGCCTAACAACTGACCGGGATCGAGCGCTGCCAATGCCTCAAAGCGCGTATCCAGCGCAATCACATTGCCTGCGTCGTACTGGTGTGGATTCGTCTCGCTGAGATTGCCAGGCAAACCTGCCGCACCCTCTATCAGGTCAAACACCAGATGCTCGACGAATTCCACCGTCAGCAGCTCAAAAATCCGACCGTTCGAATTCAATTTGCGTAAGTCCTAATTACTCTCCATCAATTACGCTAACAGGATATCTGGCGTCACCCGCTCACATACCCGGCAGCCGCCACCGATAGGACTGGGCGGTACAGTTCCGATCAGCAGAACTCGAACAGGTTTGCGCGGACGTACGTGTCGCGAAGGCCGGCACGCAGACATATCTCTTGCCGTTTTATCTCTGGACGGCGCCGTTGAAGAAAGCGGTTGTACCTGAAAGGCGCGCAGCCGAGTAAATCGCCAATGCTAGCCATGCACAGCATGAAATGTCCCTTTTGGCCGCTCGCGCCGCGCGACTGACATACGATCCGGTTGAAGAATGTGCGGCAGCACACGAATCTCATGGAATTCGTCGAGACTAAAAATAGGGCTTTTCTTGGTTTTGAGTCGAGCACCGCCTATAAATAGTATATTTGCCGGTCGCCCGCCAGGCGGCTTGAGGGAGGGAAAAGAAGGAATCAACCGCGAATAAGAAAAGACGCGGCATTTGTTTTTTCCGGTTCGGAAGCCGTTTCTGCGCTGTGTTCGTAGCGGCGTTGCGCTATGTACCTCGCATGTCCGGACCTCGCGGCGGCCGGCCTGCACCGACCGTTTGCGAGAGACAAGTCGTCACCGCGTCGCGAAGGTGTTGTCTAGCGGGCATAGTGCGTTAACTGGGCCATGGCGTTATCGGTCCGGTTTTTGGACAAGGAAATGGTGGCAATCGGGCACCGAGAGTTTTGAATATCTTACGCGAATCAAAAAGGAGATCACGATGAGCGCTGACACTCAGGGAGTGGCGAGAGTTGCGATGACGACGGTCGAACCTGGTAGGATTGAATCAGGTACCCTTTTCTGGTTGCAAAGTATCATTCCTGCGATGAAACAGGCGGCGGGATTCCGTCACATCTATGTACTCGGAGATCACAAGACGAATCGGGTAATGACTATAAGTATTTGGGACACCGAAGCGGATGCAGTCGCGTGGGATAATAGCGAAATTCAGAAATCACTTCGTGGTGGCCTCTCCAGTCATGTCAGCGATCTACCAGTCCCCGAAATGTTTCAGATCAAGCTCGAGGCGTGATCTAACAAGAGCGCGACGCTTTGGGTGTATGAGGATCCCATGACTTGTCGTCGCGTAGCGGTGTTGATTCATGGAGAGTGGGTGAACTCTCGTTGTTGGGAACACCTTATAAACACGCTTAAGGCTAGGGGCATTGCCTGCATCACACCTGACTGGCCGTACAAGGACAGTGAAGTCGGGTTACTCCGCACGGAACCCGACCCGCGGCTCGCCACGCTCGGGATAGACGACATTGTCGAGCACTATGCACGGCACGTTCGTGAATGCGATGAGCCTCCTCTTCTGATAGGGCACTCCGTCGGCGGACTTATCGCTCAGATACTGCTGGATCGCGACTTGGGATGTGGCGCAATCGCGCTCTGTCCGATACCGCCCCGCGGTATCCGGTCACTGCGCGGGCTTGTCGTACCCACAGGGACGCGGATCTTTGGGCACCGATTTGCGCGGCTGAGAACCTATCGAATGGACTACGCGGGGTGGCAGAAGGACTTCGTCGCGCAGTTGTCAGCGAACGAACAGCAAGCATCCTTCGAACGATCCGTTATCTCCGAGTCCGGCCGTGTCTTGTCCCGATTGAGCATGTCATATGTAACGGGACTCCCCGACGTATCGCTTCGCGCGCTCGAGCGTGCGCCATTACTACTTGTGGCGGGCTCCGTGGATCGTCTTACCCCAATCGCCATCGTCGAGGCCAATCAGCGGGCCTATAGGGTGCCCGCTGAACTTTGCGTGCTTGAGGGACGTGGCCATTGGGTACTCGCAGAGCAAGATGCGAGCGAGGTCGCTCGACTGATCGAGCGCTTCGCAGTCCCGCTTCGGGACGCGTCGCCACGGCGGCTTGCTCTCCAGCCGCTACCGCGATCTAGACGCCTCCGAGTCGCGATCGTGGGAGCGGGGCCCGCAGGACTGGCGAATGGGGCGGCTCTTGCACAGCGCGGCGTTGAGACTGTAATCTTCGAGCGAGCAACCAATGTCGGCCAGTGCTGGCGAAGCCACTACCATCGGTTGCGTTTGCATACGACGCGAGCGCTGTCCGGGCTTGCGGGATTACCTATTCCACGAGCTTGGGGCCAGTGGGTTGCAGCAAACGACTTTGCTAGATACCTTCAACGTTACGCGCGGCACCACGGGCTCCACATCGTCGCAGAGACGACGGTATCTGGTGTTCATCGAGAAGGAAAGATCTGGCGCGTCGACACCGATCAGGGGTCGTGGCATGCCGATCGAGTCATTTTGGCCACGGGTCTTAACCGCACGCCTTACCTGCCGGAATGGGCGCAGCAGGGTCGCTTTCGCGGCGTCGTAATGCACTCCAGCGAATACCGCGATCCTGCGGCATTTCGCGGACTCGATGTTCTAGTGGTCGGCGCAGGTAACTCGGGCGCCGAAATCGCAGCCGATCTCGCGTTCGGCGGTGCTTCGCGGGTGCGTATTGCTGTGCGCGACCGGTCCAACATTCTCCCGCGCTCGCTTTTTGGAGTGCCCGTCCAGGTCGCGAGCGTGCTTCTTGGAATAATGCCCGCTTCGGGGTTGGACGTTCTGGTCCGTTGTCTGCAGCGAATTTGCTTCGGCGACTTAACCTGGCTAGGACTCCCGCGGCCGTCGCGTGGACTGTTCACGCAGATCACGCGAGATCAGACTGCGCCGGTAGTCGACGTCGGCTTGATCGCGGCGATGGCTGAGGGGCAGGTTGAGGCGGTGGCGGCGGTGACGTCGATCGACGGGGATGTGGTTAAAGTCGCGCACGGCCCCGCAATCGAGCCGGACGTCGTGATCGCAGCAACCGGTTTCCGTCCCGGGCTTTCCGAGCTGCTCGGTCCGGCGCTCGCGCTCGACGAGCGAGGCCTGCCGCGGCTCTCGGCTGCAGCGGAAGCGCTCGACGCACCCGGGCTTTACTTTGCAGGGTATCTAGTTTCTCCCGAAGGCGTCCTGCGGGCCATTGCTCGTCAATCGGAGCAGATCGCTGACGCCATTGCCAACCTCGAGCGGAGCGCCGATGTCGAGAAATCCTGAACCTCTGGCTATCGTCGGTCTGGGCTGCCGTTTTCCGGGCGGTTCAGACGGCCCCGAAGCGTTTTGGCAAATGCTCTGCGATGGAATCGACGCGATCTGCGACGTCCCCACCGATCGTTGGGATATCCGTAAGTTCTATGACCCGGATCCCGCTTCGCCAGGGCGTATGTGCACCCGCCAAGGCGGCTTCCTGCGGGAGTCGATCTGGGACTTCGACGCGGCGTTTTTTGGTATATCGCCACGCGAGGCAGCGGTGATGGATCCGCAACAACGACTCCTACTTGAGACAACTTGGGATGCTTTCGAGCACGCCGGTCTGGCGCTCGAGGAAGCGCAGCGGCGGCGTATGGGTGTCTACGTCGGAGCGTTCTGTTTTGACAACGCACTCCAACAGATGGGTGTACTCAGTCGCGACTCGATCTCCTCCAACTCGGCGGCCAGCGCCTCTATGGTAATGCTGTCCAATCGCATCTCGCACGTCTTCGATCTACAGGGCCCATCCTTCACTGTCGACACCGCGTGTTCGTCGTCGCTCGTCGCCGCGCATCTCGGGTGCCGATCGCTATGGGATGGCGAGTGCGACATCGCCGTGATTGCCGGTGTGAATATCATGTTGAGGCCGGAATCGACGATCATCGAAGCCAAGGGCGGATTCTTAGCTCGCGACGCCCGTTGTCGGGCCTTCGACTCTGCTGCCAGTGGCTACGCGAGGGGCGAAGGTGCCGGGGTGGTGGTCGTGCGACCGCTTTCGGTTGCGCTAGCTGCCGGGGACCGCATCATAGCACTCGTCCGCGGGAGCGGCATAAATCAAGATGGCAGGACCCCGGGCATAACAGTGCCGAACGGCACTGCCCAGGAAAATTTGATCGGCGAGGTCTGCGCTTACGCCGGAATCGATCCAGGAGAAATTGGGTATGTCGAGGCGCACGGGACGGGCACACAGGTTGGCGATCCTATAGAGGCCAACGCAATCGGCCACGCGATTGGCCAGCGTAAACGTGACGAGCCTGTATGGGTTGGATCCGTAAAGACAATTATCGGTCATTTAGAAGCGGGCGCCGGCGTCGCCGGGATGATGAAAGCTGCCCTATGCCTCGCGCATCAGCAGGTCCCGCCTCATTTGCACTTGGTAAACTCAAACGCGAAAATAGATTTTTCCGCGCTCGGCTTACGCGTACCGAACCGACTTGAAAAACTTTCCCCGATTCTTGGCCGATTTGCAGCGATAAACTCATTCGGCTATGGAGGCACCAACGCCCACATGATCCTCGAGCGTGCCCCGGCAATCGAGGCGAAACGGGTGAACTCAGGCGTGGGGCCGTGGCTGCTGCCACTATCGGCGCGCGCCAACGGCGCCCGGGACGAGTTCGCATTGGCTTTAGCTCAGCAAGTCATTAGCAGTCCCGACGTGGATCTAGCGGCTTTCGGCCATGCCCTTGGGGTGAGGCGCCCCCATCACGATCATCGCGTAGTCGTCATTGCACGTAACCGCGATCACTTCGTTGAACAACTTCGTCGGCTCCCCAAGGGTGGTCGCGACCCCGCGCTTCGCGTTGGTCAAGTCGTTGGAAGCGCACGGCTGGTCTGGGTATTCGCAGGAATGGGCGCGCAGTGGTGGGGAATGGGCCGGGGCCTATTCCGCGACTCTTCGGTATTCCGCGAGGCGATTGTAGCCTGTGACGCGGCGTGGCGTCGTACCGGCGGCGTTGACGAACTGCAGGCGATGTTCAATCCTGCTATAGAGTTGTCAGCAACCTTTGGCGATCCGATGCTTGAGCCTCGACATGCGCAGCCCGCCAATCTCGCACTGCAGGTGGGTGTAACGACGGTCCTCCGCTCCCTTGGGATGGAAGCCGACGCAATCGTCGGGCACAGCGTAGGAGAAATCGGCGCTGCGTGGGCGGCGGGAGTATTTACTCTCGATGACGCCTTCACACTGATCTATCACCGCTCGCGTCTACAGCAAGAGCATTTGGGGCGCGGGACGATGTTGTTCATAGCTCTCCAGGCCGCGACGGCGCGTCAAAAGATCCTCGAGCTTGCGCCCGATGTCGAGATTGCCGCTTTTAACGACGAGGAGTCGGTTACGCTAGGCGGCGCCGCGGAGCAACTTCGCCGCATCTCCGCGTGGGCGGACGAGAACTCCGTCAGGGCGCAGATGATACAGGTCGGCGTTGCATACCACACGCGACAGATGGAGCCGATGCACGAGCGGTTCATGGCGGCGCTGAGCGGACTCCGGGCCGCCCCACCGTGCTCGCCCCTTTATTCAACCGTTACCGGCAGGCGGGTTTATGGCGGGGAACTCACCGCGGAGTACTGGTGGCGAAACGTCCGCGAGCCAGTGCTGCTTACTGACGCGCTCGAGCAGTTGCGACGGGACGGCTGCACGGCGTTCCTTGAAGTTGGACCCCATGCGGCATTGACAGGGTCGATCATCCGCAGCGTTCCAGGAGCACACGCGTGGCCGAGCCAGCGGCGCGGCAGCGAAGAGTTACCGACCCTCTTGGCGGGCGTCGGTGACTGCTACTGCGCTGGTGTCGCGCTTGACTGGCGGCAGATGTATCCACACCACGCTCCGGAACTTCGCGCACCTCGCTACCCGTTTCAACGGCAGACCCTGTGGCGCGAGACACCCGAATCCCGAGCTGATCGATTGGTCGAAGAGTTTCACCCGCTACTCCACCAACGGCTGGCGGGGCCGCAGCCAGTCTGGAAGACTACACTGAACGAACGCTTCTTGCCATGGCTGCCCGATCACAAAGTCTTGGGCGTGACGATCTTTCCAGGCGCAGGATATGCGGTAGCGGCGCTCGCAGCCGCGGACCAATGCGAGCGCGGTAATTCGGTCGAGGATCTGACCTTCCACCGCGCGCTCTATCCTCAATCGCAAACGGAGTTGCGGATCGAGCTCGATCCGCGCGACGGTTACATCACGTTGAATGCGCTGGCACCGGAAGAGGACGCGAGGTGGCAGATGCATGCCACCGGGAGACTTCCGGAAGGTCGGTTCGCCGCTGGCACGCCCTTAGACGTAGCAGCCATTCGTGCGCGCTGTGCGGTTGACGTGGACGTCACTGCACTGTACCGCCAGCTTGCAATTCTGGGTCTGCAATACGGCCCGCGTTTCCAGTGCATCCGCTCCATCCGAGCCGGTGTCGACGAGGCTCTTGTTGAGCTTTACTGTGACGATCCCGATAGCGGGCAATATCCGCTACACCCAGCGCTGCTTGATGCCGCGTTTCATGCGGCGCTCGCGATCTCGTCCGGAGAAGCTCCGGTGGGCACATACGTGCCGGTGCACATCCGAGCGGTAAGGCAGCACGCGCCCACCCGCGCGACAATATTCGCCCAAGTGAAGGTGATGCAGCGGCACACTTCAAGCCTCCTGTGCGATATCCGACTTGTCGACAGCGAAGGCGCGGCTGTGGCAGAGGTTGAGGGCGTTAGGTTTCAGCAGCTCGCGACGGAGCAGCAAGACACTGAAACGAGCGCGCCGCTCTACGCCTGGAGTTGGGAGCAAGTCGCCACTCGGGAGTCATCGCCGCCGACGGACGAGCAGTGGCTACTGATCTCAGGGCGCCCCAACCTCGCAGCGAGCCTCAGCGCCGCTGCCCGCGACCTTGCTGGACTCAGTCTCGCCGTGGTGGCAGAGGGAGAGGCCAGTGCACGCCTGTGTGATTCCACCTCATGGACAGGTGTAGTCGACCTCCGCGCTTTTGATCTCGATGTTGCGGGCGACCCCACCGGCGAATTGGCGTGCAACGCGCTCCTTCAGCTCGTACGAGAAGTCGCTTCGTCCGGATTGGCCATGCCGCCGCGACTTGTCATCGTCACCCGAGGTGCTGTCCCGGTTGGCTCTCAATTGGTTGAACCTGCGGCCGGCGCGCTGTGGGCGCTCGGGCGCGTGGCAATGACCGAGCGACCGGAACTTCGCGTCAAGCTCATCGATGTCGACGAGCACAAATTGGATGCCAACCGGTTGCTTGCTGAAACACGCGAAGTTGACGAGGAGGAGGTCGCCCTGCGCGCCGCGACCCGTTATGTCCCGCGCCTCGACCGCTGGCGACCTAAGCCGGCAAAACCCACCACTACTTCGCTCAACATGCCGCTGCGGCTTAAGCTCGGCACGCCCGGTGTGATCGACAGCTTGCACTGGATCCCCGATAGTCGACACCCGCCGGAACAGGGCCAAGTTGAAATCAGGGTTCACTCCGCGTCCCTTAATTTCAAGGACTTGCTGAAAGCACTCAACATGCTTTCAGCAAGTTATGTCGAGAAAACATTCATCGGCAATCACATCGGTATGGAATGCGCTGGCACAGTCGTCGCTGTCGGCGAGGGAGTGGACGATTACAAGCCCGGCGATCAAGTCATCGTGATTGATACTGGAGGCTGTTTCCGCACCTACCGCACTGTTTCGACTTGCTACATGGCGCACAAGCCGGCATCTCTTAGCTTCGCCGCGGCACCCTCACTGATCGCGTATGTTACGCCTTATTACGCGATGCACTATCTCGCCCATGTGCAACAAGGTGAGACCGTGCTAATCCACTCGGCCTCGGGTGGTGTTGGGCAGGCAGGCATACAGATCGCCCGTTCGCTCGGTGCCAAGATAATAGCCACGGCCGGCTCCGACGCCAAGCGGGAGTTCCTGCGCACTCTGGGCGTCGAGCACGTGCTTGATTCTCGCAGTCTAGAGTTCGTGAAAGGTGTCCGTGCTATTACCGGCGGTAGCGGCGTCGACGTAGTCCTCAATTCGCTGTCTGGCGAAGCCGCGCGGCAGAGTCTCGGGCTTTTGGCACCGTATGGCCGCTTCCTTGAGATCGGCAAGAAGGACATCGGCATAGGTAACACACTGGGTCTTGCGGACTTCGAACGCAGTCTGATGTACGTGGCCATCGACACTGATCGAATGGGTCGCGAACGACCGGCCCTGTTCCGTAAACTGATAAACGAGGTCATCGCGATGATCGCCGGTGGCAAGTTCGGCCCTGTTACGACAGAAGGTTTCGCCGCGAGCGAGATACAAGAGGCATTTCGGACAATGGCGCGCGCGCGCCACATCGGGAAAATCAGTATCGACCTTGAGTCGGGTGAGACGCCAGTTTTGTGCGACCACGGTGTCGTTATCGACCCAAACCGGACTTGGTTAGTCACGGGAGGCCTCGGTGGATTCGGCCTGAAGACCGCCGAATGGTTAGTGGAACAAGGTTGTCGGGCGCTGGTGCTCATCGGACGCAGCGGCGCGAGTCGGCCCGAAGCACATGTCGCTATTGAACGCATGCGCGCGGGAGGCGCCGTCGTAGAGGCACTCGCACTCGACATAGCCGATCGGACGGCGGTGGACGCGTTGCTGGCCCGATTTTCTGCGTGCTCTCAGCCATTGCAGGGAATCGTTCACGCGGCGACTATTTTGGATGACGGTCCGATTGAGTCTCTTGACCCAAATCGGCTCGCCGCCGTGATGGGCCCGAAGGCGCGCGGCGCATGGAACCTGCACGAGGCGAGTAAGAGTACCGCAGTCGAGGCGTTTGTAATGTTCTCCTCGATCGCCACGTACATCGGCAACGCTGGCCAAGCGTCTTATATAGCTGCCAATGGGTTCCTCGACGCCCTAGCTTGGCACCGGCGTGCACTTGGTCTCCCGGCACTCACGGTCAACTGGGGGGCGATCGGGGACGTCGGGCTTGTGGCCCGCAGTCAAGCTACCGCTGCCTACCTCGATAGAATTGGCGTCCTTACAATAAATTCCGCCAATTGCGTTGAGGTTCTCGGCACCCTGCTCCGACACGACGCAGTGCAGGTCGGTGTGGCCCAGATGAACTGGGAGCGCTGGGCTGATTCATCCGTCCACGTAGCCAGCTCACCACGCTTCAGCAAAGTCGTTGCAGCTGGCCGGGGCTCAACTGCGGAGCATCCAGCCATTAAGGAGTTGCGTTCGCTGAACAATGAAGAGCGCCTCGCGCGTGTGCAGTCGCGGATCCGTGACCAGTTGGGACGCGTCACGCATCAAGACTGTGAGCTCATTGACGTTAACATGAGCCTAGACAATATGGGAGTTGATTCACTGATGGGGGTTGAGCTAACCCTCAATCTCCGGAGAGAGCTTGGTGTGGATCTATCCATTCTACCCCTAATTATGCGGGAATTGACCGTGTCGACGTTGGCCGGACACGTGCTCGCGTCGCTCTCCGCGGATGGATCACAAGCCATCGTTGGCGCCTCCCCCCCGAGCGATGAGCCAAACTTAAATGTCGACACGATGTCGGAGGCTGAGCTAGACAGATTGCTCGCCGCGGGAGGTGATGCATGACCGATGACCTCGGGAGCCTTTCGATCGACGAGAAACGTCGACGCGTGCGTGAGAAGCTTCGCAAACAGGCCAAGGTCAGTACTCAGCCTACGGCAAACGGATTCGACCTCACTGCCTTGCCTGAGTATGCGCGCCTCACTTACGATTTGGCCGCTACCAGCACGAGCATTGAGCACGCCGAGTCGCGGCGGTTTTCGAGCTGGCTCGACGACATCCAGGCCGACGACGCCTATTCATTTGAGGTCCCCAGGCTCGGAGGTCAGACGCCCGAGGTCGAGGTAGAACGCACGAATGGTCTGCGGCTGCGCCTGCTCAACTGCGGCAGCTACAACTATCTAGGGTACTCGATGCACCCCGCGGTGATCGAAGCGGCGAAGGCGGCCCTAGATCGGTACGGCATCGGCGCGGCAAGCTCGCCCATCCTCAGCGGTACCCTTGCACTCCACCGCGAACTCGAACAGTCCTTGCTTGATTTCTATGGGCTTGTCGACCATGGGGTGTCGATTTTTTCGTCCGGTTACGGCGCCAATATGGGAACTATCCCCGCCTTTATCAAGCAAGGACACTATGTCATTCTCGATCGATCGGCGCACATGTCGATCCAGGAAGGGGCGCAGCTGTCTAAGGCTCGGATCCTCTACTTTCGCCACAACGATCCCGAAAACCTCAACGCGGTACTCACAAGCATCGCCCCAGAGCGTGTAAGAAAGTTGGTCTGCACCGAGGGATTGTTCAGCGCCGATGGAGACTTCGGCCGCCTCCGTGAAATTGTTGCCGTTTGCAAGCGTCATGGCGCAGCAGTTATGGTGGACGAGGCACATTCAATTCTTGTCGCCGGCCAGCGAGGCCGCGGCGTTTGCGAGGCAGAAGAGGTACTCAACGAAGTCGATCTCATCGTCATCACCTTCAGCAAGGGTTTTGGCGGCATTGGCGGGGCGCTGATCGCCCGTCGCGAGTTGGCCCGCTACGTCAACTGGTATGCGAAGGACCGCATGTTCTCCTGTGCACTCGACCCGGCCGTCACGGGCGGAATGATCAAGGTTCTCGAATTGGCCCGTTCGGACGATGGGACCGCGCGGCGCAAGCGCATCCATGAAAATGCGAAGCTACTGCGCGAGCTCCTTTGTCCCTATGTCGATATAGGCGATACCGAGAGTTGGATCGTGCCGGTTTTCTATCGCCACGGCGAATTGACGTTCGTCCTAAACGATTTCCTCCAGCGCCGAGGGCTAGACAGCAGCATCATGCAGTTTCCGGCCGTCCCAAAGGGTGAGGCGCGTGTTCGCCTGTTCGTAACATCGGAGCACACCGGCGAACAACTACGCCGAGTGGCGCGAATTATTCGCGAGGCGGCTGAACACTTCGAATTCACACGCGGGAACGCCCGATGAGCACCAATATCAGCCTTGCCGGTATGAGTCTGACGGCGGAATACGTGATCGACGAACACGTCAATTACATATTCGAAATCGATACGGCGCGAGTTCGCAATTATCTGCCGACCTACCTGTGCTCGAAAGAACCGCGGCACGGCGTCTCATTAATCAACATCGGCTACATGAAGTTCGATGCCACGCAGATCGGCGGACTGGCAGAGACCATCGAACTGACACTCTCTATCGTTGTTGATCCGGACCTGTCGCTGGAGATGGCAGTGCCGCGAATTTCCGTCTATGACATTACAATCGCATCTAATTGCCCGACCTTCCTTGCACATGAGGATCGGCTACAAAGGCTCAATGGAATTTATTTGCCTGGGCTTTCGCGCTCACTCCGCGGCCCTGGTGACCTGGAAGTCTGGGATGAAGACGGAACTATTCTTGAATTCCGAAATCCGAGCCCAAATCCAATCTACAAGTACGAGTACGTTACCGGACAATACGTCTCCGCTCATCCGTCAGGCCTATATCACGGCGTTTTTTCGTGGGAGGGTGTCGGCTGTGAGCAGCAGGTTGAAGGCGACTGCGGCGGCTCGCTTCCGCATCGCTTCTACCATGATCTAGACGTCGGATCGTTCGGCAACTGTTATATGCAGATGTTCCTTCCCGATGCAGGCCAGGCACTTTTCAGTAGCTTCTATCCGCGGAGGCTCCGTTGAGACATGTCTACGATGCTATCGTAATCGGTGCGGGTCCGACCGGCTCGGTTGTCTCGCTGGAGATGGCCCGAGCCGGGCTTAACGTGGTGGTCTTGGAAAAGGGCCATCACCCGCGGCACCGTATCGGAGAGTCGTTTATGCCTCGTGCTCTCCAGATAATCCGCGAACTCGGTCTTGAAGGCGAGCTGCGCAGGCTGCCACACATCCGTAAGTTTGGCGCGGAGTTTCTTCTTGGCCACGAGGTCGAAGGTTTCATCGCTCGCTTCAAGGAGGCTTGGCCAATCGGGGAGCTCGAGGCTTTCAACCTCGAGCGGGCACCATTCGACGAGATGCTGTGCCGCGTCGCCAGAGACGCCGGGGCCGAGATCCGATTCGGGGAATCGGTCGAAAGAATCGATCGTCTTGAAGACGGCGACGTAGTCGTGACAAGCACTGCGGGTGAACTTCGCGGCAAGTGGTTGGTCGACTGCAGCGGTCAGGCGACTGTACTCGGTCGGCATCTAAAGACGCGCAAGATCACCCAAGGTTTGAACCGGGTTGCGTATTTTGCGATCGCTTCAGGCGTTTCGCGGAGGCCCTATCCTGACGACGGCTCGGTAATTGGCGTTATACACGAAGACGGGTGGTTCTGGGTCATACCGCTTGATGCCAAACGCACCAGCGTCGGAGTCGTCCTTGACCGTGACGTTTCTACGAAGATCGGAGTCAGCGCGAATAAGTTGTTGCAATGGGCTATCCAGCGCAGTCCGCAGATGACGGAGCGCTGTCGCAACGCGGTGTTCCCCGAGAAGAACGACGTTATCGCCAATTTCACTTATACCTGTGCGCCCTGGGCTGGATCCGGTTACTTTATGGTCGGGGACGCAGCGACCTTCCTCGATCCGATCTTCTCAACCGGAGTCACGCTGGGAATGGAGAGTGCCCGTCACGCCGCACAACTGATCACTTCTCTGGTCCGCGGGCAAGTGGCGGCCGCAAGTGCGCGTAAGGCGTATATATCGCGTGTCGAAAAGGTCACAGGCATCTTTTTCGGCTTGGTCAATGCGTTCTATGATCACGAATTTCGCGACCTATTCCTTTCTGGTCGCAACCCCCTGAATATACGTCGGGCAATTCTCACGCTACTCGCTGGCCATGCATTTGAGGCACCGCTGTTCCTGCGGTGGCGCCTTTCGTTGCTGTATGTATTAGTTTGGGTGCATCGCTATGTGCCGCTCGTCGAGCGAAAACAGCAACAAGCGCTTTTGGACACGGAATCGAAAACCTAATCGCGCCTCGTCAGCGCGCGAGCCTCCGGACTAGCAACATCCGAGCTTGGGAATGGCGAGTTCATCCATGACCTTCTTGTCCGGCCGAAGTATCGCAACAAGGGCTACGCGACATGTGCCCTACATGCAGCGGAAGCGTGGGCGAGCGCGTTGGGTATGCTACCCATCGACCTTGGACACGACACGGGTGCTCATCGTCTTTACGAGAAAGCTAGATATCAGGCGACGCGTATCCGTATGACGAAGGCGCTTTCTTAGATGCCGTAATAGTAAATGACCCCTCTGCCAACGTCCGCCGTCGAGAAAGTGGATTCGCCTCTACGAGAATACGCATCCGCCGACAGTGAAACCTGACGCTCGCGATCGCAGCGGTCTGGTCCGGACGGCAGAAAAGTAACCTAAAACTGCCTCACTGGCGGCGACACACGAACGTCAACTATGGCCGATCAATTGTCCTCGAGCGGCGTTACCGAGCGTCTGCTCGACTTTGATACCCGCCTGCGCCTCAGCAGGAACCGGCAGGGGTGGACCGCACCGCCGAGGCAGCGTATTTGACCGAAGTATTCGTTATCGCCCGGCACTGGCTGCAGGTCGCGTCCTCGCAGAACGCAGCGAGATCAACGCGAATGCCCTGCACACGAAAGATTCTCCGCACGGAGGTTCGTCGCTACCGCTTACCTACGCGGGCGGCGACGCCGACCGGTCACGCTACGCTTCAATCCGCGAGTCGGATCGCAGGACCTTGCCGCTCGTCAGGTCTCGACGTGTTTCAACGTCTCCGGTATCGGGCGGTGGTCGGGCATTGCGGTCAATCATGTTTGAGCGCCGAAACCCTGCGCAACTATCGGCTCTGTCGAATGAAGGGACTTCCCCGTCCCGAGGCTGCGGCGGAAGCCGCGAATCGGCATCCACGTGCCATGATGAAGTCTCAACCTTCATCAACACCATAGGAGGGGAAGTCCATGTCCATTGTCACCGTCGGAATTGATCTCGCCAAGAACGTCTTTGCGGTTCACGGAGTGGATGAAGCCGGCAAGGCGAAATTAATCAAACCGCGTGTTCCACGCGATCAACTGGTCACGCTGATTGCCCAGTTACCGCCTTGTCTCATTGGCATGGAAGCCTGCTCGGGTGCACATCACTGGGCGCGGATGTTCCAGCAGTACGCCCACACGGTAAAGCTGATGGCACCGAAACTCGTGGCACCGTACCGGACGTCAGGCAAGCGCGGAAAAAACGATGCAGCCGATGCAGCGGCCATCTGCGAAGCGGTCACACGTCCGAGCATGCGTTTTGTGCCACTGAAGGACGAACATCAGCAGGCCACGCTGTGCCTGCATCGAACACGGCAGGGTTTCATCGAGGAGCGCACAGCAATCTACAACCGCATACGAGGCCTACTCTCTGAGTTCGGCGTAGTCCTGCCGCAAAGTCCGGTGCGCTTGCGAAGAGAAATAACGGCCCATCTTGAGGTCTTGCCTGGCTGGGCCAGACGTTGCGTTAACGATCTGCTCGAGCACGCGAGCCTCCTTGAGGACCGGCTGGTCGAATATGACCGGGCGATCGGCGAAATCGCGCGCGAAGACGAGCGCAGCAAACGACTCATGCAGCTGCGCGGCATCGGCCCGACCACGGCGAGCGCACTACTTGCAAGCCTTGGTGCCGGACATGATTTCCGGAACGGTCGCCAGGTGGCCGCGTGGATCGGACTGACGCCGGGACAGCACAGCAGCGGCGGGAAACAGCGACTGGGCAGTATCACGAAGGCAGGCGACGCCTATCTGCGCAGCCTGCTGGTGCTGGGTGCTCGCTCCGTCATCGCCAATCTCGGCGAGAAACAGGATCGGTTCAGCCGGTGGGTGCGCAGCCTGGTGGAGCGCCCTAACGCGCGTCCGTCGCGATCGCGGCGAAGAATGCCAGGATGGCATGGGCGAGCCTGAAATACGGCGATGATTTTAGGTACGAACCGACTGCCGCGTGAACACATCGCAACACAACACCTTCGACGACCAACAACATCCATCATGAGCAAATAGAGATCACTTTGCACTGCCAGCGGTGATGTGAAGCGGGTTGGGCAAGCACGGGGTATATCTGGCTTATCGCGTGGGATTGCATTCCCGAATGTCGAATGAGATCCCCGTGCGCGTCTTTCATCAGGGTCCGGGCAATCATGCCCAACATGACCGTTTGTAGCATCGCAGTCCTTCACCTTTTCACGTCGCAACGGCAATGCAGCACGTCACAACACGTAGGCGCGATTGAGCTTGTGCTCAGCGGGGAAGTCCTTGTAGCGATAAGGATGGCAGGATGAGAAAGTGCCGATATGATAAGGATGACTTAGATGACCAGCGAATAGAATTGCTCTGCAGCAGTCAACTGGATCCCAGCGGGTTTCATCTGCCCC
>NZ_PVNC01000025.1:0-75003 GCF_003001875.1 Paraburkholderia sp. BL18I3N2
CGAATCAAAAGTCGTTAAGCAAGCTCCATTACGAAGCCGGGCCCGCCTATGTCATCGCCCAAATCGAGGCTCTATTGCGTCAGTTGCACGCGAAGGCGGTTCTGAACGTGCCCGATCCTCTCCGGTCCGCCCGCTTGTTTGCTGCGCTTTTCAAAGGATCCGATCTCCTGCTTATCGCACGCTTCGATGACGCGAGAGCAGAGGACGACAACGAAATCGAATCCTATTGCCGGTCGGCCGTCGCCATGTTCATCGCCGCGCACGGTGGCATCTAAAGGCGCGCTATCGCGGCTTGATGAAGAACCCGCAGCAGTTGCACCCGCTGTTCGCTCTGAGCAATCTGTGGATGACACGCGAACGACTATGCACGAGTCCACTGCATGAACGCAAAAGCCGCCCGATCCGACAGCACTTCTCGCTGAAGCGGCATCTGCTGCGCGCTTCGCTCTATCGGAAACATCTCGCGGTTCGATTCACGGCTTGACACGAATTCACGGAAGTCACCCAAAATTCGCCCGCGGATTTCTGAGCGGCGCCGCCTGCCGCAACTTTGTCTCGCTATGGGCAACGTGACAGCGCCCTGAAGAGATATACGCTTCCATTACGTGACGATATGTGTTTTTGTTCTAACGTCAAAGCTCACCAGGAAGCCGACGGCATCGAAGTTGGTTTCAGGATATCCCTACAGAAAAATCATCCATTGCGGTCTTGATTCATGCGGAAGACTAGGCAAAACTGACTGCACCGCAATTAGCGTATGCGGCTCCCTTGCCTGCTCGACCACAGGTTTCCTGTGCAGATCAACGCATCGCAGAAAAATGATCGACCATGTGCTCTTGGGTTCTGGCATGCCCCTCAAGCCGGAATCTCTTAGCCGACCTTATGGGTCGGTTTTTTTTGTGCAATATATAAGAATTGCTTAGTAATTTGGTTGCAAAAAACGCTCGCCCCCGGGGGGGTATTGACACGAGAAGCCACGTCAACATATGTGGCTAACCGTCGCAGATCGGCCCAAAGGGCGTCATCCGATCTGGCTGTTCTGTGTTGGCCATGTTGCAGCAACGACGGCTTTGACAAACATGCTGGCGCTGAAGACGCCAGACTCATAATCGCGCCAGCTCAGAGAGTTTCAAAGGAGGTTTTGGAAAGAAATTGAGCCTCTTCCGAAACAAAATATTCGGATCGGTTCTCATCCCCAGCGTCTCTGAAAACCAGTCCATAATCACAATACCGGCTCAATCTGTATGACGCGGCAAAGAATTTCATATTTTCGACATATATATTTCGTTATCCTTTCTTTTTTGTCTGTGCAATCTTCTGCGAAAAGCGGAAATAATTTTGATGTGATCGTATCGACGGAAGTCGTGAATCCCTCGCAGAATATTGCATTTTGTCATGCTTCGACGGTCGCATTTTCGGGAGGCCATTTGGTGGCGGCATGGCTGGCTGGCAGCAAAGAAGCGGCGAACGACGTTGGCGTCTGGGTGGCGCGCTTCTCCGGCAAGCAATGGAGCACGCCTGTCCGCGTCGCAGACGGTCGCTCGCCTGACGGTGAAGCGCTGACGGTAATTAACCCGATTCTCTTTTCGCCCAAACGCGGTCCGTTAATGTTGTTCTACAGCCGAGGGAAATTGCCGGCTGATTGGCATCCTCTCCGGATGACCTCACTTGACGGCGGCGCGACGTGGTCGAAACCAGTTGCTCTTGGTCCAGGTGTCTCTGGGCCAGCGAAAGACAAGCCGCTCGAGTTATCAAACGGAATCGTGATAGCAGGAAGCAGCACCGAGTATGACGGATGGAGAATCCACTTCGAGCGTTCCATGGATGGAGGCAATACGTGGCATGTCGTGTACCCCGCAGTCGGGCCGCGTACGGTTCAGGCTATCCAGCCTACAATTCTCGACCATAGTCACGGGCAGTTGCAGGCGCTAGTTCGGACGAAAAGCGGCTTTGTATTCAGCACCAAGTCGAGAGATTGGGGGAAACGTGGAGCGTTCTCGCGCCGTTAGATATCCCTAACTCAAATTCTGGTCTGGACGCGGTGACCTTGACTGACGGCCGCGATCTAATCGTCACGAATCCTCTACCTTACGTCGAAGGTCGTTGGGACCGACACAAGCTGTCTGTCTTCATCTCGGCTGACCACCAGACTTATCGCGACGTGTTGGACCTTGAGAACGAGGCGAATCAGGAGTTTTCCTATCCTGCGGTAATTCAGGCCCCTGACGGGATGGTTCACATTACCTACACATGGAAAAAGATTCATATAAAGCATGTCGTGCTTGATCCGAGGCGAATCTACGCGCCTCGTTCGACGTTGTCAGCCGCGACCGACCATCAATAGCTGGTTCCAATCAGCGCTCAAGCTGTTGGTGCACACAATTGCCGCTAGGCGTGTTCACTGAAATGCTAGCGGCCAAAACGCCGGATGGTTTTCTGCCTAATGCGTTGCGTGCAATTAGCGCCATTCGTCACCTATTGCGCCGGTACAACAATTCATGAAATTCGCCGGGCTTCGCCGTCAATCGCATCCCTGGTGCCGATGATCAACGAAGCGGGCAACGAGCTGTTTGTATGGGGCGCGGCGCGCAACAGATGCCGCTTGAGCGCGAAATGTTGCCGGATCGGACCGAAGCACGATAGGAATTTATGCGTGCGTTCGGGTCGCGAAAGCCGCGTATGCGGCGCTCCCGTTCGCGCGTCGGTCGATGACTGCTCTTGGCCCGGTTGTTCAGCCGGACTGCAGCTTTGACGAACACGTGCTTCACGCTCGCGAGCTCCGGGATTTCGGTTTTGGCCGCCGGGTGGCTGCGCAACTGATCAGTGACGATCTTGCGCGGAACCGGACTCGACCGCAGCACACGCTTGAAAAAGCGTTTGGCCGCGACTTTGTCGCGCCGCTTTGATGCGATGAGCAAAGCCTTTACCAAACTGGTCCCACCAGCCTCGAATGGTCTCGTATGTCACGATCACACCGCGCTCGACGCGCCATCTTCTCCGACTGGCCTCGCAACCTGGCAACGCCGTCCACGCATCTGGTGGTCTTGCATGGTGCGTGACTTGGCTAGCAGTGAACACATACGATGCAAGGCGAGTATGGCCTGCTGATCGGCCGTCTTCGGTGCCACCGACCGCATGCCGGTTGCGGCCCTCGACGGATCGCTTAGCCCGCTTGTCGGTGATGCCTTCGAGCTTCGTCTTGTACGCCTGGGCGACGAGCGACTCCGGATCCTCGCGAAAGACCTCTAAAAATCAGATGGCGTTGGAGTTCGTCATCGATAGGTGAAGATGGCAGGCCGCCGGTCATCGGCTTATTATCCTGAAAAAGGTCGCTGAATTGGCACGGGGCAACGATTCTGCTTGGTGGTGCGATTCTTCATAACAGGGAAATGCCTTCCCGCAAGCTTATGCGGTCAGGTCGAGGCCACTTCCAGTGGACACGCCATGCTTGGACTTCTGAGATTTTTTGTGCTGCTTTGGTCGTTGGCGGGGATGGTGCCGACCGCGCACGCCATCACAATCGGTGTCGTGCTACCGGGCTCATCGCTTGTCTTCTACCAGACATTGCTTAAGGGAATACAACGGTCGGCCGATGATCATCATGTAGATCTCCTGATTCGCAGCCCGTCCGATGGGGAATCGCTCGATACATCGAATATCCAGCTCCGCATTATCGATTACATGGTGACGCAGGGAGTCTCGGGTGTGCTACTGGCACCGGAACCATTGGCCGGCGACACGCGGGTTTCAATCCCTGTCCCTGTGATACTTGTGGATCGGTATAGCGCCGATTACGACGGCCTCTCGACCGTCTACACAGACAATTTCGGCGCAGGCAGGAAGGCGGCGCTCAGCCTGCTGCCGGTTCTAAAAAAGGGCGCGAAAGTGGCAATGCTGCGACTCGCGCCCAACGTGAGTTCGACTGCCGCGAGAGAAAGCGGATTCTTAAGCGTTGCCCGCAAAGAGGGTTGGGACGTGGTGATCGATACCTACGTAGGGTATCGACCCCGCGATGCTGAAGTGTCGATCGCTGAGGCGATAAACAGCTATCCAGGCCGCCTGGATGCCGTTTTCGCGCCGGCCGAACCAATTGCCTACGGCGCTCTGCGGGTAATCGAGACCGCGCCTATCGCCCAGCGCCCGCGCCTCGTGCTATTCGACTGGCGACCGGAGTTCCTGGAAGGCCTCAAAAGAGGAATCGTGTATGCCGCCATATTGCAGGACCCTTACCGCATGGGTTATCTCGCCTTGGCGTCTATGGTCGAGGCACTGAAGGGTCATCCGCCACCCCGCACTCTATTCGTCGGAGTGGCCACCGTTACGCCACAAAACATGAACGACCCAGCGATACGGTCGTTGTTAGCGAAGTACGCGAAATAAGCGGCGTGAGTCACAAACGTCATCAATAACGCGAGGCGGGGAACGGTACAGCTTAGATGCTTGCCGTCGGTCTGTTAGCCTTGAGCTTTTGACGATCACGAGCCAATGAGCAAGTTGAAAGATCCGGAGTGCTTGTTCAACGGCGTCATTTCGACCGCTAAGTCATCGTCCTTTGCGTTGGTATCCGCGCTACAAGCTCGGTCCTGGCTAACCGGCGATACGGTGCGCTTGTCCACTGCAGAGTCACGCCTCGTGTCCTTTCCACTTCGAGGAGCACCTTTGAAGGAACCTGAATTCGTTGCGATTGTTCAAACCTTGGCTCGGAATCAAGATCGCGACAGCGGGTTGCTCATCACGGCCGCCGTCCACGAGAGATATTTGATTGGCCAGTGTCGGCCGAGAAGTCTGCTGCGCGATTACGCACTGGGCTCCCCGGCCTCAGGACTGTTTCTATTGAAGACGACTATATCGAGAAGCGATGGCTGGCTGCATTTGAGGAATGCATGCACCCCGTAACGGTCAAGTGGATTCAGGCCATGCTCATAGACGGCCGTCACGGCAAGTAAGATCGGATGGCTCGTGCGTCGGTACGATTAGCATTCGCTCGCACGCTGACGCGGAACGGCCCCTCCAAGTGCTGTTCTCAATGCTGCGCATAATGCTCCGCGATGCCTCGTGCGAGTTGCGTGACGAGCCGCGTCATGGCCACCTGGGTCCGCCATGCAACATGCGGCGTCACGATCAGATCGGTCCGCGCGCTGGATAGCAGCGGATGATCGGCCGCGGGCGGTTCCTGCTCGAGGACGTCGAGCGCGGCATTCGCGATCAGCTTGCGGTCGAGTGCTTCGATCAGCGCCTCCTCGTCGACGATACCGCCGCGCGCGGCGTTCACGAGTGACGCGCTGCGCTTCATTCGCTCAAATTCGGCGAGACCGAACAAATGCCGCGTTTCGTCCGTAAGCGGGCAATGCAGGCTGATCGTATCGGCCTCACGCAGTACATCGTCAAATGCCACATAGCCGTCGCGCACGTAACTCGCGCGCTTGCGCTCCGCGAACAGCACCCGCATGCCGAACGCACCGGCCAGTTCGGCGAGACGTTTTCCACCGTGACCCGCACCGACGACACCGAGCGTCGATCCGTGCAGATCCTGGATCGGATGCAGTTCGGCGTAAAAGGTGGGTGATCCGCTCCAGCCGCCAGCATAGACGTCGTGCCAGTAAGGCATAAGGTTGCGGCGGAGCGCGAGCATCAACGCGAACGCGTGCTCGGGCACGGAAATCGTCGAATAGCCCGGACACGCGACGACGCCGATGCCCCGTTTGCGACATGTTTCGGTATCCAGATGATTGACGCCCGCGGCCGGCACGCCGATCAGTTCCAGATGCGGCAACTGATCGAGCACATCGCCCGACAGTGGAACCTTGTTGGTCACGACGATATGCGCAGCGCGGCAACGCTCTACCACTTGTTCCGGCGTCGAAGACTGATATTCGACCCAGCGATGCGGAAACGGAAAATCCGGTAGACCGGCCGACAGCGTCGCGCGGTCCAGAAAGACGATGGTTTTCAACAAGCTGCTCCACTTCATTAACGTTCGGACGGGCTCGTGGACACAGTGTCGAGCATGCGTTTCTTTCCCGTCTGCACGTGGTTCTCGAAAGCCTCCGCAGCCGCGTCGGCTTGGCCCGCGCGCAGCGCCTCGAAAAGTTCGCGATGCTCTTTCGAGGAGCGCTGCATCTGCGCGAATGAATACACGCCCTTGTGAAGGTAGAGCGTCAACTCGTCTTCGACGGCCTGATTGATCGTGATCAGCCGTGGATTCTTGGTCGCCGCCATTAACTGACGGTGGAACTCGGTGTTCAGGGTCTGATACTCACGGCTATCGCGATCGGCCACGGCCGCGTCCATCTGGTCAAGGATGAGCCCGAGCAGATGCTCCTCGTCGGTCGTCAGGCGCAGCGCGGCGAGGCGTCCCGCCGTGCGCGCGAGTCCGGCGCGGATTTCGTAGAGGTCCATTGCCTCTTCTAGCGACAGCCGCCGCACTTCCGCGCCCCGGTTCGGCACAATGCGAACGAGCCCCGCCTGCTCAAGCGAGCGTAACGCCTCACGCGCCGAATTACGGCCGACGCCGATCTGGTTGGCGAGCGCCTGCTCGTTCACGCGTTCACCGGGGCGCAACTCCCCCCGCTGGATCATGGCGCGCACCTGATCGCGGATGTCGTCGAGTTTCGACGCGATCACCTCCGGTGCGCGGGCGTTCACCTTGCTGTTCGGTTCACCATTGAGCGCGCTTTTCATGACGATTGCCTTGTCTGTGCCATTTTTTCGCTACCTATTTTACGTACAGAAAACCTACCGATACCCATGGAACCAGCACTATCACAACGAGAGCCCCCGCCAATGCCCCCAGATACGGCCAAACGCGGCGCATCGCGGCGGACGGGTCGACCTTGCTGACCGCGCACGCCGCATAAAAGCCAAGGCCAAGCGGGGGGGCGAACAGGCCCAGTCCCATCGCGAACACCACGACCATTGCATAGTGCACATCCGAGATGCCCATGGCGCGCGCGATCGGGAACAGTAGCGGCCCGAATAGTACGATCGCCGGGATCCCTTCAAGAAAGCTGCCGAGCATCACGAACGTAATCGCGGAGATCGCCAGGAAGCCGAGCTTGCCCCCCGGCGCAGCCATCATCATAGAGGCGAGTTGGGCGGAGAAGCCAGACTGCGTGAGCGCCCATCCCATCGCGGTTGCACACCCGATGATGATCAGAATCGCGCCGGACAGCGACGCCGTTTCCACCAGAATAGGGTAGAGCCGGCTCCAGTCGAAGCGGCGATACAGTAGCAAACCCACCACACAAGTGTAAGCCACGCCGATTGTCGCCACCTCCGTCGCCGTCGCGATGCCTTCCACCACGGCCGCGCGAATCACGAAGGGTAGTGCGAGCGCAGGCAGCGAGATCAGGAGCGCGCGGCCGACCTCGCGCCGGGAGGCCCGTTGCACGCCTTGCAGGCTTTCCCTGCGGCTCTTGAACCACACCACTGCCGCGAGCGCTACCGCGCCGACCACGGCGGGCATGAAGCCGCCTGTGAACAGCGCCGCGATCGAAACTCCCGTCACCGAACCGATCGTGATCAGCACGAGGCTGGGCGGAATGGTTTCCGACATGGCAGCCGCCGAACTGAGCATTGCGACGAGGTCGCCTTCGTTTGCGCCGCGCTTTTTCATTTCCGGGAACAGGCCGGGCGCGAGCGCGGCCATATCCGCCACTTTCGAGCCGGAGATGCCGGACACGAGGTACATAGCGCCGATTAGCACGTAGGCGAGGCCGCCACGCTTGTGTCCGATCAGTGAAGCGAGGAAACGGATCATCGCTTCGGCAAGTCCCATCGCCTCCATCAGTGCGCCCAGCAGGATGAACAGCGGGACGGCGAGCAGGATCAGGCTCGACATTCCTTGATTCATCGTGCTCACGACAATGGTCAACGGCGCGCCAGTGACGGTTGCGAGATAAGCAAACGTACACACGCCGAATGCGACCATGATCGGCACACTGAGACAGATGATCGTGATCACGCCGACGGCGAAAAACAGGATCAGGCTCAGCGCGGTCAGTGGCGCGAGCGCTTGCCGTGCGATGTAAAGCGCAATTGCAACACCGGCCACGAGCGCGAAAGCCTTCAGGCAATCGCGAAGCGACGAGCGCTCGAGCAACCGCGTAACGGCGAGCACGAGCATCAGCGCAGCCGCCACGGGAATCGCGGCCGCGGGAATGGCGTTGGGCAGATCGAGCGCCGGCGTGCTGATGATCCATTCGTTCATCGCCCAGTCGGTTGCCGGCCGAACCAGCAGCAGCACGAAAGTCATCACGATGAAATTGCCGACCGTCTCCGCAAACGCACGGTTTTGCGGGGACATTCTGGCGACGAATATCGTCAGCCGCATATGTTCGCCGCGGCGCAACGCCACCACTGCGCCCAGCATCGACATCCAGATGAACAGGATCGACGCAAGTTCGTCACCCCAGATCAACGGATCCTGCAACACGTAGCGGCAGAAAACGTTGGTGAGGAGCAGCACCACTTCGGCTACCAGCAGCAACGCGGCGGGCACTTCGGTGATCCACTTGATGACCGTGTCGAGTGTGCTGCCGACGCGCACGACCTTCGATGCCGCATGTCGTTCCTTCGGCGCGCCCATGTCGTGGGCGAACACCTGCTCGGGATGAACTCGGGAAGTCATGACTCGTTCTCCAGAAACTCTTCGGTGGTCCGCGCTCATGCGAGCTTCTGCGTGTACTTCTCGAGCAACGCCCAGGCTTCATCGCCGTATTTCTTGCGCCACTGGTCGTAGAAGCCGGCCCTTTGTAGCGAGGCGCGGAACGGCTGGGTGTCGGGCTTGTTGAACGCCATGCCGTGCGATCGCAACGTTTCGACGAGCGATGTGCTCAGTGCGGCGACGTCCGCCCGTTCGGCCACCGCAGCCGCATTCAGGTGTTTCGCCACAATGGTCTGTAAGTCCGGTGGCAGGTTGCCCCACGAACGCGCGTTGCCAAGGAACCAGAAACCGTCCCAGATATGGCCGGTCAACGAGCAGTACTTCTGGACTTCATAAAAGCGGCCGGTTTCGATCAGCGCGAGCGGGTTTTCTTCCGCGTCGACCACCCGGGTTTGCAGTGCCGAATAGGCTTCGCTGAAGTTGATGCTGGTGGGCGATGCGTCGAGTGCCTTGAACATCGAGGTCCAAAGAGGGCTGACCGGCACACGGATTTTCAGGCCCTTGAGGTCGGTCGGACTCAGCACCGGCTTGACCGAGCTCGTGAGATGGCGAAAGCCGTTGTCCCACGGTTTTTCCATCGCGATGAGTCCCACCTTCGAAATCGCCGTGCGGATGTAGCGCCCGAGGTCGCCGTCCATCGCCGCCCACACCTGGTTGTAGTCCTTGAACGCGAAGCCGATGCCGTTGATCGCGGAGACCGGCACCAGCGTCGACAGCACCACGCCACCTTGAGTGAGGAAGTCGATGGCCCCCGAACGAACCTGCGACAGCATATCGGTATCCGTCCCCATCTGACCGTTCGGGAAAATCTGCAACTCTACGCGGCCGCCGGTTTCTTTCCTGATGGCGTCCGCCGCTTCTTTTGCGCGGACATTGAGCGGATGGGACAGCGCCAGGTTGTTCGCGTACTTCAGCTTGAACTGCGCGGTCTGGGCGCGGGCCAGCGATGGAACGAAACCGGTCCCGGTTGTCGCCACCGCGGCTGCTCCGAGGGTTTGAAGAAAGGTACGACGGGAATACGAACT
The DNA here is from genome assembly GCF_003001875.1 of Paraburkholderia sp. BL18I3N2. Lineage (NCBI taxonomy): Bacteria > Pseudomonadati > Pseudomonadota > Betaproteobacteria > Burkholderiales > Burkholderiaceae > Paraburkholderia > Paraburkholderia sp. BL18I3N2. The sequence goes on from NZ_PVNC01000025.1 coordinate 9,691, forward strand.
CATTTTGTCTCGCTCCATGGAAAAGGGAGGGCTGCATGACGCATTCGGCGGCGCCGCGGCGTTCTTTTTAGCGATCCGTCGGCTTCGCAAGTGCATGCGACAGATCGTATTTCGCTGACACACACTTTAAAAGTGTTGACACTTAGCTGTCAAGGTGTTGATATAAGAAAAAGAGTGCATGCACTCAAACACCGGGAAAGCACCTGGAAGGTGGGTGGTCCGTGATACTTATCAGGAGGAGGCAATGGAACTAGAAGGGCACTATCGCGAGCACGGCTTGCTGATCGCCGGTCGCTGGCAGTCTGCGACGGCTGACAACGGGCAGATCTCGATCAATCCGGCGACCGAAGAGCGGCTGGGCTATATGCCGCTGGCCACGCAGGCACAGGTCACAGAGGCCATCGATGCCGCGGCCGAGGCTTCAGCCGCAATGCGCAAGCTCACAGCGTGGGAGCGCACAGCACTGCTGCGCCGAGCCGCAACGCTCATCCGCGAACGCGCGCCGCAGCTCGCACGAGTCGTGGCACTGGAAACCGGCAAGCCGATCGCCCAGGCCACTGGGGAAGCTAACGCGTCAGCTGAGTCGATCGACTGGTTCGCCGACGAAGCACGGCGCGTGTTCGGCATGTCATACGAAAGCCGCGTCAAGGGCGGGCGGTATCTGGTGCATTACGAGCCGCTCGGTGTGATCGCCGCCTTCACGCCGTGGAATTTCCCGTTGCTGCTGCTGGCCCGCAAGATGGGACCGGCGCTGGCCGCGGGCAACGCGATCGTGATCCGGCCGTCAAACGAAGCCGCCGGTGCGACGATGGGACTGGTGCGCTGCTTCGTCGACGCCGGGTTCCCCGAGGGCGCGATCAATCTGGTGATCGGCAAAGCTGACGCAATTACGCCGACGGTCATGGCCGATCCACGCGTGGCGAAGATCAGCTTCACCGGCTCGGTGCCCATCGGTCGTCAGATCGTCGAGATGTCCGCGAAGACGCTCAAAAAGGTCACGATGGAACTCGGCGGCCATGCGCCCGTGATCGTGCATCGCGACGCAGACATTGATGCTTTCGCGCATCTCGCGTCGCTGGGCAAGTTCCGTAATGCGGGCCAGGTTTGCGCGTCGCCGACGCGGTTCTATATCCACGACTCGATTTTCGACAAGACTGTGAAGGCGCTGGTCGAGCGCTCGACGGCGCTACGCGTCGGCGATCCGCTGCAGCAGAACACCGACCTCGGTCCGCTGACCACGTCGAAGCGCCGCGAGGCGATCGAACGCCTCGTCGACGAAGCCGTGAGTGAAGGCGCCAGCGTGCTATGCGGTGGCCGCCGTCCAGCGCAATTCGGCCGCGGCTGGTTCTACGAGCCGACACTCATTGCTAATCCCGCTCCGCACATTGGCCTGATGAACGACGAGCCGTTCGGCCCGGTCGGCACTCTCAACCGGTTCACGACGATGGACGAAGTCATCGCCGAGGCGAACCGGCTGCCATTCGCGCTTGCGGCCTATGTCTTTACGCGCTCGATGCGCAACACGCTGGAAACAACCGAGCGCTTGCAGGCCGGCGTCGTCGGCGTGAATACGTTCGTGGCGTCGACGGCGGAGACGCCATTCGGCGGCAGTAAGGACAGCGGGTTTGGACGTGAAGGTGGTCCGAACGCGATCCGCGACTATCTGGACACCAAATTCATCAACCTCGAACTGGCTAACGACGAGCCGCTCGACGCAACCGCCTGAATGGAATCCATCATGCAAACCATCAAGAACCACGCAAAAGCGCAATTGGCCGCAGGTGAATTGGCACTCGGCATGGGGCTGCGCCAGGCTCGCACGGTCGACATCGCGCAGATCGCGCAGACGGCCGGCTTCGACTGGCTGTTCATCGATATGGAACACAACTCCATGGACATCGACACCGCCGCGCAAATTTGCGCGGCGGCTCTGGTGGGCGGTGTGACGCCGATCATCCGCGTGCCGGGCCATGAGCCGTTCCACGCCACACGACTGCTCGATACCGGCGCGATGGGCATCGTGGTGCCGCACGTCAGTACGCCCGAACAGGCCATGCAGATCGCCAGTATGTGCCGCTTCCCGCCAGCCGGCGGTCGGTCGATCCCGGGCATGCTGCCGCAGGTCGGCTTCGAGGCTCTCCCGATCGCCGATGTGGTTCGGGCGATCAACGACGAGGTGCTCGTGGTAGCAATGATAGAAACCCGCGAAGGCCTCGAGAACGTCGACGCGATCGCGGCGGTGCCGGGCATCGACGTGCTGCTGGTCGGCGCGACCGACCTTGCGGCGGATCTTGGTATCACTGGACAACTTGGCCATACGCGTGTGGCGGCCGCGATCGACGCCGTGTGCGCCGCATGCCACCGGCACGGCAAGGTACCGGGCGTGGGCGGCGTGTACGACGAAGCGCTGATGACCGCCTACGTGCAGAAAGGCGCGCGGTTCATTCTCAGCGGCTCGGATCTCGCGTTTCTGATGACGGGGGCGAAGTCGCGTTCGCAAATGTTGCGTGCCATTCCGCTCGAGCACGCAGAAGAAGTCTTGGCGCAACGCAAGGTGTCCTGATCGGACAAGGAGGAGACACAGTGAATCCCGAATACGCAAGCAATCTCGTCAACCGGCGCGACCTTAAACCGTATCTGAACGCCGATCAATTCGAATTCCGCGATTCAGTGAATCGTGTGCTGACGCGCCATGCGTCGCCGGAATACGTCCGCCAGTGCGACGAAGAGAAGCGCTTCCCGGAGGAACTCGTGAAGGTGGCCGCCGAACAGGGTTGGTTCGGCATCACGCTGCCCGAAGAGTACGGTGGCGTCGGTGGCTATCTCGACATGGCCGCTTATCTGGAGATCGTCGCCTATCACACCATTGCGCTTGCGCGCTTCTGGAACGCGAACGTGAACATGGTGGGCGGCGCGCTGGCTCGTTTCGCGCCGGACGATATCAAGGGCGAGGTGTTGCCGAAGCTCGCTGAAGGTCGTGCCTTTCTCGCCTTCGCCCTGAGCGAAAACGGCTCCGGCTCGGATGCTGCCTCGCTGACGACGCGCGGCGTGGCTGACGGAAACGACTTCATATTGGACGGCACCAAGATGTGGATTTCCGGCGCGATGCAGGCCGACTATATCTTGACCGCTGTGCGCACCAATCCGGAAGCGAAGAAGCACGACGGGATCAGCCTCTTTCTGGTACCTAAAGAATCCAAAGGCCTGACGATCAATCCGATCGACCTGCTCGGCGGCCACGCCATTCGCACCTGCGAAGTGGTGTACGACGGCGTCCGTGTTCCGCGAGAAATGATTGTGGGCGGCTTGCACGTGGGCTGGAAGAAACTCACCACGGTGCTGTCAAAGGAGCGCATCGCTTTGTCGGCGATGTGTGTGGGCGGCGCTCAGGCCGCGATCGATCTTGCACGCTGGTATGCGAACGATCGCAAGCAGTTTGGGCAGTCGATCATCGATTTCCAGGCGGTGTCGCACTTGCTCGCCGACATGCAGACTCGCGTCGATGCTGCTCGCATGATGGCGTTTCGCGCGGCCAAACTGCTCGACCAAGGCGAAACGTGCGACGTCGAGTCGTCACAGGCGAAGTACCTCGCATCGGATACATACGTGCAGGTCGCCACTGACGGCATCCAGATCATGGGCGCCAATGGCTACTCCGCCGAATACGCGATGCAGCGCCATTACCGCGAAGCCAAGATGTTCCAGATCTTCGGCGGCACCAATCAAATCCAGCGCAACATCGTGGCGCGCGCGCTTAAATCGTAAGCGGAGACAGACGTGACGGCAGTTCAGACATTTGAGAAACTCGGCTTTGGCGTCGACTACGCGCAAGCCGACGTAGTAGTGGTTGGCGGTGGCGGCGCGGCTTCGCGTGCAGCGGTGTCGGCGGCACAGGCTGGTGCGAAGGTCCTCGTGCTCGCAAAGGCGCCGGTCGGGCAGGGCGGTAGCACCGTGCACGGCGCGAGCGAAATCATGAGCATGGGAGCGGCCGGCTATGGCAGCGCCGACGACAGCGCCGCGGTGCATTACGAAGACACGATGCGTCCGGCGGGCGGTTTCATCGACCGCGAGCTGGTGCGCGTGCTGGCGGAGGACGCACCGAAGCGCATTGCTGACCTGATCAAACTCGGCGTGCCGTTCGACCGGGTCAACGATGGCTATAAACTCATCCGCAGCGACTTCGGCACGTATGCGCGTGCGCTGGGCGTCAAGGGGAAAACTGGCAAAGCCTTCGTGAGCGCGCTCGCGGACGAAGCGAGGAAGCTCGGAGTCGAGACGCGTCAGCCAGCGGCGCTCATCGACCTTTTGCGTGATACAAGTGGGCGCGTAAGCGGCGTGGTTGCGATGGATCTCGCATCGCGGCGGCTGCTGGTGGTTTCCGCGAGCGCCGTTGTGCTTGGCACCGGCGGTGCGCATGGTCTGTTCTCGCAGCAAGTCTCGACAGCCGAAATGACCGGTGACGGCCAGGCCATCTGCTTCCGCCATGGCGCCGAACTTGTAAACATGGAGTTTCACCAGTTCGGGCCGGCGATGGTGCACCCTTACGTGCAACTCTTCAGCAAGTCCTGCTTCATTCTGCATCCGAGGATGCTCAATCGCGACGGTCACGAGTTCCTGGCAGACTACCTGCCGGCAGGCGTGACGCCTGAAGCGGCGATGGACGAGAAAGTGTTCCCGTTCACGATCTCGAATGAATCGCGCTACATCGATATCGCGATCGCAGCGGAAATCGCTCAGGGCAGAGGTACGGAACGCGGTGCGGTGCACTTCTCGTTCGCCGGCATTCCGGACGAGCAGTTGGCGGCCACTATTCCGAACACCCTGCGCTGGATGCGCGCGAAGGGACTCGACCCGAAGCGCGATCTGCTCGAAGTCGGGATTGCGTTCCAATGCCTGAACGGTGGCGTGCGGATGACGAACACCGACGCGATGTCGACCATCGAGGGGCTGTTCGTAGTGGGGGAACTCGCTGGCGGCGTGCGTGGCCCGGATCGTCCGGGCGGCAACTCGCTTGCCGAAGGTCAGGTTTTCGGACATCGCGCAGGCGTCGGCGCGGCCGTGTTTGCGCGCGACAGTGGCGCGCCGGGGAAGCACGACGTAGCACCGCTCGCAACGCGCCTCGGAACAGCGCTAAAACCGAACGCCTCGTTCGACGCTCAACGTATCGCCGCCGATCTGCGCGCGGCGATGCAAGCGCATTGCCTCGTCGAGAAGACGGGGAGTGGTCTGAACATCGCGTTAGCCGCCGTTCGCGAGGCGCGCGCGCAGTTCGCCGCGGGTGGCGCTGCCTCACCGCCGCAAGCGATCGATGCGTTGACGATCGACAACATGGCGACCACTGCCGAAGTCATCTTGCAGGCGTGTATCGAGCGGCGCGAGTCGCGCAGCAGCCACTACCGCACCGACTTTCCCGAGCGCGACGATGCCCGTTTCGGCCATGCGTTGACCATCACGCGTGGTGAGGCCGACCCGTTCCGCCTCGCCTTCGACGTGCTCGATTACCCGCGGGCCGAATTGACGGACGCATCGCATTTGCAGGCGGCACACCATGGATAAGAAACAAGTCGGCCCGTTGTCGGGTTACCGCATTCTCGATCTCACCGTCATGACCGCTGGTCCGGTCGGTACCGTGCTGCTTGCTGACCTCGGCGCGGACGTGGTCAAAGTCGAGGAGCCAATGGCGGGTGACCTCTCGCGCAAACTGGGCAATCAGTTCGTCCAAGGCGAAAGCGTGCAGTTCCTTTCGCAAAACCGCAACAAGCGCAGCATCCGCCTCGATCTGAAGTCGCCGCAAGGGCGCGATGCGTTTTTGCGCATGGCGGAGCAGGCGGATGTCGTCGTTGAGAACTTTCGGCCGGGCACGGTGGATCGGCTGGGCATCGGCTACGCGGCCGTCAAGGCGCGCAATCCTAAGATCGTCTACGCCAGCGTGTCGGCGTTCGGACAAAGCGGTCCCTACGCCGCATGGCCCGCGAACGATCCGATCGTGCAGGCAGTGGCCGGCCTCATGGACATGACGGGCGAAGCTGGCGGCAATCCGGTCCGGCTCGGTGCGCCGTTGCCGGACTTCGGCGCGGCGGCGCTGCTCGCGTTTGGGATTTCGGCCGCGTTGCTACATCGCGAACGGCATGGCGAAGGCCAGCGAATTGATACGTCGCTGCTCTCAGCCGCGCTTTTCAGCACCATCCCGCGCGACGGCGAGACGCTGAGAAGCGGCAAAGCGCCGGAGCGTCTCGGCAGCGGTCATCCAACGATGGTGCCGTACCGCAACTATCAGGGCTCCGATGGCCGTTATTTCTTTGCGGCCTGCTTCACCGAGAAATTCTGGCAGAACCTTTGCCGCGCGCTGGGCCGCGAAGAATTGCTGAGTGATGAACGCTTCATCGGCAACACCGCGCGAACTGCGAATCGGCATGCACTCGACGTGATCCTCGAGCAGCACTTTCTGCTGCACACCGCGGAACATTGGGTAGCGCATCTGAGCGCCGCGGACGTGCCATGCGCGATCGTGCAGGACTATCACACCGCGCTGACGCAGGACCCGCAGATCTCGCATAACCATGCGGTTGTCGAGATCGAGCATCCGGTCGCGGGTAGGGTAACGAACATCGCGAGTCCGGTGAATTTTCACGCCAGCCCCGTCGCCTACCGTCGTCCGCCGCCTACGCTCGGACAACATACGGCTGAAGTACTTGCCGAATACGGCTTCGGCGAGGAGGAGATCGCAGCACTGGAAGGTCGCGAATTAGCCGCTGCCGGAGCGAAGTCATGAAATCGTACACAGCGGATTATGTGATCGTCGGCGCGGGGACGGCGGGCTGCGTGCTCGCAAACCGTCTGACCGAAGATCCAACCATCAACGTGATTCTGGTCGAAGCCGGCGAGCGCGATCGTCACCCGTTCATCCATGTGCCGGCAGGCTTCGTGCGATTGCTCGATCATCCCACTGTGACATGGCGCTATCGCACTGAGGCCGACGCCGAGACGAATGGCCGTGCCATCCTGTTTCCACGCGGACGCGGGCTCGGCGGCTCCAGTGCCATTAACGGCCTGCTGTATGTGCGCCCGTTCGCGGAGGATATCGATAGCTGGGAGCAGTCGGGCGCGAATGGTTGGAACTTCAAAAACTGTCTGCCGTTTTACAGCCGCTCGGAAACGTGGACCGAGGGCAGCAGCCCGCAACGAGGCACTCACGGTCCGATCCAGGTCAGCCGCGTGAAGAACCCGCCGGAGATTTGCGGTGTTGTCGTCCAGGCCGCCCAGATGACGGGTCTCGATTTCGTCGACGATCCGAACAGCGACACGCGCGGTCCGTCGATCTGGTACTACCAGCAAACGCGCGACGGACGTCGCCGGTCGAGCGCAGCGCGCGGTTATCTACGGCCGGCAATGGCGCGCACGAATCTTACGGTAGTGACCGGCCTTCAGGTGTCCAGTCTCGAGATGAACGGCACGCATGTGAGCGGCATCAATGGGACGACGGGCGCGGACATTCCGGTGCAGATCCGCGCGACCCGCGAGGTGATTCTGAGCGCGGGTGTGGTCGGCACGCCGAGGCTGCTCGAAATGAGTGGCATCGGCGACAGGGCTGTGCTGGACAATGCAGGCGTTAAGACGCGGGTCGCGTTGCCTGGCGTGGGCAACAATCTGCAAGACCACTATGTCGTTCGGCTCGGCTATAGAGTGCGCGGTGCCGGTACCGCGAACGAGCGCGCCCACGGACTTGCGCTCGCGCGCGAGATGATGCGCTACGCCGTGTCAGGGACCGGCGTATTGACCTATAGTGCGGCGCTAGTCGGCGGCTTTGCGCAGACGCGCCTCGCCACCCGGCCGGACGTGCAGTTCGTGATTGCGCCCGGCAGCTTTGCCGAGGGACGAATCGGCGTGCTCGAGTCGGAGCCCGGTGTCTCGTGCGGCGTCTGGCAGATGCGCCCGGAGAGCCGTGGGCATGTGCATATCACTAGCAGCGAGATCACGGCAGCGCCGACCATTGCACCGTCATACCTGAGCAGTGAACTCGACCGCAACACGATGGTGGAAGGACTCAAGATTGGCCGGCGGATCTTCGCTCAACCGGAGATCGCCCGCTATATCGTCGATGAAACCGTACCGGGCCGTCAGGCCGACACCGATGAAGCGCTGCTGCAATACGTGCGTGACAATGGCTCGACTGTGTACCACGCGGTTGGCACGTGTCGGATGGGCGAGGACGAAATGAGCGTTGTTGATTCTGAAATGCGGGTGCGCGGAACGACGGGCCTGCGCGTCGTCGACGGCTCGGTGATGCCGACGATAACCTCGACCAACACCAATGCGACGGTGCTCATGCTGGCTGAACGCGCGGCTGACATGATCCGTTCGCCAAAGGCGGCGCACGCGTCGTCGATATATTCGAAGGAGACGATATGAAAATCCTGGTGAGTGTAAAGCGGGTAGTCGATTACAACGTGAAGGTTCGAGTCAAGTCGGACGGCACGGGCGTCGACGTTGCGAACGTGAAGATGTCGATGAATCCGTTCGATGAGATCGCGGTTGAAGAAGCGGTGCGTCTGAAGGAAGCGGGCGTGGCGACGGAAGTGATCGCTGTGTCGGCGGGTGTCACGCAGTCGCAGGAAACGCTGCGCACGGCGCTGGCGATCGGCGCGGATCGCGCGATCCTGATCGAGTCTTCGCAAGAACTGCAGCCGCTGGCCGTGGCCAAGCTGATGAAGGCGCTGGTCGACAAGGAGCAGCCGCAGCTGGTCATTCTCGGCAAGCAGGCTATCGACGACGATTCGAACCAGACTGGCCAGATGCTCGCTGCGCTGGCTGGTCTGCCGCAAGCGACGTTTGCATCGAAGGTGGTCGTCGCTGACGGCAAGGCAACCGTTTCGCGTGAAGTCGATGGCGGCGCTGAAACGCTGTCTTTAAAGCTGCCTGCTGTCGTCACGACCGACCTGCGCCTGAACGAGCCGCGCTACGTCACGCTGCCGAACATCATGAAGGCGAAGAAGAAGCCGCTGGAAGTTCTCAAGCCGGAAGACCTCGGCGTCGATGTCACACCGCGCCTTAAGACGCTGAAGGTTGTCGAGCCGCCCAAGCGCTCCGCCGGTGTGAAGGTGCCGGATGTGAAGACGCTGGTCGAGAAGCTGAAGACCGAAGCCAAGGTGCTGTGAGCAGCCCACGGAGACGAATGAAATGACGAATCTGGTGAATCTCGTAATAGCAGAACACGACAACACGTCGATCAAGGGCGCGACGCTGAACACGATCGCAGCCGCGCAGAAAGTCGGCGGCGATATTCATGTGCTGGTCGCAGGTCAGAATGCGCAGGCTGCAGCGGATGCGGCGGCGAAGATCGCCGGTGTTTCCAAAGTGTTGCTGGCCGACGCGCCGCAACTGGCTGAAGGGCTCGCTGAAAACGTCGAGGCAACGGTGCTGAACATCGCGAAGGACTACTCGCACATCTTCGCGCCGGCCACCGCCTACGGCAAGAACATCACGCCGCGTATCGCAGCGAAGCTGGATGTCGCGCAGATCAGCGATATCACCGCAGTCGATTCCGCCGACACGTTCGAGCGTCCGATCTATGCGGGCAACGCAATCGCAACGGTGCAGTCGGCTGATCCGATCAAAGTCATCACCGTACGCACGACGAGCTTCGACGCAGTTGCGGCCGAAGGCGGCAGCGCGACGGTGGAGAAGACCGAAGCAGCCGCGGACGCGGGCATCTCGCAGTTCGTCAGTCGTGATGTGACAAAGCTGGATCGTCCCGAACTGAGGTCCGCGAAGATCATCGTCTCGGGCGGCCGCGGTCTGGGCAGCGGCGAGAATTACACCAAGGTTCTCGAGCCGCTGGCCGACAAGCTGAACGCGGCGCTCGGCGCATCGCGTGCAGCCGTCGACGCGGGCTTCGTGCCGAACGACTATCAGGTGGGACAAACCGGCAAGATCGTCGCGCCGCAACTGTACGTGGCTGTCGGCATCTCGGGTGCGATTCAGCATCTGGCCGGCATGAAGGACTCGAAGGTGATCGTCGCGATCAACAAGGACGTGGAAGCGCCGATTTTCAGCGTCGCCGATTATGCTCTGGTGGGCGATCTGTTCACGGTCGTGCCTGAACTTCGCGATGCACTGAAGTAGCTAAGCCCTCACCACTTACACGACTAAGGTTGCGGCTAGGTGTGTTCACGACCCACTTGAGGTTGTAGGTATATCCGACCGACCGGAATACGAAGAGCAGGCCCCCATATACCCGAAGATGGAGCAGTTGGGGCCTTTCGCTGATCCTGCGGAACGCTTCGTTGTTCGCCTCTTTGTCATCTGCGATGAACAGATCGTGGAGCTTGATGCCGGTGTGCCATGCATCCAGCCTCGCGCGGATCTTGTTCGTCGTAGACCGGGCGAAGGCGATCAAAACTCAGCGGCGTGCTCCAGCGACGATTACCCTGGACGGCTGTGCGGCATCGCATCGAGCCGTCCGCGAAATGAAGACTGACGAGTCGCTGCCCCGACGAACAAATTGCGATCCTCGAAATACCTGAACAATCTGATAGAGCAAGATCATCGGTCCATCAAGTCGCGGGTAAACGTGATGCTCGGGTTCAAACGCTTGCGCAACGCGGCCGTCACCATCTCCGGCACCGAGCTGATGCATCGCATTCGCAAAAGGTCAGTTTGGTCTCAGATGAAACCGTCCGAGGCCTGGCCATCCGTCGGGGCGCGCGCCGTGGCCCCGACGACGGGGCCGTCCGGCGCGCTCTCCTTACTGCTTCTTCGCTGCATCGACCTTCGCATCGGCCGCCTTCTTGTTAGCGTCGTTCTGGGCCTGAACCTTTTCTTTGTCAGCTTTCGCTTGCGCTACGTTGGCATCCTGAGCGGCATCGTGCTTTTTCTTGTCGGCCTTGAGCTGGGCGTCATGCTTTTTCTTGTCCGCCTTTGCTTGCGCCTTGGCGGCATCACCGCGCGCCTCCGACGCCTCGCCTACGGTGGTCGCCTTCTCGACCTTCGCTGCCTTCTTGTCAGCTGTGGCTTGCGCTGCGGCCTTATCTTCATTCGCAGAGGCCTGCGCCTTGTCTGCATCGCTTTGTGCTTCAGCCTTCTTTTTGTTAGCCGTAGCCTGCGCTTCACTCTTTTCGCTATTTGCCTTCGCCTGTGCCTTGGCACTGTCAGTAGGTGCGGCCGTTTGCGCGAATGCCGACGTAATGATCAGGGCAGACGCAACAGCGGTGATAATCTTCTTCATAATAATAGACTCCCTTGAAAATGCACTGCACGAGACAGTGCTATCTGTAGCAACGCCGACAGTCGCGTCGACGTTGACCCTCCTCCCCTGGCAAATCGTAACAAGTCGAAACCAATTGCAACGCCCCTGCCGCCATACCACTGCGCCTTTTAACGGCGATGCACTGGATAACTGTCGGTCAGCCAAAGGTAGAACTCCTGCGTGCAGTCCGCGCGTCTGAAACTCATTTCTCACGGAGCAATTTGCGCGCCCGACGGCAGGCCGACATCGTAGAGACGGCTCGATTCGGCGCAGTCGTTGGCAGCCGCGCTTTCGCGACTCGATCGTCGTGCGGGAGGACGTTACTGGACTTGCGTACCGCATTGACCGCAGCATTGTGACGCAGCGTCACGCCGGCATCCTGGCCGGCGCGCGCGATTGTGCTCGAGAGTTCGTCCGCTGTCCGTTGCCAGCCGGGGCCGACTACTCTCTCGCGGACGTGCTGCTGGATGTGCTCGCGCCGCTCGGTGTCCCAATCTACGGGGGGCTTCCCTGTTGGACATGGTGAGCGCAATCTGTCATGGGTGGTGGGGCGGCAAGTCGAAATCCGCGAAGGCGTGTTGCTGCGATAGCGTTGCCTTTCGCATACCCTTACGATCCGTGATCGATGGGTCGGTGGAGGGGGTTCGGCCAATTGCGGGCCTTCGGGATGAAGGCGTAGATTGGTGACAATCGATTTGTGGCGTTATTATTGGCAGCGCCGCATGACCGTTTTCCGGAAGCCGCCTTCAATGAACATCGCCTATTCCCCTACGGCGCAGTCCGATGCCGAAACACTCGTTGCCATTCGTATCGCCGCGATGCGCGAGAGCCTGGAGCGTGTCGATCGTTTCGACCCGCAGCGCGCGCGGGAGCGGTTTCTAACGTCGTTCGATCCTGCGTTGTGTCGATTCATCGAGGTCAATGGCGTTCGCTCTGGCTTCATTCTCATTCGCCCGCAAGCCGATCACTGGTTACTCGATCACTTTTATATTCTGCCGGAGCACCAGGGAAAGGGTATCGGCGCGACCGTCCTACGCGACGTCTTCACGAGCGCGGACGCGCAAGGCATGCCAGTCCGTCTCGGCGCCTTGCGCGGCAGTGATTCGAACCGTTTTTACAGACGGCACGGCTTCGTACAGACTAGTGAAGACGAATGGGACATCTACTATGCTCGTCAACCGGTCGAGCGAAGGCAAGCAGCAAGGCTCCATTCATCTTATAGCGACAGGCGTGGTTGAATCGCGGCCGCAGGCCCAGCCGTAACGGCCCTCCATGCCGCACTGAGATCGGCACTACCCGAAACGGCACGCGTAAGACATCGGCGTCGGGCTGGATTGCGGTCCACACCTTCGACAGATCGACTCATCTTCGCATTTCGTTTAGGTTTATTCGATGCCTGCCCTCAAGCACAGGCTCGTGAGCGAACGACGGCACGCGCGGGCAGGCGTTGGATAAACCTAAACGAGAGGGCTCATTCGTCGATATCACAGCGGCCCTTCGCGATTGCCGCTGCCGACCGACCGCTGTGCCGGAGTCGCCAATGCCGGTCTGGAACGCGTCGGTGCTCAAGGACGCCGGCGGGTGCGACAACTTAAGCCGCCGCTGGAGTCACACAAAATCGGGGATGCGTTACTACCAGGTGTATTTCGCGTTGGCCAGCACGGTCCGTTCATTGCCGAATGCGCAAATCGAGTACGATTGGCAGCCGCTGATGTAGTGACGGTCGAACAGGTTTGCGGCGTTCAGTATGAAACGCCAGTTGCGCATCTGATAGTGGAGTGCCGCGTCGTACAGCGTATAGCTTGCGACCGTCAGCGAGTTATCCGCCGCACCCGCGGACGCGCTCTGGTAGCGGATCCCGCCGCCGATCCCGAAGCCGGCGAGCGCTCCTGTATGCCACGTCCAGTCGGTCCACAGCGACGCCATCTGGCGAGGGCGGGGAATGTCGACCGGCCAGTTGTTCAGCGATGCGTCGTTTGCCTTTACGTTTTTCACGTCCTGATAGATGTACGACGCGATAATGGAGAGTTCGCGCGTCACGTTTCCGACCGCGCTCAGCTCGATGCCGCGTGAACGCACCTCTCCCGTCTGCACGGAAGACGTTCCTGTGGGGTCGAGATTCGTCGGTGCCGGTGTCACGACGTTCGTCTGGTTGATCTGATAGACAGCTGCGCTCAACATCAGGTTCTTGCCGGGCGGCTGCCAGCGCAGGCCGGCCTCGATCTGCCTGCCGCGCGTGGGCTCGGGCAGTCCGCCGCCGAACATCCTCACACCAATGACCGGATTAAACGATGTCGAATAGCCGATATATGGCGATAGTCCGTAGTCGCCCTCGTACGTGAGGCCGACGCGACCGGAAAACGCGCTGACATCCTGTTTCGTTTGCCTACCGGCCCTGTGGTCGTCCAGGTGCGTGTCGACCCAATCCTCGCGGCCGCCGAACGTCAAGGTCCAACGATTCCATTTGAGCTGGTCCTGCGCGTACACGCCGAACGTGTTCATCGTGGTGTACTGGTCCTGGCGGCCGAGTGACGTCGGGCCCGAGAAGATCGCGGTCGTGACCGGCGTGTAGACCGGGTTGTAGATGTTCAGCTCCGGCGCCAGCGCGAGCCACACGCTGTCGGTCGTCGTCTGCCGGTTGTACTGAAAGCCGAGCAGCACAATATGCTCGAGCTGGCCGGTACCAAAACGTGCCTGCGCGTTGTTGTCTATGTCGAAGCGGCTGTAGTTGGGCTGAAACAGCCCTGCATAACGCGTGATGTCGGTCGTACTACCCTCCGCAAGGCCACCGCCAAAGACCGTCGCGTCGCTGAGCGACAGGTGCATCCAGCGCAGGTTCTGGCTTAACTTCCAGATGGAATCGAGGTCGTGCGAGAACTGGTAACCGAGCGACCACTGCTTCTTGCGGTAGTCATTGAATGTGGGTTCTCCCGTGTAGACGTCATGCGACAACTGCCCATTCGGGTTGGGCACTACGGTGCCTTGCGCGGGCAGGAAGTTATGCGAAATATCATTCCAGTCTTGCAGGTAGGTCGCCGTGAGCGTCAGCGAAGTGCCGGAATCCGGTCGCCAGCGAAACGACGGCGCAAGCGCGACGCGCTGGTCCGCATTCGGTCCGGTCACCGCGTTGCCGTCGCGTGCGTCCCCAACGAAGCGATACGCGTACTTGCCATCGGCGTCGAGCCTGTCGCCGATGTCGAACATTATCTGCTTGCGCGCGTAGTTGCCGACCTGCACGCCCACCTCGCGCACGCGCTCGCCGTCGGCTCGCCTGGTTTGCACGTCGACGATCGCGCCCGGATCTCCTGCCCCATACAGAACCGATGTCGGCCCGCGTAGCACAGTGATGCTGTCGATCATGTACGGGTCGACGCGCCAACTCGCGATGGGTGTTGTATTCGGCGCCTGCAATCCGTCGATGAACAAGGTGGGGGTAAAGCCGCGCAGCACCGCATACAGGTCTGTGCGGCTGTCGGATCCAAACGATGCGAAGCCTGGCACGTAGCGCAGCGCCTGGTTGAGGTCGGTTGCGCCAGTCATTTCGATCTGTTGCTCAGTGACGACGTTGATCGTTTGCGGAACTTCGGTAATCGGTGTGTCGGTCTTCGTGCCGGTCGCGGTGCGTTTGCCGACCAGCCCGACTGACGCCGCGCTTGCCGCGTCTTGCACTTTGATCTCCGACAGCGTGACCTCGGGTTTCAGATTGTCATTCGCTGACTGTGCCGCCTGCGCGTACGCGTGACCGGCTGCCGCTGCGCAAAACATCCCGTTAACTGTAACTGTGATCGCACGCTGCCTCGCCCCGGTTGTCCACACCATCTTCTGCTGCTCCCTTTCTCTTGGCAGCCTGCTCGGCCGGCCTGTTTCTCAAAGAGCGACAGCCGTCCGGCCGCCGCCTCATTTTTCCGCGGTGAGCGTCGCGCGCTTCAGTGGTGTGTCTCTCTTCGTTGCATTGCGCACGAATGTTTCGAGGACATCGGCCGAAGTTGTACTAGCTTGAAAGCAGCCAAGGCTACGTTAGCAGGCGCGTGAGCCTTCATACGTTTCGTGCGGTGCGAGAGCACGAGCCTCGATGCCTGCGAAATCCAACGCTTCGAGGCAATGCCGCATGTCGGTCAGAAACGCGACGCAGGTGGGGTGGGCGGTGGTCATGTTTTCTATCCATCGCTCTATGTCAGTCAGGCGTCCGTTCTTCGCAAGAACGGCCAGTTCCCGGCGATCGCTTTCTGGAGGGACGGCAACAGCGAACCCGTGTTTGCGTTGTGAGCGAATAGGAACTGAACCGCCAGAAGAATGCTCTACGATGTTCGACGGCAGCGCATCCTCATCTGCCTCAGATGGAACGATGAGTTCGAAAGTAAACGAGGTGCCGCGATGCGGCGCACTTGACACGCGCAAATCGCCGCCCATGGTGTTGACAATGCGCTGCGCAATGATAAGGCCAAGCCCCGTGCTACCGTTCACAGCCTGTATCCGGCGAAAAGCCGTAAAGAGTTTCGACTGCGTTTCGATGTCGATGCCAATGCCGGTATCAGCGACTTCAAAACTCATGTGCCATTGATCGTCCTGCAGGCGCGCGCTCACTGTCATCGTGACGGAGCCGTCGCGGGTGAACTTGGACGCGTTCGAGAGCAGGTTGAGCAGTACCTGTTGCAGCCGGCGGCCGTCGATCGTCAGTCGACGGGGCAACGACGTCAGTGCCTGATAGTTGAACTGGTTGTTCAACTGCGAGCAGAGTGCGAGCGCATATTCTGCAATGTCATCGAGAAGTGCAGGCAGGTCGGTTGCGACCGGAGCGATCTCCAACGGCTGCAACTCAGTTTTCGCATACCCGACCAGTTCGTCGATCAGGCCGAGTTGATAGTTCACGCTGCGCTCGATTGCCTGGATCGGCTTAACCTGCTTCGAATCCGCCATTTCCCGCAACTGTCTGGCATAACCCGTGATCGTAGCAAGCGGCGCACGGAGGTCATGACTCACGTAACCCAAGGTTTCGATCAGTTGCTGGTTTTTCTCCTCGACGTAAAGCAATGCTTCGTTCAACTCCAGTGTGCGCTGCGCAACTTGTTCGCGCAGGCGGTCGCGTTCGGTTCTTTGCAAGTCTGCGAGTTCAGTTCTTGCCGCTATTCGCTGCTTTCCCACGTGGTTTATCCACGCTGCAAGCACAATGAGGTTGGTGGCCAAACCAATGATTGCAACGACGGGGTTCGGATGAATGTCGGACTTCAACCAGACGAGCGCCGTCGGCAATGAGCCAAGCGTTTCGAGCATGCGCAACGCAAAGCTGAACAGCGAGAAGATCATGACGAGCAGCATGATCCGCGCGGTGGGGGTCGACTGACGCGCGAGGTGTGCAGCAATAATCACCGTGAAGACGCCGAACAGGGCATTGACATACACGCCGACTTGCGCGAACGCGAATAGATTGCCGAATGCGGCGCCTATCGCCGCGACACACTCCAGCAACGCAAACCCGAACAGTATGTAGCGCGCGGGCAGATTTGCTTTTTCACTGCGAGAGATGCGCAAGATGAAGACGATGAACAGCATGACGGCAGTACATCCAAGCACCGTCACACTTCTGGCGCTCCACCCGGTTGCGAACGGCCACAGATATATCTTCGTATAGCCGCGATCCGCAGCTTCGAACAGTGCTGTCACGGCACACAGCGCGGCCAGTACAAGGAACGAGATACTGCGGGAAAAATAGGCGATGAGCAGCGCGCACCATGCCAGCGCGAGCGTGCCGCCAATCAATCCGCCGTCCCAGAGCGCTGCGCGCATCTGCAGCGCGTCGTATGCCGCTGCGGAATACAGTTTCGGTTCGAGCGTGAGCGCAGTATCGCTGGCTGCCCGGACGAGAAAAAGGCGCTGTTCACCGGGAGCGAGCGTGAAATCCATCAACCGATATCGCGCCGGAGAGGACTGGGGCACTGAGCGAGCGGGATCGATGCCGGCGTGTGTCCAGTGGTTGCCGGACCGGGTGTAAAAGTCCACTGTCTGAAGGCGCGCGTCCGGGAACACGAGCACGAGCGAAAGGGCTGTTGGGCCACTATTGCTCACCGACATGCGCAGCCACCATGCCGAGCGGGTGAACCCTGGTGTCAATCGGCTCCGCTGCACGGGACGGAAGCCTGGCGCGGGTCTCGCGGACAGTGTGAGGATATCGTCCAGGTTCATCTTGCCCGAGACGTCTTCGAATACCTGCAGTTGATCCAGGGTGGGAACTGCTTGTGTCCGCGCCCCCGAGGTGTCGAGACCGATGGCCGACGAATGGGTGGTCCACCAGCTCAGACACAACACCAACAACAAGCGAAGCCACCGGGTCGTCGTCATGATGTCGTCACTCTGCCTCGAGGGCGGATTCCACGGTGTCAGCCAGATCCCGGCTGCGAAATTCCTCCCGATAGCTCGACGGGGGCATACCGAATCGTTCGCGAAACGCAGTGGCAAAATTCGCGGCACTGGAAAAGCCAATTTCTTCGGCAATGCTGGCGATACTCAATGACGTGCTGCTCAACAGCTTTTGTGCAATCCGCAGCCGTTCGTCCCGGAGATGCTCGAATACTGTCTTGCCAAGGTTGTCCCTAAACGCACGCGACAGCCGTTTTTCGTTGGTCCCCACCAGGCGCGCGAGTTGTTCGACCGTCGGCGCGTCGTTCAGCCTCTGCGACAAGTGCCGGATGGCAGCGCGAACGATGACGCTGTTGCCCGTGAAGTCCGAAGTGGACACTTCTTGGTCGGCATACCGGTTGCCGCGTGTTCGGGCGAGGTGGACACGAATCCGTGCAAGTACCTCGTCGGGCTCGAAAGGCTTCAATACGTAGTCCACGCCCCCGATTTCCAGACCGTTGATCCGATCTTGAAGGTCTCCGGCCACGGTGAGGAATATGACCGGAATCGCGGAGGTGCGAGGGTCCGCGGCAAGCAGCCGGCAGGCGGCGAATCCATCCATGCGTGGCATTCGTACGTCCATCAGGATCAGATCGGGTGAGATCGCCAGTGCTCGCTGATAAGCCTGCGACCCGTCGAATCCGACGCTGATCCGGCACCCGGCGTTGCGCAGCACATCGATTAGCAATCGAAGCTGATCCGGCTGGTCGTCTACCAGAAGAAGATGGGCGTCCGTGAGGGCATTGTTTCGGGGCGACATCGTGTAGGCGGAAGGAGCTGACAGGTGAACTTCTGATTAACGGCGGCGGATCGCGCGGCTTGAATTTCGCGGAGATCGGTCGACAGCTTAGTGCCGCGAAGAGTACCAGATTGTTAATTCAATTTAAATCGAGCGCTTTCCGCACGGATAGCAAAAGAATTTTCCCTCCGGCAAAGCACTTCGTCCCTCCGGCAAAACGATTGCCGCAATAACGCTGCACATAATTCCTCGCGGCCTTACAAAAAGTTGCTCATTAATGCATTTGTAAGCATGGGCGCAGTGGCGTGTTTCCGGCGATAGAGCGGGGCGGAGACCGGATATGGATCCTTTTATTGACTATCAGACAAGCGAGAGCGGAACGTAATGAACAAGAGCCGATATAAGTTGGTTTGGAATCGTCGAGTTGGCGCGCTAGTCGCGGCAGCCGAGACGCAGCGCGGCGTGCAGGGCGAGCCGGGGCAAGCAGAAATGGGTAAGACCGGTATCCCACTGAAATCAAAGGCGGCGCTGGCAGTACTGACGGCAGTGATACTGCTGCCGGTGGGTCAGGCGTACGCAGATAACCTCGCTGTCGGTGGCGAAAACGCTGGTCAGACTGCGACCATCGGGGGCGCCACGGCGCCCTCCGCGAGCACGGGCGGAGTGTTCCCCGCGGTCGCTGGTGCGGACGGTTCAAGCCAGAATACGGCTGTCGGCATAAATGTCTCGGCGCAAGGCGGTGCCGCAACTGCAGTGGGTGATACGGTCACAGCGAATGGTACGAATGCCACGGCGGTCGGCGCCAATTCGGTCGCAAATGGCGCGAGAGCCGTTGCGATCGGCGGCGGGGCGACCACGACGACCGGCGACGCGACTGCAATCGGTGCTCTTGCACACACTACTTCTGAATTTTCAACCGCTGTCGGTACCAATAGTTCGGCCGCTGGCGGAACGGCGCTGGGTTTCCAGGCAAGTGCGAACGCGTCTGACGCTACGGCAGTCGGAGTGGATTCCGTTGCGTCAGGGATCGGTAGCGTTGCAATTGCCCGCGCACAGGCGACCGGCCAGAACGCAATTGCGATCGGTGAGTCTTCAGCGGCAACCAACGTAGCTGCCGTGGCCGTAGGTGCCGGGGCGAACGCGAGCAACAACAGCGCCACGGCAATTGGTCCCTTAGCGACGGCAAGCGGCGGTAGCTCGACGGCGCTCGGCAACTCCAGCGTGGCGAGTGGCGGATCGGCCATTGCAATTGGCCAGTCGTCAACTTCATCATCACTCACTTCCATCGCAGTCGGATTTAATGCGAATGCCGCATCGGCCAATGCGATCGCGCTGGGCACGCTCACACAGGCCACAGGTGCAAATTCAATCGCGATTGGTAACGCGGCGGCGGCTTCGACCGCAGAATCGACAGCGCTCGGTTCCGGCGCGGTTACACGTGCAGCAACGAACGTGAGTAGCGTCACGCTGAACGGAGTCACCTTCGGTGGCTTCGCCGGCGCAACGCCGACCGGTGTCGTGAGTATCGGCGCGGTCGGTCAGGAACATCAGTTGCAAAATGTCGCCGCCGGTCGAATAAGCGCCACCAGCACGGACGCGGTAAACGGCTCGCAGCTTTTCTCGATTGCTTCGCAGGTCTCGGCACTCTCGACCAATCTGGCGTCAATCACCACTACGGTCGACAAGATCTCGACGTCCGGCTCGAATGGCACGGCCACTGACGACACCGGCACCGCAGTGGGCAAAAATTCGGTGGTGTCAGTTCCGAACGGAACCGCTGTGGGCAACGGTGCGAACGTTTCGGGGCAAGACGGTACGGCAATCGGCACGAACACGACAGTCACGGCTGCACGTGCAACCGCCGTCGGCACGAATTCCAGAGTCACAGGGACGGATTCGACTGCAATCGGCACCAACAGCCAGGCCACCGCGAATAATTCGGTTGCCCTGGGTGCAAATTCTGTCGCGGACCGGGACAACACGGTTTCGGTCGGCGCGCCGGGTGCTGAGCGTCAGATCACCAACGTTGCAGACGGTACGGCTCCGACTGACGCAGTCAACGTGCGACAGATGAATGATGCAATCAACAGCGTTCGCGATGACGTGCAGAAATATCGTCGTGACGCGAACGCTGGTACAGCGTCCGCAATCGCCATGGCGAATTTGCCGCAAGCTGTGTTGCCGGGTGAGAAGGTTGTTGCACTCGCAGGCGGCAACTACGGTGGACAGTCCGCAATGGCTGTCGGGCTGTCGGTCGCGACGCAGAAGTGGATGGTGAAAGGCTCCGTCACGACGGGTGTTTCGGGTCACGGTTCCGTGGGTGCTGGCGCGGGCGTCGGCTACCGCTGGTAAGTAGCTTGACTGTCTTCCGCTGCTGCCGCCCTTGTGCTGCAGCAGCGGGCAGACAGGCAAGAAACAGAGAACCTGCCGGGCCGGCCTCCCTGAATGGATTTCTTCTTTCCTTACCCTTAACTGCCTCGCATTTTTTAATGCACCTTGCTACACGCAACTGGCGTTAAAAAATAGAGAAATAATTGCAAATTTCCTGAAATGATTGTCAGGAAATCCTGACCCTTTTCGGAGTTGCTAATAGGGTTAGTGGAATCTGGTTGTTACATTTGGAATAACCGGATATCGCCAAAGGCTTTTTGTAGACAAATGAAAAGACCTATGAGAAAGTTCGCGCGGGCACTCATCTTTCCTTTCATTACACGACTCAAATAAAGGGAGCCGCCGCATTCCATGCGAATAGCGCGCCGGCCTTCGTCTCACATAGTGCTCAATGCGTTGCGAGAAAGAAAAACGGTGCGTGTAGCTGGCGCAAGACTACTTGTCATGCCACGGGCCGGCGAAACGTTGCAAGAGGCTACTGAGGGGGCAGTATCGATGAGCATCCCAGTCGGAACAGGGTCGGGCGCTGCCCCGGCTAAGAAATCACATCAGTCTGGCCGGCAACTGGTGCTCCGCCACGCGATCGCCTTTCCTTTGCGTCTCCCCTTCGGACCTTCATAAGCCAGGCATTCGTCAAGCGTCTGAGGAGCCAGTGTTTCGAAAACCGGCGCTCTGATCGACCTTCGATATTTACTTAGTCATGCGAATCGCATTGCCAGCGCGGGTATGCGCTCGTGCTAGGGATTCATGAGTCGCCCGGGGTAGGAGGAGTTTGCCGCAGATCCAAAGCCAAGGTGGCGCGCGCCGAAGCTAGACCATTAAACAAGATAAGTAGGCATCCTGAATATGTGAGATGCATGCACATGCTCGTACTTGTGAACTTCGAATTTCAATTAACTGGTGAGGCAACGACATGAACAGAGCATATCGGACCATCTGGAACAAGGCGCTAGGCGCCTTCGTAGCCGCGTCGGAGCTGGATACGTCGCGCGGCAAGGGGAAATCGGGAGCGGCTGCTTCCGTATGCGACGCACGCGGTGGCGAGCAGGATGCCGCGGCGTCGCCCGGTTCGGGACCGCGTGTCGTTACCGTACTGTTGCTAATGGGTTTCGGGGGATGGGGCGCGCAGGCGCAAGCGCAGGTGAGCTGCGCGTCGGCACCCTATAACTTCTATAGTGGCAGCACGACGTGCGTGGGTTTTCAGTCCACGGCGTCTGGTGGCGGAGCCACCGCGGTAGGTTATGGCGCCAGTAGTACGGGCATTAATGCCTTGTCCTTCGGTTTTCAGGCCATTGCTAATGGTGTAAATGCCATTTACGTGGGGGCGCGCACTGCTCCGGGCACCGGCGCAACCTCGCAATCGGCGATCGGCATCGGTACGGATGTCACCGCCAGCGGAACGTCGGCTATCGGGATTGGCGTCGATGTTGTCTCGAGCGGGAATGTGTCCACTGCTGTCGGCCCGTTGGCGAAAGCAACCGGGGACAACAGCGTTGCAATGGGTTCGAGTGCCAACGCTGCCGCCTCGGGCGCGGTCGCATTGGGCAGCGGAGCCACTGGCTCCCAGACCAACGGCATAGCCGTTGGCTCGGGAGCCAGCGCCACCGGTGCAAACGCCCTTTATCTGGGCGCGCGCACCGCTGCAGGCACCGGTTCGACCGGAACGGCCTCCATCGCCATCGGCACTGATGTCACCTCGACCGCCGATTATGCTGCGGCGATTGGCTTCCAGGCCGTGGCAAGCGGACCCGCAGCCGTCGGAGTCGGTTATATCGCCGCAGCCTCCGGGACGCATGCTGTCGCTGTCGGCTTCCAGTCCATCGCCAGCGGACTCAACGCCGTTTATCTCGGACCGCGCTCTGTCGCCGGCACGGGCGCGACGGCTGCGGGCGCGATTGGCGTCGGCACGGACGTGACTGCGTCGGGTCCCTCTTCACTCGCCGCCGGCACAGTGTCCAAAGCGACGGCCCAGAATGCCGTGGCTTTGGGAGCAGGCGCCGCCGCCTCGGGGCTCAACGCGCTCGGCATGATGAACGGCTCGCAAGCCACCGGTGCTAATTCAATAGCGTTGGGGTCATCCGATACCGTTGCGGAAGGCGGGGCGTCTGCCCCGGCGACGGTGGCAGGCGCCGCGGCGTCGGGCATTCGCGCAATTGCGATCGGCTCCGGCGCGAGCTCGGCGGGTTCCTCGTCCATCGCAATAGGCGATTCGGCGCTGACCGGCGCCAACACAGATGCGCTCGCCATGGGTACCTCCGCAACGGCTAACGCGGCTAATGCTTCCGCCATCGGCAATGCGGCAAGAGCGCTCGCCGCCTCGACGGTTGCGATCGGCGACGGCAGCACCGTCACCGCGGCCGCCGGCGCCGGTTCGTTCGCCGGCGGCCATAACTCCCAAGTACTCGGCGGGACGGGCGCAGTCGCACTCGGTCAGGCGCAGACTGCGAGCGGCAACGGCGCAGTCGCGATTGGCGATCCCAATACCGCGAGCGGCAATGGCGCGGTCGCCGTGGGCGCGAACAATACCGCCACGGGCGACGGCGCGGTAGCGCAGGGCAACGGCAATACCGCCAATGGTCAAGGCGCGGTCGCGCTGGGCAACGCGAGCACCGCGAACGGCGCGAGCGCGCTGGCATTCGGCGATTCGGCGGTGGCCAACCAGACCCATGCGGTCGCACTCGGTGCCGGCGCATCGACCAGCAACGCGAACGACGTCGCGTTGGGCGCGGGCAGTGCGACCGCAGCGCCCCATACGGGCACCACTGCGCTTTACGGCGGCACCGCAGCCGGCATCGCGAACGCGGCCAATGGCGTGGTGTCGGTCGGCTCTGCTGGCAAAGACCGGCAACTGCAGAACGTGGCAGCCGGTGTAATTTCGGCTACCAGCACCGACGCGATCAACGGCTCGCAACTGAATACTGTTGTCACCGGCGTCAATAACCTTGGCGCGTCGACGGCTGGCTCATTAGGTGGCGGCGCCAGTTATAGCGCGACGACCGGCGCTATCACCGGCTTTAGCCAGCCGGTCAACGCCGTCAGCGCTACCGGAGCCGTCAGCGGACCCAACCCGCAGACGACGGTTGCCGGTGCATTAACCGCGCTGAATACGAATATCGACAACACGGCCAATATCGCGGTGAAGTATGACGCGGCGGGTGGTACGAAGATCACGCTCGGTGCGACCGGCGGGGCGGGAGCCGGGTCTCCGGTGACTATCACCAACATGGCGCCGGCCGCATTGAATGCCACGAGCACGGATGCGGTGAATGGGTCCCAGCTGTTCGCCACTAACCAGCAGGTGTCGACCAATACCACAGCGATTGCCAACATCAACAATGGCGGCGGGATCAAATATTTCCACACCAATTCGGTGTTGGCCGACAGTGTTCCCACCGGCACTGACGCAATCGCGGTGGGACCAGTCGCCAATGCGTACGGTAACGGTTCGATCGCCCAGGGCCTGAATGCGGTGGCCGGCGTAAATGGCGCACCGACGACAGCTAACGACATAGCGTTGGGCAACGGGGCTCAAGCCACGGGTGGCGACTCGATCGCTCAGGGCACCGGAGCAATCGCGAACACGGCCGGCGCCATTGCGATCGGTCGGACGGCAACCGCCACCGGCGGCAAGGCGGTATCGATCGGCGTGGGCAATACCGCCAGCGGTAACGGCGCGGTCGCCATCGGCGATCCGAACTCGGCGATCGGGACCGGTGCGATAACCATGGGCGCGAACAATACGTCAAACGGCCAAGGCGCGGTGGCGCTCGGCAATGCCAATATCGCGACCGGCCAGGGCGCCGTCGCGCTGGGCAATGCATCGCAAGCGAACAACGCGGGTTCGATCGCGTTCGGCGACGCCGCAACGGTGTCGGCCGCGGCGACGCAAGGCGTGGCGATCGGCTCGGGCGCCGCAGTCACCAACGCCGGTGCTGTGGCTCTGGGCGCGGGAAGCACGACAGCCGCCGCGGTGGGGACGCCAGGCGCGACGATCAATGGGACCGCGTACACGTTTGCCGGCACCGCGCCGGCAAGCACGGTCAGCGTCGGCAAAGCGGGCGCCGAACGCACGGTGACGAATGTTGCGGCAGGCCAGTTGAACTCGGCCAGTACCGACGCGGTGAACGGCTCGCAGTTGTACGCGACCGATCAGGCCGTCGACGCGCTCGCC
Source organism: Paraburkholderia sp. BL18I3N2 (assembly GCF_003001875.1). Lineage (NCBI taxonomy): Bacteria > Pseudomonadati > Pseudomonadota > Betaproteobacteria > Burkholderiales > Burkholderiaceae > Paraburkholderia > Paraburkholderia sp. BL18I3N2. The sequence continues at coordinate 34,630 of NZ_PVNC01000025.1, forward strand.
ACGACGGTAACCGCCAACAAGACGCACTACTACAGCGTCAACGACGGCGGCACGCAAGGCGCCAACTATGCCGACGACGGCGCCACCGGCGTCAACGCGCTGGCTGCGGGTGTCGGCGCTCTGGCTTCCGGCGTAAGCAGCACGGCGTTGGGTAATGGCGCGCAGGCGCTGGCGAACAACGCAACCGCATTCGGGCTGCAAGCGACGGCTTCGGTTGTCGGCGGCGTGGCGATCGGCTCGGGCTCGGTTTCGGATCGCACGGTGCTGCCCGGAGCGGGATCGATCGCCAACGGCTCCCACGCGATTCCGTTCAATACCTCCGATGAGACATTGCTCGGCGCAGTGTCCGTCGGCAGCAGCACGGCCTATCGGCAGTTGACCAACGTGGCCGACGGCACGCAGGCGCAAGATGCGGTCACCGTCAGGCAACTGGCGGGCGCATTGTCGTCGTTTTCGGTGACGGGCACGAACTATTTCCACGCCAATTCGACGGCGGCCGATTCGCTCGCTGTGGGCGCGGAGTCGATCGCGGTCGGACCGACGACTGTCGTCAACGGCGACAACGGCGTAGGTGTCGGCAACGGAGCGGCGGTCGATGCAACGGCGCCCGGCGGTGTTGCGATTGGCCAACAATCGCATTCGGCCGCGGCCGACGCCATGGCGCTTGGCAGCGGCGCGGTCGCGAGTGGCGCGCAATCGATTGCGCAGGGCGCCAACGCGAATGCCGCGAACCAGGGCGGCGTGGCGGTCGGCTCCGGCGCGCAAAGCAGCGCTACCGACGCTGTAGCGCTAGGTGCCGGGGCCAGCTCGACGTTCGCCAATAGCGTGGCGCTGGGCAGCGGATCGACAACGGCCGCGGCGGTGGCGACACCGGGTGTCACCATCAACGGCACGGCCTACACCTACGCGGGTACGGCTCCGACCAGCACGGTCAGCGTGGGCAGCGCGGGTCACGAGCGTACGGTGACCAACGTGGCGGCAGGCCGGGTGAGCGGGACCAGCACCGACGCAGTGAACGGTTCGCAGTTGTATGCAACCGATCAGGCAGTCAGCAGTCTGTCCACGGCGGTAACCGCCAACAAGACGCACTACTACAGCGTCAACGACGGCGGTACTCAGAGTGCCAACTACGCCGACGACGGCGCCACCGGCACCAACTCGCTTGCGGCGGGCGTGGCTGCCAGCGCGAGCGGCTCTGGCAGCACGGCTTTGGGTCGTGGTGCAGTGGCGAACAATGCCAACGCGGTCGCGCTTGGCAGCGGTTCGACCACCGCTGCAGCAGTGGCAACGACCGGCGACACGATCAACGGCACGGCCTACACGTACGCGGGGACAGCCCCGACGAGCACGGTGAGCGTGGGCAGTGCAGGCAATGAGCGCACGGTGACCAACGTGGCGGCAGGCCGGGTGAGCGCGACCAGTACCGATGCAGTGAACGGTTCGCAACTGTACGCGACGGATCAGGCTGTCGACAACCTCGCCGGTGTAGTCACGGCCAGCAAAACGCACTACTACAGCGTCAACGACGGCGGCACGCAGGGTGGCAACTACAACAACAATGGCGCGACCGGCGTCAATGCGCTGGCGGCGGGTGTGGGGGCGACGGCCGCGGGGGGGAGCAGCTTCGCCGGCGGCAACGGCGCTGCCGCGCAGGCGGACAACGCGCTTGCATTGGGCGCGCTGTCGAGCGCATCGGTGGCGGGCGGAGTCGCGATCGGCTCGGGGTCCGTGTCCAATCGCGTAGTCCTGTCCGGTATCGGTTCAATTGCGAATGGCACCCATGCGATTCCCTTCAACACGTCTGATCAAACCTTGCTCGGCGCCGTGTCTTTCGGCAGCGCGGCGGGCAATACCTATCGCCAGTTGACCAACGTCGCGGACGGCACGCAGGCCCAGGACGCGGTCACGATCAGACAGCTTGCGGGCGCGCTCTCGTCGTTCGCTGTTTCTGGACAGTTGTACTTCCATGCGAATTCGACGGCGGCGGATTCGCTGGCTGTCGGCGCGCAGTCGATTGCCGTCGGACCGACCACCGTGGTCAACGGTGACAACGGCGTGGGCATCGGCAACGGCGCCATCGTCGACTCCACGGCGCCAGGCGGCGTCGCGATTGGCGAGAGCTCGAACGCGGCCCAGGCCGATGCGATTGCGCTCGGCAGCGGCTCGATCGCAAGTGGTGCGCAGTCGATCGCGCAAGGCGCGAACGCAAAGGCCGCCAACGCGGGCGGCATTGCTATCGGCTCGGGGGCGCAAAGCAGCGCCGTCGATGCGGTCGCGATGGGCTCGGGAGCGATCGCGACGATGGCAAACAGTGTTGCGCTGGGCGCGGGATCGGTGACGACGGTTGGCGCGTTGAGCAATTACATCGCGTACGGATTGAGCAGTCCGCAGTCGTCCGCGGGTGAAGTCAATATCGGCAATCGGCAGATTACCGGTGTGGCTGCCGGCAAGGCCGGAACCGATGCGGTGAATGTCTCGCAACTGGACGCGGTGTCGACCCGACTGACCACTCTGATCGACCAGCGGACCACCAACAACGGCGGCAGCTTCTCGTCCTCGCCCGGCACGCCGACGCCACCGTCGTCCACGGGTTCGAATTCGTCAGCGGGCGGCCAGGGTGCATCGGCATCCGCGTCGAATAGCACGGCGGTCGGCAACAGTTCGCAAGCGAGCGCGACGGGTGCGACCGCTGTCGGGGTTGGCGCGGCCGCGAGTGGGAATAACTCGGTGGCGCTAGGGGCGGGCAGCACGGACGGAGGCCGCAGCAACGTGGTGTCCGTCGGCTCGCTTAACGATACGCGGCAGGTGGCGAACGTAGCTGCGGGAACGCAAGGGACGGACGCCGTCAACGTGGACCAGCTCAATGCCGGGCTCGCACAGGCCAACGCCTATACCGACCAACGCGTGGATCAGTTGCAATCGGGCATCAACTCGGTCGCGCGCAATGCCTACTCCGGCATCGCCGCGGCGACCGCATTGACGATGATTCCGGAGGTTGACAAAGACAAGACGTTGTCATTCGGCGTCGGCACAGCGGGCTTCCGTGGCTACCAGGCCGTGGCGCTGGGCGGAACCGCTCGTCTCACGGAGAACATCAAGATGAAAGCGGGTGTCGGCATGAGCCCTGGCGGCACAACCTTCGGCATGGGCGCGGCCATGCAATGGTAGTGCGCGGACGCCTTCGCTCAAGTGCGGAGAACGTGATCGCGCACCGAACCGGGCGTGCGAAAAATAATATGGAGAACACAATGAATCATCTTTCTGGATGGAGTTTGTCGCTGAGCCTGGTTTTTCTTGCGGGATGTTCGAGTGCTTCCGGGCCGGCGTTTAACGCATATACGGTTACGGCCGCGGACGGCTCGCGGCTTCATCAGGTCGAATGTCATGGGATATTCGAAGGACCTGCTACCTGTATGAAGGTCGCCCAACGGATATGTCAGGGAGAGCCGGTTCGCCCGGTGCAGAAAGTCGGACGCCTGCTGCCGGACAATGATCAGGCCGATGTCACGCGGCGGCTCACCTTCGCGTGTGGTGACGCGCCGGATACCCCGGCTTCAGCGGCCTCGCAGCCGGTCGCACCTGTGGCGCAAACGGTCGATGAGTTCGTGCTGCAAAGCGATGCCCTGTTTGCCTTCGGGCGGTCAAGCCGCGCTTCGATCTTACCGGGCGGAGCGTCCGCTCTTGACCAGGTCATTGCGCGTATCAGGCAAAGTCGCGGCGTTCAGTCGATTTCGGTTGTAGGTCACACTGACCGTCTGGGGCCTGAAACGGTCAACTATCCATTGTCCCGCGCGCGTGCCCAGACAGTGAGGGAGTACATGATCGATCATGGACTGAACGGTGAGTTGATTCACGCAACGGGCGTGGGCTCCAGCAATGCAACAGCGCATTGTCCGGACGGCGGCAGCAAGTCGCTCATCGCTTGCTTGCAACCGGACAGGCGGGTTTCCATCGAAGTTCGCGCAGAGTGAGATAGCCCAGCGAGATGCCATGTACTACCGGGCTTACGTCGCGCCGCTTTGGCGCGATAAGCAAAGCCCTTATCAAACTTGTCACACCAGCATCGGCTGGTCCCGTATGTCACGATTACGCCGCGCTCGAACGGCAGCTCTTCGATGTCACGCAGGCTCGACTGGAAGCGGAAATACCATCGAACCGCGCAGCGGTGTTGCTGAATAGCTCGACAGGTCGCTGTTGCGTCTTGTAGAGCCGGGTCGAATGTCGGCTGGTGCATCGCCGAACGAGCGGGTCGGTAACCGGCCTCGCCGTCGGGCGATAATGCTGGACCCGAGGTTCCGAATCGAAGTGGAAAATGTGCAAAGACAACGCCCACTTCAGGACCCCGCAATTTATTGGAGACTGTTCGATGCCGGAGCGAAAGGCACCTCAAAAACAATCGCGGGGAACGGTGTCGAACCGGTCACTCGAACGTGGTCTTGAGATACTCAGCGCGTTTGGCCCAGGAGCCGCGTTGCTCGGCAACGGGGACCTCGTGGAACGCACAGGTCTGGCCAAAGCGACAGTGAGCCGCCTCACCCGCACGCTCGCTGAGGCTGGCTATCTCGAACATGACGTGGGCCGTAAGGCGTATCGGCTCGGTGTGCCCGTGTTGAGCGTCGCGCAAGCGATGCGTAGCGGCTCGACGATCCTCCTTGCCGCCGGCCCATTGATGCGCGCTGCGGCCCAGGAGCGTCGCATTAACGTGGGGCTTGCTGCCGCAGATCGTGAAGACATGGTCTATCTGGAGTCTATCCGCTACAACCAACGTGCGTCGTTGCGAACGATCGTGTCTGGACAACGTATTCCGATGGAGCTGACTGCGCTCGGGCGCGCGCATCTGTCGACCTTATCGAAAGAAGAGTTTGTCAGGATGATGACGAGATTTGAGAAACGGGAGCGTGGCCAATGGGCACGTGTCCGGGCTGAAATCCGGGAGGCCGTGGACAGCGTCCGCGCTCACGGCTACTGCGGGGCAAGCTGGCAGCCAGAGGTGGTGGCCATCGCGGCACCTTTGACAATCCCCGGTCATCGCACGGTTGTCGTCAATTTCAGCGTGCGGTCCGTAGAGCCCATGCAGACGATAGTCACCGAGTTGTCAACGCCTCTGCTTGAATTGCGCGATCAGATCCTGGCCGAAGTCGCCAGGATCGAAAACTGACTGCCTGGCATGCCTACCGTTCATTAATGGCACGAGCGGGAATGCAGAGCACGACCGCCAGGCCGCCCAGCACGGAAACGATCGCTACAGCGTAAAGCCCTATGGCGCTGCTCCCAAAGTGGGTGGACGCGAAGCCGATTGCTGTCGGCGCTGAAATGCCACCGAACTGGCCGAGACTACTGATAAGACCGATACCGCTGGCTGCGACCGTGCTGGACAGGTAGGCCGGTGGGATTGTCCAGAACAGCGAGAGCATTCCCAGATAGCCCGCGGTAGCGACGCATAACAACACCATCAGCAGAACCAGATTGTTCGCGGCATACGGGAGAAAGACAACGCCCAGTGCTGCGAGAAGTGCGCTCACCATGAAATGCCATCTACGCTCCAGCATGCGATCCGAGTTCCTGCCGAGAAGGTACATCGCGATGGCGCCGGTAATGTACGGAATTGCGGACAATAGGCCGATATGCCAGAAGTCTGTAACGCCGCTCTTCTGGATCACACTCGGTGCCCAGATATGCACGACGATGCTGGCCCACGGCACGCTGAAATAGGCGAACGTCAACGCCCAGAATTTCGGCTCCCTGAGCGCTACCCAGATGGATGACTGTGCCCGTTCTGTTTTGGCGAGTGCCTCGCGTTTCAGTTCGCCAATCAAAAACTCTTTCTCGGCGGAACTCAGCCACGTGGCCTCTTCAGGCCTATCGGTCAGGTAGACATACGCAAAAAGCCCGGCGACAGCAGACGGCAGGCCTTCGATTATGAACATCCATTGCCATCCCTTCAGATTACCCACGCCGGACAGGCTATGCAGGATCAGTCCGGACAACGGACCGCTGATAATCCCCGACACGCAGATTGCCGTCATGAAAATCGACGTAATACGCGCGCGGCGAGCGGACGGAAACCAGTAGGTGAAGTAGAGAATGACACCCGGGAAAAAGCCGGCTTCAGCGGCACCTAAGAGAACTCGTGCGATATAGAACTGGGTAGGAGTCTGTACGAAAGCCGTACCCGTTGACACCAGACCCCACAACACCATGATGCGCAGCAAGGTGCGCCGTACGCCGACCCGTTGAAGCCACAGATTGCTGGGCACCTCGAAGAGCATATAGCCGGCGTAGAACAATCCGACGCCGAGCCCGAAAGCAGCCTCCGACATCCCAATGTCGCGCGCAAACTGCAGGTGCGCAAAGCCGATGTTGGCGCGGTCAAGGTACGCGAACACGTAGCAGACAAACAGGAAGGGCAGCAGCCGCCACGTGACTTTGCGATAGATCGCACGTGCGTCCGCATGCGGCTCGATCGCTATTGGCTCGATCAATGTGGTCCGGCTTGCTTGCATGATGTCTCCGTCTTTATATCGTGTTGCAACGCCTCTCGATTGCTCGGCGCCGCCTCTGCCCAGGAGCCAATTATGGGCGGGATGCAGGCCCTGCCAAGAGGCTCGTTTCACAGAGTGGAACGATGTGATTCGGCGAAATGGTTTGATGGACCGCGTTGTTTCACTGGATGGAACCGACGGGGTGTCTTTCCGACCGACGAGGGCTACTCTTCCTGGCATCGGCTGACGGACAGGCACGCCTGCAGATGCCGCCGCTCACACAAATGTTCCTGAAAGGTAGAGTCATGAGCACATCGAATATTGAACTGACAATCACGTCGCGCATCGCGACGATCACGCTGAATCGTCCGGAGAAGCGCAATGCAATCTCCGACGATATGCGCACCGAACTCATTGAAGCGTTGGCCCGGGTGTCCACCGACCCGGAGGTTCGAGCCGTCGTACTGACAGGTAGCGGAAAAGGATTCTGTGCGGGTGGCGACGTCGGTGGCATGGCGAAGCGAATGGAGGCGCCTGCCGGCGAGGTGGCCTTTAACGGATGGTCGCGTCAGCAGCGCGTGCATCACACCGTGAACCTGCTGTTCTCCATGCCGAAGCCAACGATTGCCGCTGTGAACGGCGCTGCTGCGGGTCTCGGCGCCGATATGGCACTCAGTTGCGACTTTGTCCTAGCGTCGGAGGAGGCCAGCTTTGCGTGGAGTTACATCAAGCGTGGCTTGATTCCCGACGGCGGCGGCATGTATTTCCTTCCGCGCCGTGTGGGTCTTTCGCGGGCCAAAGAACTGATATTTAGCGGTCGTAAGGTTGAGGCGCCTGAGGCATTGGCTCTCGGGATTGCGGATCGAGTTAGCCGATCGGACGCGCTCCTCGCCGACGCGCAGGCGTGGGCGGAAGAACTCGGTCAAGGCTCGCCGACCGCGCTCGCGCTCGGAAAGTCGATCCTGAATCAGAGTTTTGAACTGTCGGCCCATCAGGTCTTTGCGCAAGGCAGCCAGGCACAGGCGGTCTGCTACACGAGCCATGAGCATCGGGAATCCGTCCTCGCCTTCCTGAACAAGAGCCGGTGAATGTCATGAGTGGAGTGGTCAAGATGAATGCAATTTCACGCCTTATCAGCCCGCGCAGCGTGGCCACCATCGGCGCGTCGGCGGATGCCGCGAAGACGTCTGGTCGCCCGATAGCCTATCTGAAGAAGCACGGCTTCAATGGACGGATATATCCCGTTAACCCGCGCTATGAAAAAATCGACGGCCTGCGTTGTTACCCGGACGTCGCGTCGCTGCCCGAAGCGCCGGACGTGGGCATTGTGTTGCTCGGTGCGGAGCGCGCGCACGCGGCGGTCAGGGAATTGGCGCGCCTTGGTACCGGTGCGGCTATTGTATTGGCCAGCGGCTACGCAGAAACAGGCGAAGAGGGCGCACGGCGGCAGGCGGAATTGATTGAGGCCGCCGGGTCGATGCGTCTGCTCGGCCCCAATACCATCGGGCTGGTGAACCTGACTGAGGGCATCATGCTGTCGGCGAGCGGCGCGCTTGAGACCGCATCGTTCACCGCCGGCGGCATTGGCGTTGTTTCCCAGAGCGGTGGCATCCTGGGCTCGCTGCTATCGAGGGCGGCGTCTCGCGGTATCGGTCTGTCCAAGCTGGTGTCGACAAGCAATGAGGCAGACCTCGACGTTGCCGATTTCGTCGACTATTTCGTCGACGACGACGCGACGTCGGTTATCGCGTTGTACATGGAAGGTCTGCGCCATCCTGAGCGCTTCCGCCTGGCCGCATTACGCGCGGCGGCAGCAGGCAAGCCGATTGTCGTGTTCAAGATCGGGCGCTCGGAATCAGGAGCACGCTCGGCCGTTTCCCACACCGGTGCGCTCGCCGGGGCTGACCGGATGTATGACGCGCTGTTCCAGCAACTCGGGGTGATTCGCGCGGAAAAGTTTTCGGATCTGCTGGATATTCCCGCTGCGCTCGCCGTGCGCCGCCCGTTGTCTGGGAAGCGGGTCGCTATCCTCACCTCTACAGGTGGCGCCGGCACGCTGGTGACTGACAGCCTCGGCATGGGCGGCTTTGATACACCTGCGCCCGACGAGGCGACCGCAACCGCATTGCGTGCGCTGCAGACCGGGGACCACGCCGTGCTCGATCGCAATCCCATCGATGTCACGCTGGCCGGCCTTCAGCCGGACCTTCTGCGCGGAGCCATCCGGACCTTGCTGGCAAGCCCAGGTTACGACGCGGTGGTCGTGATCGTCGGGTCGTCCGGTCTGGCAATGCCGGATCTGATGGCCGGTGCAATTCGTGATTCGCTGCCTGGCAGCGACAAGCCGCTTGTCGCATTCGTCAGTCCGCACGCGCCGGAAGTCACCGCGTTGCTCAATCGTCAGGGCGTGCCCGCTTTCGTCGATCCGGAGAGTGTCACGACGGCGCTGGGCGCCATGCGGCGGCACACCCGGAATCGGCTTGATGTCCCGCAGCAGGCCAATTCGGTGGCCCTCCAGCAGGTCGCACTGGATGACCTTCCGGTTGGCTCCCTCAATGAAGCGCAGGCCAAGACTTTGTTCAGCCGCTTCGGCATCACGCCGGTGCGAGAACGGATCGTGAGCAATGCGAGCGAGGCGAAGGCAGCCGTGCAGGAGTTTGGCGGCAAGGTCGTGCTCAAGCTTCTGTCCAACGAAATCACCCACAAGAGTGAGGTGGGTGGTGTCGCGGTCGGGTTGAGCGTTGAAACGATCGACGCGAGACTCGAACGGATGCGCGACGACGTCCATACGGCGACCGGTACCGTACCGAATGCTTTCCTCGTTCAGGAGATGGTGACTGGCGGCGTCGAATTGATCTTCGGCCTGCACCGCGATTCGCTTGGGACGGCGATGCTGCTCGGCATGGGGGGTGTCACAGCTGAACTGTTCAAGGATACGACGATGCGGTTACTCCCTGACGGCACGGCGCTGACGCAGGACGATGCGCTGCAGATGCTGCATGAACTGAAGACGTGGCCGCTGCTTGACGGGTATCGAGGCCGCGTGCGTGCCGACGTAGACGCGCTCGTGGAGGCGATCGTCGCGTTTTCAGGGATGGCCGCGCAACTCGGAGACCGCATCGTCGAGGCGGAAATCAATCCAGTTTTCGTGCTCCCTGTAGGGCAGGGTGTGAAGGCCGCCGATGGAGTTGCCGTGCTGGCTGAGCGGAATAGTCGGGAGGGTTGATCGAAAGAACACAACCTGGTCGACGCTGGACTCTCGCCTCCTGGGCGGAGACGAGAGTCAGCTCAGCATTTCAGTCAATCCACCTGTTGTTGCGTAACAGTTACGTTGGCACGGCAGGCGCCTCGTGCGCGAATGCCATGCCGTCGACGGAGACCGTGAAGCCCGGCGTCACGGAACGACTCACCGTCATAACCGCGCGTAGATCGAACTGCCGATCGTCAGCGAAGTTGCCGCGGTCGACGCGAAACGGATCTCATAGAGGTCGCGTCCAAAATTGCCCGGCACCTTGATCGACATGCCGCCGAGCGTATCGCTCACCGGCACGAACAGTTGATAGCGAAGGTCTTCGTTGCCGTACAGCACGTAGCCCGGGAGTTCGGCGAGTGTCGCGAAGAACGCCGGCGGATTGCCAAGAACGACAATCGGCACGGCGCTGGGCGAATCGTTGGTCAACGTCCATTGTGTGCCGACGCGTTGCTGCCAGGCGCTGTCGAGCACCGCCAGCGGGGCGAGTTGCTGACCGACCGGCAGCGTCAGATAGGCGTAGCCCGCGCCCGGCACGACCCGCTTCATCAGGTAGCGATAGTTGAACGCATTTCCTTCGCTGTCGTTGCCTGACACGACTGCAAAGCGATACGACGCCGTATCGGTATCGCTCCACCACCAGCCGTCGCTGCGGTATTGGTACCCGCCGATCTTCGCCCAGCCTCGCGTTGCGGCGTCCCACTGGTTGATCTGCAGACTACCATCCGCGTTGGCGAGCACTTGATACGGCAAATCCGAACTGCCGTAGATGCCGACGCCGCTCGCAATGCCCGGCCCCGATGCGACCGGCGGCGCGGTGGTGCCAAGCTTCGCCGGCAGCGACGAAATCGTGCCGTCTTCCTTCAACGCCGACAGCACCAGCGTTTCGGCAATCGCCCGAGCGTTGTAGCCCGCATTGCCGGTCACCAGCAGCGCGAACTGCGAGTTGGGCACGACGAAAAATTCGGTTGAGTAGAAAGCAGTGCCGCCGTCCTTTTCCCAGCCGAGCACGCCTGCAGCGTTGAGCGCCGGCTGTACGACGCTGTCCCAACCGAGACCCCAGCGCCATTCCGGCGACGGGTTGATCGTCAGGCCTTTTGTCTGATCCATGCCCATCTCCGCGATGCCCGCCGCGGACACGATGCGCTGTCCCTGGAACACACCACCGCCGTAGATCATCTGCGCGAGATTCATCATGTCGGCGGGCGTCGAACTCAGTCCGCCGGTCGCGTACGCATTGACGAATTCCTGATGCTGCGTGCCGTTCACGTACGGCAGCGAGAACGATCCGCCGGACGGCACGCTCGTCAGATAGCTCGACTGGGTCATCTTCAGCGGCGCGAGGATAGCCGACTGGACGAAGTCCGCGAAGCTCTGGCCCGTCATGGCGAGCACGATCTGCTCGACCATCGTGAAGCCGTCGTTGCAATAGACGGCCAACTCACCTGGCAAATGCTTCAGGTGCGAGTTGGCGAGTTCGGCTTGCGTGTCGGCGGCGTATCCGGCGACCGGTTCGAACGTGAAGAGATTGCGCCCATTTGTGCCGGGCAGACCGGATGCATGCGACAGCAGATGACGCGTGGTGATCCGCGCGTATTCCGGCGACAGCATCGTGAAGGTCGGTAGATATTTGACGATCGGCGTGTCGAGCGTGATCAGACCGCGATCGACGAGGATCGTCGCCGCCAGTGCTGGGAACAACTTGCTGACCGAGCCGATGTTAAAGCGCGTCTGCGGCGTTGCCTTGATCTGCCCCGGAACCGACGCCAACCCGAACGCCTGTTGCCAGACCACAGTGTTGCCCTTGACCATCGCGATCGAGATCGCCGCGACGGGATTCGACGGATCGCTGACGGCCTGCTGGATCATCTGCTGACCGAGCGCAATGGTCTGCTCATAGGGCGCCGACTGGATGTCGCCGTTGCCGCAGCCGGGCAGCACCGCCGCGAGCATCCCGGCGCCGGTGTAGCCGAGAAACTGCCGCCGGCCTACGCTGAAAAGAATCTGGTGATTGCGATCGCACTTGGCCACAGTATTCCCTTTGCTCTAGTTATTAGGACCTGCAAAAAAGCGCTTTTCTTCAGCTACGGCGCCGCCAACATGGCAACGACGATCTTCGCAATTTCGACGCGGCGGGGCAGCGTCTTTTGAACGGGCCACCGTGCCCCAAATCATAGGCGTGCGGGCGAACTTGAGTAGCAACGTGACGAGATGCTACGAAGCTTTGGCTTAAGAGCGCGCCCCTAAGGTACCAAATTCTGCTCGGCGCAGCACGTGATATTGTCTGGCGCAATCGCCGCCATACGATCTCTTTTGAATCTATTCGCGGTAGTTGAAAGCGGTCGATGCGCCGTTCGTCACGCTCGATGGCGCGTAGCGTGATTGCTCACGCGAAGCGCTTCCTCATGCGCACGGCGGTAGATGCGCAGCGCCCATGTCGCGGTGTTCTCGCCTGGCTTTCGATCCGAAGCGGCGGGCGCCATGGGTCAGATACTGGTCTGGTTGACGCGCTTCATCAGTTCCTCGGCGCTCTCCTTGCGTTCGCTGTACCGGTCTACGAGGTACGGACCGATGTCACGCGTCAGCAGAGTGAACTTCACCAGCTCTTCCATTACGTCAACGACGCGGTCGAAATACGCTGAAGGCTTCATGCGACCGGCTTCGTCGAACTCCGTGAAGGCCTTCGCCACCGACGACTGGTTGGGGATGGTCAGCATGCGCATCCATCGTCCAAGCACGCGCATCTGGTTGACGGCGTTAAACGACTGCGAGCCGCCGCTGACCTGCATCACGGCGAGTGTCTTGCCCTGGGTCGGCCGCACCGCCCCAACCGAAAGCGGAATCCAGTCGATCTGCGCCTTCATGACGCCGGTCATCGCGCCGTGCCGCTCGGGCGAGCACCAGACCATGCCCTCCGACCACAACACCAGCTCGCGCAGTTCGGCCACCTTGGGATGGCTGTCCGGCGCGTCGTCCGGCAACGGCAGGCCGCTCGGATTGAACGTGCGCACTTCGGCACCCATCGCCGTGAGCAGGCGTGCAGCTTCCTCGCTCAGCAGGCGGCTGAACGAGCGCTCGCGCAACGAACCATAGAGCAGCAGAAAGCGCGGTGGATGCAGCGAGGCCTTCGCAGGCTGCAGGCGATTGATATCGGGCACGCGAAACAGCGTCGCGTCCACCTGCGGGAGGTCAGTCGTAAGATCAGACACGTTTGCCCTCTGTGATCGTTTCCGGATTCCTCAGGTGCACTCGTACCAGTCCTTTGAGCGGTTGACGATGCGCACGACGAGCAGCATGATCGGCACCTCTATGAGCACACCGACGACAGTCGCGAGCGCCGCACCTGAGTTGAAGCCGAACAGACCGATCGCGGTTGCGACAGCCAGTTCGAAGAAGTTCGACGCACCAATTAGCGCCGACGGACAGGCAATGTTGTGCTTCTCGCCGACCGCGCGATTGAGCACGTATGCAAGAGCCGAATTGAAAAACACCTGGATCAGGATCGGCACGGCGAGCAGTACGATAACGAGCGGCTGCTTCAGGATGGCCTCGCCCTGGAACGCGAAGAGCAGCACCAGCGTCGCCAGCAACGCGGTGATGGACCACGGGCCGATCTTTGCCATCGCGGCGTCGAATGCCGCCTGCCCCCTGACAAGGAGCACCTTGCGCAGGATCTGCGCGAGGATGACCGGAATCACGATGTAGAGCATGACAGACGTGAGCAGCGTCGCCCACGGCACCGTGATCGCGGAAATGCCAAGCAGCAGGCCGACGAGCGGCGCAAACGCGACCACCATAATGCTGTCGTTCAGCGCGACCTGGGAGAGCGTGAACAGCGGATCGCCGCCGGCCAGGCGGCTCCAGACGAACACCATCGCCGTACAGGGTGCGGCGGCGAGCAGGATCAAACCTGCGACGTAGCTGTCGAGTTGGTCTGCAGGAAGCATCGGCGCGAAAAGGTGCTTAATGAAGAGCCATGCGAGCAGCGTCATCGAAAACGGTTTGACCAGCCAGTTCACGACGAGCGTCACGCCGATGCCCTTGACGTGCTGGCGCACCTCATGCAGCGCGCCGAAGTCGACCTTGACGAGCATCGGGATGATCATCACCCAGATCAGCAGGCCGACCGGCAGATTGACATGCGCATATTCCACCCGGCCGATCATCTGGAAGACACCAGGCAGCACCTGTCCAAGCAGGATGCCGGCGACGATGCACAGCGCGACCCAGACGCTCAGGTATCGCTCAAAGAAGCTGATGGCCGGCTTCGCTGCGGGCCTCCCTGAAGCGGCAACATTGGGGGTGTTCATGGGGTGACTCGATGGAAAGGGTTTAGCTCCGAACGATGCCGTCCAGCGCGTGCCGCAGTTGCGCGTTGTCCAGTCTTTCGAGCGGGAGCGCGAGCAGTTGCAGCAAGCGGTAGCCGATCGCTTCGCGAGTGAGTTCGAATGCGCGCCGCTTGCCTTCATCGCCGCCCGGCGCGTTCGACGGATCGGCGTAGCCCCAGTGGACCTTGACAGGGCTGCCCGGCCAGAACGGGCACTGTTCGGCCGCAGCGCTGTCGCAGACGGTGATGACGATGCGCATCTCGGGTGCGCCGTCCTGCGCGAATTCATCCCAGCTTTTGCTGCGATAGCCTTCCGTATCAATACCGGCGTTCGTCAGCGCTTCGAGCGCGAACGGATTGATGCTTCCGCTCGGGGCGCTGCCCGCGCTGTACGCGCGGACGTCCTTGCCGAGCTTCTTCGCCCAGTGGTTCAGCATGCCTTCGGAAAGCACGCTGCGCGCGGAATTGTGCGTGCAGAGGATGAGTACGTTTGTGGTCATGGTGTTATCTGTGCGCAGCGTGATCAGCAGCAGGCCGAACCGGCGGGTTTAACAGGAATGCCAATGGGTTTGCCGCTCGGGGCACAGCAGGACGTTGCCCCTCCCGACGACGATGTTTGCCTGCTTTCTCCATATACCGGAGCGCCGTCCAGCGTATGGAAGTGCTCCCAGGCAATCCCCTGCGGATCAAGAACCCAGTGCTTGTCGCTGCGCGCATAGCAGCAGGTGGTTTCGCCCTGATCGAGCAGGACCATGTCCGCAGCCTCCGCCCGCGTTGCGAGTTCGGCAAGCTCGGCCGGGTCGTCCACCTGGAAGCCGAGGTGGTCCACACCGGCTTTCGTGCCGCGCGTTGAAATCGCAAAGTTCACGCGAGGATCGTCCAGCATCCATTTCGCGTAGTCCACCGCGACGCGCGCCGGTTCCGCATCGAACAGCTTTGAATAGAACGCGATACTGGCTGCGAGGTCGTCAACCCGGACGTGGATGTGAAACCGCTTCATGGTGGTTCTCCGTCAGCATTTGCATGAGGCCGCGCCAGGTTCAAGGCAAGGCTGCCCCTGACAGCAGTTTTCGGTCAGGAAACCCAAGACTGCGTTCATCTGGTCATAGGCGGCCCGATAGATCAGGCTGCGCCCGTCGCGCTCCTGCGTGACGAGCCCCGCGTGCATCAGCTCCTTCAGGTGAAACGAGAGCGTCGCATTGGGAACGTCGAGCTGTTCCGCCATGGCGCCCGGCGTCAAGCCGGTCGGACCCGCGACGACCAGCATGCGGAACACACGCAGGCGTAGCTCGTGGGCGAGCGCCGCAAGGGCACGGATAATGTCTTTATCTTCCATAATTCCAATATATTCGAAATGTTGGTGGAAAGCAAGCCACTGCGGCGGTTCAGCGGGGGCATACGCTCTCTGACTTTTCATGCGCGGCTAAACCGCCGCGTTAGCTAGATAACGCCGACGCAGTGAGGTCAATGGCGGCTATCGTTTTTGACTTGCTCTCAAAGGTGTCCCGCACCTGCTGATGAGGCCGTGCTTGGTGATTCAGCCAAGATCGACGTTCAAGGCAAAGTCCCAGGTGCCGGCGCCATTTTTGGCCAAGCCGATCATCATCAGGCCGAGCGCCTCGAGCGTCTGCGCCATCTGCAAGCCGCCGACATCAAACGGACGCAGCCCAAGACTTTCGAGGAAGGTCGAGACGCGCGCCTTCGCCTCAGCATCGTCGGCTGCGATGAACGCGTCGAGGTGTCCACCCTTGGCGAGTACGTGACCGAAGATGGTATTGAAGGCCTTCACCACATGCGCGCCGGCGGGGAGGCCCTTGGCGGTCTCCTGCGCACTGGAACTGCCGGGAGGGGTCAACAGGCCCGAAAGGTCGGGGGCAACCGGGTTGGTGATGTCGATGATGACCTTGCCGCCGAGCGCTTTCCCAAAGTCGGCCACCACTGCCGCCGCGCTGGCGTACGGCACGGCGAGGATGACGATGTCGCCCGCCGGCGCGGCGCCGTACTTCCCGGTGATCGCTCCGGACGCCAACTGGTTGGCCAGTGCTTGCGCTTTTGCGTTATCGCGGCTGATCACCTCGACAGTCTGTCCAGCCTTGGCGACACGGCCAGCGATCGCAGTGGCCATCCCTCCTGATCCGATAATGCTGATAGTGCTCATGTGCAGCTTCCTCGTGAGTTGGGGTATTGGCGTCTGCCGGGCCAGTTCCGACCCGGCTCCCTGCTGTCAGTCCAGTCAGCCTGCGGGGAAGTAATGACCGTTATCCATGTCCTCGAGCAGGCCTGGCTGAGCAGGCTCCCAGCCGAGAGACTTGCGCGTGATGGCGTTGGACGCCGGGAAGTCGCCCGTGACCACAGCCGAGAGGAACCCGAAGTAGCCCGGCACCATCAGTTCGTCAGCGGGAATGCTCACAGCGGGCACGCCCAGGCGAGCGGCGATGGCCTCAGCAATCTCGCGGAACCGGATACCCTCGTCGGCAACCGCGTGCCAGGTTTTGCCGGCAGGACCTTTCTCCAATGCCAGTCGGAACAAAGATGCCAGATCGCGGATGTGCACGGCGGGCCACCGGTTCTCGCCGTCTCCGGGGTAGCCGATGACGCCCTTCTCCTTCGCAAGCCCGATCAGGATCTGGAGGAAGCCGACGCGATCGGCCGTGCTGTGTGCGATGAGGGGAATCCGCACGACCGAAGACCGCACGCCTCGCTCGGCAAGGCCGACGACAGCGGTCTCCACGACGTTGCGAGCCCGCAGTGTGCCTGCGTCGAGGGGCCTGGCGGGAAGGGCGGGGTCATCCTCGGTTGCCGGTCGGCCCAGGCTGACCGGTGCGACAAGAGGGGCCTCCCGACCCACGTTTGTCGGTGCGCCGATGCTGCCTGCAACGACCAGCGGTTTCCCGGTCCCCGCCAGCGCCTCGCCGAAAGCGAGCACGATCGAGAGCTCCGAATCGCCTAAGGCTGCGATCCCACCGGCCTGAAGCAGGTCAGCCCGGTATCCCACGTGGATGACGCCGTCGAACTCGGCCGCTGCCGTCTTGAGCCCATCGAGGTCGCTAAGATCCCCGCGACGCGCCTTGGCGCCGAGAGCGGACACCGCAGCCGCCGACTCGTCCGTTCGGGCCAAGGCGGTGACCTCGTGGCCGGCCGCGACGAGGTCGGGGATGATGTGCGAACCGGCGTGGCCGGTCCCGCCAGTGACGAAAACGTGCATGTACTGCTCCTTTTGAGTGACGTGAGAAGTGGTGATACCCGTGCGCTCAGCCCGGAAGGCCGATACCGAGTGAGAAGTTCGTGTGATTGACGGAGTGGGTGGCGAGGCCCAGCGTCAGCAGGGCGGCGTGCTCCAGCGTTCGCGCCATGCGCATCGGCCCGGTATCCATCGGGCGCAGTCCGAGGCTCTCGATGAACGCCGAGACGCGTGCCTTTGCCTGCGCGTCGTCCCCGGCGAGGAACACGTCCAACCGGTTGCCTCCGCCTGAACCGGCAGCCAGTACGTGAGAAAACTGGGCATTGAACGCCTTGACGACATCCGCATCGGCGGGGGCGACCTTGACGATCTCCTGCGCGCCAAAGCTGTCCTCAGGGGTTACAAAGCCCCTGAAGTCGGCGTCGATGGGGTTGGTGATGTCGACGAGGAGCTTGCCTGCCAGTCCCTCGCCGTACTGCTTTACCACGTCGAGAACGGCTGCGTAGGGAACCGCCAGGATGACGATGTCTCCGGCCGGGACGGCGCCGAACGGTCGTGTCGTCGCGCCTGCTCCGATCTGCCCGGCCAGCGCCAGCGCCTTGGCGGCGTCGCGACTCGTCACCTCGACGGTGTATCCGGCACTGGCGGCGAGGCCGCCGATCGCAGCGGCCATGCCACCTGCGCCGATGACGCTGACAATGCTCATGCGCAGTCTCCTTGTGAATTGGTTGGTGTTCGTATTCCCTAGAAGTCATGCTATCCACATCACTTGCAAAAAACAAGTAAACATGAAAAATTACTTGCGTCATGCAAGCGATGTTAGGATCTAGCTATGAAGACGACATCTAAAGAAGACGTTCGGTCCCATTGCGCAGTGAACTACGGCGTGGAGGTCTTCGGCGACCGGTGGTCGCTCCTGATCATTCGCGACATCGTTTTTGTTGGCAAAAAGACGTATGGCGAGTTCCTGAAATCGGAAGAGGGCATCGCGACCAATGTCCTTGCTTCCCGCCTTGCGTTTCTTGAGGAGCAGGGAATTCTCTCGAGGGCGCCCAGCCCCGGCGACAGGCGCAAGGACTTCTACACTCTGACCGAGAAGGGCCTGGACCTCATTCCAATCATGTTTAACATAGTCATGTGGAGTGCGAAGTACGATTCGAAGTCCTACGTGCGGCGCAGCAAGGAGTTTTTTGCCCGATTAAGTCGAAACCCCATGCAGGTCAGTGACGAGGTAAAGATGCTGGTCCGCAATGGCGGCTGTGTCTTTCCTGAGAACAAGGAATGAGCGAGACGGCAAGCGAGCCGTGTCGGGTCGCGCGAACGCGCCAGGTGAGATCCAGCGCCTGAAAACCGCCCAGCGAGCGGTCACGCATCAAAATCGCGCTACGCTTAAGGCGGTAGCGGCGCCGCGCATCCGGGGGGCGGCGACGTGGTTCGGCCCCTCGCGAATTTACGAATTCATACACGTAAATTGCAACGCGCGATCGGAGCGCCCGATATGCACCAAGTCGCACAAAACCGCTTGTCAGTCTTCGAATTTGGTGCGCACGTGCTCCGCGAGCACCTCCGGCCGAAACGGTTTGCGAATGACCTCCATGTCGGACAGCGCATCTCCCGGTGCGTAGCCCGTCACCAGGATGACAGGAATATCGGCATATCGGGCCTTGACGATCTCAGCGACCTCGCGGCCGTTCATACCGCCGGGCAGCGCGACATCGCTGATCAGCAAATCGAAACGGGCGCCTGCATCAAGGAGTCGCAGGGCAGCTGGGCCACTGTCCGCTTCGAGCACGCGATAGCCCTGTTCGCGCAACTGCTCGGCGGTCACTTCCCTCACGATCTCCTCATCCTCGACCAGCATGATAGTTTTGCCGGTATCGCGGTCGCTCGCCCCGCAGTCGTCCCGTTCAGCGGGCGCTGGCATGCATAGGCGCACCGTCGTGCCTTTGCCCAGCGCAGTGTCTATCTGGACGATGCCGCCTGATTGCCTGACAAAGCCGTAAATCTGACTCAGGCCAAGACCCACGCCCTGGCCAGGCGGCTTGGTCGTAAAAAACGGTTCGAAGGCCTTGTCGAGTACCTCCTGCGACATGCCCAAGCCTGTATCGGACACAGCGATGCAGCAATAACGTCCGGGCTGCGCATCCTCGAACGACGCGAGCTCTGATTCAGCCAAGATGACGTCGGCCGTGCTGATGGTGAGCCAGCCGCCATCCGGCATGGCGTCACGAGCATTGACACATAGATTCAGCAGGGCACTTTCCATCTGGTTCGGATCGCACATAGCGAGCCATTTGCCGTCGGCGAGCTTCAGTTCCACATTGATGGATGCGCCGACGGCGCGGCGGATCATGTCCTCCATATCGCGTGCGATAGTGTCCAGACTCACTAGCCGCGGTTCGAGTGTCTGCTGTCGTCCGAACGCCAGCAGTCTGTGCGTCAGCGCCGCCGCTCGCCCGGCGCCCCGTTCGGCGCGTTCCACGAGGCCGATGACCTCGGTCGGCCGTCCCTGCTGCATGCGTACGCGGATCATGCTAAGACAGCCGATTATCGCCTGGAGCATGTTATTGAAGTCGTGAGCAATGCCACCCGCGAGCTGGCCAATCGCTTTCAGTTTTTCGCTATGACGCAGGCGTTCCTCTGCGCGTGAGCGCTCGCGGCTTTCGCGATGCAGCGTGTCGAGCGCCGTCTGCAGCTCCGCTGTTCGCTCCCGTACGCGTGCCTCGAGTTCTTCGCCGCTGCGCTCCAATGCTTTGCGAACGCGCGCCTGATCTTCGACATCGGTGGACGTGCCAAGCCAGCCCACAATCCGGTCCTCGGCACGCACCGGTGTGGCGCGGCTCTGGAACCAGCGGTAAGTCTGATCGGCGGCCCGGCGAATCCGGTGCTCCACGGAAAACTCACCCGTGGTTTCGCATGCTGCCCACGCTGCCATGGTCGCGCGACGGTCGTCCGGATGAATGGCTGCCAGCCAGCCGAGTCCCAGGCTGTCTTCTTCGGAAATGCCGCTGTATTCGACCCATTGAGGACTTCCCCAGGTTAGCTCGCCCGAACTGCTTGAAGTGAAGACCAATTGTGGTATCTGCGTAGCCAGCGTGCGATAGCGTTCTTCGCTCTCGCGCAGTGAGATCGCGTGCCGCCGCGTTTCCGCGGCGATGCGCAGCCGCTCGACAGCGGCCGCCAGCAGGTTGGCATAGGAGCGCAGAAACTCGGTGTCCGGGCGGGAAAAATCTCGAGGCTCGAGGCTGTCCACCTGGAGGATGCCGTAGGGGGGTCGGCCTTTTCCGCCGAGAATGACGACATTGACCAGCGCCTTCACGCCCGCATCGACGATGAACTGTGGGTAGCGAAAGCGCTTTTCCGTGGCGATGTCGTGGGAGACGGCCGGCTCGCCCGTTTGCAGTGCATAGCCCTCTGACGAGCCGGACTCCGCTTTGGCCGTTGCATGTCCGACGACCCCGGGTGGCCACCCAACGCCGGCCCGCACGAGCAGGGTCGTGCCGTCGTCCTGCAACTCCATGACCTTCGCCATGTCCGTCCTCAACGCTTCGGCGACCAGACGACAGGCTTCCGTCAATATTTCGTCAAGATCGTCCGAGCGCAGCGCCAGTTCGCCGAACCTCGCCAACACGGCCTGTTGATGAACCAGAACAGCTTCGCGGTCGACTGTACTCACTTCAGATCTCCGTTGACAGAAACTGAATCCTTGCGAGTAACCAGCG
Source organism: Paraburkholderia sp. BL18I3N2 (assembly GCF_003001875.1). Classification (NCBI taxonomy): domain Bacteria; kingdom Pseudomonadati; phylum Pseudomonadota; class Betaproteobacteria; order Burkholderiales; family Burkholderiaceae; genus Paraburkholderia; species Paraburkholderia sp. BL18I3N2. The sequence goes on from NZ_PVNC01000025.1 coordinate 55,592, forward strand.
AGAATCGTTCCTGCCACGGGTCGTTCAGCGGAAAACAGGACGCGTGGAGGAACGTGGCTTGCTGGAGAAGTAGCAGATTTCGTCGCGGAGGAATATCCACGGACAAGAAGGAGCGGGGCGTATCTCTACTCTTCCGGCAGCTCGGGATCGCTTAAGGCGGTGACGAGGAGGCTTTCGCAGGAGAAGGTCGCGTTGAAGGACAGCACGGTGCTGCTGCGCCAGAACACCGGATGGTTTCATGTGCGTCGGTTGTTCATGGGCGAAGCCGGCCGAGCCGCACACCTTCGAGTTCTGTGAGAGCGGCGCGAAAGCGACTGCCTGGATACCACGGCCAAACGGGTCACGCACGATTTCTTCGACGTCCACTCGGTGAGCGAGCTCTTGAAGTGGCATGACCACGACTCGGAGGAAGCCGGGCGCCTTACTGAACTGTTGCGTTATGAGGCGGCAACGGATCGCTACGTGCCGGTGAGCTGGCAGGAGACATTCGACGAGATCGGCAGGGAATTGAACGTTATGGATCCGGACCGCGTGGTGCTCTACACCTCAGGTCGGGCGTCACTCGAAACCTCAGGCTGCCGATGCAAGACCTGGCGGTATCGATCGCAAATTCGCTAGACAAAAGAAATCTGATCACGCCACGGGGAATGTTTTTTTCCGTCCTGGGCTGTCCGGCGTTGCCAGTCTCGCCTGTTGGTGCAGTCATGCTCCCGCTATAGCACCCGACCAGAGTCGATCAGGTGATACACCTGTTCCCTTGCATGCCCGGCGCGCGCGGCATGGGGCTTGCTCGGCAAGGTGGTCCCTCATACGGACGCGTTGGTTGCTTGTTCGGTTCGGCTCGCCAATCGGCGAGCCGTTTTTTCGTTGCCCGCTATCTTCCATTGCTCGAATGACCGGGCTCTTAAGTTGCCTATTGGCTGGGTTTTGAGCTGCTGCCGCTGGCCGCCGTTGCGGGTGCGGTAACCTGCGCGGCGCTGTTCTGCGCCGCAGCACTCGCGGCCACATCGTTACTACCCTGCGCGCCCGCAGACGAACCCGAGGGTTTGCAGGCTGAAATGCAGAGGATGGCTGGCATCAAGGCAAATACAAGCGAATATTTGAGGCTGGAACACATGATCTGACTACTCCAGTGGCAAGGACCAAAGCCGCGTGACGTCAATACGCGGGACTTGTCGCAGTGGCGGATTCAAGTTTTTGCCGGAAATAGTCGGCTGTCAATTGGAGCCCGAAATCGAGCGCGGTCGGTTCCCAACCGAGTAGCGTGCGGGCCCGCGCAATGTCTGGTGGGCGGTGCCACGGATCGTCTGCCGGCAACGGACGGAAATCGAGCGTGGAAGCGGAACGCGTTGTCCTCACGATGCTCTCTCCAATCTCGCGCATGCTGACTTCATGCGAGTTGCCGAGATTAATCGGGCCGCCGGATCTTCTTCGACGTTCATCGGGCGGATGAACGCGTCGATCATGCCGTCGCCATAGCAGAATGAACGGGTCTGCGAGCCGTCTCTGTAGATGGTCGGCGGCTCGCCCTGCAGCGCCTGCATCACGAAGCTGGACACGGCGCGTCCGTCCGCCGGATGCATGCGGGGACCATACGTATTGAAGACGCGAGCAAGGCGAATCGAAAGGCCGTGCTGTCGCCCGTAATCCATGAAGAGCGTTTCCGCGCAGCGCTTGCCTCGTCATAACAGGACCGTCGTCCAATCGGATTGAAATGGCCCCGAGTTCCACACAAGCAGGACCCACATCAGACGGACAGGCAGGTTTTTGGAATGTCGCCGTATTCCGATAGAAGTCACCCAATACCTCCTCCATTGCCGAGCGGTCGCACACCGGAGCCTCGTTCCGCGAGTCGACGCCCGCTATACGGTTCCGGTATTTGTTGCTTATCGCGGAAGAATCGGTAACTTGTTCTTGCTTTTAAAGTGACTCGACATTACATTTTCTGCATACGAAGTCGTACGCGCTGGAATCTGAGAGCCCGCAAATAGCTGTGTCTACCGATCATGTGCACTACTCGGATAGGCCAGTGGCATGGGAGCCGTTGAACGCTTTTGAATGTAAAGGTCATGATGCAGATTCCCATTTCAGATGCTGACTGGGCACGCGTCAGACACCTGTTTCCAGAGTCCGAGATCCCGCGATCGAGAGGTCCCGGCCGCCCCCGTCGCAACGCACGGGACTTACTGGATGCGATCCTGTGGATCCATCAGACAGGGGAGAAGTGGCATCGTCTGCCATCGACGTTTCCACCGACGCAGACCTGCTACGTAAAATATTGCGAATGGCGGCGCGCAGGACTCGTTCAGCGTGCCATAGGCATTCTGAAGATTTCCCCGTTCGCCGCGACGGGCGAGGATGCGGCAGAGACCGGACCGTTGTAGCGTCTGGTCCGCCACGGCAGGAGACCGCACCCGCTGCAAATCAAGCGATCTCGTCGCGTATGCGGGATGGCGCCGTTGCTTTCCGGACGTCGGGTGATCGCTCATCAAAAGTCATTCGCCATGCAATTGCGAGGGACCGTGCATGGTCGAAAGCACCTGTCCGGCAAAACGCTTTCCCGGAGTGGACCTCGAAGTCATCAACGGCAGCTTCCCGGCGGATTGACTCAATGCCTACTTCCGGCCACAAAAGGCCGTTCAGTAACTGAGCAAAACTGCCGTTGGAATGGCTGCATTGCTCTGGAACGTGACGCACGATCCATGCGCACAGTTCAGCTGTAACCACATTCAGGCGTCGTCATTCGTGAGGCAACTTTTGGCCTCATTTTCGCCCCTTGGATGCGCGCTCTACGTCAACGATTCGTGCAATCCTCACGCGATTCGAAGCTCTTCGGGAACAGTAAGTCGAGGCACTCCGATCAATGTACTAGTGAGCGCCGGATGCGGCGGATCAAAGTTCCGCGACCTCACTGTCCCCCAGCGAGAACGGCTACCGCATGCCTGCAATACGCTTGGTGCCTTCGCGCAGCGTGGCGAACAGCGCATCGCAGCGCCGCCGACTAAGAGCGATGAGCGCCTTGGGGGCGTGATAGTCTTTTAACACCGGGCCTCGCAAGGCGGCAAAGGCTCAGGAGGAAGAGCGCTCTTTGAGCAATTTGTTGCCCCGTCTGAAAGGGTGTTCGCCACGCGAGGAAGAGCGCGATGAAAGATGAACGATTGCTGGAGATGCGCGTCTTCAAGGCGGTGGTGGAGGCAGGGGGCTTCACCGCTGCGGCAAATATGCTGGGTGTAAGTCAACCCTTTGTCAGCCAAAGCGTCAACGCTCTGGAACGCAGGCTCGGCGTGCAACTGCTGCATCGGTCGACGCGCACGCAGCGGATGACCCATGAAGGCGAGCGCTTTCTTTCGTCCTGCAGCGACATTCTCGCCAGCCTGGAGGAAGCGGAGGCGCAGGTCCGATCCAGCGAGCCGACCGGCAATCTGCGTATCAGTGCGCCTCACGCGTTCGGCATGGATCAACTGGTGGCCGCGTTGCCCGGTTTTCTGTCGTCCTACCCGAAGTTGGGTGTGCATTTTTCCCTGTCGGATTCCAACGTCAACCTGATCGAGGACAACTTCGATGTCGCGGTCCGCATGGGCCGGCTGCAGGATTCCGCCTTGCGCAGTCGAAAGCTCTGCGACCTGCAACGCATCGTCGTCGCGTCTCCGCGCTATCTCGCCGGGCACGGCCAACCCGTGACTCCGCTCGGCCTGTCCAGACACGCCTGTCTGACATGGGAGTCGCCGCGCGAGCATTTGAACCAGTGGCCGTTCATGATCAACGGCAGGCTAGAACGGGTCGCCGTGCAGGGTAGTTTCCGCAGCACCGACGGCACCACGCTCTTTCAGCTCTGCCTGGCCGGCGTGGGCATCATGCGCCTCGCCGAACACCTGGCATTGCCCGCGATCCGCCGAGGCGATCTGGTGCCGCTTCTATCGGAGTACCAGGCGAAGGACGACACCGCGATTCATGTCGTCTATCTGCCCGAGCGCCAGCTGGTGCCGCGCATCCGCGCTTTTATCGATTACTTCGTCGAGGTATTCCGCGAGCCGCCCTGGCAGAAACCATAGGCGCCGGAGATTTATATGGCGGCGTAATAGATCCTATTGTCCGGCGCGGCTAGATCGGCGGCCGGTGTTTCTTTATCGTTGGCGACATACGATTACCGCTACGACAGGAGACACTATGAGCACCGGCACTGGAAAAATCGATATCAGCGCGCAGCAGGCGGAACTGCGCCGCACGATTTCCCATCCTTCGAACAATTCCATTTATCGCCCGAAGCAGGCAGGCCTGAAGTTCCCCGAGCTGCCCGACTTTTCCTCGTTCGCCCAGGAGCGCCAGCACCGCAAGGAACGCCTCGTCGCCGCCTGCCGCGCTTTTGCGCTGCATAACCTGGACTACGGTTTCGCCGGCCACCTCACCGTGCGTGATCCTGAGTTTCCGGAACTGTACTGGACCAATCCGATGGCCGTGCATTTCTCCCAGGTCAAGCTCTCCAACCTGATTCTGGCCGACCATACCGGCAAGGTCGTGGAAGGCAAGTACGCGCTCAACCGCGCCGGCTTCGTGCTGCATGCCGCGGTGCATGAAGCCAATCCCGACATCGTTGCGATGTGCCATGCGCACACCGTCTATGGCACTGCGTTCGCGGCGCTCGGACGTCCGCTCGACCCGATCACCCAGGATGCCGCGGCCTTCTATGAAGACCATGTCGTGATCAAGGACGAGGCCGGTGCAGTCGCGGTCGAGGAAGAGGCCGGGCTGTCGGTTGCCGACTACTTCAGAAACGTCAAGGCGGCGATTCATCAGAATCACGGCCTCCTGACCGTGAGCCGCCACAGCATCGAAGCCGCCGCGTTTTGGTTCATCGCGCTGGAGCGCTGCTGTCAGCAGCAGTTGCTGGTCGAGGCCACCGGCATCAAGCCCGTCATGGTGCCGGAGCACAGCTCGCGCTATAGCCGCGAACACGTCGGCAGCGAATACATCGGCTGGCTGCATTTCCAGCCCATTTATGACCAGCTCGTGCAGACCAGCCCGGACATGTTCGACTAAACGGCCAGCATAGGCCGTCGCATACACAACAAACCGCGCCGGCGCGACCTCAAAGCACGCCGGCCGCGACTCAAGGAGACAACGATGTTGAAATCCACTTACGGCGATATCGCCTCGCCGGCCGACAGCGAAGACCGGACTTATGCCAAGGTGACCTGGCGACTGATTCCTTTCCTGTTTCTCTGCTATGTCTTCGCTTACCTGGATCGGGTCAACGTAGGATTCGCCAAGCTGCAGATGCTGACCGACCTCAAGTTTAGCGAAACGATCTACGGCCTGGGCGCGGGAATTTTCTTTATTGGCTATTTCATTTTCGAGGTGCCGAGCAACATCGCGTTGCATCGTTTCGGCGCGCGCAAATGGATCGCGCGCATCATGCTCAGCTGGGGTCTGCTTTCCGGCGCGATGATTTTCGTGAAGACGCCCACCGCCTTTTACGCATTGCGCTTCCTGCTCGGCGTCGCCGAGGCCGGCTTCTTCCCCGGCATTATTCTCTATCTGACCTACTGGTATCCGTCTTCGCGCCGCGGAAAGATCACCGCGATGTTCATGACCGGGATCCCAATCGCCGGCGTCATCGGCGGTCCGCTGTCGGGCTGGATTCTGAACAGCTTCAGCGGCGTGCACGGCATGGCGGGCTGGCGCTGGCTGTTCCTGCTCGAAGCGTTGCCGTCCATCGTCGGCGGCATTGCCGTGCTGCTCTATCTCGACGACAGGATCAGCGCGGCGAAATGGCTGTCCGCTGAAGAAAAGTCCCTGCTCGAGACGGGGCTGGCGAAGGAGTCAGGGCATATCGAAGTGCATAGTGCGAGCGGCGCGTTCACCAACAGGCGCGTGTGGGTGCTGTGCCTCTGCTACTTCGGCATCATCATGGGCCTGTACGGCATCAGCTTCTGGCTTCCCACGCTCATCAAGGCCTCCGGCGTCAGTGACGCTTTCCATGTCGGCCTGCTGACGATGATCCCCTACGGTGCCGCGGCAATCGCAATGGTGCTGCTCGGACGCAGTTCCGACCGCAGCAAGGAGCGGCGCTGGCACGTGGCGTTGCCGGCGGTTATCGGCGCGGCCGGCTTGGTGGCGAGCACGCTGGTACCCCACAACGTGGCGTTGGCTGTCGTGTCACTCACGTTTGCCACGATCGGCATTCTTGGCGCACTGTGCCAGTTCTGGTCGATCCCGCCTGCATTCCTGGGCGGCGTGGCAGCGGCTGCGGGCATTGCACTGATCAATTCGGTCGGCAACCTCGCGGGCTTTGTCAGTCCCTATCTGGTCGGCTGGATCAAGGACATGACGCATAGCACCGACATGGGCCTGTATTGCGTGGCCGCCTCGTTGCTCGTGGCGGCGGTCGTTGTGATGACGATGCCCAAGAGCGTTGTCAACCGTTAGACACAATGAGACACAAGGGTCCGAGGCAGTCGTCGACAACAGGTCGAATGCACCGGTCGCACCAGCTTTCGTTCAGCGAACGCGCTTGCCGTGTCCGATAATCGAGCGTTAGGCAGCGACCGGTGCATCCGGGCATCAATCTCCGATTCTCCAGCGCCATTTGCACCGGAGCCCTATAACCGCCATGTTCCGAACGATTGATGTCGCACCAGTATCAATCGCGAGATCATTTCCTCCAGGGCGGTGGATCGAAGGCTTGTTTCGCGGCTTCCAAAAACGCGCGCTGACGGATCGTCAGCCCCTGCCGCGTGGGCGTGAGGGCAATGACCGGTGCGGGTTCGAGGCGCCACGCCGGCAACACGCGCTTGAGCTTTCCCTCCACGATCAGCCGGGCGCAATCCCATTCGGATCGCGCGACGACGCCCAGACCGTCCAGCGCCCAATCCCTCACAACGGTGCCGTCGTTCGAAGACAATGCGCTGCTCAACCGAACCGCGACGGCTTTGCTCGTGCGTTTGCCCGCTGCATCGTGTTGAGTGAAACGCAGACGTGTCACGTCTTCATCGTTCTCCCGTAAGGTCAAGTAGGCGTACAGGGTCAGCTCGGACGGGTGCTTGAGCTTCGACAGGCCGCGCGCCAAGGCGGGGCTCGCACATAGGAAGCGGTCGTTCGGGGCCAAAAAATGTCCTACCCAGGACGAACGTTTGATTTGGCCGATGGAAATGACGACGTCCGCACCTGACGCGGCAGCGAGCGGACTTTCAACCAGGATGAGCGAAATCGCGAGGTTGGGATGCGAGCGATGCAGGTCGCGAACCAGCGGCGCGACATATTCGCGACCGAACCCAAACGGCGCCACGACGCGCAGATGGCCGCTCACGCCACCCGCCTCTCCGGAAATGCGGGAAGGAATCGACTCGATCCTCTCGAGAATATCGATGGCCTCCTGAACAAGGCGCTGCCCTTCGTCGGTGAGGGAAATCCCCCTGGCCGCGCGCGTGGCAAGACGCACGCCCATGCGCTCCTCGATGCGCTGAAGCCGTACCGTGACCGCGGGCGGCGTAAGATCCAGCAGCCTTGCGGCCGCGGCAAGTGATTGCGACGCACCGAGCGCGCGGAGCAGTTGCATGTCTTCTAATCGGAGCATTAAGCACCTGTTAACGCGGAATTCATCCAATATTAAACACGGGAAATATAATTTTTCCTATAGTGGCTCACGTAAAGGCGCTGCGATACCCGCCAACGCCAACACCAACGCTATCCAGCTTTATCCCGGCAGCGGCCGGCAGACTTCCTACCCCTATGAGCGGTCCCCATGGATAAATGTGAACGTAGTGAGCAGTGCCCTAGGACGATGAACCCCGAGGGACTGGCGCCGCCTGGCGGCCACTACAGCCACGTCTCGATAGCGAACGGGATGGTTTTCGTCTCAGGGCAATTGCCGGTCGATCCGACAGGACGAAAACTCGCGGACAAGCCGTTCGAAGCGCAGGCCGAGCAGGTGTTGGCCAATCTCGCTACGGCGCTGGCCGGCGCGGGCAGCGACGTCACGAAACTGGTTCAGGTTCGTGTTTATATCGTCGATATCGAGTATTGGGCGACGTTCAATGAGATCTATGCGCGTTGGGCTGGAGCGGCGAGACCCGCTCGCGCTGTGGTCCCGGTTCCGGCGCTGCATTTCGGTCTGAAGATCGAGGTCGAAGCGGTGGCTTGGGTTTAGTCGGTCCGATCGAATCGGTGCACCAGCGTTGGAGAGTGCAATGCGTTTCAGTTCTTACTGGCTGGATACGTCCGAGCCATTTGTCGGCAATTCACCTGATCTGCATGGCGGACGCTGCGACGTGGTCGTGGTGGGCGGCGGGATCACGGGCTCGGCGGCTGCATTGGCGCTCGCCAAGAAGGGCGCGCGCGTGGTTGTCTGCGAAGCGGGCACCGTGGGGCAGGCGGCGTCGGGCCGCAACGGCGGCATGTGCAACAACGGCTTCGCGCAGGATTACGCTTCACTCTCGCAGCGGATCGGCGCGGAATTGGCCAACCGGCTGTATCTCGCGTTCGACGCGGGGGTCGACACCGTCGAGCGGCTGGTCAGGGAAGAGTCGATCAATTGCGATTTCGTTCGCAGGGGCAAGCTCAAGCTCGCGGCGAAGCCAGAGCATTTCGACAAGCTCGCGCGAAGTCAGGCGTTGCTTGCCGCGGGCGTGGACCCCGATACGCGTCTCGTGACGAAGGCGGAGCTTCGCGACGAGATCGGCTCGGACCGCTATCACGGCGGGTTGATCTTCGAGAAGAGCGCCGGGATGCATGTGGGTCGCTATGTCCGTGGTCTCGCGACGGCTGCGCAGGCGCGCGGCGCGCACATTCTGGAGCATGCGCCGGTTCTGGATTTACGAAGAGAATCCGGCGGCGCCTATGTGGCGCGAACGCCGCGCGGAGAGATCCGCGCGCCGCAAGTGCTGTTGGCGAGCGGCATCTCGCAACTGGGACCGTTCGGCTGGATCCGGCGCCGAATCGTGCCGGTGGGGGCTTTCATTATCGTCACCGAGCCTTTGCCGACGCAACGGCTCGATCGGCTGCTGCCGACGCGCCGGATGGCCACCGACACGAAAAACTTCGTCAACTTCTTTTCGTGTCACGCCCGACAACCGGATATTGTTCGGCGGTCGCGCGCGCTTCGCGACGTCGAACCCGCGCTCGGACGAAAAAAGCGGAATGATCTTGCGGCAGCAGATGGTCGCTGTGTTTCCCGAATTGGCCGACGTGCGCATCGACTATTGCTGGGGCGGCATGGTCGACATGACCGCCAATCGTCTGCCGCGTGCGGGTGAGCGAGACGGCATGTACTACTCGATGGGCTATAGCGGACACGGCACGCACATGGCCACGCTGATGGGTACGCTGATGGCGGAGATCATGGACGGACGCGCCGATCTCAATCCGTGGAAGGACTTCGACTGGCCCGCTATTCCGGGGCACTTCGGCAAGCCGTGGTTTTTGCCTTTCGTGGGCGCATGGTACCGACTCAAGGACACGCTGCAATGACTTCGCCTGTTCGCCGCCTGATGCAAGCGGGACGTCTGGATCGGTTCTTAATCGGCGGACAATGGGTGGCGCCCGAGGGTACCGATCGAATTAGCGTGCAGTATTGGGTTGCTTTGGCGCAGCGCTACTTCGAACCGCGTAATCCGCGTAATCCGTGAAAAGCGCCGTGCTCACCTTCCTGGTGGCACGGCGCTCATTGCAGTGACCGCGCCTCCCGCCCTTCTAAAAATCAGCGACCTTGCCCCATGCCGAGTGGGCAAATCTGCCAGGCCGATACGGGATAGGGTCGACGATCGGCGTCGCACCGGTGGCCAAATCCGCAATCAGATGTCCAGCGCCGGGCCCGATCCCGAACCCGTGACCGGAAAAGCCCGCAGCCAGAATCAATCCGGGCACGCCCGGCACTTCGCCGATACCCGGCACGCCGTCGGGTGTGCTGTCGACGAAACCTGCCCACGCGTGTGTGATTTTCGCTTTGCCAAGTTCGGGCAGCAGTTCGATGGCGCGGCGGTGCGTTTCCCTCACGGTGGGCATATCGGGTTTCGGGTCCAGGATGCGTACCCGCTCCATGGGTGTAGGTGCGTCGAGTTGCCACCGCTTCAGCGTCTCATGACCGCCGCGCACGCCTTCCAGTCCGCCGGGAAGAAGGCTGCGCCAACGCTTGGCGAACATGGGCACGAATTGCGGGGCGAATCGCAGGAACTGCGGCGTCACATCCACGCGCGCCCGTCCGCTGATCGCCAGTGCATAGCGTCCGTCGTTTCGGCGGGTGATCGATACGCCGGAAGTGAACAAGGCATCCGGCAAGGGATGCTCGACAGGCGACACGCTAAGGATAGATTGGCGGATCGACGCCTGGGGAAAGCGGATGCCGAGCTGGCGGCAGAATGCGGATGCCCACGCGCCGCCGGCAAGCACGACTGTCCGGGTCTTGATGACTCCGGCTTCCGTGACGACGCCGCAGACTCGGCCGCCCTCCAGCTCGACGCCGCGCGCCGCGCAGTGTTGCGTAACGCTGCCCCCTAGCTTCATGAGTGCGGTTGCCACGGCGGGCGCGGCTTTCGCGGGGTCCGCCGTGCCGTCACTGGGCGAGAAGACGCCGCCTTTCCAGGCTCGCCCCGTCGCCTTCCCGCGCTCGGCGGCCTGCTTGCTATCGAGCAAGTAGGTCGTCACGCCCGCCGTCTTCGCAAAGTCGCCCCAACTCGCCCAACGGGCCAGCTCCGCGTCGTCATTGCTCAGATACAACAGCCCGCAGCGATGAAACCCCGTGTCCTCACCGGATTCGACGGCAAATCGTTCCCACAAATCAAGGCTCTTGCTTGCGATCGGCAATTCACGCTCGTCGCGGTTTTGCTGTCGGCACCAGCCCCAATTGCGGCTCGACTGCTCGGCGCCAATCCTTCCCTTCTCGACCAAGGCGACTGAAACGCCGCGCTGGGCCATGTAATAGGCAGCAAAGACACCGATGATGCCGCCTCCGATCACGACCACGTCGGCGGCGGCAGGCAGCGTGGGCGAAGTTTGAATGTGGGTCAGCGGAGGGGACATGATCAATTTCGTTCGACTTGAGCCTGGACGGTTTGCGTAACGTAGAACTTCGCCACGCGTTCGCTGCTTTCCCATCCGATCGACGCACCCTGTGGCACGAAGAGCGCGTCGCCAGCGCCGAGCGACAGCACGCTGCCGTCAGGCGCGGCGAATCGCACGCCGCCGGCCAGGAGATGCATGAACTCGTTGACGCGATGCGAGCGAACGATCCGATGGTAAGGCGTTGAATCCCACGTACCTGCTTTGTACTGCGCGTCGTCGTCGGCGAACACGTTATCGCTGCGGCATTCGGGAGCCGGGCCCAGCAGTACCTCTGCTGGAAGCGTTGCGGATGGCTTGAAGTCGGCTTCCGCGCTCAACGGGACGAGGCCTGTCTTCGTCGGCCTCTTGCTAGCCGCGGCGCAGAACACGAAAAGCGCGCGCGATTCCGCCCTGAAGCGAAGCGCAGTACCCCTGCCGATCACCGCACCCTCTTGCGGGCCCAGCACCAGCGGCGCCATGCCGGCCGCTTCGAGTGTGAGCGAGCCTTCCATGACGACGATGGTTTCGATGTGGGGAAAACTCGCCACGTCGAGCTCGCCGATGAAGCTGACACGGCCCGCGGCCATCGAGTCCGGTCCTTCCCAAGCGATCTCGCGATGGCGTACGAATGGATCGTTATGGCCAAAACCTCCTCTGCGGAAGGAGGTCGAAACAGGCGCACCTTCGATGCGGTGCAATACGAATGCTGTGGTCACTTCTGCTCCTATGAATTGCGCGGATGATGATTCGTGCATGCAATTATGCGGCGCGAACCTCTCCGGATGATTAACCCTCCAACAAGCGGACGTTAAATATCGATTAATGCAGAAACGCCTGTCGGGGGACTGCTGGACTACCGAGACTTCTGCGCGGGCAACGTGCTCGCGTCAGGCCGTTTGCCGATGACCGGACACGTTCATGTGGCCGTTCATCGGCGATCACAGATCACAGTGCCGCAAGCACCGTATCCAACTCCGTCAACAGGCGGTCGGCATCGTTAGCGCCAAAGACCAGCGGCGGCCGAATCTTCAGCACACTCGCGTCCGGCCCCGTCGCGGAAATCAGCACGCGCCGCTGGCGCAAGCCGTTGACGATCTTGAGCGCCGTCGCGATGTCGGTGTCCTTTTTCGTGCGATCACGCACGATCTCGACGCCGAAATACAGGCCCGTGCCGCGCACGTCGCCGATGCATTCGTATTTCCTTGCCAGTGCGTTCAAGCCCTCGAGCAGGATGGCGCCGACCCGTTGCGCGTTGTCGAGCACGTGCTCGTCGCGCAGCACATCGAGCGTGGCCTGCGCGGCCGCGATCGCGACCGAATTGCCGCCGAAGGTGTTGAAGTAGCGCATGTCCTGACCGAAGCCGGCGACGACCTCGGGGCGCACGACCAGGCCCGCCACCGGATAGCCGTTGCCCATCGGTTTGCCGAGCGTAACAATGTCGGGCACGACGCCATGGCGCTCATGCCCCCACATATGCGTACCGCTGCGCCCGAAGCCGGACTGCACCTCGTCCGCGATGAACAGCCCGCCGGCGCGGCGCACCACCTCGGCTACCGGTGCGAGTACATCGGTCGGGTGGGCGAATACGCCATCCGACGAGAAGAACGAATCGGCGATGAACGCCGCCAGACCGCCGCCGTGACGGCGGATGTCCTCGATTTGCATCTCAACCTGTGCGGCCATGCGCTGACCGATCTCCGACGGCGTCATTCTGTACGAGTCGGGAGCCGGTACCGTGCGCACGTAGGGGCCCAGCAAGGCCCTGCGGCCCAGCGACGGCGAAAAGCTCGAGGTGAGATGCGAGTTGCCGTGATAGGCCTCGCTGGTCACGATCACGCCGGTCTTGCCGGTGTACTGCATCGCGATGCGCGTGGCCAGGTCGTTGGCCTCGGAGCCGGTGCAGGTGAACATCATCTGGCCTGCGCGGATCGACGTGTTGAACGTCGAGAGCAGGTCCTCGGCGTAGTCGAGGATCGGCTCCTGCATGTAGCGGGTATGCGTGCAGAGCGTCGAGAGCTGGCGGGTGACGGCGTCGACGATGCGCGGATTGGCATGACCGACGCAGACGACGTTGTTATAGGCATCGAGATAGTCGTTGCCCTGGTCGTCGTACAGATAGACCTTCTGGCCGCGCACGATTTTGACGGGCTCGGCGTAGAACAATCGATACGACGGACTGAGCAGCCGTAAGCGGCGCGCGATGTGCCGTTGCGTGCCGGCGTCGAGGTGGTCGAGCGACGACGGATCGAAGCCGTTCGGCATGTCGCCGCGCAGCGCGTCGTGGGGTTTGCTGGTACCGACGGCCTCGGTTTGAGCGGCCGGCTGCGACGTGGTGGTGGTATTCATAGGGCGGTCAGGATCGGTGAGGTGAGCGGTGCGATGGAAGAACTAGAGCAAGGCGTTGGAAACAGTCTCAGGGTCGCGCTGCATGAACCAGCGCAATTGCTCCCATCCCGGCTGTGTGAAACGCAGGATGTAGGCTTCGTTTTCCGGGAACAGCATGGCGCGCCATGAAGTCAGCAACGCTCGCGCCGCGACGCGCGCCATGGCCAGGTGCGGAATCAGGAGCAGTTCGTCGCGGCTGAGTTCGGCATGCGCGAGATAGCCGCGCAGCAGGTCGCGCGCGTCGGCGAACAGGTCGTGCGGGCCGTCGGCATCGAAGTCGAGCGGAAACTGGTTCATTACCGCCGTGGCGACGTCGATCGCTACTGCGGTGTGCACGGTGTCGCCGAAGTCGATGATGCCGCTGACGAAGTTCCGGCCGCCCGGATTCGCGACGATATTCGAGCGGTTGAAGTCGTTGTGTACGACCTGCGCGCGACAGTGCCGCAGGGCCGGCTCGATCGCGGCGAAGCGTGCGAACGCCTCCCTGATGAAGGCGCGATGCGAAGGATCGGCGATATGTGTTTGCAGCCCCGTTAGACTCGCCAGATGCTTGACGTCCCACGCGAGTACGCGGTGCTGGTGCGGATGGCGGAAACCGGCCATGGCCGCTTGCAGTCGAGCCAGCACCTCACCGATCTCGTAATGATCGACCGCGCTCCCGCGCAGCGCGTCCAGCGGCATGCCTTCGAGGTAGCTATAGAGCCTCGCCGTACGATACGGTTGCGGGGGCGACGCCACGGGTACGACGAATTGCCCGTCGATACCCGGCAGCACGCGCGGCACCGGCAAGTCCGGCGCGACGGCGGCAACATGGCGCATCGCGGCGACCTGCAGGTCGAGTTCTTCGGGCGCCTCGCCGGGGTTCGAGATTTTCAGTACGTATCGCGCGCCGTCGCTTGCGTCGATGCGGAACGTGTCGTCCTTCTCGGTCGCAAACCGTGTAGCCGCGCCGTCGATGCCGTAAATACGGCGCGTGATCGCGAGCGCATCGAATGTAGTCAAGCGTGAGAAGCCGACCGATAGGCCGCTCCCCAACAGGGTATCGAGCGCAACGGCGGACGTTGTGCATAAGCTTGCGGAAGTGCTGGGCGTGAACATGGGCAATGCGGCGCGAGAAGAGTGGACTGCAGTAGGGCAGGACGTTTCCGACGTGCTGTCGAGCTAGGACAGACGTCAGATCGGTCGCGCGATACGAATCCCTGGCCGCCGTCGAACACGGCGGTCAAGGAGGCGCGAATCGCTTACAGGCCAAGCTGCTCAGCCAATTCGACGATGCTCCTGACCGCCGTATAACCGTATTCCGGCGCTTCCGGCTCATGGCCGCGCAGCACGTGCGCCTTGTGCACGATGCCGAGATCGTGCGCGGTCATCAGGTCGTAGCGTGGGCTCGACGAGACGTGCAGGATTTCGTGAGTCTGCACGTCAAGTTTCTTGAACATGTATTCGAAGCCTTGCATGCGCGGCTTGTAGGCCTGGGCATCTTCGGCTGTGATGACGGCGTGAAACGGAGCCCCGAGCTTTTCGATGTTGCTCGCGATCTGCGCGTTGTCCGCGTTGGTCAGGCCAACCAGCTTGTATTTCTTCGCGAGGCGCGAGAGACCTTCCGGGACGTCCGGATGCGGGCCCCACGTCGGCACTGCCAGGTAGAACTTCTCGGCCTCGGCTTCGGCGAAGGGCACGCCCGTGCGTTCGCAGGTGCGGCGCACGGCGTTCAGGACGACCTGGCGGTAGGGTTTCCAGGCGCCGAGCACTTCGTCGCGGCGATAGGCGGCGAACAGCTTGACGAAGTTTTCCAGCGCGTCGCCGTGGAGGCGGTTCCCGTAGATTTCGCGCGCCATTTCGGCCATGCGAAAGTTGACGAGGGTGCCGTAGCAGTCGAACGTGATGAATTTCGGCTCGAAGTCGATCATGTCTTCAGTCTCGATGAGTGACGAATCCCAAGGGACTCTTGAATGAAAGGCTTGCCGCACACCACTTCGGGCAAGCACCGATGGAAATGTCGGTAGATCAAATTTAAACGGGAATGACTTCGCTACTACACCGAATTGATGACGGAAAAAAACAGGTTTTTACCCGTTGTTGAGGGGATTCACGGCAGTTCCTGCGGCGAGGAGCGACTCGATGCAAAATCAGGAACAAATAGCAGGATCGTCTTATCGTCGAGCGTGCGTGTCGGGCTACTATTGGGCTCGTGGAGTACGCCGAGGCGCTCGTATGGAGGCGCCTGACCGGAAGGAGGCAGGGCGGGGATGAAAACGGATTGCACACTCGACCGGCTGGACTTGCGCATTCTCGCCGAGCTGCAAATGCGCGGCCGCATGACCAACGTGGAACTGTCCGACGCTGTTGGACTGTCGCCCAGCCCATGCCTGACGCGCGTCAAGCGGCTCGAGACGGCCGGCTTCATCGCGGGTTACGGCGCGCTGTTGAAGATCGAGAAGCTCGGCGATGTCCAGATCGTGTTCGCCAAGATCACACTCGCGGATCACCGCCGCGAAGACTTCGTGCGTTTTATCGACGCCATTCGCGACATCGACGAGATCATGGAGTGCCATCACGCGACGGGCGGCTACGACTATCTGCTCAAATTCGTGACGCGCGACATCGCGCACTACCACAGCCTGATCGAGGGGCTGCTCGAGCGCGACATCGGGATCCAGACGCACTTCAGCTACGTGATCGTCGAATCGCCCATCGTCAGGAAGCGCTGTCGTCTCGAGGCCCTCTTTACCGCGAAGTGAGGCTGTCGTCGCAACTGACTGTCCGGCCGAACGGCGCATACCTATGCGCAGCGCGGCACATGTCAGGATAACCCACAAGAAATCATCGCTCCACCGGCCATGACCGCTGCCGAATGGCACGGCCGGCTCTCCGCTAGCGGCATCCCAAGCTCCAGCGCTCTTCGACATCGACCGTGCCTCGCTTCCGGACGGGGAGGCACGGCGGTTGCGTGGTGCTCGAAAAGAGGACGATGTTGCGTCGCCGACGCACCTCCCTCGACCTCATTTCGAAGAGGCAACATGGAAAAAATGACAGGCATAGCAGCCGCGTGCGGTTGCCAGGAGGCGCAAGAACCCGCTGCGAAGACCGGAGGCCGCGAGTGACCGCCCGCATTACATTCCCGCTCTCTTCCCGTCGAAACCGGTCATGACTCTCGACCAGCGTATTAGAAGCATGCGTAGAACCATGCGCCAAATGTTCGGTATCTCCCGGCTACGTGCCGGCCAGGAAGAGATCATCCGCAGCGTGCTCGAACGGCGCGACACGCTCGCCACGATGCCGACCGGCGCCGGCAAATCGCTGTGTTATCAGCTGCCCGCGCTGCATCTTGACGGCATGACCCTGGTCGTGTCGCCGCTCATCGCGCTCATGAAGGACCAGGCGGACAAACTTGCTGCGTCCGGCATCGATTGCACGGTTGTAAATAGCACGTTGCGCCGGCGCGCGGAGCGCGAAGCGCTGGAACGGATCGCGGGCGGGGAGGGTGGCATCGTATTTGTTACGCCGGAGCGCCTCACGCAGCCGGCTTTTATCGATATCTTGCGATCCCATGCCGATCGCCGCATTGGACTCGTGGTGGTCGACGAAGCACATTGCGTTTCGCATTGGGGCCACGACTTCCGCCCGGCCTTTCTCGAAATCGCGAGCGCGGTCAAAGCTATCGGCCGGCCGCCGGTACTTGCTCTGACCGCGACGGCCACCGCCGAGGTGCTGGACGACATCGTGCGCTCGTTGGGCTTGCGCGAGCCGCGAATCGTACGGACCGGTACGCTGCGTCAGAATCTGCGCTACCGGGTCGTGCAGGTCAGCACGGCGGGCGGCAAAGACGGTGCCACTCGCGCGATGGAAGCAAAACGCGAACAACTGCGCGAACTGACCCACTCCCTCGCGGGCACCGGCATTATCTACGCCGCGACTGTCGCGGATGTCGAGCGCATTTACGGCTGGCTCGTCGAGGCGGGCGAGTCGGTCTCGCGCTATCACGGCCGGCTGGCCACGAACGTGCGCGACGAAGCTCAGGAGCAGTTCATGTCCGGGGCGACGCGCTTGATGGTTGCCACCAACGCATTCGGCATGGGCATCGACAAAGCGGATATCCGCTTCGTGATTCACTATCAAATGCCCGGCAGCCTCGACGCGTATTACCAGGAAACGGGCCGCGCGGGCCGGGACGGTGAACCGGCCGACTGTGTGCTGCTGTTCGACCTCGGCGACAGGCGCATTCAGCAGTTTTTTCTGGCCGGCCGTTATCCGAGCGCCGAACTCGCACAGCGCGTGTACGACGCGCTGGCGGCGTGTTGCAAACAGAACGCGAAGGGCGCAACGCTCACGGCACTCAAACAAGCATTGGCCGATGTCGGAAGCGCCAAGCTGGAAGTCGCGCTGAACATGCTGGTGGACGCGCGTATTGCAGGGCGTGACCGGCAGCATCGCTACCGGCTACTCACGCAGCCAGCAGCGGACCAACCCGCCGATACGCCACGCGAACTCGTGGCAAAAGCCGCCGCGCGATTCGAGCAAATGAGCGCACACGACAAGGACACCTTGCAGAAGATGATCGACTACGCGCAGACCGGCCAATGTCGCTGGCGTGCAATTCTCGATTATTACGGCGATACGCCACAAATGGAGCGCTGCGGCGTGTGCGACAACTGCGTGAGCCCGCCGCAAATCGATGTGCGGTTCGACACGGACACTCTGACCTCCGACACATCGTCGCCCATAAAACCGCATGCATCTGAACCGCGCGAGCCGCATCGATGGGCGCCCGGTGATCCGGTTCGCGTGCCACGCTACGGGGTTGGTGAAGTTGCGCTGGCGAGCGGCGAGCAGGTCGCGGTGCAGTTTCCGGATGGCCGCACCCGCACCTTCATGTCGAACTATGTGCGAGCAGCGCGCCGTAGCCTGTCATAGCGCCACGCGGAGCCAAGCTACGTCAAACCATCACAAACTTTTAAACGGAGTATTCGATGAAGCCACTTACCCTGGAACAGTTCAAGACACAGTTGGCGGCGATGCTCCGTCGCATCCCTTATGGCACGAGTGCCGATTTGACGGACTATGCGATTGCCTTCTGGGATGGCGCCCGAGTGGTCTATGCATTCATTTCGGATGACGGCGGAACAGAGCAGATCGACGATGAATTCGAGTTGGGCGAATACGAATGGAGCCACTGGCATGAAGACTTTGCGAACTGGATCAGCGAGCCCGTGTTCAGTGTGAGGGCTGATCTCCACAACCGGCCCTCGGCAGCGCCGGTTGATACTGATGTACGGTAGACGACACTGTGCCGCGTGCGGAGGCACGCCGGGTGGACGGGCAGGAATCCAGATCACCCAACCAGCCGCTGATAAGCACTGAGGTGCCTCCTCGCAGCGCGTTTCTGCTTCGCATAGCAAGACGCCCAGATGATCGATGACCGTAATCTTACGGCGTTCAATTTCCGTGATGAGTTTATTGCAACCCCGATCTTCGTCAACGACGACCAGGTGGACGTGTCATTCACTTGGCGCGGACTCGTGAACGGACATAGCGATTCGCCGTTGGCAATGCTGATCGATCTATTAACAGAACGTACCAGTCGGCACTTCGGTTATCGCATCGTCCCCGAGACCGTTTAAATCCGGAAAGTGGCAGATTTTGTCAATCGATGGGCGGGTTTGGATACTGGACAAAGCCGTTTTGAGCGCTAGGATGCGACATCTGAGGCGTCAAGCGCAGGAGTCGATCTATCGCGCCGTGCGCCTGTTTTTGCTCAAACATAGTGAAAGGAGACACGCGATGAGTTACTCCGCGCCCATCAAGGACATGCTGTTCGTCATGAAGGAACTGGCCGGTCTCGAAGACGTCGCGACCTTGCCGGGCTTCGAAGACGCGAACCTCGAGACCGCGCAGGCCGTGCTCGAAGAGTCGGCGAAACTGTGCGGTGGCGTGCTGGCGCCGCTGAATGTCGAAGGCGATCGCAATCCGAGCAGCTGGAAAGACGGCGTGGT
>NZ_PVNC01000026.1:0-69788 GCF_003001875.1 Paraburkholderia sp. BL18I3N2
GGTCCTGTTCTTCTTTGTCACGGTTGCTTCGGTCATAGGACGTTATTTCCGTTATCGTCTCATGACCTCGGCACACAGAAAATCTGACAGGCTCCCCATGTACAGTGTTCGGCGTGGTGGCACTACGAACAGACAGCCGCGTAGCGCTTAAAGCGCGGCTCGGCGACATCCGAATTGCCGCGAAGAACTGATGCCCGTTACGCACCAGGCTACGTCAGCAGCTATCAGGTGCCGCACGGAGGGTGCGACGAAGCCCCATCAAAACGACGGCCTCCAGTTCACGCGACGGCCTTAAGGAACGACGCACCATCCATAATGCGATAGTGGTCCACCGCAAAGTCTACGAAACTCCGCACCCTTCTTGACAATAGCCCGGGCGACGAATACAACGCGCACAGATTTCTCGCGCCGCTGCCGACATTGAATTCTTTAAACAGCTTGACCAGTGCCCCGCTTTGCAATTCCGGTTCAACTATCGAACTTGGTAACAAAGCGATTCCAAGGTCGTGCATGCACGCGGACTTCAGCATCGCATAGCTGGAAGACGCGATCCCGGCAGATGCGGTGACGCGTGAGACCCGGTTGCGATCCAGGAATTCCCAGCAACGAGCCCCGGTCCCTGACCGGTATAACAGCGTGTGCCGGGTGAGATCCGATGGGAGATTCGGCGTGTCGTGGCTGGACAGGTACTGGGGCGACGCGACGACAACTTGCGGAATGCGCAGCAGTGGACGGCAGACGAGCGCTGAACTGAATCGCCCAGGATCGTCCGAGAAGCAGACGTCAAAACCACCTTCGACCATATCGATATGGACATCGAAAGTAGTCACCTCGAAAGAGACGCCGGGATGCAAGTCCCGGTAGGACGCAACCAGTCGTACGAGCCCGCCGTCAGCGAACGTTGCGACGCTCGCAATCCGCAATACCCCGCGCAACTCCCGGGTCGACTGAACCAGGGACGTCTCCATTTCGTCCAACTGTTCGATGATTGCGCGGCAACCCTCAAGGTAATCGCGACCGGCCTCCGTTAGCGACAGCGTGCGGGTGGTCCGGTTGATCAAGCGGGTGTGCAGATGAGCTTCCAGTAAGCCAATGCTGCGTGTGACCGATGCCGCTGATAGGCCCAGTTGTCTCGCGGCCAGATTGAAGCTGCCGAGGCCGACCACCCGGGTGAAGACACGCATCGCCTGAAGCTGATTCATGATGCAATGGTCCATGGTTGAACGATGGATACATCATTGCTTACTGCCCTTAAAGTGCTCGCTCCACGTTTGTGAAGCCTTTTTTAGTTTTGCCTCGCCATCACCAACAAAAATAGTAAGTCAAGCGGGGGCAGCCAAATACAACGGCTCGCGCTGCCGCATCACGCCTGGATCCGGGCACTTTCCGCGCCGGGAACAGTTCACGCGTTTTGTTCGACTTTCCTGAATGCTCGGTTTCATTTTCTTGTGAACGATAGTCAATTCTCGCTACCTAAACTTGGTTGCCTTTCAAAGCGAGTGGCCGAAATTGCGTAGGCAATTTTTCGGTCAATCGTCTGCGGCTCCCTGGCAAATATCATACGGACAACTCTTAAATTGCGAGCGAAAATGAAAAAGACGAACTTGACGTGGGCAGCTTTGGCCTCCTTGATGCTGGTCACCGGCGTAGCGCACGCACAATCAAGTGTGACGCTCTATGGGCTTCTTGATGAGGGTCTCAACTTCACGAGCAACGCAAACGGACACGGCACCTATCAAATGAAAAGCGGAGACACGTACGGCAGCCGTTGGGGCTTGCGAGGCAATGAAGATCTCGGTGGTGGCCTGAAGGCGGTGTTCAAGCTGGAAAGCGGCTTCGATACGAACAGTGGGCAGGCAGGCCAGGGTGGCCGTCTGTTCGGCCGCCAGGCATACGTCGGATTGTCGTCCGATCAGTACGGCACCCTCACCTTCGGTCGTCAGTACGATACCAGCGTCGACGACCTCGGCTTCGCCGGCCTTACCGCAGCCGGAAATTATGCTGGCGATGTCAACTCGCATCCGTTCGACAACGACAACGCAGACTGGGATTTCCGCGTCAACAACGTTGTCAAGTACGTGAGCCCGACATACCGCGGCCTGACTGGTGAAGCGATGTACGGTTTCAGCAATCAGGCGGGCGGGTTCGCGAACAACCGCACCTGGGGTGCCACGTTGAACTACCAGAACGGTGGTTTGACGATGGCGGCGTCCTATCTGAAGCTCGACAACCCCGGCGGGAACTCAAGCGGTTCAGTTGCCACCGACGTGCTGTTTGCCGGTTCGTCGCAGCAGGATATCGGCGTGGCTGCGTCTTACCGCTTTGCCCATTCGCTGGCCGCACTCGCCTATTCACATGTCGACGTGTATGACCCGACTTTCAACGCGTATTTCGCGTCACAAGGTGGACCCTCGGGCGGCACATGGAATTCGTGGAAATTCGACAACTTCGAAGCAAATGAGCAGTACTTCTTCCGACCAAACCTGTGGCTCGGCGCAGCTTACACGTTTACGGTCGCCCATCTTCACTCGACGAGCGGTTCCTTTACTCCGAAGTGGCATCAGTTCGGTCTCACGCTCGACTACGACCTGAGCAAGAGCACGTCGGTCTATGTGCAAGGCGCCTACCAACACGTCGTCAGCGCGCATACCGGCACTGACTTCGACTTTGCTCAAATCCCCGCCGCAGCCGGCATGTCTAGCAGCGAGAACCAGATGGTCTATCGCGTCGCCATGATTCATCGCTTCTGACGTGGTACGCCACCGCGTGCGCTGCAAATGATAAAGTTTGGCCCAGCGCTCCACGGAGCGCTGGGCGGAGTATCGTGCCAGCAATTCACTGCCGGTAAGCGGGGATCGACCGGCGCCTCCGCATCATGCGGATCTCTATTGTCCCGGCGTGCCACCGCGTTCAGCCGCGCCGCAGCGCCACCGCCGCTTGCCAACCGGTGCGCGCTTCGACCCACTCCGCCAGCATCAGCAGATCCAGGTCGCCGTGAGCGGCGCCCACTAGTTGTGCGCCAAGCGGCAAGCCCGCAGGTCCGAACCCCACCGGCACAGTCACGGCCGGCACCCCGAGAAAGGTCCACGGCGCGCAGAACGCCGCGTCGCCCGTATAGTCGAGACCGCGCGGCGGTTCGCCCGTGGCCGGCGCGACCAGCAGTGCATCGAGCGCCAGCGCGCCGCTCAGCCAGTCGTGAAAGCGGTGCGCCATCGGCATTTGCGCCGCCTTGATGCGCGCGTAGACGGTCGCGGGCAGCTTGCGGCCCTCTTCGACGAGGCCGCGCATTGCCTCGCTTACCAGTTCGGGTGTGCGATCGACCAGTTCGCCATGCGTGATCGCGGCTTCAACCGACATCAGTTTCAACGCATGTGCAGGCGTTTCAAATATCTCAGCCGGCAGATCGACCGTGACGATCTCGGCGCCGTCACGTGCCAGCTGAGCCGCGAGCCTGTCGAGCGCGGCCTGCTGCGCCGGCTCGATTGTCCCGCCGGCCTGTTTCGACAGCACGCCGATGCGCCGCGTCCCCGTGCCGCGCGCCGCAACATGGGCAGCGGACCGAACATGCGAGACATGCGGATCGACGGCGTCCTCGCCAGTGACAAGCGCCAATGCATAAGCCACGTCCGCGACGCGTGTTGCAAACATGCCGACGTGGTCCAGCGACCACGCCAGCGGCAACACGCCCGTGCGCGCAATCGCACCGTAGGTCGGCTTGAAACCGACGATGCCGCAGTACGCCGCCGGCCGTATCACCGATCCCTGCGTCTGGGTGCCGAGTGCGAGCGGCACGATCCCCGCCGCGACGGCCGCCGCCGAGCCACTCGACGAACCGCCCGGCGTGAACGCGTCATTCCACGGGTTGACGGTCGCGCCCGGCTTACGCCACGCGAATTCGGTCGTCACCGTCTTGCCGATAATCGACGCGCCCGCCGCACGCAAACGCGCGACCACCCACGCATCCCGCTCGGGCCGCCGTCCTTTGTAGGCGAGCGAGTTGAATTCGGTCGGCATGTCGGCGGTATCGATCACGTCCTTTACCGCGACTGGTACGCCCGCCAGCGGCGAGGCCACATCCACGGCATTGACGGGCGCGCCATCCGGCAAATAACAGAACGCATGCAACGACGCCTGCGATGCGCACGCCGCCTCGTAAGCCTGCGTGACGTACTGCTCGAGTCTCGCCTCGCCCGAGGCAACTTCAGCGCAAATCTGCGAGATGGACGGAATCGGCGCAACTTTTGAAGAAGAAGAGAACATGGTCATGTAAGCGTCGCAAACGGTGTCAACGGTGTTATTTCGCGGCAAGCGCCGGCTGGATGTAATTCTGCACGATGAACCTGTCGTAGTTCGGCTGCTGCTTCAGATTGCCGAGGGCGATCTGCGTATCCATTGCGACAGTCAGCGCTTTCGGCGTGATGCTGACGTTCTTCGGATACACACCTTCGTCGAGCATACGCTTCACCGCTGCGCCGACCACTGCGGCGTCGAGCGTCGGAAATTCCTTTCGCGCAATGGCCGCCGTTTCCGCAGGATGGCTCTGCATGTAGAGCAGCGCGTTTTGCAGCCCCTTCACGAACCGCGCGGCTGCATCCGGATCGACGCTGCGCTTGGCAGAGATTGACGAAAACGCGTATTCGCCATAGAGCTTCGGAAAGCCGAGCACGACTTTCATGCCCTTAGCGACAGCCTGATCGAGTCCAGGTTCATACATCACCGCGATCTTCGCCTGGCCGGCAACGAGCGGTCCGATCTCTGAGCCGAGCGGCACCTGAACCAGCTTCACGTCGCTTTGCGACATGCCGTTCTCCTTCAGCAGCTTGAAGAACAGCGACGTGCTGGTGGTCGGCATCTGTCCCGACACGACCACCTGATCTTTCACGTCCTTGATGCCGCTGAACTTCACATCCGGCGCAACGGCGATCCACACCGCCGCACCGTTCACGACATTCGCGATCACATCGACATCGGCGCCCTTCTCCGCGGCCACGGCCGTCCACTCCGGACCGTGTAGCGAGAAGTCCGCGCTGCCGGACAGCACGGCCGAAAGCGCCGCGCTCGGACTGCCCGCCGTCTGCTTGTTGACGTCGAGTCCCGCCTTCTCGAAGAATCCGCCGTCTATCGCCACATAGAGCGGCAGATAGAGCATCGACTGGAACGCCTGCGAAATAGTCACTTTCTTTCCGTCGGCCAGTGCCGGTGTTGAAACGACTGCAACGCTCAGTGCCAAAGCGGTCGTGAGCGCGACGAGCGCCTTTCTTGCGGTGAATGCCATCGTCTGTCCTGTCATGAAGTGGTTGGACTGCCGGAATGCGTTAAACCTTGAGCGTGGTGGTATTCGACGCCTGCCGCCAGGGCAGCAGTTTGCGTTCGAGCATGTCGATCAGAAAGTACAGGACGAAGCCGATCGCCATGAGCACAAACAGCCCCTCCCACACGGTGTTGAGGTCATACAGGCTGGACGCGGTGAAGATCATGTGTCCGAGGCCCTTCTCCGATGAGATGAATTCACCCACCACTGCGCCCACCAGACCGAAGCCGACGTTGATGCGAAACGTCGAAATCACATAGGGCAGCGTGAAAGGCACTACGACTTTCATGAACACGTCGTTCTTGTTCGCGCCGAGCGTGACGAGCAACGCCTGCAGATCGGGATCGGCGTCCTTGGCCGCTTCATATGCGGCGATCAGCGCAACGATCGCGGTCAGCGAAATGGCCAGCGCAACCTTCGAGATGAGCCCGGTGCCGAACCACAGAATCACGATGGGTGCAAAAGCGATCTTCGGCACACTGTTGATCGCGACGATAAACGGCTCGACGAGCCGCGCGACGAACGGCGAATACCACAGCGCGAGTCCGCACACCGACCCGACTGCGGTACCGAACACGAAGCCGAGAATTGCTTCAAAAAGCGTATAACCGGTGTCGATGAAAAGCTGATGCGATTGCACGTCGCGCAAGAGCGCCGCGAGTATTTTCGAAGGCGAGCCCACAAGAAAATTCGACACCCAGCCGACGCGCGCCGCGCCTTCCCATATCGCAAAGAACGCCACTACCGCCGCGAGTTGCAACAGCGAACGCCCCCAGCCGCTGTCGAGCACGAAGCGCGCGCGGGCCTTCGCTATGCGTTGTGCAGGCGCCGGTTTATTGATGGAAGCGGATTGCGTCATGCTGCTTTCACCTCCGTCTGAATATCGAGCTCGCCGCATAACGCGTGAAAGTACCCGGCGAAGTTCGGGTCGCTGCGTGCGCCGATTGGCGAGCGAGCGGCTATGTCGATGTCGTAGATCTTCTTCACCTGCGACGGCCGGCCGCCCAGTACAACGACGCGCTTCGACAAAGCCACCGCCTCATCGATGTCGTGCGTGACGAGTACGACTGTCTTGTGAAACGTCTCGACGGCCTCCATCAGCACGCCTTCCAGATACAGGCGCGTCTGATAGTCGAGCGCCGAGAAAGGCTCGTCCAGCAGAATGATGTCGGGATCGTTAATCAGCGTGCGGATCAGCGCCACGCGCTGACGCATGCCGCCTGACAGCATGCGCGGATACGCATTCTCGAAGCCGGCGAGCCCATACGTATTGAGGTATTCCATCGCCATGTCGCGCGCTTGCGCTGCCGGCATCTTCGAGAGCTCCGGCCCGATCAGCACGTTTTGCAGTACGGTGCGCCACGGCAGCAGCAGATCGCGCTGCATCATATAGCCGACCTTGCCGCGTAAGCCATCGACGGTTTGCCCGCGATAGACGATGTCGCCGCTATCCGCCTCCAGCAGGCCGGCGACCACGTTGAACACCGTCGTTTTGCCGCAGCCCGAAGGCCCGATGATGCTGACGAAATCGCGCTCGTGGATATCAAAGGTCAGACCGCCGAGCACGTCGACGGAACCCAGTTTGTTCGAAAACGATTTACGAATATTGCGTAACGCAAGCTGAACGGACATGTCTGTTCCTCGACGACGTTTTCGGAGTGCATTGCGACAAAGGCGATTGAAATCACGCGCTCTGCTGTGCCGCCAGAAAGCGCCGGCGCATCGGTTTGAGCACCGCAATGGCAAGCAGTGCGGTCGCGATGTCGAGCGTGATCGCGGTCGAAAACACCGGCACCCAGCTTCCCGCGTGCTGATGCATCAACGCCGCGAGCGGGCCGCCGAAAATAGAACCGATCCCTTGCGAGATATAGAGCCAGCCGTAATTCTCGGTGGCGTGCCGCGTGCCGAACGTGTCGGTGAGCGTCGACGGAAACAGCGAGAAGATCTCGCCCCAGCCGAAGAACACCACGCCCGACAGCAGCACGAACAGCACGGCGTTATCGCGCGTGAGCAGCCATAGCGCCATGGCCACACCTTCGAGCGCGAAGGCAAAAAACATCGTGTTCTCGCGCCCCATTCTGTCCGACACCCAGCCGAACAGCGGTCGCGTGAGTCCGTTCGTGAAGCGGTCGATCGTCAACGCCAGCGGCAACGCCGCCATGCCGAACACGAGAACCTTGGTTACGCCGAAGTCGGCGGCGAAGGTGGCCATTTGCGAGGTGACCATGAGACCCGACGTTGACATCATGGTCATCATCGCGAACATCAGCCAGAAGATCGGCGTTTTCAACGTCTGCGAAGGGCGGAAATTGTTAACGGCAGGCGCGGAAGCGGAGCCCGGGGAAGCAGCGGCATCGTGCGTAGGCGGCACGCGCAAACCCTGTGAAGCAAGCAGGCCCACCACTGCGAACGCAATGCCGAAAATCCAGAGCGTCGCGTCGATGCCGCGCACTTGCAGCGACGTGGCGATCGGGAACGTCGTGACGATTGCGCCCATCCCATAGCCCGCCGCGACGGCGCCCGCCGCAAAGCCGCGATTGGTCGGGAACCAGCGCACCATCAGCCCCACCACGCCGACATACACAATACCGGTGCCGAGACCGCCCACCAGTCCATAAGTGAGGTAGAGCATCGGCGCGCTATGCACCTGTGAGGCCAGCACCCAGCTCAGGCCCGACATGACGGTGCCTATTGAAATCAGCATGCGTGGTCCGAAGCGGTCGATCAGCTTGCCCTGAAACGGCGAGAAGAACGTCTGCAATATGATCAGCAGCGAAAACGTGACCTGTAGTTCAGGCAGTGCAACGCCGAGTTTTGCGGCGAGCGGCTTGGTCATCAGCGTCCATACATACTGCGGACTCGAAATCGCCATCATGCAGACGAGACCGAGCCCGAGTTGCAGCCAACGATTGTGGGTCGCGCCCGACGAAACGGCGCCGGCTTCCGTCGACGCGATGGGTGGCAACGAAGATTGCAAACGTGTGGTCATGGTGACTCCATTACTAGGCGAATGTCTACCGGCGCCCGGCAGACGTGCAGCGTCCTCCGGGCCTCGAAGGCCGGACCTGCAATCCGATTGAAAAATAGCGCGCGTGTGCGTCTACCAGCCCGCGGCTGCCCCGTCACTGCGCGGGTCGTAGCCCGCTTCGATCAATCCATCGGGATACCGAACGATTGCGCCGGCATGTCCCATTGCTTCGTCATACGCTTGCATCGTCTCGACTTCGTGGCCGAGCGCTGCGAGTCGCGCGATCGTGTCCGCAGAGAAACGCGCTTCGAGTTTGAGCGTGTCGGTCGATTGACCCCATGTGCGGCCGAGCAGCCAACGCGGCGCGTCGATCGCGGCCTGCGGGTTCCAGCCGAACATCGCAATGCGCGAGAACACCGCACTTTGCGACTGCGGCTGCCCGTCGCCGCCCATGTTGCCGTAGACCATCGTGCGGCCATCCGCAAAACGTGCGAGCGCCGGGTTCAGCGTGTGAAAAGGCCGGCGCAGCGGCATTAGCGGATTGCGGGAGCGCTCGTCGAGCGAGAAGCTGCATCCGCGGTTCTGCCAGTTGATGCCCGTCCCGGCCAGCACCACGCCGCTGCCGAACTCGTGATAAATGCTCTGGATGAAGCTCACCGCCACGCCGTCGCTGTCGGTCACGCCGAGCCACACCGTATCGCCGGGCCCTCGACCGGCGCCCCATGGCGCGGCTCGAGTCGACGACACCTGCGCAGCCATTGCGGCGAGCGCGGCAGGCTTTAGCAGTTCGCGTGGATCGACGCGCATGTGATCCGGATCGGTGATCTCTGCATCGCGCACCGCGAACGCGAGCTTGGTTGCTTCGACGCAGGCGTGCACGAACTCGGGACCCAGCGGGTCCATCTCTTTCGTCAACACGCGATCGAGAATGCCCAGAATCAACAACGACACGAGCCCTTGTGTCGGCGGCGGCATGTTGTAAATCGTGCCCAGCGAATGATCGAGCGCGAGCGGCGTTCGCATGCGCGCCTCGTGTCGTTGCAGATCTGCGAGAGTCAGCAGCGAGCCAGCCGACTGAAGATCACTCGCGATGCTGCGTGCAAGGTCCCCGCGATAGAAGTCGTCGAAGCCTGCATGGGCCAGACGTTCGAGAGTGGCGGCAAGACGAGGTGCGACGAAGCGCTCGCCCGTGGCAGGCACGCGACCGTCGCAGAGGAATGTCTCTGTGAAACCCGGGATCGAGCGCAGTTCGGCGAGACGGCTTTCAACACATTGCGACTGGCTGCGCGTGACCGGCACGCCGTGCTTCGCGTAATGGATTGCGTCTTCGAGCAGGCGTTCGACCGGCAGCCTGCCGCCCAGCGTTTCAGCCGACCAGCGATGCGCGCGCTGCCAGCCGGACACCGTGCCGGCCACCGTGTTGGCTGCGAGCGGGCCGCGCGTCGGTATGGCCGAGAGTCCACGCGAGCGGTAATCGTCGACACTCGCTGCCAATGCCGCCGCACCGCAGGCTTCAATACCGACAGGCTCGGCGCCGGGACGCGAGATAAGCCAGAACCCGTCGCCGCCAATGCTGTTCATATGCGGATAAACGACGGCGATAGTCGCCGCGGCCGAGATCATCGCTTCGACGGCGTTGCCGCCTTCGCGCAAGATGGCGAGCGCGCTCTGCGCGGCAAGCGCATGAGGCGCGACCGCCATGCCGCGGGTTCCGCGGGCCGGGTTCAGGAATTCGGAAGGCATCGGGTGCACGGGGCTTTTGCTTGTATACATGGCCAGTGCATATGCGAGAACCATGCCAACGGGCAAGTCCCGGCAAAGGTCGCGCGCAGAAGGCGCTTGAGCAATCGAGGCGCTCCAATGCGTGTTGCTAGATGGTGCCGCGCAACCTCGGTGGTGCATACGGAGCGCTGTGAGGCTCCGATGCGGTGCGGGCGCGTTGCAGGCGCTCGGTCGTGAGCGTGCGCACCTCTGCCCGGCTCCCTTCTATGTGCGACCCCAGTAATGCGACCGCACGGTCCGCCGCAAGATCGCGGATGGCCGAGAGGATCGCAAGGTGCTCGTCGTAAGTGTCGTCGATGCAGTCGCCATAAACGAGATCGAGCCGCCGCACCACGCGGATGCGGTCGGTCACGCGCTGCATGGCCGCGCTCAGCTCGGCGTTGCCGGCGGCGAGGACCAGCGCCTCGTGAAAGGCTTCGTCGAGCGACACCATCTGTCGGCCGTCGCGAACCCGCTGCGTGTGAGGAACGTTCCAAATGCGGTCGAGCCGGTCGAGCATCTGCAAGGCGGTCGCGGACAAGGTGCCGTCGACCCCAAAGAGCCGGCTGACCGAAAACGTCTCGATCAGCTTGCGCATTTCGTACAGATCTTCGAAGCGCTTGAAGTCGATCGGCATGACTTCCCAGCCGCCTCGCACATAGCCGCGCATCAAACCGTCGCTTTGAAGGCGTTGCAGCGCCTCGCGCGCCGGCGTCCGCGAAACGCCGAAGCGCTCGGCGATACTGCCTTCGGTCATGCGATCGCCGGGCAGCAGGCGCATGTCGAAGATATCGTCGCGCACGCTGAAGTAAACATGGTCAGCGCGCGATGAGGGGGAGTGGGTTGTGTCTTTCACGCACGGGCTTGGAATTAACGGACTTTTCGGCAGTGACTATCGATCAACTTCAAAACATTAGTCAACACAATTCTAGCTTACCGGAGTCAGTCACAAGCCCGCCTACGCGTGAGCGCACACCCTATCTCTTCTTGTCTTTCCTGTGCCGGATATACGCAAGCGGCACCTGTGCCGGTTGGACCGTTGTGATCCCGCTATAGGCTTTTCGCGCTGTCGCCGCCCGTCACTTCGATTTCGGAGCCGGTGACCATCGCGGCGGCATCCGACGCAAGGTAGACCGCCGCAGGCGAGATGTCTTCCGGCTGCACCCACCCGACTCCAAGCGGCATCGTTGCCGCGCGGCGGTCCCACGCTTCCTGCGGCGTGAGAAAACCGTTCGGTTTGTAGCCGGTCTCACCGACGCTTTCGGTCAGTCGCTTTTCGTACAGCGTCAAAGCGGTGGCGACGAGCCCCGGTACCACGGCGTTGACTGTAATGTTGTAGCGACCGAGTTCGAGGGCCGCCGACTTCATCAGCCCAAAGATGCCCCACTTGGACGCCGCATAACTTGCTGCGTCTTTCGTACCGTGCCGTCCCTGCATCGAAGAAACCACGATGATGCGGCCATAGTTGCGCTTCACCATCATGGGTGCGAATGCCCGGATAGTATTCGCGGTCCCGTTCAGGTTATTGTCGATGACGTCCGTCCACTCGGTGTCCTGGAGGTCCAGAAGTGGCTTCCAGTACTGAATGGCGGCGTTGGCTACCACTATATCGATCTTTCCGTAACGCTGTTCGATGCGATTAGCGGCGGCGCGCAACGCGCCCGGGTCGCGGACGTCCGCGCGAATACCTTCGGCGCGGCGCCCATACGCCTGGATCATGCTGACCGTCTCAGCAAGCTCTTGCGGCGTGGCGGGTGCTGCATCAGAGGCGGTACTGACCGGTCCCGAGATGTCGAGCGCAATGACGTCCGCTCCATTTGCCGCAAACTCGACCGCAATGGCCCGACCGATTCCGCGGGCAGCTCCGGTGACGACCGCAACGCGTCCCTGCAACCTGGAATCCCGACCAGCGACGATCGGCCCGGCCGTCTTATCCGCCGGCGGCACTGGTACGGGCAGCCCGTCCATCGCCGCAGCGCCGCCGGGCGACTTCTGAGCTTGCGCGACGCCTGACAGCAACATGCCGGCTGCGGCCACGCCACCGCCAACCATCCACTTTCGTCGCGAACGATCGGGATCGTCGTGATCGCTGTCAGAGTTTCTTTCTTTCGTTGTCAATGCAATGCTCCTTTCGGATAGGGTTCGGGCAGCGCGCCTCGCCTATGACGGCGCGTGACAGAAGGTCATGCCGTGGGCAACGAGGCTGCGATGGGCAGACCCTGAAATCGGAATCTTCGGAAGCCGGGCGTAGCGCGACTCAAATTCGGAGGACTAAATCTCGCGATCCTTACCCGGAAAGCAGTTCGCCATGCAGTTGGCGCGGGCGTGGGCCGAGCCGACAGGTCAGGAGCTTGCCGGGGCGTCCTGATTCCCTTTGCGGACGCCTGCGTTGCCGGGGCGCAATCGGCAACGAACTTTGCATGCAGGCGCTGCTCCGCCTGCTCAATTTGGTTCGGATACTCCGGATCATTTCTGGCCGGTTCGTATCCAACCGATTCGAGCTCCGTCAATTCCCGGATGATGTCGCCATGTGTTATCCCCGCTTTGGCCGCTACAAAGGGATACGAGTGACATTCCTCTGCCGAGAATTTTTCCGCTGCACTCGCGGATACGCTAATTACCATCAAGGCGATGATTGAGGTTAGTTTGAATCGGCTGTTCATATCGAGCTCCAGGTTATCGGTACTTTAAGAAATCGCAAACCGCCGTCGTCATCGACTCTGCGAGCCCGATGCCCGACGACACGAATGCGTGTCATCACGATATCTGGCCGGTCAGCGCGTTTTCACATCGCAAACGTGAAGCTTAGTTAATCAAGACTGGCTGCGATCCAGGGGCGTTACCCCGGCTCCAGCGCCGGCTGTCAAAGCACGGCGCGTGACGTACGGCAGCCCGCGGGGAGATAGCGTTTAACGACCTGGAAATAGCCGTGCTCGCGCGGTTCAGGAGCTCAGGTAAGGTCATCAGCTGCGGTGCAAACTGTGTCTGCCTACGAGTGTGGAGCGGCGTCAAAAGGGAAATGTAATGCCGCCGCTGCGGGCACTGTCAGATCGGTGACGAGAAAAGCGTGGTGTCGTGCTCACCTACGAAACGATCCGATGCTGTGCGAACGGAAAGAACGGCCCCCGTTAACGGTGAGGATATGCGGGGTGTAGAGCCTGACTCACATCCTCGATGTCCCAGTCGGTTGCACGATTGAGCTCGCGCGAGCCAATGGCTAGTGGCGCTTTTGGTTCGTTGAGGTAACGGGTCACTGACGGTATCAGCGCGACTTGCGCAGCGCCTCTTCGACGAACGCATTCGAGTAGGTCTCGCTGACCTTCACCGACTCACTTGCGGGCTTGGGCTCGTGCTGCAGAGCGCTGCCCCTCCGACGTACTTGCGCATGCACCCTCTTTTTTAAGGTTCTCCGGCAAGTACGGTCGGCTCTCTCGCGTCGCTCAAATGTCCGCAACCTTTCATTGTGTCCAAAAATTGTCCGCGTACACGTTCCGTGTACTGGCGCAATTTTGTACGACTGCAATGCGGCTGACCACTAGTCAAACAACTCGTAAAGGCCACCGCGGTTGCGCGATCCATCGGACCGGGGGCTCGCTGTATCCTTGCATGCTCGCCCCCGTTCGCTCGTTTTGTCACATAGATTCGGATGACCGCGAAGCTTCGTCCATCGCAGATTCCCCCCGTCTGTTTCGCTGATCTGCCGCTCCTTCGCGCGTTGCGTTTGCGCGACCAACGAGCGTCGTTTGTAAGCTAGCCCGAAATGAGTACATCAATGAGTACACCAACACGATGTCTTCGGCTTAAATTCTACTTAAATCAATCATCTACAAATAAGATACGAGTCCTCTCCTGGGCACCATCAGTTGTTCCGGCGTAAGCCGAAGTAGTTCGAGAAACCCCGTAAGATCAACGTCTTACGGGGTTTTTTGTCATCTATAGTTCCTTTTTGCGTCCGCTGACATCGACGATTTTTGCGTTTATACGAATTGCGGTGCCAGGCCATGCCCAAACGCGACGAACCCAAGCAAGCGGATCTGAGCGGCATCCTAGCCGATAGACGGCGTGCCGCAACGCCCCAAAAATTCTGACGCCCTCGAATCGCGTTGCCCCTGCCGATACCGTCGTCCCGAACCTTGATCAAGCAAAGGCCCGGCTGATGCAACGCTCGCGATTGCAGCCGGACGCGTTTGCCGCCGAAATGGCCCGCGGCCTCACATCCCCTCCAGCCACCTGCGCGGAGTCTAGGGATAATTCTTGTTGATCCCATTGATGTCTTCCTGACTACGAGGCAACCCGCTCGACGCGTCGGCGAATTCGCCCAGCCAGATTGGTCGCGGAGATTCCGCGCAATACATTCTCCAATCGGGATCGGTCGACACCACAAGCATTTTCGTCATCCTTCGGGCACCCGGCGCCCGATTGTTATCCCCGCTGAGTTTTCAACTGAACATCCCGCCACGAGCAGCAGACTTTTTTGCATAGATGCGACCTCACCCGTCATCTCCCGCAGGCGCGGCGCGACAATCTTGCGGAGCACGCAGACTCGATCTTTAAACGACAAGTCCCGCCCGCCATGACACACCGGTAGGTCGCGCTTTGAATTGGTCGTCGCCTTGAACTCGCGTTTCAGCCTGCTGCGTAGTCCAAACTTTTTGCGTAGCCCTTTTATGCAGCGAACACCGAGTCGCGCGCCGTGCTCAGATACGCGCGTAACGTCGAAAGCGGCCACGCGAACTGCTTACAGAAAAAGCCCCACTGACAAAATCTGCAAGTCAATCCTTCATTGACATCCATTACGGTATCGTGATCCAATCAGGTCGTTCCATATAAGCGCACAACGTTCCTCATATAAGAACGATTGAGACAGTCTTTGCCCGAAAGGTCGGCCCATACAAGGAGAGATAGCGATGCCGCATGAAAAAGACCTTGCCCACTGGCACGAACCCGCTGGTCACAAGAAAGCTGGCTTTGGCGAGTTCAAGAAGCAACCGACGCCCTATGACCTCTTCATGGAAAGCGAAGGCGTTCCGGTCTTCCGTGACATCGGTATCAAGGACGTGCGCAATCTGCCAATGGTGGAATGGAAGCGTAAGGGCGGCCGCGGCCACTACATCCAGCTCCTGGGCACGGAAACGAAGTGGGGTTGCTATGTGGTTGAAGTACCCGCAGGCGGCGCACTGAATCCCGAAAAGCACCTGTTCGAAGAAATCTACTGGGTGGTCGAAGGCCGCGGCACCACCGAGGTTTGGCTTGAGGGCGAAGGCCGCAAGCACGTCTTCGAATGGCAAGCCGGTTCGATGTTCTCGATTCCGATGAACGCATGGTTCCGTATCGTCGACGGCTCTAATTCGGGTGCGATCCTGCTCGCAGGCAATACGGCACCGAACGTGATGAACCAGATCAACAACGTCGAAGCGGTGTTTAACAACCCGTTCGTGTTCCGCGATCGCTTCAGCGCAGACGAGGACTTCTACAAGCCGCGCGATGAGATCGAAACGGATCCAGTTCGCGGTCTCGCTCGCCGTCGTACCAATCTAATCACCGATGCGATCAACTGCGATCTGCCGCTGGACAACCGTCGTTCGCCGGGCTATCGCCGCGTTGAGCCGTTCATGACGGAAAACTGCTTCTACTTCTGGATCGGCCAGCACGAGCAAGGCCGCTACTCGAAGGCCCACGCTCACACGTCCGCAGCAGTCCTCATCTGCCTGAAGGGTGAAGGCTATACGTACACGTGGCCGGAAGAATGCGGCGAAAAGCCATGGGCCGATGGTCACGCGGACAAGGTTCGTCGCCTCGATTACGGTTACGGCGGCATGGTCACCGCAGCGCCGGGCGGCGCACGTTGGTACCACCAGCATTTCAGCACGTCCAGGGACCCGTTCCGTCTGACGGCGTGGTTTGGCCCACACAACCCGGGTCGTGATCCGGGTGCCCCGGGTTCGAAGCACAACGACTACACGGCTCAGGACGTCGGTTCTGGCGGCACGGCTATCCCCTACTGGATGGAAGATCCATACATCCGTAAAGAGTACGAAGCACGTCTGGCTAAGAACGGCGTCCAAAGCCGTATGGACCCGTCGTGGTACGTCAAGCCGGAAGAGAATGTTGCTGACTCGGTGGTCTAACGCGTTCGCGTAGTTAGTCCATAGGGCTGTGTTCTTTTGGGGACACGGCCCTATCTTTTATGCGCTGGAGACAAGCATGAGCAGTGAGCCGCAAGAAGGTCGCATCTTCTTTACCGATACCGGCCGGAGCTTGGAGGAAGAAGACGAAATCCAATTGATCAGCGTGGGCATCGACGTCGGGTCTTCCACTTCCCACATGGTCGTTTCGCGCATCGTTCTCGAACGCACGACCACGCGTTACATCGTTGCA
This sequence comes from Paraburkholderia sp. BL18I3N2, assembly GCF_003001875.1. Lineage (NCBI taxonomy): Bacteria > Pseudomonadati > Pseudomonadota > Betaproteobacteria > Burkholderiales > Burkholderiaceae > Paraburkholderia > Paraburkholderia sp. BL18I3N2. Next base: position 16,419 of record NZ_PVNC01000026.1, read on the forward strand.
GAACGTACGATTCTTCACGAATCGGATATCTTGCTTACTCCCTACACCGACGATCTGACGATCGACGAGGCCCGGCTCGGTGCGTTCATCGATGAGCAATACCAAAAGGCGGGAGTCACGCCCGAACAGATCGATACCGGCGCCCTGATCCTCACTGGTTTGGCGGTTCGCCGTCGTAATGCACGCGCAATCGCGGATCTGTTTGCAGCGCAGGCGGGCAAATTCGTTTCCGTCTCGGCCGGTGATGGCCTCGAATCCATGCTCGCGGCATTCGGTTCCGGCGCCGTCTTGCGTGCACTGCGGCAAGGTACCCGCCTCCTCCACCTGGATATCGGCGGCGGGACCACGAAGATCGCTATCTGTGAAGAAGGCGAGGTCAAAAGAGTTACCGCTATCGACATCGGCGCCCGCATCATTACCCTAGACGAGGAAGGCCGCGTTGCGCGTGTCGAAGCCGCAGGCGAACGTTTTGCCCAGGAGGTGGGCGCCACGCTTACCGTGGGTTATGCCCCGCTCCCCGGTGTGCTGGAGGCCATCGTTGACCGCATGGCCGAGCGCCTGTGTGAAGCGTCGATGAAGAACGGCGCGGAACTCGATGCGGCAACTGCTTCGTTGCTGCGTCTCAAACCACTGGAAGGCGCCGGGGTTCCCGATCTCGTCACGTTCTCCGGTGGCGTTTCGGAATACGTTTACGGCCGCGAAACGCGGGCATTCGGTGACCTGGGTTTGATGCTGGCTGCCGCTGTTCGCAAGCGCATCGAAGCCTCGGGAGCCGAAATCAAGGAGACTGATGAGGGTATCCGGGCCACGGTCGTCGGCGCCTCGCAATACACGGTTCAAGTGAGTGGCAGCACGGTTTACGTTGAACCGCAGTCGGTTCTTCCCCTGCGCAATCTGCCAGTGGTGGTCCTCGATTTCGATCTTGAGCCGGATCAACTCGATCCCAAGGACATCGAAAAGGCAGTTACGACAGCGCTCGAGCGGATGGACCTGCAGGAAGACACGAAGGGCGTTGCCCTCTTCTACCGGTTTGCCGGGACGGCATTCTATCGCCGCATGGACGCGTTTGTCGTCGGTGTCATGAACGGCATGCGCATGCGGATCGAAGCCGGGCAACCTGTCGTCCTGATCGGTGAGGGGGATGTCGGCGGCCTGATCGGCATCCACTTTAAGCGCGAACGCGGCCTCCCGGTGCCTATCGTTTCCATTGACGGGATCTCGCTCAAGGAATTCGATTTCGTCGACATCGGTGAACTTCTTCCCACAGCCTCCGCGGCGCCCGTGGTGATCAAATCCTTGGTGTTCCCGACGTCAAGCGGCTTGGGCCAAACGGCATTTGAACCCGCGCCCGAAATCGCAACTGAAGCCGCAACCGAATAGGGACTAGCGATGCCCTATTTGCGCGAACTTTATCCCCCGAGCACTGCACGCGAATCCGGTTGGATGGATGTCAGTGGAGGTCATCGCGTCTTCTGGGAGACTCATGGCAACCCCATGGGTATTCCCTTGCTGCATCTATGCGGGGGTCCCGGTGGTTCCCCTAGCCGCCAGGATCCGCGATTCTTTAATCCTATGGGTTATCGAATTGTGCTCATTCACCCACGCGGGGCCGGTCGTTCTACGCCCGCGGCCAGCGTAGAGCACAACACGATTGACGACCAGATCTCCGATATCGAGCACCTACGCACTCTGCTTGATATTGAACGCTGGATTGTTTCCGGCGCATCCTGGGGGACCACCCTGGCCTTGGCCTATGCGCAAACCCACGGACAAAGAGTCCGTGCCCTGCTCCTGCGTGGCGTTTTTCTTTGCACTGAAAACGAACTTGAGTGGCTCTATGGAGGGGTCGCCGGTCGCCTGCATCCTGAGGCCTGGGCGCGGTTCTCCGGCTGGACCCGCGCCGCAGGACGTCAACGTCTTCTACAGGCCTACCGAGAGGCATTGAATTGCGGCATCCCCGAAGAGGAATACGAAGCGGCTTATGAGTGGTGCGCGTGGGAAAATCACCTGGCCGGACTGCGAGACCAGGAACGCGACACGGACCCACAAACCAAGGCACATGAATTGGCGATGGCTCGCATCTCCGTGCACTACTTCCTTAACGAAGGATTTCTAGCACCTCACCAGATAGTCAGTAATGCAAGACAATTGCACGACATTCCTGGAACATTAATTCACGGCTCACGTGACGAGGTTACTCCTATAGGCGTGTACCCCTTAATTCAGGCATGGAAAAATTCAGTGTTCCACTCTGTTGATGGTGGAACCCATGTGAGCAGTGACCATCCCGGAATGATAGATTGCATTGTCCGCAACTCAGGTGAGTTGATGCGTTTGAAATAGGTGGTATGTACCCCCCCATTGCTCAAGTATTTTTTGCATCCGATACTCCGTCACCTGTTCATGCATTGCGCGGGTGGCCTCTGGAGATTAGCGACAATGAATTACGAAGTAAATTCACAAACGACTCGCATCACGGAGTTTGTCGACGAACAAAAGATCGGCCGATTCATCTGGACAGTCGTATTCATCGGTTTCCTATGCCAACTCTGTGACGGCTATGATCTTTCGGCCGCCGCATTTGCGGCAATTGGTATTGCCAACGAGTTCGGAATCGAGAAGCACGCCCTGGCCCCTCTGTTCAGTGTCGGCCTCTTCGGTATGCTGTTTGGTGCCCTGGGTTTCGGCTATATCGGCGACCGTTGGGGCCGGCGTGTGGCAATTCTCTCTGCGGCCCTGCTTTGCAGTGCATTCACCCTGCTTAGCGCGACTGCCGAATCCTTTTCCACACTGATGGTCTTCCGCTTCTTTACCGGCATTGCTCTCGGAGGCCTGCCTGCAAATACAGTGGCTCTGACAGCCGAATACGCACCGCAGCGCAAGCGCTCGCTGTTGATCACGATGATGTTTGTGGGCATGACTTTCGGTGGTGCTCTGCCGGGCCAACTCGGAAGCATCATTCACCCTACGCAATGGCGCCTGATTTTCACCATCGGTGGCCTGGCTCCGCTTGTGACCGCACTCCTGGCGTACCTCTTCTTACCTGAGTCGATCAAGTTTCTGGTCGTGCGTAATCCGCACGATCCGCAGATCGTGAAGCTTGCGCGCCGAATCCGTCCGGAGTTGAACCTTCCGGTCGATCCGAGATTTCAGATCCATCACCTTGCGGAGAAGAAATTCCACGTCGGCCAACTCTTTGAAGGCAATCTGCGCATCATTACTCCACTCATTTGGGTGATGTCGATCACGAACCTGTTCGCGAACTTCTTCATGAACAGTTGGATGCCGACCCTTCTGCATTCGTTGGGCCTGAACCCGCACCAAGCCGAACACGCTGCCTCCATGTACTACCTGGGTGGCGTTCTCGGGGGCCTTCTGATGTCATTGATGCTCGATCGCGGGCGTCTTTGGGTCGTGCCTCTGTATATGGCGCTCGGAGCCGCGGCGGCCCTGTTACTGGGGCAGCAAACGCACTCCGTGACGCTCGCCCTTGGCGTGTTCGGCATCGGCCTTTTCATCCTGGGCACGCAGTCAGGCACGAATGCCCTGATGGCCGTTTGCTACCCCACTCAGATCCGCGCCTCGGGTACAGGTTGGGCACACGGTCTCGGACGCTTTGGCGCAATTGCGGGCCCCTTGACCGGCGGTCAACTGATCCGCATGCACGTGCACATGGCACAGATTTTTTGGGCGCCGGCAATCATGTCGGTCATCGGTTGCGTGGCCACGATTTGGCTCTCACGCGCGGCGCGGCATCGTTTTCCGAAGAAGTAGCGTGCGCGCTAAATGGATAGTCGCGTCTACAACATGGACTCCTGGCCTTCAGAACAAATCATTAGCCGTAGGCCACGGGTTCGGCGTTGGGGATTTTCATTAGCGTCACAACCACATCCCGAAGCCCTTCAATGGTCTGTATGAGAGACCGCAAAGTTGTCCCGTGGCCGCATACCAATACGCGGTTGCCTGCCAGCACGCGCGGCAGTATCAGGTCCGACCATGCCGCACGCACACGGATTGCCGCATCGGCAATAGATTCACCGCGGGGTAATGACTGGGGAGCGAATCTCGAATACCGCGGATCCGACTGCGGACTGTATTGATGCTTTGGGGGCACGGGTTCCGGACGGGCATCCGCGTTAAAGCGGAAATTCTTCAATTGAAGAGGGCCGTAGTGGGCCGAAGCCTCCGCTTTGGTCATGCCGGTCAAAATACCGTAATGCCGTTCATTGAGGCGCCAATCGGTGACCGGCCGCCGCTTCTGGTCTGGATAGAGGTGCTTGGCCACTACCCAATAAGTGCGCAGGGCCCGGGTCAACATCGAGGAAAACCCATAATCAAAGGTCCATTCCGCATGCCTTAGCATCTCGGCCGCTATCTGGGCCTGAATCATGCCCTGCGGCGTGAGATCGATATCCGCCCATCCGGTGAACCTGGAACTAGCATTCCATTCGGATTCGCCGTGTCGGAGTAGCACCAGTTTTGACTGGGGTCCGAGTGGGGCGGGCGTGAGCGTGATTGGGTTTTCCACTTCTCTATTTAATGTCCACGGTCTGGCGTCAGTCGTGGATACAGGCCTCGAAATCGGCTCTCAAAGCCTCACGATCCAAGTTTCGCCCGATCAACACGTACCGGCTATAGCGGGCCTCTCCTTCTGACCATGGCCCTTGCAAGTCGCCCTCCATGAGCATGTGGACCGATTGGAATACGTAACGGCGCCCGCATCCCAAGACGTAGAAGATCCCCTTGGAGCGCAAGATATCGGCGCCCCGCACTGTCACCAGGTTCCCAAGCCATTCTTCAAGTTTGGTCAGATCCAAGGCCTTATCCGTGGTCAACGAGACGCTACTGATTCCACCGGCCTGGATGTGGTTATCTTCGTCGTGCGCGTGGGTATGCTCGTGACCGTGACCGCAATGTTCGCCGTGCACGTGTCCATGGTCGCGATCGTGATCGCAGTGGGTGCCGTGGCGGCAATGCTCATCATGGACGTGCTCTGGAGCCGGAGCCTGCGCCATCATGGCCAGGCCTTCGACTCGGGACAGGTCGAACGATCCACGGCCGATCACCGCATCGAGTTGGACCTGACAACGTGACGTCTTGTAAATCCGTGCAAACGGGTTGAGCACTCGAAGTGCGGTCTCGATGCCACGCAACCGCTTTTCCTCTACGTGTTCGATCTTGTTGATAATCAGTTGGTCCGCGAACGCGACTTGTTCCACGGCTTCCTGACTATCTCCAAGTCTCTGGTGGATGTGCACGGCATCCACCAGAGTGATAATCGAATCCAGTTTTAGGTGAGCCTGCAAATGTAGATCGACAAGGAACGTCTGGATCACCGGCCCTGGGGCCGCCAGACCAGTAGTCTCGATAATCACAGCATCAAAGGTCTGAGCCTGGTCCAGAAGCTTATAAAGCACCTGAATCAAATCGCCGCGGACCGTGCAACAGATGCATCCGTTGTTCATTTCGAATAACTCATCATCCGACGACACGACCAGATCATTGTCGATACCGATCTCACCGAACTCGTTGACGATCACGGCGTACTTTTTGCCATGATCCTCCGACAGAATACGGTTAAGCAGCGTGGTTTTACCCGCCCCCAAATAACCCGTGAGAACCGTTACCGGAATAGGCTTTCTCATTCCTGTCTCTCCAACGCCCCCGGACGCAGCCCGCCCAGAGATCTGAAACATTACAACCTCAGGGCCTTGGGACCCGGATTCGGTTTTGATTACATCCAGGGCATGATAGACACGTGGATCGCGTCTTCTGCGCCGCCCACGGCCTTGATAGCCACGTCTGCGTCCTTGAGGGCAAAACGGTGTGTGGTGATCTTCTCGAGCGGGAAACGCTTCGAAGCCAATTGCTTCAAAGCGAGTTCGCACGCCTTGTATGAGTGGCCGCGAGCCGACTTGATCGTGATGGCCTTGACGGTAACCTTGCCAATCGGAAAGTTCGGGAAGTCGGCCATCTCGCCTTGAATCAGCAGCGTGCCGCACTTGCGCTTCAATGCTTCGATGCCGAGCAGAATTGCCTTCGTGCCCGCGCCTGCCGTGCAGTCCAGAGCGACGTCAACACCACGACCGTTGGTTGCTTCCAGGATCTTTTCCAGCGGGTCTTCCGCGGTCACGTCGATAACGACATCGGCGCCGAGCTCCTTCGCGATTTTGAGGCGCCTGGAGTCCTTTGCCGTGCCGGTAACGATGATCATGGAGGCGCCCGCTTGCTTGCACGCAACGACTTGCGACAGACCTTGCTGACCCGGGCCCTGGATCAGGACCGACGTGTCATAGCCAACGTTACAGTCGAACAATGCCCATTCGATGCCGTTTGCCATCGGGGTCACGACGCCTGCGAGTTCCGGGTCCAGACCGTCCGGAACCTTGTGGACGACCGCATTTGCGGGCAGGTAGATGTATTGCGAAAGACCGCCCAGCAGCGGCGAATGATCATTGTCGATTGCCGTGTAACCGAGGCGGATCCCCTTCGGGTTGAAGCGCCAGTCGGTGCCGATGCAGTGACGGTATTGGCCCGAATGGCAGTGTTCGCACTGGCCGCACGAGGTGTAGTGTTCCGGGAAAATGCGATCACCGATTTTGAGGCCCGTGCGCTTCAGGAACTCGGAGCCTGCCTTTTCGAGGATACCGATGTTTTCGTGACCCATGATGATCGGAGCGCCCTTCAGTTGCTCCTTGTACATCTTGACGTCGGTACCGCAGATGCCGGCGACCTCAACGCGCATCAGTGCGCAATCGTCCGCTACTTCCGGCATGTCGAATTCGCGCAATTGCAGTTCGCCCGGACCAACACGAATCTGTGCAAGAACCTTATTCACCATCTCTAATACTCCTTGGAAAAGTTCGACCAGCAGCAATTCGGTTTGCCGTCTGGCGCCTAAGTATTTGAGCAATTTGGCGCCTGATGGATCAACCGATTAACCGACCAACGGTCTAACGGCCCAGCTGGGCGCGAACGGTATTCACGGTATCGAAGCTGCGCGGTGCCGCTGCCATCAGGAAACGATAGCCCTCATCGATCACACGTTGTGCGTTGGTCTTCGTAACGTGAGGATGGCCAACGATCACGCTGTGTTCCTTGCACGTGGCGACGACTTGCGCCATCGCGGCCAGGACTTCCGGGTGCTCGGTCTGACGCGGAACGCCCAATTCCTGACTCAGGTCGCCCTCTCCGATCAGGATGGCACCGATCCCAGGGACGTTCTTCAGCATGTCCGGGAGGTTCGTAACCCCTGCAGTGTCTTCGATCTGAAGAACGGCGAAGATCTCGCCTTCGGCAGCCAGAGGCCATACGTCGGCTTTAGCGTAGTACTCGGCCATCGACAGCCCCCAGTAACGCGCAGCCTGCATCGGGCCATCGCCACGGATGCCCGCAGGCTCGTAAAGAGGCTTGCCCTTCAGGCGTGCGTATCGGCATGCGGAAATCGCGTTGTATGCTTCTTCGACGGTCGAGATATGCGGGAACACGATGCCGTAGCAACCGATATCCAGAGCCTGTTTCGCCAGGAACTGATTCATCTCGCAACCGTTAGCCGGAACGCGGGCAAATGGGGTCACCGCCGGGGCAAGGCCGCCTTTTGCGATTTGGCCACGGTTCATCAGGTATTGCAGGCTGTTGCGCAGGCTCTTGATATCCCAGCCACGGTGCTCCCCTTCGAAGACCACCGAATCATAGGGTGATGTCTGGAGTTCGGTTGCGGTTTCGATTTCGCACGGTGCGAACAGGGAGAAAGCGTGGCCGCCAGTTTCGAGGGCGCGGATAACACCATTAAGACGCGACATGTCTCTTACCTTTTGTTGTTGATCGGGTGTCCCACGGACTCCCCTCGTTGCTACTTCACGGCCACGGTCTGTGCCTGGGCTTCACGGTCCTTCAACAGCGCATCCAGGCGCGGGTAGACGCGGCGGGCGTTGCCTTCGAAGATCTTGAACTTCGTCCCTTCACTCAGGCCTTGAACCTGGTCGATATAGCGCTTGGTATCGTCAAATGCATAGCCCGTTTCCGGATCGATCCCGGGCACTGCGCCCAGCATTTCCGATGCAAACAGGATGTTGTCTTCCGGCACGACACGGGTCAGGAGCTCGATCCCCGGAAGGTGGTAGACGCACGTATCGAAGAACACGTTGTGCATCACGTGTTCAACAAGTTGGCGCTTTTGCATTGCCAGGCTCATGCCACGGTAACGGCCCCAGTGATAGGGAACGGCGCCGCCGCCATGCGGGATCACAAAACGCAGAGTCGGGAAATCCTTGAACAGGTTGCCCTGAATCAACTGCATGAACACGGCCGTATCTGCGTTGATGTAGTGGGCGCCCGTGTGGTGAAAGTTCGGATTGCAACACGAACTGACGTGGATCATCGCCGGCACGTCGAGTTCCACCAATTTTTCGTAAATCGGGTACCAGTGGCGGTCCGTCATCGGCGGCCCACTCCAGTTACCACCGCTCGGATCCGGGTTCAGGTTCACGCCCACGAAACCGAGTTCGTTAACGGCGCGCTCCAGTTCCGGAATGCAATTCGCGGGGCTGACGCCGGGGTTCTGCGGTAGTTGCGCGACGCCAACAAAGTTGTCGGGCAGCAGCGTTGCGATCCGGTGGATGAGATCGTTGGACAGACGCGTCCATTCGACCGACGTTGCTTCGTTGCCGATGTGGTGCGCCATACCAGCGGCACGGGGGCTGAAGATCGTGAGATCGGAACCGCGTTCGCGCTGGAGTTTCAGTTGCGGCTGAACACTGGCGATGATCTCCTCATCGCTTACACCAAGGTCCGTGTTCCTGGGCTTGCGTGCCGGGTCCAACAACCCTGCAAGCTGCTTATCGCGGAAGACGTGCAAAGCCAGCGGTTCGGTCGTGTAATGGCAGTGGGTATCAATAATCATGCTAGGGGACCACCGTATGTAAATTCGCTTTCCGTCTGGGTGTGTCAGGCCCGAACCAGGCTCTGCTTTTCGAATGCGGATTTGAAGAACGTATCCAGACGTTCCGTCGTATTGGCCGACTGCTGATCGATCGCGTTCACTGCCCAATACTCCGAATTCGGAATGCACTCGTGCAGGTACATAGCGGCCGAAGTCGCATGCGATGCGTCTTGCCCAGGAATGATCAGCGTGGGTACGTTGAGCAACAACAGGTCTTCGGGCTGGGCTCCCGGTGCGGTATCGCGGTCAAACAGGGTCCAACCCATACCGGTCACGATCGCGCGGTACTTCGCGACGTCGAACGATGCAAATTCTTCCGCGAATTCCTTGCTCGTTTGGATCACAGACGCCCAAGGGCCGCCACGGGGATCTGCGCCGAACGGCTTGCCGGTCGACAACGCGAGTTCCACCACTGCGGCCATGCCGTTTTGGCTCACATACGCCAGATGCTCGGAGAAGCGCTGATGGCTGCTCATCCGGTAGCGGGCACCACCGACAGGCCAGTAGAGGACTTGACCCAAAACGCGTTCCGGGTGTTGGACCGCGAATGCGATGACCGGCGAAACACCCATGCAACCGCCCATCAGGAATGCGCGGTCGATACCCAGGTGATCGAGGAGGCCACGACCTTGGGCAACCATGTCTCGCCAGGTCACGCGCTCGATACGGCCGCCCGACTGACCGGTTTCGCGACGGTCAAAGACGATGCACTTAAAGCGCTTGCTCAAATAGTCGAGAGGATTGACCCGGGCATAGACACCGAGCGTGGTCCACGTTTCGATAGTGGCATTGAAACCGCCCGGGCTGTACATCAGAAGCGCGGGCCCGTCACCGATCACATCGTAACGCGTGGAAATTCCATCGACAGTAAGGAAAGGCATGTTTGGCTCCGAGAAGATCAGACTGCGGCTTTGGCTTTCGGGGTGCCCTTGATCTGCCTGCCGGCGCGGACATCGGCAAACAGTTCGGTGAATGCGTCGAAGGTCGAGCGCGCCACGTTTGCGTATTGCTCCAGTTCGGAGTCGATGTTGCCCGCGCTGTAGCCGATTGCAGCATGGGCCATGCGCAGACGCCCATCGAGCCAGGGACCGCCGCCGAAACCACCAATGACAGGGATATCCACGGCCTTGCACACTGCCTCACCGGCAACGGGGCCCGAGTTCGTAAAGTCGATCATCGAGGCGCCAACCGCTTCCATAAGCTTTGCATCCTTGACCAACTGAGCAACCATGGCATCGGAGACGAGCGCGCCGTTTGCATTGCTGTATTGAATGCCATATTTCAGTGCCGTTTGCGGCGTGATGCCGAACTGGGCCATCACGGGGATACCGGCCTTGACCAGGGCGGCAACGGCCTCCGGATAGTCTGCGGCGCCGTCCAGTTTGACCATGTCGGCCCCTGCTTCCTTGACCAGACGGATACCGGCTTCCACCGCCGACTGGACACCACGCTGGAGCGAACCGAAAGGCAAGTCTGCGCAGACCGGTACACGCGTTGCGCCACGGCGAACCGCCCTGGATACGATAATCATTTCGTCCAAAGTGATTTCGAGCGGGCTCTCGTGGCCCCAAACGTTGACGCCCACCGAGTCGCCAACGATGAGCATATCGACGCCCGCGCGTTCGGCAATGCGAGCCATCTGCACATCCCAGGCAACAACGCCCATGATCTTCTGTCCGTCGCGTTTCATCTGTTGAAGCGCCGGGATCGTGATTTGTTTGTCGTTAGATTGCATATCTGATTCGATTTTCGATTTCGATTCTGGATCTGTGGCCCTGGGGCTCAGCCCACGAGGCCCAGCGTACCGGCGGCAAAGAGATCTTCGAGCGCGTATTGCTGGGTCAAGATGCCCTGCTCCGACGCAAAACCGATAACACTTTCGAGTGCCTGACGGTTGGGCTCGATACCATACGGGAGCGGATCACCGCCAAGCGTGTCCATGACACGGCCATAGAACTGGTCACCGCGTTGACGTTCTTCGGGCTGCGTTTGCCGGAGGCGTTCGAGCCACTGACGCTTCGAATCCACGAATGCATTGAAGAGCGTGGGCGCCAGATCCGGGTCCTGTTCAAGTAGTTCGTTCCGAACTACGACCGTATGGTTGATCGGGTAGTAACCCGATTCGCGCATGGCCGCGAAAGCCGCGTTTTGTGCATCGGGGATCAGGGGTACCAGATTCGGATTTTCGACTTTGAGACCCACGGCCGCCGCCACTTCTCCCGAGATCAACAGATCTTCGACGTTTTGGCCCGGCTCCACGGGCACTACATTGCACGGTGCCTTGTACTCTGCCACGTGCTCATCGCCCGAGAGAACCCAAGTGATCTTCGAAAGATCAACACCGTATTGATGTTCGAGCACCGCACGGGCCCACACACCGGCCGTCACCGTATAGCCGCGGTTGACACCGACCTTGCGGCCTTCCAACTGGCGCGGGTGCTCGATGTCGAGATTTCGATTCACCAGGATGCCGCCATGGTGGAACGCGCGAACGATGAAAACAGGAAGCGCCGTAAACAGCTTACCGTGTGCCCGCGCGCACAGATAGGTCGTAATAGCCATCTCCGAGACATCGAACTCCGTACCACGAACCATCCGCCGAAACGCCTGGATGATTGCCGGCACTTCTTCGAATTCCAGCCGCCATGGACCACTGTCAACCTTGCCGGTTTTCAGGGCCTCAGTATGCCCAAGGGTCTGGATGCATGTCTTCAGAGTTGCCATTCAAAAAGTCTCCTATCAACGGCGGTTAGCAACAGTCATCAACATAATCTTCAGGGACGGTTAGCGAGCGCCTCAGCCATTTCCAAGGCAAGTCGCCGTCATCGAATTCCGACATCGGTTTAAAGACCTTAAAGCGATGACGGCCCTCGTCGGTCCAGAACGCAACCACAGTCTCCAGCGGAGGACACCCGGGCGACTGGCACTCGACCTCCGAAACCATGATCACGATTTCGGTCCCGAGTTCGAAGTTCGCGCGCACTGCTTCACGAATGCGGTCCGCATGGGACAGCGATAGAGGATCGGGCTTCCCCATATTTCCAAGCATCACAGGTCCTGCAAGTTGGATCGCGAATCTGTACCGAACATTTATCGTTCCTTTATATGGAACTGTGTTCTGTATATAGAGTCAACCATATCACTTAGGACTCGCAGCGTCAATGAAACCCTGAGTGGAAATTCAGGGCTGTCAACTTTTCCCGCAGCACGCCAGTGTCCAGGCCTTCCTGACGAGGACGGAGCAAAAGTGACAGCGTTGTTGGCGAGTCCTTTCGGATCTGCAAGTATGTTTTTCAATGCTTGCACTGCCCGGCAATGCTTCCGGTTCATGCGGCTGTGCACGGCTGGGCAGAATCGAGCTGGCATGACCAGATCGTGAACTACATGGAAAGAAGAGAATGCATGCGTTCCGTAACGGATACGGCTACGGCCAGCGCTCGTTTGTCGAGGCTCAGAACTTGCGCATCAAGCGCTGTATCGGTGCGCGTCTACTGACGCGTAAGATTGAATCGCAGCCGTGAGCGTTCGCTGCTCGGTGGGAAGCACTCTGACATGTCCTCGCGGGCATGCTCGTGCAGTTCCAGATCACGCTGGCCACGGAAATCCGGATCGAAGGCAGGACGTAGACAGAAGTCTTGATGATCATAAGCGGCGTGACCAGCGGGATCATGATGAACGTGCAGAGACGCCGCAGCCCGAGACTGACCATCCACACACAGCAGAGACTCCCCGCATTGCGCGGCGGCCGGCAACGCGCAAAGGCCATCACTCGCCGCCTTGGCAGCAGCGAAGACACTTGGGTTATGGCTACGAGATGTCGTCGGGACTCGGTTTGGCCATCGCCCTTTGAACGATACGTACGGTAATCGACACCGTAGAGAGCCGGGTCACACTTTCGCCAGCTAATTGGTTCAGTTTGCTTCTATACCCGCATCATCTCGCGGCCTGCATAGCCGGCCTTTCAGGCTCGGGCGGAAAAACACACCATTTCCCGTCTCGGTGACGATAAAAGAACAGCTCCTTCGAGCCGGCTCCATTGTCTGCAACAACGCAAACGTAACGCCCAATCCTGGATCGTCCATAGTGGCTGACTCTGAACCCTCGATCAGGGTCTGGCGACAACCAATCGTCAACCATTGCTCTCAACGATCGCCCTACACTTTCCATCGCCTTCTCCGTCTTGTTTCAGCCTCACCGACCAACAACTACATTGCTCGCTCGCGCGACGTTTCTCTTTGCGCAGAAACTTCATCACCAGGAGTGTGTTCGGAACTTCCCACCGAACCCGCCAGTCAGTGAGATGACCCGGGCGGGCTATTTAGTCCGTCGCAACACAACAGGCTTTCCACCCATTGTCTGTTTCGTCATCCACGCTGCCAACGCGGAATCAAGGTAGTCGGCATGGCCGGGAAACCAGCCAAACAGATGCCTACCAAAATCACGCACAGCCTCCGCGTTGATCTGCCCCGCTTCAACTGCCGTCTTGACTTCGCACACCGATTTCAGAACAGCGGCATGCTCTTCGATGTGGCAATCTCGCGGTGGGAAATTAGTCGTGCGCATCCATTCGTCTTCCTGCTCGAAATGGCTGACAGCGTGCCTCTCAAATGCCCCGATCGCGGCCAGCGCATTCGTATCGGTACAGGTCACGAGCTGTAGGACTACCTCGTAGAATTCCTCATGTACGTCATCCATCGGCGTGAAACCTAGCAGCCGTGCATCTGACCAGATCACGCTCGTGTCACTTTTTCGCACCGGTACTTCGATGTCTGCCGTTGCGGATGCGTGTGTAAAATCTTTCGCGTTCATCAATTTCTCTCAAAGCAACGCCATCGCCAATAAAACAAAAATAATGGTGGTCAAAATCGCTTCTACAACGACTCTGCCTATATCAAACGAGTCAGACTGACGCACGCCGCAAAAGCAGCGAAACTTGCGCCTGTGATCAACGCAACAACGCCGGCATGATGAGGCTCGATCAGCAATATAAACGCCGTCAGCACCGCACCGAAAGTTTGCCCGAGCACGCGCGCCACGCTGATCATGCCGCTCGCATTACCGGTGCGCCCAAGCGGCGCAAGGGCAAGGAGCGACCTGTTATTAGGTGGCTGAAACAGCCCGAAGCCGATTCCGCACACAGCCATGCGCCAGCCGATATCGAACGAGGCGGGATGCGGGGGCAGCAGCACGAGCAACGCCAGACCTGTTGCGAGGATAGCCAGTCCGACGCCGCCAAGCACCCCCGCACTAAAGCGATTCGACAATAAACCTGCTAGAGGTGCGATGCAAAGCACAGCAATCGGCCACGGTGTAATGAGCGCTCCGGTTTGCATCGCACTGCGTCCGAACGCATCCTGTAGCATGAACGGCAGCGATACGAACGCGAGCATTTGCGCGGTAAACGAACAGATGGATGTCAGCACGGCCAGCAGAAATGCCGGTTTAAGCAGTAAATCTACGGGCAATAGCGGCCTTGTTCGATGTCGCTCGCGACGCACCAGCAACCACGCACAGATTGCAGCCGTAGACAACTGGATTGCGATGCTTGCGCTCATGCCGTCACTATGGCCTATTCGATCAACACCGATTACGAGCAGCCCGAACGTCGCTGCATTCAGCAGTGCACTAAAATAGTCGTAGGGTGCCTCCGAGACGGGCTGGCGAGGCAGCGCCTTGAATCCGACGAAGAACGTGACAACGCCGAGGGGCACGTTGATCGCAAACAGCCACGGCCATGTCGCAACAGAGAGGATCGCCGCTGCAATCGTCGGCCCGGCGGCGGTCGAAATCGAAACGACCGATGCATGAATACTGACACCACGGCCAAGCAGCCGCGCTGGGTAAATCATTTTGAGGATGGCGGTGTTTACGCTGCCAATGCCGGCTGCACCCAGGCCCTGCAAAACACGTGAAAAAATCAGCATGTCAAGTGATTGCGACATCGCGCACATCAATGATGCAAACGTGAAGAGTACGAGACCAGCCACGTAGACGCGCGCATAGCCGACGCGATCACCAAGTGAAGATAGCGGCAACAACGTCATGATGATCGAAAGTTGATAAGCGTTGACGATCCACACTGAATCCGACGGGCTGATCTTTAATGTCGCTGAGATGGTGGGCAACGCGATATTGGCAATCACACTGTCGAGCATACTAAGCGCAGTCGCAAGCGATATTGCCAGCACACCAAATATGAGCTTACGGCCTGTCAGGCCAACGTCTCTTGCTTCAACACCGCGCTGCTCTATTGCAATCTGTTGCATGGTGATAGTTTTGCTCGATCGAAAACAAAAACGCCGGGGATTTCCCCGGCTTTCTTGATGACCGACTAAATGCTGAAGCTTTCGAGGCTTGCCGAATGGAAGAGATCCGCCGCTTTCAGCAGGCGGCTCGACAGTCCTTCCGCGTAATGCTGCGTCAGGAATCGGTTGAGCGTGTGTTCGTTAGCGGCGAAACCGTACGACCAGAAATCGTCACCCATCAATTCACGCGCGGCGCGAAGCTGAGTCTCGATAAACGGCAGTGTAACCTTCGTAGCCGAGGTATCAGTCAGGCGGCGCAGTGCGATCGCTTTCGATTTCTCGAAGGCCTTCATCACCGACATCGGCAGCCACGGATGCTGTTCAACGAGCGTGCGCCGGATGCCGAGCGTGTGCATGATCGGGAACAGCTTCGTTTTGCGATACCAGGCCACCGCTTCTGCCTGCGGATCATCGAACAGATACTTCACGTTCGGGGAGCCGCGATCGAAACACGACGGTGCGCGCGGGCCGATCAGCGCATCGATTTCGCCAGCGTCGAGCATGCCGGAAATCGTTTCGCCTTGGGGGGCATTCACCAGTTCCACGTCTTCGGGCAGATTCAGGCTGACTTTTTCGACGCGTGTCGGGTCTTCGTAACCGCCGCGCACCCACGTGACATCCGATGCCTTGATGCCATACTCCTCTTCGAGGAACAGGCGCACCCACACGTTTGCCGTCAACTGATATTCGGGTACGCCGATGCGTTTTCCCTTCAGATCTTCCGGTTTGTCGATACCCGCGTTCACGTTCACATACACGGACGTGTGGCGGAACGCTCGCGATGGAAATACCGGAACGGCAACGTAAGCCGACGTACCCGCGGCGGTCTTGACCGAATAGCTGCTCAGCGACAGTTCACAGATGTCGTAATCCGCATGACGCAGCGCGCGAAAAAAGATCTCTTCCGGTTCCTGCAACATGAACGTCGGATCGACACCCTCGATTTGCACTTCACCATCGACCAGGGGGCGCATACGGTCATATGGGCCGACCGCGACTGAAAGCTGCAACTTGCTCACACTGTCTCCTTTAATGAGTGAAGAGTTATCAATAGAACTGGTCGAAGTGCACCTGTTCGAACGATACCTCTCGCGCCAGCAGCATCTTCTGAATTGCCTGGCCCATCGCAGGAGGACCAGCAAAATAGATTTCCATGTCGCGCAGGCCATCACCGAACATCGACTCAGCCAGTTCGTGCACATAGCCAGTGTGACCGTCCCATTGATCGGCACACGCATCCGAAACGGCCGCGCTAAAATGAAGATGCTTGCCGAAATTCTCGAGCGCTTCGAGCATGTCACGTCCGCACACATCGCGTGGCGTACGGCCGCCATATAAGAAATGCATTTTGACGCCCTGCATTTGCCGGTCTGCGGCAACGCCGCGTGCAATCGAAATCATCGGGGCAAGGCCCGAACCGCCGGCGAGACATAGAATGTCACGCTTTATGTCCCGACGCAGATAAGCCATACCGTAGGGGCCATCGATCTCGATCTGCTCGCCCGTCGTCAGTTTGTCGAACAGCGCATTACTGCCCTCACCATTCGGTACACGACGCACCTGGAAATCGAGCACCTTTGCATGCGAGCCTTGAACGATATTGCTCATCGAATAGGCTCGCTGACCGCTAACACCGGGGAGCGCTAGTAGTGCGTATTGTCCAGGTTCGAATCGCATGTCATCTGAAAGCTCGAAACGGAATTCACCGATATCGTGCGTAATGGGGCGACGCGATGTGAGCGTACCCGTTACGCGTTTCGGTCGGTGTATGGGCGCGTAGTGCTGATTCGGACGCATCTTGATCGTGCAATCGCCTCGCGGCATGCTCTGACAGCCTAGATAACGACGGCGTTCTCGATCCTTTGCTGTCCAACCAGGCGCCTCGGGCCATTTCGCCTCAACGTCACCTTCGATCAATTCGAATTTGCAATTACCGCATGCGCCTACATTGCACTCGTACGGAAATGCGATGTTGTTGCGAAGCGCCGATCGCAACAGCACGTCATCGTTACCACATTCGAACGACTGAGCAGTGCCGGCGAGCGTGATGCGATGTTTCTGGTTATTCACAGGAGTCTCATTCATGTCGGGGTATTCGTACTTTTCGCCCATTTCCGGCGGCTTACGCAAAGAATCACTTTCATTTCAATGAGCTGAAAATCTGTTGCGTCGGCAACGCCCGTGAGGCCGCGAAGTCTTGCTACAAGCGGTTTCTCACGCCGTTATCGCCAGATTTTGTACGGATCGAACGAATACCCATTTGAACAGCCTGGCTGCAAGCTCAGATCGTTTGGTGCTTCTTGCCTTTTTCCGCGATCATTGCATCGCGTGCGCCTTCGCCGAACGGCGTTTCACGCTTGAGCAGAATGGCGACCGAACGAACCTTCTGCGACTCCGGATCACGACCCGGCGGCAGCGTGCCGTTCTCGGCGAGTGCGCGCGCAGACTTCATGATCCGGCTGCGCATCATGATGATGCCGTTGTCGGTGCCAACCAGGTTCTCTCTCGTACGATCCTGGATCGGTCCCATGCTTTCCTGAAGCGAAGCATCCTGCATGGCGATGCCTTCGACACCGCTATACGTCGTGCCCGCCCTCTGTGCTGCTCGATCCATCAGATAGTTGTTCGTCTTGTTCTGCTCGGGAACGTAGTTGCTACCCGGCACGTAGCGCACATGGATGCCCTTGCCGTCCTTCATCGCCTGCACTTCGCCCTCCGTCAGATCGCGCGTGGGATGGTAGTCGAAACTCCACGCCCAGCAGTTGTGATCGTCGATCGGCACCCAGAAGTGGCCGTGCACCGGGTGATCGCCGCGCGGAGGAACCATCGTGAAGCAAGGCATGACCCACGGCGTGATACGCCAGTAATACTGATCGTTCTCCGCATTGCGCCGCACGCCGATTGCCAGACCACCCGGCGCTTCGAGAACCTCGAACACCGGAGCGAGGTCGTTCAAGTTGTACTGGTTGCCCTTCGCGCCCTTGAACAGCGGATCGGAATTGAGGCTGCCGCTGTGCAGGAACGAAACGTGACTCGAATCGATGCCGCCTTCGAGTGCCTGCAACCAGTTGCATTCCTGAACCCGTTTGCTCATAAACGACTGGGATGTCGGCACGGTCGAGAATTCCCATGCAGGCAGAGGCGGCTGCTGATCGGCCGGTCCCATGTAGACCCAAATGACGCCGCCCTGTTCAACGAGCGGATACGATTTCAGCTTGATTCTTTCCGCGTAGCCGCTTTCCTTCGCTTCGGATGGCACCTCGGTGCACTGACCGGTCACGTCGTATTTCCAGCCGTGGTACGGGCAGCGAATGCCGCCTTCCTCATTACGGCCGAACCATAGCGACACGCCGCGATGCGCGCAGAACTCATCGATCAGGCCCAGCTTGCCCTCTGAATCCCGGAACGCAAGCATGCGTTCCGAGAGCAGCTGCAGGCGAACCGGTTCGCCGCCAGCTTCCGCCAGTTCTTCCGACAGAAGCGCCGGCAGCCAGTAACGACGGAACAGTTCGCCCATCGGCGTTCCGGGACCGGTTTGCGTGACGAGATCGTTTTGTTCTTTTCTCAACATGGTAAGTCCCTCAATGTCGCTGTTGTCGCGCGACGCAGTTTAGTGGCGCTTTTAATCCGCATGATTTTGTGTTCCTATATACCGAACGCTGTTCTCAACATGAGAACAAAGTTATCATTGGACCCACAACATGTCAACGATGGAGATTCCCTATGAGTCACGCTTGCGCATTTGCTCACCTCTGCCATGCAGGAGACGTAGCTGAAGGAAAAGCGATCAAGATCGAAAAGAACGGCCTGACGCTCGCCGTATTCAACATTCAGGGCGAATATTTCGTAACGAATGACACCTGCACGCATGGTCCGGGCTCGTTGTCAGAAGGCTATATCGATGGCGACACAGTGGAATGCGATTTTCACAACGGCTCGTTTAATATCAAGACCGGAGAAGTTGTCGCGCCGCCATGCATGATTCCCCTCAAGACGTACAAGACGCACGTTGAAGATGGCGTGGTCGTGATCGAAACAGATGGCGAATGAAATGGATGCGTCAGGCATATTCAAATGCCTGGCGCGTGCTTCCCCCGCTGAGTTCGATAGCGAGTTAGTTACGCTCTACTTTCTCTTCACAATAGAGGTCAGGCCGCTTTTTACACCGGCCATAGCTGATGTCGCCTCCGCAATCTGCGCGAACCTGTCGCCGAACACGAATTGAACTATTACGGGTGAACGTCCTTTTCTTAGCCGCACGCACCCTTTAACCGCAAATTCAATTCGCCGTACTTCGACATCAGTTCGCGTAAGCGCGCGCGCAGTGCGCTGCTATCCAGCACGGCGTCCATTGCAACGATATGCGCAACGCCCACGCGTACGAGTCAATCGTGAAAAAGGTACATCAGGAACGGCATTGCGCTCACCATTCCGAAGCGTGGGATGCTCCGATGCAGTCGTGCCCAGAATAGCAATTCAAGTGTTTCATTCAGCGCCGGCAGACCATTACAACATACGCACACTTCTGCCAGCAGCGCAGACTCACCGCTGCCGGGAAAGCCGGTCATCACATAGATCGGCATGCTTTCGCGATGCATGTTTGATGCCGGATTCGGTCATGCGCGGAGCTTGCCAGCGTGATAGGCCCACACTTTCTGCAGCAAATTCGGTTTCCACAGGTTACGACTGATCGTTTCGACCTGTTCTTGCGACAGAACCATCGGTTCACCGATTTGTTGCGCAAGGTACTGACGATGCGCGTTCTCTTCGAGATAAAACGCCAGCACGAACGCTTCAAGAATACCTTCGGCCGCAATCACCGCGCCGTGCGATTTGAGCATTGCGACGCGGTGCGCGCCGAGACATTCCGCCAGTTCTTCACCGAGAGGCTTTCTGTTGATCGAAGCCGTCCTCGGGAACTGTTGAATCTCACCGAGCACTGATGCCTGCATGATCACCGGTTTCACCGCATTACCTGTCATGCTGAAGAGAGTGGACCAGGTAGGGTGCGTATGGACGACCGAATTGACGTCGGGACGTTTGCGATAGATTTCCGAGTGAATGTGGAATTCCATCGGCGGAGCTACATCGCCTTCAATCAGATTGCCGTCGAAATCGATCGTTACGATGTCATCCACGGTAAGTGCGCTACGCACCGATGCGCCAGAATTGATCAACATGCGGTCTTGACCCGGAAAACGCCAGCTAAAGTGACCGTTGAAGTCGATCACTTCGGCGCGTTCGAGCATCAGGATTGCGTCGACGAGCTCTTTTTTCTGTTGCATATACCCACTCATCATGTCCACTTCCATGGAATC
Organism: Paraburkholderia sp. BL18I3N2; assembly: GCF_003001875.1. Classification (NCBI taxonomy): domain Bacteria; kingdom Pseudomonadati; phylum Pseudomonadota; class Betaproteobacteria; order Burkholderiales; family Burkholderiaceae; genus Paraburkholderia; species Paraburkholderia sp. BL18I3N2. Next base: position 36,983 of record NZ_PVNC01000026.1, read on the forward strand.
AGCTTGCGTTCAATTTCGTTCAGCAGCAGCGAGATACCGTATCCAAGGATGGCAATAACAATCAGGCCGACATACATCTGTTCGACCGAAAGCAATTCCCAGGCATTCCAGATCATGTAGCCAAGTCCGCTCTTCGATCCGATCATTTCGGCAATGGCGATCAGCATCAGGCCCAGCCCGAAACCCAGCTTGATACCGCTCATGATGTGGGGCACGGCACCCGGCAGTGCGATAGTGCGAAATACCTGCCATGGATTCGCGCGAAAATTGCGGCCCACGTCCAGATAGATCTTGTTGATTTCGAGCACACCCGTAGTCGTATTGATGAGCATCGGATAAAAGACGCCGATAGCGACCATTGCTATTTTCGACGCTTCGCCAAGGCCGCAAATCAGCATCAACAGCGGAAAAATCGCGCTCTTCGGAATCGGATAGGTTGCAGCAATCAGAGGTTCGAATACGGCGCGCAGCGGCTTCGAAAGACCGGTTGCAACACCTAGCAGCAGTGCGGGAATGCCGCCAATCAATCCACCCCATAAGAGACGCAGAAGTGTCGCCGAGGTGTTGTCCCATAGCGAGCCGTCCTTGACGAGCGCGACAAAGGTGCTGAAGATCTGCGCGGGCGCAGGGAAGAAGCGTACATCGATGAGACCGATCTGCGCTGCGGCCTGCCAGAGCAGCAGTAACAAAATGGGCGACGCGATGCTGATCATTCGATCGCGTTGCCCCCTACTTATTTTGCGTCGTTTTGACGGCGTAGTACTCAATATAGTACTCATGCTCTCTCACCAAGGTCGCGCGAACGCACGCGCTCGACTTCCTCGCGCAATTCGGCCCAGATTGAATAAACAAATTCCCCGTATTCCGGTTGTGCACGCAGTTCGAGCACCGAGCGTGGACGCTGAAACGGAACGTCGATGATGCGTTTGGCACGACCAGGCTGCGCCGTCATGATCATGATGCGATCACCCAACGTCGCCGCTTCGTCCACGCTGTGTGTGATGAACAGCACCGTTTTGCGCGTTTCATCCCAGATGCGAAGCAATTCCTCCTGCAACAGAAGCTTGTTCTGCTCATCGAGCGCCGAGAATGGCTCATCCATCAAAAGGACGTCCGGATCGTTTGCGAACGCACGGACGATGGAAACACGTTGTCGCATACCGCCCGAGAGTTGATGAGGATAGGCTTTCGCAAACCGGGTAAGACCTGTGCGATCAAGGTAATAGTCAACCGTCTCGCGAACTTGTGCCTTTGGCACACCGCGAAGCGTCAGCCCATAAGCTGCATTGTTGAACACCGTCATCCACGGAAACAGCGAATCGCCCTGAAAAACCATCGAATTCCCCGGCCGGTTCTGCGCGGGCGACGTGATTTCGACGGTTCCACTCGTGGGAGATTCGAGATTCGCAAGGATACGTAGCAGCGTAGTTTTGCCGCAACCCGATGGCCCAACGATCATGAAAAAACAGCCGGTGGGGATTTCGAGCGAAACATTGTCGAGCGCCGTCACCGTGCCGCCGCCCGTCTCGAACGATTTCGTGAGATTACTTAGCCGGATCTTCACGGACACGTCTTGCATCGTGCATGAATCAATCGTTGCCATAAAACACGTTCCTCATTTCGTACGTCGCGGGTACGGGCCAAGCGCTGCGTCTGCTGCTTCGGCAAAAGACGGATCGACGAGCTGGGAAACCGTGACGTTGCCCTTCACGTCGCCGTGGCTCTTGAAGTACGACAGGTCATTTTCAAGACTCGCGATGTTGAGCTTGCCATCGGGATTCGTGCCTTGAGGAACGATGTTGCGATAGAGCGAGCCATCCTTGATTGACGTGTACTGAGTCAGGATCGAAATCACCTCCTCCGCGTTCGCGCCCGCGATCTTGCCGTCCTTGAGCGCATCGTTGTAATCGCGCGCCGCACGCAGATATGCACGCATGAACGCCTTGGCGGTGTCCGGATGATCGTGGATGAATGTGTCCGAATAGAGCAGGACGGCAAGCTGATGATTCGGGTAAATCTGATCGTCGCCCATCACACGGATTGCCGCGCCACTGCGAACCGCCTGAGTGGCGGAAGGCTCAGTTGTCAGAGATGCGTCAACGGCCTTGTTTTCGAGTGCCATCACGTGCTGAGGAAAGCCGAGATAGACGCGCTCAACGTCACTCGGTTTAAGACCCGCTTTCTTGAGCGCTTCATTCATCGTGGACGTAGAAGCGCTGCCGGTTGCGCTACCGGCAATCTTCATGCCCTTCAGGTCTGCGAGCGTCTTGTAACGGCCACTCTTGACGAGATCCGTGCGCACGAGCAACGGCTGATAACCATAGCCCGGTGGCGTCGATCCCTTGTCCGCAACGATCTTGATACCAATGCCGCGCGTCACGGCGTTGTAGAGCCCTGCGGACGGAGAACCCCCCGCGACCTCAAGCTGTCCGGAACCGAGCGGGGCAACCATTTTCGCGCCGGAGTCGAACGGAATGAATTTCGCGTCGATGCCTTCGACCCGGAAGTAGCCCTTCTTGTCGGCAATGAAGAACACGACATCACTGCTTGCATCCGCAATACCCACATGAACGGTCTGCAAGCCTGCGGCGACCGCTGCGGCCGAACTCAGCATGAAACACATGGCCAGCGCCGCGCCCATAATCCTGATGCCTTTCACTGCCTGTCTCCTTACTAGATCTTCGTGACTACCGGGTGCACTACATCGGTTTTGGGATTCGACGCAAGTGGTGCTACCCTTAACTGCTACGCCGTAAAAAATGTTCCTGTATGCGGAACTATATGTGTTATAATGGAACGAATTGAGTTTCCCTTTGATCAGATGCAAAAGTCAAGGCAAACGGAAAGAGTCCAGGGTTAGTCCGCATGTGTTGGGAGAGAACGCTGCCGGAATACACCCGGTTGCGCTTATAAATAGAAGATTGCGGTCCGCGACTATGGGACGCCAGATAACGAGGATTGGTAAATTGGACGCGAAAACCATGCTGAACAATGAAGCGGAACAGGATGGGCCGCGCAGGCTGTCGTCGGTAACGGCGGCATTGCGACTACTCAAATTATTTTCGGAAGACGAGCCCGAACTGGGCATCAGCGTATTGTCAAAGCGCATGAGCCTCGCAAAGAGCACAGTGCATCGCCTGTGCGCTGCGTTGCTCGCTGAGGGAATGCTGGAACAGAACCCGGATAACGGCCGGTATCGCCTCGGCGTCCAATTGTTCACCCTTGGCGGCCTCGTGCGCCGACGTTTCGACGTGACAAAACAGGCGCTGCCTTTCTTGCACGTGTTGCGCAAACAGACAGACGAAACCGTACACCTCGCGATTCTGGATGATACGAGCGTCGTCTACATGTTCAATCTTGAAAGCGAACAGGCGATCCGTATGCGCTCCTATATCGGTGTGCGCAAGTCTGCCTGCTATACAGCGGAAGGGCACGTGCTGCTCGCGTTCAGCACGCCGGATGTCGTTTCACGCGCGATCAGGCAGGGACTCGTTGCGCAAACACCCAAGACGAACACAGATACGCAAGTGTTCCGGAAAGCGCTTGAGGAAGTGCGCCGCGACGGTTATGCGATCGATGATGAGGAATCGGAAATAGGCATGCGCGGCATTGCCGCGCCCGTGCGTGACACTACGGGCAATGTAGTTGCGGCGATCGGTTTCGGCGGACCTGCGCAACGTCTCACGAAGAAGGCGCTGCGAGCGGCCGTGCCGCATTTGATTGCCGCCGCTGACGGCATTTCTGCAACTCTTGGCTACCACCCTTGAAATAGCCCATCAGGACATGCGGTACTCATTCGATCGTGAAACGCCGCTCGCAGCAACGCTTCGCTGCCTCACAGGCTTTGGCTACTCGACAGATTTTCAACTCGTCGAACTGACGTTTTCCGGTGTTGTTTCGATCGCCGCGGTCTCGATCACGTGTCTCGGGCAATACGTGTATCCGCAACAACGTGATCCGAAGCGCGCCGCACTCGTGGCGAGCGCTTCAGCCTGATTCCTGAAACTTCCTCTGATGTTGATCCCCTCAAGGCGCTGTGTCCGGATAGGCACAGCGCTTTTTTAATTTGAGTAACACAACGAGCGCATACATCGCGTAAAACCTGATTGCCCGGCATCTGGACAGCGTGCTAAATATATATACCATATGAGAACGCAGTTCCCTTATATGGAACACACTTTAACCTTGTCCGCTTCGTGCCATGTCCACCATCGAAGAATCTACCGCCACGTCTGCAGCGCAAAAAATCGCGTTATGGGACATATTCACAACCTTCGTGCGCATCAGCGTCATGTCGTTCGGCGGTAGCACTGCCGCATGGTCCTATCGCGCCGTGGTGGAGGAGCGCAAATGGCTGGATAACGATGCCTTCGTCGCTGGTATGACCCTCTCGCAAGTCATGCCTGGTGCAAATCCGGTCAATGTCTCGCTTTATGTCGGCCAGCGCCTGCGTGGGCCACTCGGCGCGCTCGTTGGCGCGCTCGGCATGATTTCGCCTGCCCTTGTCGTCGTGCTCGTATTGGCAGTGCTCTATACGCATCTTTCGGGCTATCCGCTCACGCACTTCCTGCTGCTCGGCATTGCCGCTGCCGGTGTTGGCGCGACGTTCTCTATGGGCGCCAAGGTTGCTGTACGCATCGAGCGCAAGCTGCTCCGCTACCTGTTTGCCATCATCGCGTTCGTCGCGGTCGGGGTGCTGCATTGGCCTACCGTGCCTGTCGTGCTCGTACTCGCGCCACTCAGTATCCTTTGCGCCGCTATGGAAAACTAAATGGATAACGTCCTGCTGAGAATTATTCTTCTGTTCGCGCCGCTTTCCGCATTGTCGTTCGGCGGCGGCCAGACCATCATTGCCGATATCCAGATTCAAAGCGTGTCGGTCTACCACTGGCTTTCGGGTCAGGAATTCGCGGACCTGTTTGCTATCTCCCGAGTCTCCCCTGGGCCGACCACCCTCATTTCCGCGCTGATCGGCTGGCATCTGCAAGGCTTTGTAGGCGCGATCGTAGCGACGCTCGCTATGTATATCCCGTCGTCAACGGTATTCGTGACCGTGACGCTGTTCTGGCACAAGAGCGAAGGAACGCGTTGGCGTCGCGCCATTGAGCGCGGGCTGGCACCTGTCGCGGTTGGTCTGATTTTCGCCGGCGCTGTGGCCGTGATGCAATCCATGCACGCGACGGCGCTCGCATGGGCGACAACGGCTATTGCCGCCGGTGTCATCTACTTCACCAAGCTCAATCCGTACATTCTGATGTCAGCCGTGGCGCTAGTTTTCGTGGCCGTGTTCTACATGCCGCTCTGATAGAGCGAAACGGGCAGCGGATGCTGCCCGTTTTCCCGTTGAGTTTCAGAAGTGATGGCGTATGCCCGCCGCGAATAACAATTGGCTGCTCCTGCTCGAAGCCATGATCGAATTGATGACGGCCGATGCTCCAGCCGAAGCACACTGATAGATTGCTTCAATGTAAGTATCAGTGCGCTTCGTCAGTGTGTAATCCGCCTGCAGTGCGCCCTGATTCCAATGCGCGTACGTACCCTTCGTGTACGTGTACATACCGCCAAGCGACAGCGAAGCGCCCGCCTCCCACGTGCCGTTAACCTCGTAGTTATCGAAGGCTACAGCTCGAGCAGCCAGACCCGTTTCCGTGTCGGTTATACCGCCAAAAATCGAGCGCGTCCAGGATGCCGCCAATGTGAATGGACCAAACACCTGGCTCGCACCGATTCCGAAAGTGTTTTGTGTCTGAACTGAAGCATCGAATGTATTGCGATTCGTGGCCGGCAACGTTACTGCATCGTAAGCGCCACCTTCGGTGCCGCCCCGCCCGTCCGCATGTAGCCACGCCGCACCTGCGCTGAAATCGCCGTTGCCGTAATTCGCGCCAATACTGTAGGCACGATTGTCGGCAAACTGCCCCGCTGCATTCGAGAACGCATACATCCCACCAACACTCAGCCCGTCAAACGATGAACTGGTGTATTTAACTGAGTTGCGCGCGAGCCACGAATTATTCGCGTTGTCATTGTCGAATGGATGCGCGAACGCCGTGCCGCCATTGCCACCGGTCAGCGTGAACGGTGCCAGGTAGTCGTGGATAGAATCGTATTGGTGCCCAAGCGTTAGCGCGCCATATTTATCATTCGCGAGGCCTACGTAATACGGATGGTCATTCTGATCGGCGCCTGTGGTGACGCTGAAACCACGTTCGAGATGAAAGGTTGCGTGACTACCGCCGCCCAAGTCCTCAGAACCTTGCATGCCCCAGAAACTGCCATCGATCAGACCTGACGCCAACTGAAATTGATGCCCGCCATCGACATTCTTTACCCAAACGGCGCTCGCATCGATTTCACCGTACAGGGACACGCCGCTTTGAGCCGGCGCATTCGAATCGAACGCGGCAAGCGCTGCCATCAGGCCAAAACGGGCGATTCCACGAGGAAGGCGTTTATCGTTCCGTTTCGCCATCGCGATTACACTTCTATCTCGTCGAAACGCCGCCATTTGTAGACGATTGTGGAGGCCAGCCAGATGAACGCGCACAATCCGATAATCACATAGCCAACGATCCCGAAGTTGTCTCCGATCGCACCGATTTCATCCCAGAACGTGCCGTTCAGATGCAACTTGTCTGCGATCAGCCCGAGTGCTTCTACTCCACCAACGCCGATCGCGACAACCGCCGACACCAACGTAATGGTCATGTTGTAGTAGAGCTTGCGGATCGGCTTCATGAACGCCCAGCCGTACGCGCCGAGCATGAGGATGCTGTCGGTCGCATCAACGAGCGACATTCCTGCCGTGAACAGCGCGGGAAATACCATGATCGACCAGACAGGCACGCCGTGTGACGCCTGAGTAGCCGAAACACTGAGCAAGCCGATTTCGGATGCCGTATCAAAGCCCAGCCCGAATAAAACCCCCAACGGGTACATATGCCAGCCGCGCGTGATCAATCGGAACATCGGTTTGAAAATGCGCGCGAGCAGACCGCGATTGGCAAGCAGCAAATTGAAATCCTCCTCATCGTAGCGCTCGCCCCGGCGCACGCGCTTGAACGTGGCGACCACGGATTTCAGCACGATGAGATTGATTGCGGCGATCACGAACAGGAAACCGGCCGATACCAGCGTGCCGATCACCCCGCCGATTTCCTGAAACGCCTCGAAGCGATGTTGCAACGTTAAGGCGGTAGCTGCAATCGCAGCGGTTGCAGCGATGACGATGGTCGAATGACCCAGCGAGAACATGAAACCCACCGTCACAGGCCGCTGCCCCTCCTGCATGAGCTTGCGCGTCGCGTTGTCAATGGCGGCGATATGGTCGGCGTCCACTGCGTGACGCAGGCCAAAGCTGTAGGCCAGAAAGGCAGTACCGAGCAGCACCGGCTGGCCGTGAAACGCGATGAACGCCCACGCCCATGCGCCGAGATTGAATACGGCCAGGAGCACGTACATCGCAGCAATACGGCCTCGAATATTCGGGCCGGCATCGTTGAACAGGAACCTCAGGAATCGAATCATTCACGTCTCCACCGAAAGATCGCCATGCGCAGATCTCGCATCGCTCATACTTATTCAGAATTTCCTCATACTACCGATCACGCAGGCGTATTCCATATAGGAGAACATTAAATCTTTATATGGAACGCATTGAGGGAATAATGAGGGCTATGCTATGGTGGTGTCAAGACGCAATTCCCCGCGAAATGGGTAGCCGACATGGAACGCATCACGATTACGATTGATGGTTTTCTGCTCGCGACGCTTGATGACATGATGAAGCGGCGCGCCTACAGCAGCCGCTCAGAGGCGCTGCGTGACATCCTGCGCGCCCATCGTTCAAAGGAATTGTTGGCTGACGCTCACGCGCAATGTGTCGGCACGTTGACGATAGTGTTCGAGCACGGCGTACGTGAACTCGCGCAGCGGCTGTCGGATGCGTATCACGAACAGCACGCGCTGATCGTTAGCAGCAGTCGCATCTATCTTGACCACGACAATTGCCTGGAAGCGATCGTGTTACGCGGTGAAGTGGATACGATTCAGCAGTTCGCATGGTCGCTTGCGTCACAGCGTGGCGTGCGCAATAGCAATTTGCATCTGATGCCGCTGATCGAAGAGAGTGCGCCGTCACACGAACATTTGCACGTCTGACGGCGTGTGTAGCTTTAGCAGTTAGTCGTGGCTGCTCGAGTGACCATGCGTCTGATCCGCATGGTGGTGATGTCCATGATCAGCAGCGTGACTATGGTCATGATCGTGATGATGGTGATGGCCGTGCGCGTGTGCATGATCGTGTTGGTGCTTGCCTGCGGTTACGTGGTGCTGATGACGATGTACGGTGCCATCCTCGTGCGTATGCCATTCGGACGTATCGGATTTACCGTGCAGACTCGGGTCTTCGCTGAACACCAGCGATTTGACGGTGACAGGAACGGTGCGTGACGGCATACGGATGCGGCCCAGATCCACATAATCGAGCCCTCGCAGCGAAACACCATCGATCACGAAAAGATCATTTCCGTCCAGTGTTTCGCGCAGCAAGTTGCCGAGCGAATTGGCAATGTCACCGTCGGCGATGACGTATAGCGGCTTGCCGGCAGCGATGGTCAACGGATTTCCGTCAATCAGCCCGCGCGCGAGTGCAGCCAGACGCGAATATTCCGGCGGCCCCGCCCAGCGCACCACGATTGCCACGTCCTGATCACCCTCTTTCAGGTCGTAACGCTGAAAGCTCTTGCGCAGCGACTCAACGACCGCAACCGGGTCGATCACTTGGGGCATGCGTTCTTCGATCGGCACGACCTGCATATTCTTGCGCGGCAGCAGATTGCGCGGATTCGAAATGAAAGTGGTGTTGCCGCTCAACTGGATGCTGTATTCGGAAGCGCCGAGAACGGTCGCGCGAATGCACTCTATGGCTGGCAACAGCGGCCAGGGCACTTGATTTGCGAGCAAGCGTCGACGCACCGCAGAGCCGAAAAATTTCCCGAGGTCGAGGAAGTCGCGCGATTCACGCTCGTACACATATTCGCCCACACCACCCGAGAAGATCAGACCATCCAGCTTGCCCAAATCAGCAATCGGATCGGTCAAGAACAATGAATTCAAATCATCCGCGGTGAAGCGCTCGCTCAGTACACGCACAAGCGTCTGTGCCATCCAGTCGGCAACCTGTGCGAGCTGCTCGCGCGTCGTCTGACTGCCGATTTCCCAAGCGAATCCTGCTGCCCGTGCGTGTTCCTTGCCTGCGGGGTCGAGGCGCGTGATGCGCCCTCCCTGGTCAGTCACAATTAAACGGCCACCCAGGTGAACTGCAGCCGTGCCGATCACGTTGCCGGAGTCCACCAGACCCAGCTTGGTCGTGCCGCCGCCGATATCGACGTTCAGCACGCGCTTTTTATGCTCGTCGGAATATTTTGCGGCGCCCGAACCATACACAGCCAGCATTGCTTCCATGTGATGCCCGGCAGTCGCGCAGACGAATTCGCCGCCCTGTTCCGCGAGCATATCTGCAATGCCTTCACTGTTCTCCCGACGTAACGCTTCACCGGTCAGGATCACCGCACCTGTATCGATGTCATCCGGACGGAGATTGGCTTCCTTGTAGGCCGCAGCAACGATGCGTTCGAGCCCTTGAGTATCCATCTGCGTTTCACTCAGATACGGCGTGAGCGAAATCGGGCTCTGGTAGATCGGTTCGCGCCCCACGATGATGTAACGGCTTGAGAGCTCCTCAGCGATGCGCCGCATGTGGATACGCGAGAAGACAAGTTGCGTACCCGACGAACCGATGTCGATACCTACGCTGTTGAGAACGACGTTATCGAGCAGCCACACGGCTTCCTGATTCGTTTCGGACTCTGGAAAATCGTGGTCGTGATCATGATCAGCATCGTCACCGTGCTCATGGTCAGGATCGTAACCGTACAGGTGATCGTCAAGCGAATGAACGGTTGCATCGTTCGGCATCAAGCGTCTCCGGTTTGTATCGCGTATGTGCAGCGATCATACCGTAGCTCACGCAGCGATAGTGGCTCAAAAATGGAACGACCATCCACATATAAGAATCGTTTCCGTCGAAATACTGCGGTCGATCACCGGTTGCACAGGAAGGAAAGCAACCGGAGTCAATAAAACTGCCCACCCTAGGGCTAACCCGCCCCCTCCATACCTTGACAAAAATCAACCAGGCGCGCCCAATACGACTGCCGACCTGCATATAGAAACGCCGTTCTGCATATAGGAACACACGAAATGAAGTTACGTGAGGAGAGAGTTGGTGGAGCTTCAACTTGATGTCACCAATACACCGCCCCGATTCTGGAAGCGGCACGATTCAAAATGGCTGGTGGTCGGCACCGCAATTCTCATCGTCGCGGTACTGGCGCTGATCCCGCTTTGCTTCCTGCTTTGGCAGAGTTTCATGACGCCGCAGGGTGCAGATACGCCTTCGGTATTTACCCTCGACAATTACCGGATTGCGTTCGGTAGCGCCGACTCCTGGTCGGCTTTCGCCAATTCGGTGGAATTCGCCATTGGTGCCGCACTCGTTTCGTTCGTTATCGGTTCGGGTCTTGCCTGGATCAACGAGCGTACCAATACCCCTTTACGCCAATTCTTTTCGGTCGTGACGGTCGTTCCGCTCATCAATCCGGCGATCCTCTTCACGATTGCCTGGATTCTGCTTGCCAGTCCAAAAATCGGCGTGCTGAACGTAGCGCTGATGCACTGGTTTGGTCTTTCGCATCCGCCGTTCAACATCTACAGCATGGGCGGAATGATCTGGATTGACGGATTGCAATATTCCCCCATGGCTTTCCTGCTGATGTCGGCAGCGTTTCGTGGCATGGACCCGTCGCTCGAAGAATCCGCCATCATGAGCGGCGCTGGAGTGCTCAAGACAACTTTCAGCATCACATTTCGCCTTGCTGTGCCTGCAATTGTCTCGACGGTACTGATCCTCTTCGTGCGGGCCGTCGAATCGTTCGAGGTGCCTGCACTGATCGGCCTGCCGGTAAAAATTCAGGTGCTCACGTCATCAATTTACGAGGCATTGCAGCAATATCCGACGCCGACTGGGCTGGCCGCTTCTTATTCAACCATCCTGCTGCTCATCACTTCGGTCGGCATCTTTATCCAGAGCCGCTTGCTTGCCAAAGGCGGCAGATTCACGACGGTCACCGGCAAAGCGTTCCGTGCACGCGCAATCGACCTCGGACCCTGGCGCTATCTCACCGCGGCAATCTTTGTGCTGTACGCGCTTGTGATTGTGGTGCTGCCTCTGCTTGTACTGCTGTGGTCGTCTTTCCAGAAGTTTTATGCGCCGCCGTCTATGGAAGCTCTGCGGCATCTGACGCTTGATTCGTACCGCTACATCTTCCGCTATCCGGAACTGAAAGAAGCCGTCGGTAACAGTTTGCTTCTCGGGTTTTCGTGCGCAACGGGTGTGATGCTGCTTTCCGCAATCGTGTGCTGGATCGTGATCAAAACGAAGATTCAGGGCCGTTGGCTGCTTGATAACCTTGCCTCGCTTCCGATGGTGTTTCCGGGTCTGGTGTTGGGTCTGGCATTCATGATCTTCTTCCTGAACGTGAACATCGGAATCTACGGCACGTTGTGGATTCTCCTGATCGCATACGTCACACGATTCATGCCCTACGGCATGCGTTATACCCAAACCTCGATGGTTCAGTTGTCCAAGGAACTGGAAGAGTCTGCGGAAATGTGTGGTTCCGGCTGGGGCACGACGTTCTTTCGTATCGTTTTGCCGCTGATTAAACCGGGGTTGATGGGCGGCTGGATTTACGTGTTCATCGTATCGATTCGTGAACTGTCCGCTTCGATCCTACTGTACAGCCCCGGTAGCGAAACGATTTCCGTCGTGGTGTGGGAGCTATGGCAAAACGGGCAATACGTCGAACTGTCGGCATTGAGCGTCATGTTCGTGATTGGTCTGCTCGCGCTCGTATCGTTCGCGCAGTGGGTGGGCAGCAAATTCGGCGTGAAATCGGTCTGAATTCCCGTTACAGAAATTATTGAGACGACAATGCTGAATATTCAGAATCTAAACACCGTGTATCTCGACAGTCATGGCGTGAAAGTCGCGGGCATTGAAAATGTAAGTTTCGAGGTTCCTGAAGGCAAACTATTCACGCTGCTTGGCCCGAGCGGGTGCGGTAAATCCACTACCCTGCGCTCGATCGCGGGTCTTGAAAAACCCGACGGCGGCAAAATCACGGCGAACGGCGTGACCGTCTTCGATGCTGATCGCAAGACCTTCGTGCCGCCGAACAAACGTCAGTTTGGCATGGTATTCCAGTCGTACGCCATCTGGCCGCACATGACCGTGTTCAAGAATTGCAGCTTTCCGCTTGAAGTCGGCACGAAGAAATTGACGAAGCGGCAGATTGCCGACAAGGTAATGCGCGCCCTCACCGCAGTCGGCCTCGATCATGCAGCAGATCGTGATGCAACGAAGATGTCCGGCGGTCAGCAGCAGCGCCTGGCACTCGCCCGCGCGATCGTGATGGAGCCGAAATTGCTCTTGCTCGACGAGCCGCTGTCGAATCTCGACGCAAAGCTGCGCGACAAGATGCGTTTCGAACTCAAGCGTCTGCAACGTGAGCTGAAAGTCACGACGATCTACGTGACGCACGACCAGGAAGAAGCCCTCGCGATGTCGCATGAAATCGCGATCATGAAGGACGGCCACATCATCCAGAAGGCGCGCCCTCGCGACATCTACGAACAGCCGGCCAACCGGTTTGTGGCGGATTTCATCGGCACGACGAGCTTTGTCGATGGCACTGTCCGAAATACGGATGGTCAGAAGTTGACCGTTGATTCGGCCATCGGTCCGATCACGGTGGACCACAGTGAGGGCATGAATGTTGGTGCAAAAGCCGTAGTGTCGTTGCGCCCGGAGAACCTGGAAATCTTCGATAGCAAACCGACGATCGAGCACGGCAATGTGTTCGAAGGTACCGTCTATTCCAAAGTATTCCTTGGTGAAACGCTTGATTTGCAGGTCAAAGTCGGTGAACAGATTTTGCTCGCCCGTGCGCATCCGTCGCATCGCGAGCCGGTTGGCGCGAAGATCTGGGTCACGATTGATCCAGCCCGCTGTATCGCGTTGAACCCGCAGTAAATTCGCTGTATCAACAAGGAGGCACTATGGCTGAAACAAACATCGACACGAACGCGATGTATGAGGAAGATCAGCGCGCTGAAGAATCGCATCACAGCGCCGCTGGTAATGTGAAGAATCGCGTATTCGTGCGTGGCATCGAAGGCGCGTACAACCTGAATACAGAACTGGAGCGTCTGCGTTCCGTTCCGCGCGTGCGTAAAGGCAAAGAAGTCAAGTTCAGCAAGGGACCGCAAACCTTCAGCCGCCACTATGTGCAGCCGAAGAACGGCATCACGCAGACGTTCCACATCCATCTGGAAGAATACGCGCCGGGCGGTCATTCGCAGAAGCATGGCCACGTGAACGAAGCGGCGTTCTACATCCTCGACGGCATCGGTTACGAAGTGCACGACGGCATCCGCTACGACTGGGAGGCCGGTGACATCGCGATTGTCCACAACAATTGCGTGCACCAGCACTTCAACCGCAGCCTGGACAAGCCTGCACGTGCGCTCGTCATCAAGACGAAGCCGATGTTCATGTTCATGAACATGCTGTTTCAAAAGACCGTTGAGCCTCGGCCTGACGAGCCGTCGCCGACCGGTGCCGGTTTCGTCGCACGTATGGAAGAAACTGATTTCAATCATCCGGAAGGAGGCTACTGATCATGGCATGGACTGAATCCGGAAACTGGCTTGCAGGCGAAGAGAATCGCACGCTTTACAAGGACCTGCTGGAAAACGCTGAACAGGCCTCGGAACGTAACGCCAAGCGCGCAAAGATCGTGCGGCCTGAGAACATGCCGTGGGAAATGTCTCGTCAAGGCCTGCTCAAGCACCTGCTGAACGAAGGCATGAACACGCGCATGGAGACGGTCGACGCCTACATGCAGATCATTCCGCCAGGCAGCAAGTCGGGCAAGCACCGTCACCTGGCAGAAGAGTGCCTGTACGTGCTCGAAGGTCGTGGCTATGACCTGCACCAGGACTACGATGTCGAAATCGTCGATCAGTACGCGTGGAAACCGGTCGGGGAAGTCAAGCGCTTCGAATGGGAAGCTGGCGACGTGATCTACATTCCGCCCGGTACCGCACACCAGCACTTCAACGCAGATCCGGATCGCCCGGTGCGCCTGATTTCTGCTATCAACCGCATTTTCTGGAAGAGCGGTCTCAACGATCTGCAGCAACTCGAAGACGCGCCGGAATACGATCCGGCCGTGACGCTCACGGCCGAGAAGATTCGCGAATACCTGAAGAACACGGCAACCGTCTAAGGAGTGCCCGAATCAGTTAGCTTGCCAGTCTGCGGGCTATCTTGTCGTGTACGAAACAAGCATTGAATGGAGAAGTAAATGAGCAAGAACGCAGTTGTTTCCGAGGACATGGCGAAGAAATTCGCTACCGAGAAGGAAACGGCCTATACGCGCTGGATCGCTCAGCAAGGGCTGGACATCATCGACGGTCACTACATTCAGGACCTGCGTACGGTCGATCTGAAAGATTGGGCGCGTCGTGGTGGCAAGGGCGTCTACATCAATCACGAAGCGTCGCGCACGTCGAACGACTGCTACGTCTGCGAGATTCCGCCGGGCAAATCGCTCGCACGGCAGCGCCAGTTGTTTGAAGAAATGATCTATGTCCTGAGCGGCCGGGGATCGACGACTGTTCGCAACGAAGCAGGCGCGGAAGTCACATTCGAGTGGCAAGCCGGTGCCCTCTTCGCCATCCCGCTGAACTGCTGGCACACGCACTACAACACGTCTGGCAAGGACGCCGCGCGTTTCGTCGCGGTCACGAACGGCCCTCCCACGATCAACGCGCTCGAAGACATCGATTTCATTTTCGGCACCGCGTACGATTTCAAGAACCGTTTCAACGGCGAGCCCGACTATTTCGCTAACGGCGGCGAACAGAAAGGTCTGCTGATGGACACGAATTTCGTCGCCGACGCCGTGAACCTGCCGCTGGTCAGCGCAGCTGAACGTGGTGCCGGCGGCGGTCATATCCGCTTCAATATGGCGCGCGGTTCGCAGAACAGCCACATTTCGCAGTTCCCTACCTCGACGTACAAGAAAGCGCACTCGCACGGTCCTGGCGCGCACGTCATCATCATGAGCGGTTCAGGCTACTCGATGATGTGGCGTGAAGGCGAAGAACCGAAGCGTTACGACTGGCAAGCCGGTTCGCTGATCACGCCGGCCAACGGCGAGTTCCACCAGCACTTCAACACGAACCCGAATCCTTCGCGTTACCTCGCCCTCAAGCACGAAGTCGTATCGCAGCGCAATTCGCAAGGCGTGCCAAAGGCGTGGATTTCGCGTCGCATCGGCGGCTGCCAGATCGACTACGCGGACGAAAGTCCGGTTATTCGTTCGACGTTCTCCTCGGAACTGGAAAAGATCGGCCTCGCGATGCAGATGGATGGCGCGTACGCGAAGGAACTGGAAACGCTGCCGGCGCTTGCAAACCCGATTGGTGAATCTCTGCCGTTGAACGGTTAAATCCGCACGGCTGAAAGGCTGGGTATGTCATTTGACGTACCCGGCTATAACAAACACTTCGGAGAGAGGTGATGAACAAGATTTTCCGCCTTGCAGCAACTGCTGGACTGCTCAGTGCGACGCTGACGTTCATGGGTTCTAGTCCGGCTTTCGCGGCTGGTTATGTATCGAGCGAACCTGTCGCACAATACAGCGGCGCAGATCGCATGCAAAAACTGGTCGCCGGGGCGAAGGAGGAAGGCAAACTGACGGTGTACTCCTCCCTGCCGCCTGATGATTTCGATCCGGTCATCAGGGCGTTCGAGCAGAAATACGGCGTACACGTGACTGTTTGGCGCGCGAGCGCTTCCGGCATTCTGCAACGCGCCATTTCGGAGGGCCGTGCCGGTCGCCACGAAGCCGACGTGTTCGAAACCAACGGCCCGCAGCTGGAAGCGATGTATCGCGAAAAGCTGTTGCAGCCGATCAGTTCGCCGGTTCTGAAATCGCTGATTCCCGCTGCAATTCAGGACAACAACGCGTGGACCGCGACGCGCCTGAACGTGTTCACCGTCGCGTACAACACGAACCTGATCAAAAAGGCCGATCTTCCGAAGACGTACAAGGATCTGCTCGATCCGAAGTGGAAAGGCAAGCTCGGCGTGGAAGGCCAGGACTCGCTGCCATGGTTCGCGGAAACGGTGCACAATCTCGGCGGCCAACCGGGTATCGACCTGTTCAAGCAGATCGTTGCCAAAAATGGCGTGTCGGTGCGTCGCGGCCATACGCTCGTAGCGAATCTGGTCGCCTCGGGCGACGTGCCGATGGCCTTCGGCATCTACAACTACAAGGTCCAGTCCATGAAGGAAGCCGGTGCACCTATCGACTGGTTTTCAATCGGACCGGCTATCACCCAGCCGAACGGTGTCGGCGTCGCGCACATGCTCAGGCATCCGAATGCAGCGGTCCTGTTCTATGACTTCCTCCTCACCGATGGTCAGGCCATGTATGCGGCACACGATATGGCTGTGACGAACACGACGGTCAAGCGCAAGCTGCCGGACGTGGCAATGCAGATCATTTCGAACAAGGACATCATCGACAACCAGGCAAAAAGCCAGGCGTTGTTCGATAGCGTTTTCAACGGCACGTAATAAGGAATGCCGGGGCAGGAAGTGTCGCCGCCTGTCTGATCCTCGGCTCAAAATACAGCAGTTCTGTTTTGAGGCGACACGTTAGCGCTTTGAAGTCGAGAGCGGCATCCGGTCAACGCCGCATCACATATCGAATGCAGTGCCGTAGTCATTCCAGCGCCGGTACAAATAGCATTTCTTTATTAGTTGTGCGATTTGTTCAGGCAGACTACGGCGAGTTTGCATGCAAGGAACAGCCGGATATAGATCGGTTGTCATTTAAAGTCAGGATTGGAGACATATGAAAACAAAATTGCTTCCGCTGATAGTTTTCCCTGCCCTCGCCAGCGTTGCACACGCTCAAAGCTCCGTGACGCTGTACGGCATCATCAACGAAGGGATCAACTACATCAACAATCAGAGTGGCGGCTCGGTCATCGGTATGGTCAAAGGCCAAACCAATGGTAGTCGCTGGGGTCTGCGTGGCACCGAGGACCTTGGCGGCGGCATGAAGGCGATATTCGATCTGGAGAACGGGTTCGACGCATCGGCGGGCACGCTTTCGCAAGGTGGACGCCTGTTCGGCCGGTCCGCGTGGATGGGTCTGCAAACGCAGTATGGCCGCCTTACTATGGGCCGACAATACGACGCGATGCATGATGATATTGGCGAGCGCCTGGCAGCAACCGGTATCTGGGCGTGGGTCGGGAGCCACCAGGGCGATTTCGATAACCTGAACGCAAATTTCCGGTGGGACAATTCGATTCGCTATATCTCGCCAAAGTTCGCGGGTTTCAAATTCGATGGGGTGTTCGCGCTGGGCGGGGCGCCGGGTAACTTTGCCATAAATCGCCGGTACCAACTGGCTATGAGCTACGATTCGGGTCCTATCCTCGGCGCGATTGCGTACGAGAATATCAACGACCCTGCTGTGTCGGTCTACGACAGCACGGTAGATCCCACTGATCGGACTTTCAAGTCACCGGGCAAATCGCCTTCATTCAGTGGCTTTCAGTCTGCGAATAACCAGTCGATTTTCGGGGCGGGTATCGGCTACCGGTTCGGTACTGGCGGTCAGGTCAGTTTAGTCTACACGCGCACGGTCTTTAGTGACATGCTGAGGACCTCCACGACTCCAAATACGGGGTCGGCTACGCTCAGCAGCTATGAAGGCAACATTCGTTATCGCATCGTGCCGACGTTGATGGTCGCCGCTGCTTACGACTATACGACAGTGCGTGCGCCCGGCAGGGCGGCACACTACAGCCAGGTCAATTTTGGTCCGGATTACTTCCTTTCCAAGGCCACTGATATCCAGCTTAGCGGGATCTGGCAGCACGCTACAGGTATCGATTCGACCGGCAAGGCGGCGGTCGCGACAATCGGATCTCTCGGTGCCTCGACCACACCGACCCAGATCGCAGTGAAACTCGTGCTGCGGCATCGCTTCTAGGCAGCGGCGCGGGGGTTCGCATCAAGAGCGCCCCCGCCTTTTGAACGAAATCTGATGAACGCAACTCTTCACCCAGGCACCTTCAAGGCTGCGGTTGCAGTTGGACCGTCTCGCACGGAAATCCAGGCGTTCGATCAAACCGCTATTACGTCCTCGACCGGATTGCTGTGCGTCGCCATCACGGGTGTATATGGCAGCGATGGTCCGTACAGCAGGACGCTGCCACAAAGCCGTGGCCCGCTGATTCTCGGGCGTGAGACGGCCGGTCATATCGAGGAAGCCGGCGAGCTGGCAAAGGCACGATCGGGCCTCAAAGAAGGTGACTACGCAGCGCTCGAAGAGTATGTACGCCGCGGTCACCGCGAATATCGTCTGTCGAACGAATTTCGCCTGTGCGACAGGACCGCGTACGCCCCCCTCTTTCTGGGGCGATTTCAATCATTACTAGTGTCTGCAGTTGAACACCGGACTTCACTGGGTGCCGTCCAGCGTCGCACCAAAATGCGCAGCATCGCCGTACCTCCGGGCAACGGCATCGAATGGGCTTATCTGCGATGAGTACGCCCACATTCGCTCGCGATAAACCGGACTTCGCCTTGCACCTTGCAGGGCGAAGGTGTGGACGGTGCAGTTCACATGACGATCAATCAGCGGAAGTAAGCTATGCCTGATTACCAGACCCCATCCGAAGTTCGTTACAGAATTCAGACTCCGAATTCCTCGCCGCGGCGCGTTCGCGTGATCGCGTTGACGGATAACGATCCGGAAGTCGCAAAGTGCCGCACCTATACCAGTGTGGAATTTTCGATGGCGAGCGATTTCGCCGCACTTTTGCAGCGCCTGGATGCGCACGCTGGCCTGAACCCTGATGCGCTAAACGGATGGCTCGGTACGCCCGATACCGTCGTGATTTCGGGCCGTGAAGGTGACGATGCTCGAGCGATTGCGGTCGCAGCGAAGACATATCGCATGAATGGCGTCAGCGTGTCCGTCGTAATCAGCCCCTCCGAGAAGAAATCTGGCGGCACAGCCGAGATGCTGCGTCCTTACAGTACGATGATGGTTCTTCCGACGAACGCCGGTTATCTTGACGATCTGCTTTCTGCACTTGGCGCGTAGCAAGGAGAATATTTTGAAACGCGATATCAATCGATGGTGGACGGTATTCGGCGGTGCGGTCTGTCTTTCTGTCGGTGCAGGTGTGTTGTCGGCATTCATGTTCGGGATGTTTATCAAACCGATCGCTGCGGAGAATCACTGGAGCCGCGCACAGGTTTCGCTCGGCTTGACTGTCTTCGAATTTTCGATGGGACCGGGAACGATCCTTCTCGGATCGCTCATCGACAAAATGGGTGTGCGACGTCCTACCCTGCTATTTCTGATTCTGTTTGCGGCGTCCACAGCGCTCGTGGGCGTGTTGCCGGCGTCTCCATGGGTATTCGCACTGGCATTCCTTGCGGTCGGTCTGTTCGCGCCGAGCACGAACGCGCTGCCCTATGCGAAAGTAATCTGTGCGCGCTTCGATCGTCAGCGCGGTCTGGCGCTGGGTTTGATGGTCGGCGGTACGGCAGTAGGCGCGATGGTCATGCCGCACTATGCGGGTTACCTGCTGATGCACTTCGGATGGCGTGCCGGCTATTTTGGCGTCGCTGCGTCGATGGTCGTTTTTTCCGTTCCCGCGCTCTACTTCCTCGTCAAAATGCCGCCAGGCGTCGACGAAGAGCTTGTGCGTAAAACGCGTGAAGCGAGAAGCGAACTACCATCGCTCTGGGCACTTTTCCTCAACGATCGCACGTTCCGTCTGCTGGGACTTTCGATCTTCTGTGTCTCCGGTGTGCTGCTTGCGTTGCTTTCGCAGTTCGTACCGATGATGACCGATCGAGGCGAATCGGTAACGGCTGCTGCAACGATGCTGTCGATCGCTGGTTCTACATCGGCGGTAGGCCGTCTGTTCGCTGGCTGGTTGATGGATCGGGTTCACGCACCCTATTGTGCTGCGATGTCGTTCGCACTGACGCTTATCGGTGTGCTCATTCTCGCATCGGGTGCAACCTCTTACACCGCAATGATTGCCGCTGGACTGGTCGGCATTTCGATCGGCGCGGAAGCAGACATCATTACGTTCATCGTAAGCCGCTACTTTGACCTGCGCCTGTTTGGACGCGTCAGCGGTGCGATGTGGATGGCGTGGGGATGGGGCGCCGGCATCATGATCTTCGCATCCGGGCTATCGTTCGACCTCACACACTCCTACCGGATCGCCCTCTGGACGTTTTCTGGTTTTGTTTCGATCGCCGTGGTCTCCATCATGCGTCTCGGGCCATACGTGTATCCCGAACAACGAGACCCGAAGCGTGCCGCACTCATGGCGGGCGCCTCAGCCTGATTCGCCGGGGCTTCTTCTGGTGTCGATCGGGGTGCCTTTGGTCCTCTTTTTTTAACCGGATAAACGGGACGTTAAGAGTCGCCGACACAAGTCGTCCAAAAAGCGCGAACAGATAACGGCAGTTGCCGCGGAAAGCAACGCGGGATGAATCTCGAGACGACGTTCGACGCTCGTAGCCAGTGCGCGTCATGAGTACACCGGCATGCGCGCCTGACTCTTCGTGATGTCCCGCAAAGTTTTTGTATGGCGGCAATGCGCTATTGAACAATCGGGGCTATTTCTGGAGGAATTCTTCTTTCCATCAATACTCCAGCTATCTGCCTGAACAAGCATATGCGAATACCGGCGCGCCTGTTGCGCCCGATATCGGTGCAATGGCCTGGTGATGGCGATGTACAAAACGCCATGGTACGGCGTCGGTGTTTTCGTATGACCAGGCGCGCGGCGTCACTCAAGCAATCGCGTAACCGTTTCCTGCATGGTCAGCTCAGGTCGTTCTTTTGCCGCTCAAGGACTGCCTTCGCTTGCTCCAGATTCTCCGGATAGCTGTCTTCAGCCACACCGGGGTTGTAGCCCGCTGCTTCCAGTTGTTCGAGTTCCTTGATCACCTGGGCGCGCGTGATGGAGTCGGCTGCATGCGACACCATTGGAACGAGGATGAAAGCAGCGAAAAAAGCATTGAACAGGGGTTTCATGGTCCTACCTCTGAGGTGTGAACGTCGGACTTCTCAACTCAGTCTACAAACATTATATGCGGTCATGGGGAAATTACTAATTTACACATAGTGGGATTTATAAGCTTTCAATTGACGTGAGTTGTTTCCGAACTCGAGGAAAGGAATTAGCGTTGTCAAATCGGAAAACCTGGGAATGAGTGAATTATTAAAGCAATCGAAATACGCTGTGCTTTCCGGCGAACGTTTGGTCTCGCTTAAATGTTGTCGATTCTGACTTCCGATTCGGTGGAAAGCCAGGCCGAAGTGGGCGTCAGGATCGCGATGTAAACAAAGAATCATCGTTGGCGTGTCCCCGTCTCTCTTGGATTAGGCATACGCCGCAATGCACCGGGTACATTGATCAAAGCAGGCGAGTAACCGAGCACGATTTGTGTGAATCAGTGATGCACGAGCATGCGTAAACTACAGGCCTGAATGCTTCCATATTCGGGGCGTCTTATTTCAAGCATGGAGACAGGATGATTACCCGACGTACCATATTGAAAGCCAGTTTGAGCCTCGCATCGAGCGCGGCATTCGTTCCGATCCATGCCAGATCGGCCGAGGGAATTTCGCCTAATCTTGCACTGGCCGACTATACCGGATCGGATCGCGCAGCCCGGATTCTCGCCGCAGCAAAAAAAGAAGGGCAAGTGAATTTCTACACCACGATCGCAAAATCGGACCTTGAACCGTTATTCGGTCCATTTGAGCAAAAATACAGTGTCAAGGTGAACATCTGGCGCGCAGGGGATGAGCAAGTCGTGCAACGCGCCGTTTCAGAAGCGAGAGCCCGTCGTTATATGCCCGATAGCGTGCATGTCGGCTCTTCATTCCTGGATAATCTGCGGCGAGAGAACCTGTTACAGCCCGTTGCATCGCCTATGTTCGCAGACCTTATTCCGGGATCGGTGCCGGAACATCGCATGTGGGCGTCTACTCTGCTGTCTGTTTGGGTTCAGTCTTACAATACGAATGCCATAAAGAAAGAAGAGTTGCCCTCTTCCTTTAGCGATCTGCTATTGCCTAAATGGAAGGGCAAACTCGGCCTCGAGTCGAAGAGCTCCGACTGGTTTGCGACCGTTTGTCAGCAGATGAGTACCGAAAAAGGCATCGCATTCTTCAAGGAATTGATTGCCACTAATGGCGTATCTGTTCGCAACGGTAACTCATTGCTGAACAATATGGTTGCCTCAGGCGAAGTACCGCTTGCGCTTGAGACGTACAACTATATGCCGATGCAGGCGAAGCGCAAACATGCGCCTATCGACTGGTTCCTGTTGCAGCCCGCGGTGGCGCGAGCGAATGGCGTTGCTCTGTTCAAACATGCACCGCATCCGGCCGCGGGCCTGTTGCTTTACGATTACATGCTCTCAATGGATGCGCAAAAAATTCTGGCGAATATGGACTATGTTCCGACGCATCGGAATATCCCGTCCCCTTTCCAGAATAGCCGCATAACGCCTGTCGATCCTGCGATGTCAGCAGCCGAGCGCAATAAATGGAATGACCTCTTTAACCATCTGTTTCTAGGTTAGAGTTCACATTCCTTAAACAAAAAAACCTGCCCTGATTCAGGGTAGGTTTTTCACTTTTCGCCCGATTGCGTCTTGTTGCTGGATTGCGACACACCGGCGGTATCCGAACCGTACGCGGTGCGAGTTTCGTTCTGTTGCGCCACGATAGTCTGGGCGTGCTTCAGGTTGTGGGGGTAGTCGCCGTTATCGGCAGGGTTGTAGCCTGCTTCTTCCAGTTGAATTAATTCCGCGCGTACCTGCGCGCGCGTAAGCGACTCGGTAGCATGCGACAGCACCGGCGCGATAAGGACGACTGCGAAGGCCATATTGATGAGCGATTTCATATGAGATTTCTATAGTGGTTCGTGGATGGCGCACCGGGCACCCCGTGAAAATCATTATACGGGTTTTTACCTAAGGGGTGTTGCCTATTTGGAAAGCCGTTCCCATATAAGGAACGCCAACGGTGAGCCTGCAGTCCTACAGGGCTCGTAAAGATCGTTGCGAGCGGCCTCAAGCTTGCGACGTGTGAAAAAATCTTGCCTGAATGAGTCGGGACGCCAAGCTGACCTGTCGCCCTCGTCGCACACAGGATGGCGCGGGACGATTCGAGTAGCTGGTTGAGGCCTGCGATCCGTGTGAAGCCGATGCCTGCACGATTGATGGCATAGCGGTCTCCGATTTTATGCGACTCCTCACTTCCCAAGGCGGGCTGCCCCGCGCTTCATGGGATTCCATCATCGCCGGCGTCATTCTCTCGCCGACCATTTATCTTGTCCTCAGCGTGCTCGGCGCGGCGATTGGTACATCTGCCCTCGCCCCCCCTTTCTCGCCCTAATCCGCTCCAGGGATTTGGTTTCGGCTCCAGAGCCTATCTGGTCGTGACGACGGTCATCGCAGATTTTATCGGCTCCTACTTCGCGGGCCGTTGCGCTCCCGTACTCGGCTGGCTTCATGGCCTTCTGGCGTGGGCGGTCATGATTCTCATGGTGGTCTATGGCGCGGCGTCCCTGGTGGGGACAACGGTGAGTGCCACCGGCAGCGTCGCATCGAACGGCGCAACAGTCGGCGCCGCGGCGAATCCGCTGGCGGAGGCGGCGCGATGGCAGGCTCGCTGACGCAACGGATACTAGACGCAATTGCTTCGGCCACCGCTGAAGCGTCGGGGCCGCAGGCCGAAGCCGACGCACCTCAGGCAGCCGATACGTCGGCACGCGCCGTAGCGCGAGCTTCATGGTTTCCGTTCGCAGGAACTAGGCGGGCCCGGTTCATGCGCTTTAACTGGCACGCTATATAAACGCCGACCTTTGCACCCCCGTGCATCGCATGCTTTACGGTTTCGGTTGAACAATTTTCTCGCGTGGAAAGCGCGCAATCATTTGAGGATCAGAAAATGGAAACGACGAACGGAGATAGAACGGTGGCTGAGGTTGCAAGCGATGTGCAGACAGCAGGGAAGGATTTGCTCGACACCGCGGGTGAGCAAATCGGCGGAACCGCAAAGGAATTGAGTGGCAAAGCGCGGCAACTCTGTGCAGATTTTACGGACGTCGTGCGCGAATCGACCATGGAGAAGCCACTTGCGGCGCTTGCGATCGCCGCCGGCATCGGCTTTATTTTCGGGGCGTTGCATGCATCAAGTCGCTCTGTTGCCAACAACAACAGCGGCAACTGGAGAGAGCGGGATTGTCGTGGCTGACGTCTCGGCTTGAACGAGATCAAACCGTTCGTTATGCACCCGATTGCAAGGCTACCTTGGTGCTTTCGAAACGTGCCTGCTCCGAGGAGTTCGTAATGTCCGTGCGCTCAAAAATCACGAAGTGGCGAAACGTCAGCGCATTCTGCGTCGAGCGAGCTACCGATTACGGTGAACTGCTCGGGATTGAACTTAAGGAAACCCGGCAACGTCTGGTACGCGAACTAAGCGCGCTCGTAGTCTTGGCCGTGGCGGGCCTCTTCACGCTGTCGTTCGTGTGTATCGCGGTCATCGCGACTGCCTGGGGCACCGCTTATTTCCTGCAAGTGGTGTGGGGAGTTGCAGGAATGTGGCTTGCGGCGTCCGTCGCCGCTCTGCTCATCGTTCGCTCGCAGAAGCCCGGACGATCGCTGCAGATCCTCCAGACTGAGATTCGGAGCGATCTCGATACTCTTAGGGAAGCCCTCAAATGAAGCGCGCAATCAGCAACAAAGAACAGGAGACCGCGATTCTGACGCGAATGGCAGACTCTCGCGCGGCGCTGGTCGAAGCGAACAGGACGCCCCAGCCACTCTCCGGCTCACGCGATCGAAACCGGCATCCTGCCGCCGGCATATTGGCCTCGCTAGCCGATGCGCCACATGTCACGTTGGTCCTCGCTTTGAGCGTTGCCGCCATAGCATTCGGACCTCGGCGCCTGGTTGGCATTGCCGCCCGATCAGGGATCACGGCCTGGCTAGGCAGGATCATTCACCAAGCAATACTCAAGGCCGCCTGAGCATCGCCGCGACTGGTCGCCAACGCCGACCATTCGGGGCGATGCTCCCCCTCAGTTCGCCGAAAAGAATCTGCGACACCGCAAGATAACCCGCTTTTTCAGGATTCCAAGCATGCCCCGTTCCGATACAGGCTCCAACTCTCCCCATCTCGACGACGGCGAGCAGAAACAGGCAGCACAACACGCCTCTCCTCGCGCCTTGGTGATCCACGAGGTCGTCAGAGAAGAAGGTGAGGCCGCCATGGCCCGAACGGCAGGGGCCCTTGTTATGTCCGCACTGGCGGCGGGACTGTCGATGGGATTTTCTTTCCTGACACAGGCGGTCATTGAAAGCTCTTTGCCCGACACCTCGTGGCGCTTCCTCGTCACGTCTTTCGGTTACACAGTCGGCTTTGTCATCGTCATTCTCGGCAAACAGCAGCTATTCACCGAAAGCACGCTGAGTGCCGTACTGCCGGTCCTTACGCGTCGCGACCTGAAAACCGTCGCGAAAACCGCCCGGCTTTGGATACTCGTGCTGTCGGCGAATATTGGCGGCACGCTGATATTCGCTGCGATGCTGCAGATTCCGGGCGTATTTTCCGACAATGTCGTCAAGGCGCTGGGTGCACTGGCAACGCAGCCGTATTCTGGCAGCTTTCTGGTGACGGTCGTTCGCGCGGTATTTGCCGGCTGGCTCATTGCGCTGATGGTCTGGTTACTGCCCAGTGCGCGCTCGGCCCGGCTCGTGACAATTCTATTGATCACCTATGTGGTAGCGATCAGCAAGCTTTCACATATCATTGCCGGCTCTGTTGAAGCGAGCTACGGTGTAATGACCGGCGCGGCAAGTATTCAGGATTATCTGCGTGGATTTTTTGCGCCTACCTTGCTTGGCAATATGATCGGCGGCATCTCGCTGGTGGCAATCATTAACCATGGCTCCATAGCGGCGGAGATAACAGCGTCGGAACCGCAGCGCCAAAGCGAACCGGCTGCGATCGGAGAGCGGTAAAACGCGTGAACCCAATCGACACGGGCCGAATGTGCGCGGCCAATGTTCGAATTCGCCGTAATTGTGGGGAAACCGCAGGGGTTCTCGCGGTAGCGGCATGGTTGTTGCGCCGGTTCATGAAACGCTCCGGACGTTTCCCATGCCAACCATCCTCCTCGTCGATAACGATCCAGAAATCCTGGCTGCTTTAAGTGCGGCTTTGGAATGGCGCGGATATCGTGTGCTTTTGTCCAAAAACGGCAGGACCGCGCTGGAACAAGCTGGAAGAAATTTGCCGGACCTCATTGTCACGGATTGCAGCATGCCGGAGATGGATGGGGTCGAGTTGTGTCGGTGTCTTAAGCTTTACCCTGCCCTCACGGCAATACCGGTAATTATGGTTTCCGCGCAGATGCAGCTTCGACACACGCCCCCGCTCTGGAACGCGTTCTTTCTCAAGCCCGTAGATTTCGATGCGATGGAGTCGACTGTAGCACTGTTGCTATTTTCGCGACCGTTGCGTGAAACGCTTCGCCCGTTATGGTCCGACCGTGCAATGTCACGCTGGCAACCCGTGACTTCCGCGATCATTTCTTAACCCCATCTGATACGAGAATCAAACGGCGACCTGCCCGCGCCGATGACATCTTCCGCAGGCAGGAATATTCATTGCGCCATTCAGGAGCCAGCCTCATGCATGCAGCCGTATGCGAGCGCTGGTGTGCGTGTCTACCGGGAGCTTCCAATGAGAGCATTACGCTGGCACGGCAAACATGACATCCGCTGCGACACAGTCCCCGACCCAATCATCGAAGATGGGCGCGACGCGATCATCAAGGTCTCCACGTGCGCCATCTGCGGTTCAGATCTCCACCTCTTCGACGGGTTCATGCCGACGATGGAGAGCGGCGACATCATGGGCCACGAGTTCATGGGTGAAGTGGTCGAGGTCGGCAAGGACAACAAGGCGCTGAGCGTCGGCGACCGCGTCGTCATACCGTTCACCATCTTCTGCGGCGAATGCGATCAGTGCAAGCGGGGCAATTTCTCCGTATGCGAGCGCAGTAACCGTAACAAGGAAAAGGCAGAGAAGGTATTCGGCCATACGACTGCCGGGCTGTTCGGTTATTCGCATCTGACCGGAGGCTATCCCGGCGGGCAGGCGGAATATGTGCGGGTGCCTATGGCAGATACCACACACGTCAAGATCCCCGATGGCCTGACTGACGAACAGGTGCTCTTCCTGGGCGACATCTTCCCAACCGGATGGCAAGCCGCAGTGAACTGCGATATCCAACCCGAAGACACTGTCGCGATCTGGGGTGCGGGGCCGGTGGGTCAGATGGCGATCCGCAGTGCCGTAATCCTCGGCGCGAGGCAAGTCGTTGTGATCGACCGCGTGCCGGAGCGGCTCGCCATGGCTCGGGCCGGTGGCGCAATCACGATCAACTTCGATGAAGAGAGCGTGCTCGATCGGCTCAAAGAACTCACGAATGGCAAAGGCCCGGAAAAATGCATTGACGCAGTCGGCATGGAGTCTCATGCAACCCGCTCCTTCGACGCCATGTACGACCGCGTCAAGCAAGCCGTCATGCTTGAGACGGATCGTCCACACGTCTTGCGCGAGATGATCTACGTGTGTCGTCCGGCGGGCATACTATCTGTGCCGGGCGTATATGGCGGCCTCATCGACAAGATCCCGTTCGGCGCGTCCATGAATAAGGGGCTTACCTGGAAGATGGGTCAAACGCACGTCAACCGTTGGACAGACGATCTCCTGAAGCGTATTCAGGAAGGACAGATCGACCCATCCTTCGTGATCACCCATACGGTCTCGTTCGAAGAAGGCCCCGCCATGTACAAGACGTTTCGGGACAAGGAAGACGGCTGCATCAAGGTGGTACTGAAGCCATGAGACGGCGGCCGCTGGATGTACATGATGCTCACGGCGGGCACCGATTCGTTCGTGCCTGAGGCATTATTCGGTAAGCGGCCGCCGCCGTCTCGTCAACGGCCCACCGTGTCGGCATGGCGGCCCGCGTCGCCAGCGCCACGCTTGCGGCGATCAGACGATCAAGACATTCCCGTGAGCGGTCGCGGCCATTGCTTGCGAGTTAGCCGGCGTTCAGCCTGCTGACAGAGACCGGGCTGCCACGTCGGCCTCGGCACAGTCACTCGGCCAGGTCTCGCTAGTGGCAGGTAGGTTGTCATCCCACTTGGATCAAGTGCGTTCGTGGCCGGCAGAATTCCACGCGGGCGTTTGCATTGAGAGTTGTTCTCGCGACGTCACGCGATCTGCTGAACCCAGCGACTCCGCCAACCCGGCGCCTCGAAGGGATCCGAAAAATACTGGGTCTCGTGAATCACCTTGTCGTTGCAGAACTCCATGATACTTACCGTGTAAGCCGTGCGCCCCTCATAATTGATGGTGTACTCCGTGACCCAGAGATTACCTTCTCCCTGGATTCGCCTGACATTGAAGCCTGATGGCTTATCTGGATGATGACTCCGCAGCGCCTGCAAGTTGCTTCGCCCGATGATTCGTTCCCCTGACTGGGGATAGTCACAGATGGCATCATCGTCGTAAATACCGTGTTCCGCGTCGAGATCACCGACCGCCGACGCTTGCCAGTGCGCGTTCAGGGCTTCACGTATCTTGTCTTCCTGCATGGCTTGCCTCCGGATACCGTTCACGTCTATCTATTGCGGACGCCGCGGAATAAACCCGGGGCTACCCGTCTTGACGACTTCGTTGTACCTCTGCCTCGTCTCAATCCGCTCGATCTCGTCGAACGCCTCCGCGGGAAGCGCGGCGATATCGAAATTCTCTCGCGCGCGGACCGCCGTCCTGGGGGTCGTGAGCAACGCTCCGCCACGCTGGATCGCCCAGGCGAGCAGCACCTGCGCTGGTGTCTTTCCAATTCGTTCGGCAATCTGCAAGATGACCGGATCCTCAAGCGGCCCCGGCCTGATTCCGTGACCTAATGGCGCAAAGGCCAGAAACACGATCCCGTTCTCCTTGCAGAATTCCAGAAGCTCCGTTTCCGGGAGATACGGATGTGCTTCGACCTGTACCACGGCCGGCTTGATTCGTGCCGATTCATAGAGAGGCCGCAATTCGTCCAGGCCAATGTCGGACAGTCCGATAGCCCGGCATCTTCCGCGATCGACGAGATCTTCCATCGCGCTCCACGTGTCTAGCAAGGTCACGCCTTTATCGTAGATGACATCGCCGTTTTCGTCGCGCGGGTCCTGCTCATCTCCTGGCTTGAATGCGAACGGCGTATGTATCAGATAGAGATCGAGGTAGTCGAGCCCAAGTCTTTCAAGGCTTGCATCGAACGCCGGCTCGACACGTTCGCGCCGATGATTGGAATTCCACAATTTTGTCGTCACGAAGATGTCTTCGCGCGCGATCCCGCCGGCAGCAAGCCCTGCCCGCAAAGCGTCGCCCACCTCGCGCTCGTTTCGATATCGTTCGGCACAGTCGAAGTGTCGATAGCCGGCTTCCAGTGCGTCTCTGGTAGCGCTGGTAGTCGTCGCTGCATCGGGAATCAGGGTGCCGAATCCGAGCGCGGGCATGCGACCGCCTCCGTGATTAAGCGCTATCTTTCTGCTCCGGAAATCGGAAGACTCAATCATGGCGACACCTCCGCACTATTTCATGCGCTGCAATGAAGGACCGACGCCTGAGTCCGCAATCGCGGCGCAAGGTCCATGAACGGAAAAAAAATCAATGTAGCCATGGCGGATCACGGCTTCGATAGCGATTCCTCGCTGATGAATTCGTGAACTGCTTACACTGAGTCTGCTCACTTAACGGTATGTGAAGTGTCGCTTCAGCGGCGGGCGCGACACCGTAGCTTAGACAGAGAAGTCGGCGTCGCTCGGCAACCCAATCGAGTAGAACGGTGTCGCTGACAACCTTCTCTCTTGCAGGCCGTATTGATGTTGACAGTGCTGAAAATTGAAGCTGTTAAATCGAGTCGCGCCGATTCGCAATTCAGCTGGCACCATCCGGTTCGACGCGGGCGCAACACAGGTCCGCGTCGTGATCAAGTGTAGCAAATGAATCACCGGGCGGCAGCCGTGGATTCCGGCAAAGTACTGCAGGTATCTGGTGCGATTACACCCATGCAACAAAGCACACGCACTGTTCAGTATTGGTCAACTGTTGCGTGGTCAAGGTCAGCACGGCGTGCGTGCGTCGCGACTCGGTTCGAATTTGCAAACAGCAGGATTCCGGAAAAATCAGCGTGGTGGCCGAAAATACTCACCAAATGTCCCCAAACCGTCACAGCTAAAGCCTCAGTGAAAGCCCATAGAACGTAGAGTGGTCTCATTGGCAGTCAAAAGATTGCTCGTCTTGCGCAAACTGGCGCGGACCGCATAGCACAGAACTGTGCCGTTCTTCAGGGCAAGACATGAACACACCAGACAATGTTGTCGTCGTTGCCGGCGCATCGCAAGGCATTGGCGCCGAAGTCGTGAAGGGATTACGAAAGCTCGAGTACCGCATCGTTGCGACCGCACGGTCGATCAAGCCGTCGACGACGCGAACATCCTCTGCATCGCCGGCGATATCGGTGACCCAGCGACCGCCCAACGTGTCATTTCCGAAGGCGTCGCACGGTTTGGCCAGACCGACACGCTGGTGAACAACGCCGGCATTTACATCGGCAAGCCTTTCACCCAATACGCCGCCGAAAACTACGCCGCCGTAATGAATGTGAATGTCGCGGGCTTCTTCGCGCCGGGGATCATCAAGACGCCGATGAACCCTCTCTTGCTACGTGGGCGCTGTACTCCTCACGCCGGCCGTGCACGACGCTTAAACAAAGGACAAACCTGAATGTCTCAGACCCAATTCACCAGTACCAAAGACGAACTCGTCGCCCGTTTTATTCCTTTGCTGGAAGAGGTCAAGGACATGACCACGAGCACCGAGGTCGAGCAATGGCTGAATGCGAAATATGGCATTGAAAGCGAGTTGTACAGAGATCTGTCGCGACTGATTATTCTCGGCGTGAATGAGGGCTGGGCCGCCGACGCCGAGATTGCCGGTCCGCGTTACCGTCGCTCACGACTCGTTGCGCCCTGCGCGGAGACGTTCTTCTTCAGCATTACAGCGGTGCTGATGGACAGCACGGATAACATCCAGAACAACCCCGAAGGCAGCTTCCGTGGTGACTATCACTCGCACCCGTATGGCGAGTTCAATCTGGTGGTCCCGCTTCATGAAGGCGCCGCGCTCGCAGGTCCGAACGGCTGGTGTTATGGCGGCTGGACGGCGCCGGCACCCGGAAGCCATCACTTTCCGGAGACCAAGGGCGGCGCTGTCATCTCGCTCACGCTCCTGCCCGCAGGGCGGATTGCGTTCGACGTCACACCGCCGCAGCATTGAAGCGCTCAGCGGCGCGCTGTCCACAAGACAGACGCCGCTAGTCCAGAACAGCCAGTCGCTTGACCATGACATGCGACGAGCCACGGCCCCCTCCAGCTGCTGCGATTGAATCCGGTCTCGCGTCTGTCTACGCTTCGACGATGATCACGTCATAGTTTTCGTCTTCGAACGCGACAAGAAACTTCTCCGGCATCAGCCGTGATTCGACGCTCGCCCTCTTCGTGCCGATGTCGACGTTGACCTTTGCGTCGGCGTCGACGGTCTTCATCGCATATTCGACTGTTGATACCTTGTCGGAGCGGATTTCATTCTTCATCGAAAATTTCATTTATCAGTTCCTCAGTCGACAAAGCTTAAATAAAGCGCGACCTATCGATTCCTCGGTTTCACTGGATCCACATTAGCCAGACGCGATGCCCTATTGCCCGGGAGTGTCTAAAGCATGCCAGGAAAACAGCGGCTCGCGCCGTTAGACCTTTGCCCGAGTCTACTCTGTTGGCCGAATGGAAAAACATCATTGCCCGGCGAGCGCATTGTCCCTGTTGCTGTGGTGACATGGCTGGATTTGTGAATGGAATGGATCGATGAGCGACCTTTTTGACTTCAGGAGAGCAGACCTGTCTCCTAGAATGAAATCAACTCATTCGTGGCACCAAAACGTGAGTAAGCCGGCTGGAATGAGCGCGGCAAAAACCATAAGCTC
Organism: Paraburkholderia sp. BL18I3N2; assembly: GCF_003001875.1. Classification (NCBI taxonomy): domain Bacteria; kingdom Pseudomonadati; phylum Pseudomonadota; class Betaproteobacteria; order Burkholderiales; family Burkholderiaceae; genus Paraburkholderia; species Paraburkholderia sp. BL18I3N2. The sequence goes on from NZ_PVNC01000026.1 coordinate 69,362, forward strand.
GTCGGATCGGGCTTCTTCGCGGAGCATCCGGAATCTTGGCGAGCGCTGGGCGTGACAGGGAAATTTTCCGACGGAATGCCCCTTTAAATACTGGTGGCCGAATGATGATGAATAGCGCCAACTCGCCGATAACTGGAACAGGAGAACCGAAGCCTACGCCATCGTCAGCGCCTGTCTCTGTACCCGCGACAGAGACCCCAGTACAGCAAACTTCCGCCGAAGCGGAGCTACCACTGCGCCTCACGATCGGCCTGCTCGGCATGCTGCTGGCGTCACTGCTGGCCATATTGAACGAACAGGTCACCGCTGTTGCACTCGCTGATATTCGCGGCGCGTTCTCGATCGGACGTGACGACGGGACATGGCTGACCGCCCTCTTCGAGGCGACCAACGTCGCCACGATGGTATTCGCGCCGTGGTTCGGCGT
>NZ_PVNC01000027.1:0-67566 GCF_003001875.1 Paraburkholderia sp. BL18I3N2
CTTATCGGCTGTTAATTTTTAAAGATCGATTCCGCATTCACCACCAAACCGGCACCGCACTTCAGCTACCCCGGCACCGCTTCGTTCTGCGTCGCTGCATCAGCAGCAGAGAAACGAGATTATGGAGAACGACTGACACATCGTCAACCCCCTTTTGTGAATTTTCTTTTGATCTGGCGCTGATCGACGCCAGAACATGCTTCCCCTACATATAGGGAGAGCTGTGCAAACGTGATCCCGCCGTGTGAGGGCAACCGAACTCCTCTATAGTGAGGAGCTTGAAAACAGCGAATGTGCACGCACCTAGATGCATCGGTTAGGCGACCGCTACGCCCGACCGGCGGCCCAAGGACGGACCTGCGACAAACGCGCATGATGAAAAGATGTGCACACGATGAGCGCAAAGCCCCAAGCTCGGATATAATGCGAGCCGCGCGAATTTCGCACATTTCTATCGGCCCGCTTCGAGCGGGCTCATCTTTTTTGCTCCCCAGAGCACAGCCAAACAACCGCGTTGAGTCACTCAGGTGATGTTGAGCCATGCTCGAAACGCCTGACGGTCGCGTCTTGCGTCTCATAGCGAAGCCTCTAGAGGAGAATACGTGAACCCTTTTGATCGCGAAGATTCGCAACACGAAACCGCCGCCTACACCGCCAAAGCGCCTTCGGGCCGTACGGCCAAGGGCAAGGGCGCCGGTAAAGCGATCCCCGTGGCGGCCGAACTGCCGCCGCAGCAAGCCGAAGAGCGTCAGCGCCAGATGCGCGCGCTGATCCAGCTGGGTAAGGAGCAAGGCTACCTGACCCACGCGCAGATCAATGACCACCTGCCCGACAACTTCGCGCAGACGGCCGCTATCGACAGCATCGTCAGCGCGTTCAACGACATGGGCGTGCAGGTCTACGAACAGGCCCCCGACGCGGAAACGCTGCTGCTCAACTCGAACGCCCCGGCCGTCGTGTCGGACGATCAGGCGGACGAGGAGACCGAAGTCGCCCTGTCCACCGTCGATTCCGAATTCGGCCGCACGACCGACCCGGTGCGCATGTACATGCGTGAAATGGGCGCGACCGAACTGCTGACGCGCGCCGGCGAAATCGCGATCGCGAAGCGCATCGAAGACGGCCTGCATGAAATGGTGCAGGCGATCGCCGCTTGCCCGCTCGCGATCTCGGCCATTCTGGCGAGCGCCCAGCAGGTTGCCGACGGCGAGCTGCGCATCGACGAACTGGTCGACGGGCTGAACGAAGACACCCTCGCCGCCGAAGAAGACAGCGCCAGCGCGGACGCATCTGCCGACGTCGACGCCGACACGGACAGCGACGACGACGAAGACAGCGACGACGACGTCGGCCCGGCCGACTCCTCGGCAGCGGACGAAGCGCGCCTGAAGCAACTCACGAGCGACTGCCTCGAAATCTTCGCGCAGGTCGGCATGCTGTCCGACCAGATGAACGCATCGCACACGCGCGGCGACGTCACCTCGAAGGCGTACCAGCGCGCACGCGAAGAAATCCAGCAGCACCTCGCGAAGATCCGCTTCACGGCACGCACCATCGACCGCCTGTGCGGCGACGTGCAGCAACAGGTCGCGCAAGTTCGCGCGATCGAGCGCAACATTCTGCAAATCGTCGTTTCGAAAAGCGGCATGCCGCGCGAGAAGTTCATCGAGTCGTTCGCCGGTCATGAAGCCGACCTCGGCTGGACGGAACGTGCGGCGCGCGGTGCGTCGTCGTACGGCGCGGCGCTAGAGCGTCATTTGCCGGCAATTCAGTCCGAACAGCAAAAGCTGATCGAAATTGAAGCAACGGTTTCGCTGCCGCTGAAGCATCTGAAAGAGATCAACCGCCAGATGGTCGCGGCCGAATCGAAGATGCGCAAGGCGAAGAGCGAGATGATCGAGGCGAATCTGCGTCTCGTGATCTCGATCGCGAAGAAGTACGTGAACCGCGGCATGCTGTTCCTCGATCTGATCCAGGAAGGCAACATCGGCTTGATGAAGGCGGTGGACAAGTTCGAATACCGTCGCGGCTGGAAGTTCTCCACGTACGCAACGTGGTGGGTCCGCCAGGCTGTGACGCGTTCGCTCGCCGACCAGGCTCGCACGATCCGCGTGCCGGTGCACATGATCGAAACGATCAACAAGCTGAACCGCATTTCGCGCGAAATCCTGCAGCAGACCGGTCAGGAAGCGCATCCGTCCGTGCTCGCGGAACGCATGGAACTTTCGGAAGAGAAGGTGCGCGGTATTCTGAAGATCGCGAAGCAGCCGGTGTCGATGGAAACGCCGGTCGGCGACGACGGCGACGCCACGCTCGGCGACATGATCGAAGACTCGGCAGCGTCCTCGCCGGCTGACGCCGCGATGCAAGCCGACTTGCGCGCCGCCATCGACGACGCGCTCGATTCGCTGTCGCCGCGCGAAGCCAAGGTGCTGCGTATGCGTTACGGCATCAATACGAAGTCGGACCACACGCTCGAAGAAGTCGGCAAGCAGTTCGACGTCACGCGTGAGCGGATTCGTCAGATCGAGAGCAAGGCCATGCGCAAGCTGATGCACCCGAGCCGCGCCGACCGCCTGAAGTCGTTCCTCGACCGCTAAGCCAACCGCTAAATCAACCGGTAAGCCGTCAATAGCGCTTGCCGTGCGTCACGCACGGCAAGCGCTTTCTTTTTCCCGCGCCCCTTTCAGGCAAGCAGCGAAATGATCCCCCCGATCGTGATTCCCGCTGCCAGCCATCGCCCGGCCGTGTAGAACGCGTTGTGCGCTTCCCGAGGCTGATCCGGACGCTCGAGCCCGAGCGTGCCGTACGCAAACGATTTGACCGCTGAAACGCCGGATGCCGGTGTGTTCTCACTTGCGGAATCGCTGACCGCGTCACCCTGACCCGAATTGCCTTCTTGCGCCGCCGTTACCGCGCCTTCCGCGGAGATGTGGACGGCGTCGTCCTGCGTGAGTGCATCCGCAGTCGATGTCTGCGCGACAGCGTCGTGCGCCGCGGACGGGCTTTTCGTCGTCGCGCGGTCCGGTCCCGGCAGTGCCGACGACAACGCACTGTCGATTTGCATAGCAACCTCCGTTGATTTTGCTTTTTTGATCCGCCGGCCACCGCCCCACGCACAGCAAAATGAGCGCCTATACAGTCGCGCCGCAAACAGTCTGTCGACGTCACGCAGCCGGTTATAAATCCTATCGACCTCGGTTCGTCGAAACTTGAGCACCGGTAAGAAAGGGGAAGCACTTTCTACTGGATCGCCGCGTCCACGTGTTGCCGATCTTTTGGTCGAACGCGCGCTGAACCGCCCGAAACCAACCACCGTCCGCGCACCTTTGTCCGGCAAACGCTGCCCACAACCGCCAATTGCACGCATGCCTCGCCGCACAGCCGCACGCGCAAAAACCGCCACACGGCCAGCAGCAGCGGCGACCACCTGCAAACCGCCCCCGCGCCAACCATCGCCCAGCTAACAGGCATAGTCGTTGCGCGCTCCCTGTGTACGCTTTTTACGAGGAGCACATCATGACTACGCTCGATCCCCAAGTCCCGGCATCCGCCGGCACGCAGGGCGCAAATATTGTTGGAGTCGGCATTGGCGACGGTCCCGGACCGGATGTCATGGCGGCAGCCACGCTCGAAGGAAACAAGGTGATGTCGTCCGACGGCGAACATGTCGGCAAGATTTCCGACATCATGCTCGACGTGCGCGGCGGGCGGATCGCCTACGCGGTGTTGTCCACCGGCGGCTTTCTCGGCATCGGCGACACGCTTCACGCGATTCCGTGGAGCGCGCTCACGCTCGACACGGACGACAAGTGCTTCGTGATCGATGCAAGCGCGGATCGGATCAAGAACGCACCCGGTTTCGATAAGGATAACTGGCCTTCCATGGCGGACATGCAATGGGGCACGGCCGTGCACGAGTATTACAAACGCCCGCCGTACTGGGCTGCCACGCGTGACGTAGTGGAAGAGCGGCGATTGGACACCGACCTTTGATCGTCAGACGGGCCACGTCGATCTGCCGGGCCGCCTCTTCCACAGGTACGCTCGCGGTCGAACTTGTCCACGGCATTTGTCCACAGAAACTGTTCGCAAGCCTGTGGACAACCTGCGCATGACTCACCCAACTCCTTGAACGCGTTGGCTTTCACCACCGCGCTCCGAATAAGTCGCGTGCCTCACGGCTTGCCGCACATCGACCGGACAGCGGCCCATTCTTGCGGCGTCAACGCGCTTTCGCCAAGCGGCGATCCTTGGCTTTGCTTTTGCCGATCGCTCGTCCGCGGATGATCGGAAAGAAACTCCACAGCCGCGCCGGCACTGCCGTTGCGCTTGTCAGTCAGCGCAAAAAAACCGGCGAGTCCGTCGCTGCGCAAACCGCTTGCTTGCAGATAGGCCACGCCGTTCGCATCGGCGAGGCGCTCCATCTCGCGGCTATACGACAATCCCACGAGTCGCCCAGCCAGCGACGACACATCGGCAAAACCGAAATTGATGCCGAGCGTCGCGCTGATCACGCCGATGCCCGCGCCGCGAAACAACGCGACCATCGGATCACGCCGCGCGATATGGCCGGTCTCGTGCGCCATCACGCCGGCCAGTTGATCGGCGTTGCCGACCCGCTCGATCAAACCGCGCATGATCACCATACGCGCGCCGGGCAGCGTCAGCGCATTGACCATCTTGCGGTCGACCACCTCCAGACGAACGGGTTGCGCGATGCCCGCCGCGCGAGCGAGCCGCGCTTCGAGTTGCTCGAGCGCGCGCTGTCCTTCTTCACCGCGACACACCTTGTGCTTGCCGACGACGACTGCTTCCACCATCTCGCCAAGCTGGTTTTCCGCGCCGCTCGGCACCAGCGCGGCGCCCACCGTCGGCAGTCGCACGACAAGCACGAACGCGAGCACCAGCGCCACCACACCGACCGCCATCCAGCCAAGATAGTGTCGACGCTTCATGCGCGGCGGCATGATCTGCGCCGGCAACCTGGCGGGATCGGTCGAGACGCGACCCGGCTCGCCTTTGCACGACAACGCAACGCGCCCATCCGGATCGGGTTCGCCGACGACCAGCCGCGCGCGCGGCCACACCGCCAGTTCACCCGCTGCGCCGTCGATGGAAAGATACGCGTCGCTCCAACGCAGCGTGGCCACATGAGCCGCGGCGCTGCGGCCGTCGTAAAAGCGCGTGCCAGCCGAGCGCGCGCCCTCTGAATCGGAGTGGGTCAACTCCGCCTCAGAATCAGAACGCGCCGCCGTGATCGAGCAGGTTCAGCATGCCCTCGCCGGTACGTGGCGGCGCCTGATCGCTTTGAGCCAGCGTTTGCGGATCGAGCTGACCCGACACTTGCAGCGTATCCGCCGCGAGCCGCATCACGCGATGCAGGACGATCGGCAAACCCAAACCGAGCGTGAACACGACGATGGCCAGATTGCCGAGGATCATGCCGAGCAGACGCCCTGCGGTAATGCTGCTGCCGAAGCGCAATTGCGAGCCCAGCGTCGTATTACCCAGGACATGGCGCGTGACCAGCGCCAGGTAGAAGCACTGAATCAGCAACGCGCCGACGATAAACAGTAAGTAAAACAGAAACACCGAGCCGATCGCGGCGAGCGCGGCGGGATCGTTGCCCTTGAGCGGAGCGTGGCCGATCGGCAGCAGCGCCATGAAGCTCTTGAGGAAGATCGCCCCCAGCACGACCAGCAGCACGAGCACGCCGACAAACGTCCCGACAAACGCCGCATACAACGCGCGGGCGCGGCCTTCGAAGTGAAACGGCAAGCTGCCGAAACTGCTCGCGTTGATGCGGCGTTCAGCGAGGCGCATCGACACCCACGGCACCATCTGACCGAGCGTGACGATGCACAGCAGGCCATACAGCAACACATACACGCCATAGACGAACGACGAACCGGTCATGCCGCCGCGAATGCCGCACCACTGCGTGCGGCTCAGGCGATAACGCTGCGCGCTGAAATAAGCGCCCGCCGCGACCACGGCGATCACGACATACAGAAGAAGAAGCGGCAACGCCCCGAGCAACGCGCTCCCCGTGACGGCGCGCAGAACCGCGCTGAGAATGCCCGCGCCGACAATCGCGCCAATCATAATCGCGATCGCCAGCAAAAACCCTTTGAACAATTCACCGCCGGTGCCGGTGTATTCAAACCGCTCACCTTGAAACCGCATGCGCGACCAGATATAGCGACGAGTATTAGTGGTCGCCCAAAATCGATAAATGCCTAGCGTGACGATCTGCAGCAACAGATTTTTGATGAAGATCCCATACAACTCCCCAATCTTGCCGTCATAGGTCAAGAGCGGCTGCTTCTGGTCGAGTGAATTCATTTTTCTTCTGCCCCATTCACGAACTGACGTTTTTATGGCCCGCGTTGGTGTAAGCGTTGCGGGCCGCTGACCAACGAGTGTTCCCTGTTTTACGGCAATACAAAAGTTTTCACGAGTGTCAATTCACCAGCTTTGCGCATCGGCACGCGAATCGTTTCGCTCTTTTCGTTCGGCGTATTCTCGTTCGTGATGATGGTCACTTGCGCGACGGTCATATCGGCGCCGCTATTGCCGCTGCCGTAGTAATTCACATAGACCAGATACGTACCCTTCAACGGCGCCGCGGACGAATAAATCTCGGGCCCGTAGCCCGTCGTCACGTCGACGTCGAGGGCGCCGCCGTTCGGCGCGACGCGCTCGCCGTACCAGGTGTGCGCGCCGTCGGGCGAGACGACGTGCAGATCCAGATCGGTGCCGTCGGTGTCCCACGCGAGCAGCACGCGCAGCTTCGGCTGGGTCTTGCCGCTGTATGCGTCGTAGAACTGCACGCGCTTGCGGCTGCCGTCCGGCGTGCGCAGTTCGACGCCGTTGCTGCCGGCAGGAAATGCATACGGACGCGAGAATTTGCCGTCCTCTTCCACGCGCTGCGGCAGCGGCGTGCCGTCTACGACCAGCGTGCCGACCGACGTGCCCTTCTTCTTCGGCGTGTTGCGGATCTGCCCTTCGATCAGCGCGAATCTGGACTGCCCTTCCGGCGTCGACACCGCCACCGCCGGGTAATGCACGTCCTGCGTATAGCGCTCGCTGTCGCCGCTCGTGTTGCGCCAGCCGTTCAACGGCGCAGCGAAGTCGATGTCGCTCGCGTACGCCGCCGGCGCTGCCAGCAAGCAGGCCAAACCGGCCGAACAGGCCATTGCGAGCCAGGTGCGGCTCGCCTTTATCTCACCCGTCGTGTGGACCTTCATCGTCACTGCTCCCATCCCGCTGTCAGAGTCGCTCACTTTTCACGAGCATCAGGTCGCCGATCTTGCGCAGCGGCACGACCATCGTTTCACGCCGTTCGTTCGGCGTGTTTTCGTTGAACACCAGCGTCAACGTCGCCGTGATCACGTCGCGATCGTGCGCGGCGGCATCGAAGTTATAGCCGGTCGAATCGAAATTGCCCCAGTAATTCAGAAAGAACAGCCACGTGCAATGCTCGGGCGCCGCCGACGAAAAAATGCCCGGCCCGGCGCCGTCCACCGAGTCGACATCGAAACCGCTGCCGTCTTCGAGTGTCGGGTTCGCGAAGAAGGCGTGCAGGCCGCCCGGCGTGATCACATGCAGATCGACCTGCGCATGCGGATCGTCCCACGTGACCATCGTGCGCAGTTTCGCTTGCGGCTTGCTGCGGTCCGCCTCGTAGAACTGCATGCGCTGGTGCTGTTTGCCATCGGCGGAAATCAGCTCGATGCTGTTCGAGCCCGCGCCGAACGCCCACGGTCGCGCGAACGCGCCTTCGTCGTCGGTGTAGAGCGGCGTGGGGTTGCCGTTGACGACGAGCGTCGGCGGCTTACGCGCGTGTTTGTCGATGCGCTTCAGGCGCCCTTCGATCAGCGTGCGATAACGCTGCGCGCCGCGATCGACCGGCGGTCGCGGATAGGCCGCGACGAAATGCTCGCCCTCGTTGGTCGATCCACTGTGACGCCAGCCGCCGAACGCGCCGGTCAAGTCGGCAATCGCACCGTCCGCGTCAGCGGCTTGGGCGTTCGGTGCGATCGTGCAGATCGCGAGCGTAGCCACGGTTGCGGCAAACGTCACGACGGCGCGGCCATGGAGATCACGCCGTAGAGACGGCCAGCGCAACAAGGGTATCGGCGAGCGCAAGACGGTATTCATTGGATCGGATTGTCGGTGCGAATCAGCGTACGCGCGGTGCGCTCGACAAACGTCTCGTCGAGCCCACGCGGATGATGCTGAAACGCGAGGTGAATGTATTCATGCGCCAACGCGATACGGTCCTCTTCGGTCTGCAGCCGGTACACGTACACGCGATTGCGCTGCGCATCCGCATACGGCCGACCTTCGCGCACGGCGCACACAGCGGGCAGATCGGGCGTTTCGTAGCCCGCCGCGCCGTCCATGCGCCGCGCCCATATCGGCGCGTTGCGCTGCAACCATGCCTGAGCACCGGCCACTTCGACGCAATCGCCCGATAGCGGACTCTGGAACGAAGTCAGCGTCGCTTGCGGCCACGTGCGCGCGAGAATGGCGTCGAATGTCAGGCCGGTTTGCGCCGACGCTTTGGCCGCCAGCCAGCTCATTTGTCCCGGCGCCGCTTTGTCGTGGTGATACTGAACGGGCACGCCGGTCAGCACGAGCGCGTCGGTGAGGTCGGCGGAATGGCGCGCGGCGGCTGTCGGCGCACGTGGCAGAACACGCTGCGTCCTGCTGCTGTCGTCGATACGGAAACAGCCGTGGTCGTGGCTGCCGTGCTGCACGACGTATGTGCGCGCCGCGACCGCCAGCGCCTTCGCCGCTTCAGCCTGGCTCGTGTCGCCTTCACGCTCGACCACGCGCGCCACATAGTCGTTCATGCCGAAACGGCCGACCACTTGCGGCGCACCGGCCGCATCGCGATCGAGCCGCAACTCGCCGCGGCTCGTCACCCGCGCCCAATTGCCATTGACGAAGCCGACGCGGAAATCGCCTCGCAACGGACCCTCGGGCACGGCGGCCGGTCCCTTGTCGCCGAGCACTTCGCGAATCGGATAGCGGCTGAAGAAATCGACCAGCACACAGGCGCTGTCGTCCGGCACGGTGACTTGCGTGAGCAGCGGCGCGATGCGCGGCGCGGCGGCCGCCAGCACGCGCGCGCTGCCGCCCGGACCGCCGAGCCACAGCGGCGTGCCGTCGGCGAGCCAGCCGGCCGCGCCGCCGATCGAAGCGCCCGGACGCGCCGGATCCGGCATCGTCCAGGTCTTGGCGCGCAACACGCTGCCATAAAGCGACACCGTACCTTCACCGCGTCCGCTGGTCAGCACCGACACCAGCGTGCTCGCTGCCGCTTCGCGCGGCCGGGCGGGCATCGCCTGCAAAGCGGCGAGCAGTTCGGCCACCGGCACGCGATGCGTGGGCGTCATGGCGCGCAGATCGCGTAGCCAGGCCGGCGCGTGTGCGGCGGTCCAATACTTGCGCCAGTCGGCGGAATCGAGCTGCAGGCGCGCGGGCTCGAAGAAGAGTCCGCACGACTGCACCAGCGCATGTTCACGGTCGATATGACCGCCTGTCATGCAGCAATACACTTCTTCCGGATCGCCGCCGTTGCAGGCGTAATCCGGCGTGGCGATACTGCGGTCCAGCAGATAGCCGTAGACGAACAGCTTCCAGACGCTGCCGAGCGGCGTCTCCAGCTTCGCGGGCAAGACACCCGCGGCCTGCGGCGAGAAGCCGGGCGCGGCGCCGCTGCCGTCGACTTGCCAAAGCCGGGTCTGGCCGTCGCGCAACCAGGCGAAGCGCAGCATCTGCGATGAAGATCGCGCTGACATTCCAGCGGACGTCACGGTGCTCATTCCAGTAGCGGCATCCGTTGCGTTCGCCAATGCGGCTGAAGACGAAGCCACCGCATACGCCGACGCGCCGTGCCCAACGCAACCGAGTCCCACGCCCACGGCAAGCGCGATCCGCAGCCTGGCTGCCAAACGATCGCGTAGAGGCCGAAGCGCGCGGAACATGGCGGTCTCGTCTCGCTTACTGGATGCGCAACGTCGTCACGCGATCGCTCTTGCCGCCTTCGAACGCCTTCGCGTCCGGCTGATACATGCGGAAGTAGCGCGCGGGCGGCAACGCGAACGTGCCGGGCAACGCGAAGCGCACCAGTTGGCGCAGCGTGACGGGCCGGTCGAGCAAGGGCACGGGCTGGTGATAAGCCAGCTCACCCATCTCGTACGACGCCACGCGCTGGAACGGCTGCGGACCGCTGGCGCCGTCCTTCGCGACCGGCAGACCGTCGATCGACACGCCCCAGCTCGTCGCCTCGACATCGCCGCCCGGCGGCAGCGGCACGTCGAGCAGACCATAGTGGTAAGCGTTGCCGGAGCGCGGCGTGAGCGTGACTTCGTCGACGTAGAGCGCATTGCTGTCGATCGCGTCGCCCTGCTTCATCAGACGCGCGGTGAATGCCGAGCGGCCCAACTGGCTCTCGCCGGCGGCTTCCTTCTTTTTCGGATCGACCGCGACTTCGACCGGTTCGAGCTTGTAGAAACGCCGCTCGACGGTGATGTTCAAGCGGCTGTCTTCGCTCGTATGGCTGCGGAACGAAACCAGCGCGTTGACGTCGGTGCGCTCGACGCCGGCATCGAGCGTGGTCGGCTGCGCCGCGCCAGTCCACTTGTAGAGCGGCGTGCCGGTCGGCGTCGTCGCGCGTGTCCAGCCCGTGCCCTGGAGCGACGGCAGCGACGCGGCAGTCGGATCCGCGCCGAGCGACTTGCGCAGCCACAGCAGCGTCAAGGCGCGATCGAGCGTCGGATAGTCGGCGCTGCTTTTTGCCAGCAATGCCGGGGCATCGGCGCTCGCTCCGCCGTCGCCCGTCATTGCGATGAGGCTTTGCACCAGCGGCGCGGGATCGTTCACGAGCGTGAGGCGCGCTGCGCTCGCCGCAGCGTCGAAACCGTCGGGAATTTGTGCGCTCGTGCTGCGCGCCATGCTCGCGATCAGCAGCGTCGCCATCTGCTTGCCACGCGGTGAATCGGCCTGCGCGAACACGATGCTGTCCGACGCGCCGTACGTACCGCTACGCGCGGGCGCTTTAGCGGTGGCTGCGGCATCGCTCGTCAGATCCGCGGCCACGCCCGCGACCGGCGTCGCGACCGGCAGGCCCATCTGCTGCATCAGCCACAAAGCCAGCGCGCGATGCAACAGCGGCTCTTTGGCCCCGGCGTCGCGATACACGTCCATGGCGTGCTGCCAGTTGTCGGCGGGCAGGCTGATGCCGAGGCTGCGGCTCGCGAGCCAATCCGCGTAATACGCGTACGCCGTAATCAGTGCGCTGCCGCCGGTCGTATCGCCCCACCAGCCGAACGTGCCGCCGACGCCCGCGAGCATCGCCAGACGCTGGCGCTGATTGCGCAACAGCGCTTCGAGTCCTTGCGTCGAGCTCGCACTGTCGCCGTGGCCGATCGCATCGTGAGCAAGCGCCAGCGGAATCAGACGGCTCGACGTTTGCTCGGCGCAACCGTACGGATAGTTGATCAGATCGTCGGCGACGCGCATGAACTGGCTCTGCGCGCTGCCGATGAAACGCACGCTCACATCCTGTGCGTCTTGCGGCAAATTCAGCGGCTTGTTCGAGCCGTCGAGCGCCACCGTGTTCTGATGCAGATCGAGCCAGCCGCTCGCGTCGAGATGAATCGTAGTTTGCAGACGATCGACGTCCTTACCCGCGCTGCGCAGCGACGCGTTGATCACGCCGTCCTTCAGCGCGCCGCCCGGCAGCCGCAGATAGTTCACGCCGCGCTTGAGCGTGACCTTCTGATTGAGCGACAACCCGCCGCCGTCCACCGCCCACTGCGCGTCCATATCCGCGTCGGTCTGATTGAACGCGATCATATCGATGGCCGGCTGATCGTTGACGCGGAAGTGCGACGGCCCGCTCCACTTCAGATACAGCGCCTTGTCCGAGCGCAGGTAAGCAGTGCGTTGACCGACCATGCCATCCGGCGCCGCCGCGCGCACCGTAATGCGCCAGCGCGCCAGCGAATCAGGCATCTTGAACGTCATGGTGGCATGGCCGTTCGCGTCGGTTTTCAGATTGCCTTCCCACGCGGCCGTGTCCTGATCGTCGCGGCGCGGCCGTTCGAGCACCTTCACGCCGCGCTCGTTGTAGTTGGCGCGCTGCGGTCCGCCAGGCGCGCCCTTCAGCGGCGAGCGCGCGAGGTCGTAGGTAATGAACGACAGGCTCGACGAGGTCCGCACGTTATTGCGGCGCGGGTGATAGAAGAAGTCGACGATATTCGGCGCGATTTCCGGCTGCAACACGTAGACCATTTCATCGACCACGCTCACAGTCAGGTTCGCCGCTTCCGGCTTGCTGTTCAACGTGCTGTCGAAATTCAGCGTGACGGTGTCGCCCGGCCCGTATACCGGCTTGTCGCTTTTCACGTTCAATTCGATCTGCGGTTGCGCGACCACGATGCCCGCGTTCTGGAACACGTATTCGCCCGCGTGCACGTACAACACAGAGAACGTCATGTTCGGCGCGAAGTCAGCGCCCACCTTGATGCGCGCTTTCCATTGCGATGGCGCCACGCGTTGCAATTGCAGCCAGTCGCCGCCCGCCGTCAGCAACGCGCGACGCTCGACGTTGTCGCGTTCGAGTGTGAGCAGCGCGTCGTCGACCGGCATCGGGAACGTGATCAATGCTTCCGCGGTATCGCCGATCTTGTACTTGTCGCGATCGAACACGATTTCGACGCTGCCCGGAATCGCCTTCAGGCCATCGCCCGCGACCCAGTGGCTGGCGGCGGCGAGCAGGTTGCCCAAGTCGTCCTTCACCGACAACATGTACGAACCCGGTTCGTCGAACTGCACCGGGAACGACAGCTTGCCGCCCGCGCTCGCGCCCTTCAACGCGCCTTCGCCATGCGTTTGCGATTCGAGACGCGTCCACTCGTATTTCGACGGCGCATGTGACGCCGGATCGATCGCACCTAGCGTCTGCAAATCGAAGCTGACCGCTTGCTTCGGTTGCGAGAACGATTTGGCCGTGGTCAAACGATACGGCGTGGCGCCGCGCGCGATCAGCACTTCGCGCGTCACACGCACCTTGTACGCCGCGCCGTCCTGTGCGAACAGCGTCAACGCGTAGCGGCTCGGCTCCTTCGCGGCCGGCAGCGTCAGGCTCGCGTTGCCGTCGCTATCCGTCTTCAGTTCCTGCTGGTCGAGCTTGACCGGGAACAGTCCCGCATAACGCAATTCACCGTCGACGATCGTCACTTTCTGCGCGCGCAGCGTGACCGAAATCTTGCTGTCGCGCACCGGCTTGCCATCCGGATAGCGCAACTGGATCTTGCCCTTCAACGCCTCGCCGGTCGCGTAGTCGGCTTTATCCATCGACAGGTTCACGTCGAAGTGCGGCTTCACATATTCGGCGACGCGAAACGCGCTGCCATACACATCGCCGTTGTAGTCGAAGCGCAGCGTGTAGCCGCCGGCGGTGGCGTCGGCGGGCAGCGTGAACGCGGCATCCGCGCCGGTATCGGAGGCGAAATGCACTTTGCTGGTCGCCACCGGCGCGCCGTTCGGATCGAGCACATCGAGCTTGATATCGGCCTCGGCCGGCGCCGACGATTGCGTCGCATTCTGGAACGTGCGGCCGATGAACTTCACATGCACCGGATCGCCCGGCCGGTACATCGGCCGATCGGTCACTGCGTAGATCTTCGTGTTGTAGATCTCGCTGTCGTAGTAGAAATTCTCGGAAACGAACACGCCGCCCTGCGGATCGGCGCCGAGCACATAGCTGCGCTCGGGGCTGACGTGTTGCAGCACCAGCGCGCCGTCGCCGCCGGTCGTCCCGCTTTGCAGAACACCCACGCCGTCGGTCCAGTTCACTTCCGTATTCGCCACGGGCTTGCCGTTATCGCGCCGCGTGGTCCACACCAGCATGCCGCTCGACGCCGCCTTCACGACCGCCACCGTGTCCGACACGAACAGCAGCGTATGCGCGCGATAGTTGCCGATCACCGCCTCGACGATATACAGCCCCGGCGGCAATTTGCCGACCGGAATCATCACGTTGCCCGAACTGGCTTCGATAAAGTTATTGCTGCTGCCCGCGAGATTCACGCCCTTGGGCGGCTCGATCACTTTCGCGTCCCAGATCGGATAGCGGAAACGCGCGACCATGTCGTAGCCTTTGAGCGGCGCGAATTGCGAGTTCGGTTCGAATTGCGTCGGCTTGCCGGTCTGTTCGCCGAGCTTGAATTGCGGCGCCGCCTCGGTCGCCTTGCTGCGGGTCGCGAACGACAACACTCGCTGCCATGCGCGACGTGCTTCGGTGAACCAGCGGTCCCACAGATACGCGAGCGTATTTGCGAGCCCTTCGCCCTGATAGTTCGGCGCGACATTCAGCCGATGCAGATTCTTTTGCGCCTTCAGAAAGTCCAGCGGCTTCGGCACGCGATACACGACGATGTCCGCACCGCCGTACGCTTGCAGTGCATCCTTGAAATCGCGGCCCGGCGCTTCGAGTCGCACTTGTGCCAGTTGATCACTGCCGAAGCTCGCATCCGAGAGCAGGAAGAACGGTTGGCCGTCCACCTTCTGCGAGCTGAAATTGCTCGACGGCGCCGTCTGCAGCGTCGGATTCCCGGCGATATTGGCATCGGCGGCGGCAGCGCTCGACGCTTCGTCGTCCGCATAAGCGGCCGGTGCGACGACCAGTGTCAACGCTGCGACTAGCGCCGCGAACGTGCATGCCGCGCGACGGCGCGCCTTGCCCAACCAACCGCTCGATCGTGTGACGGAAATCATTCGGGTCATGGTGTTAGAAAGTCCAAACGAAACACGCCAACGAAATTCGGATTGCCGTCGAGCGGCTGCCAGCGGGAGTCTTTCCATTGCATCAGGTCGGAGACGGCGACGGCGCGCAGACCGGTATCGGTCGGCGTGACGGTGCCTGTGTGGTAAGCGATATAGCGATCCAGCCAGATCATCAGATGCTGGTCGTCGCCCTGGTCGAAGAACAGCAGATCGCCGGGCAGCGCCTGGTTCACGTCCTTCGAAACAAACCGGCTATTGCGTTGAATCAGTGCGATCGCCGATGCGTACGCGCCGGTGGAACCGTCGAGCTGGGTCCAGCGGTTGGCGATTCCGCGCTGCGACGCGGACAGTTGCAGTTCGGGCGGCATGCTGCTGGTATCCGCGAGACTGGTCATGCCGTTGGCGCGCAGCCACCGGGTGTCGTGCGGACGGAGCGTCTCGCCGACCGCGAAGCGCACGAGGCCCGCGCAATCGCGTTGGGTCCAGCGCGGCGTCGGTCCGCGCCGCATCTGCTGGTCGACGATGCGCGCAAACCACGCGCGAAATGCCGCGGATTGTTGCGGGGAGAATGCGTCGGGGTCGGGGGATGCGGTGGTGCTGGTGAGCGCGTGCGCGTAGGGCGCGAGTGTCGCGATGGCGAAGGCGGCACCCGTGCTCGCGAGCCACGCTCGGCGCGATGTGGGGAAAGCGTGGGTCGTGGGGAGTTCGGCATGCGCGGGCTGCGTGGCGTGGGTTGACTGCGCGGCATGCGTAGGCAGCATGGCGCGCGTCGACTGCGCAACATGGGTAGGCAGCATGGCGCGCGTCGACTGCGCAGCATGCGCGGGCTGCGCAGCGTCCTCGCGCCCCGCCACGCGCTCAAGCGCGTGCGCCGCGACTGTCGCGTCAAATACGCGAAGGCGGCGCACTCAGTCGCCCTCGGTGCCGGGTTGATCCGCGGGCGTATCCGCAGCGCTCGTATTCGAATTCGCATCCGCCTTCGCGCGATCGAACCACCATTCCACCGGCACCCAGCCCGTCGAGCCCGGCAGGTTCTGCGGCAGCGTCAGCGAAACCGGCGGGTAATGAGCGAGCGCGTGCAGTTTCGGCAGGAGATGCGTGCGCGACGCGTTGCGGAACACCGCTTCCTGATCCGCCGGCAACGCCGCGCCGGCCTCGCGTTCGATCAGCGCGGCCGCCGACGACGGCGTGAGCGTCAGAATCGTGCGCTGCAGACGTTGCGGCGCGAGCGTGTCGGCGAGCGCCGGGTACCGCTTGTCGAGCACCGCGAGCGTGTCGTCGACGAGACGGCCGTCTGGCGAGAAAATCAGATAGCCGTGCGCGAGCGCGAGCGTGACCGGGAAATAACGTTCCGCCGACAACTGCGACGCAAACGACGCCTTGCTGGTCACCGCGGTGCCCGAACGCGCGCTCACCGGACGCTGCCACACGGTGACGTCCGCGCCTTGGTCGCGCGTGGTGACCGGCAAGCGGCGATAACCCGAGTCGGCGCCGTCGGCTTTGGCGGCCTTCGCTTCATAAGCGCCGATCACATCGCCGAAAGTCTTGCCGAGCGCTGTCTTCAATGCGGCGACGCCGGCCGCGTCCTGCGTCTTCACGCGTGCGACGAACACCGGCGCGACCAGCGTGGACTTCGCATACCAGCACACCGCCGCGGGGCCAGTGAGCTGATCGCCGATCGCCGCAGCGCTGTCCGCGCCGCCGCCGGCCACTTTGCCCAACAGCCCCGAGGCCTCTTTCCAGTCCGCCGGCAAACTCGTGCAGGCGGCGGCATTGGCCGGCAACGCGCGCCACAGGTCGGCGCCGTTCCACTGCTGCGGCAACTTACCCGGATCGATCAGCGCCGACGTTTGCCAGTTCGCTGCGGCGTTGCCGTTGCCGTTCGGCGAAAAGTCGAAGCGCAATGCGTCGATACCGGAGAAGAACGCCTGATAACCGAACGACAAGTAATTCGCCGACACCACCAGCCGGTGGCCCTTCGGCGCGTCGCCGGCTGCGTCGAGCCGATAGGCATGTGCGGCGTCGTCGCGGCCCGAGGACAGCATCTCCGAGACGGCATCGGCGCGCTCGCTCAGCAGCGCACCCTTGCCGTCGAGCAATACGCCGGGCGCGGACAGCACCACCAGACGATCGTCTTTGGTGGCGAACAGCAGCGTGCGGCCGACCGCCAGCTTCAACGCATAGACGGGCACGTCGCCGGAAAGCCTGGCCACCTGACTCAGTTGCGCGTCGCTCGTGGCGACATTGCCCACGCCTTGCAGCAGCTTGGCGAAGCCGTTGCGATGCATCGACATCACCCAGTAGCCGAGGCGGCCGTCGGGCGAGCGCCACAGCAGCACGTGCGCGGGTTCGTCGAAGACGCGGCGGATCAATTCGTCGCGCCAGTCGAGTTGATGTTCGAACGCGAGACGCCGCAGCGCGCCTTCGGCGGACAGGCGCGTATTGCTCGATTCGTAATAGTCGACGAAGTCTTGTGTCAGCACGTCATGCAGCAGCGGCACGCGCAGGATGTCGCGCGGCAAACGCGAGAGCGCTTCGCTGTCGATCACCGCGTCAGGGTGATGAATATCCAGGACGACTTCGCTGTTCTCCGCGACTTTGCGATGACCAAAAGGACGCCAAACCGCCTGAATGACCACGCCGGCCA
Source organism: Paraburkholderia sp. BL18I3N2 (assembly GCF_003001875.1). NCBI lineage: Bacteria > Pseudomonadati > Pseudomonadota > Betaproteobacteria > Burkholderiales > Burkholderiaceae > Paraburkholderia > Paraburkholderia sp. BL18I3N2. Next base: position 17,456 of record NZ_PVNC01000027.1, read on the forward strand.
CGACCAGAAGACCGACTACCAGGATTGCAATCTTTTTGCGCGACATCTTCATCTGATTTCTTCTGGTTCGATGCGACGGTATTAACGCGGATGCCCATTGGATTAAGCCAGCGGGATCAATCTCCGAAGGCAGCGATGATAACCGATATTTTTATCTAAAAACCAGCGACACTTCCTATTTAACAGTCCGACTTGCTTCAGGAGTTTGACAAAATCAAAAACATGCCTGATTAAGGGATTTGGAAACGCATCCATTGGACATGGCGATTCGATTCGCTAAACCGGCGCGAGCCAGCGGGAAGCTTATATGCAGAAACACGTGACAGATGGCCGCGCCGCTTTGTGAATGGTCTCCGTCGGCCTGGACGGCATTAGTTGTCCGCAGCCTTTATCCTAAATCCGCTTAATTTAGCGTACGCGTAAAAAAAACCCGGCTGCACGCAATGTGCTTGCCGGGTTATTTCAAGCATCGAGATTACTGCTTTGACGCGAACACTACCTAAGCCGCGGTCAAAAATGTTCGAGCGCCTGCTTCATTCTCTGCACGCCGGTTTCGATATCCGCTATGCCAGGCGCGGCAAATGACAAGCGCAGTGCCGACGAATCGATATTGTCTTTATAGAACGCCACGCCCGGCACAAACATCACATTGCGCTCGATGCAGGCGCGCAGATAATCGGACGCATTCTGACCGGCCCTCAATCGCGCCCATACGAACATGCCGCCCGCAGGACGATAAAACGCGATCTGATCAGCCAGTTGCGCTTCGAGCGCGTCGCATAGCGTGCGGCATTTCACGGCGTAGGCGTCGACGATGCGCGGCAAATGCCGCTCCAGCGCGCCGCTCGCGAGGTACTCCGCGGCGATCGCCTGGGTCCACGGCGAGCTGCACAGATCGACCGTCTGCTTGGCGACCATGCAGCGTCGCAGAATCTCCGCGTGCGCGAGCATCCAGCCCACTCGCAAGCCCGGCGCGACGATCTTCGATAGACTGGAGAAATGCACGACCCAATCGCGCGATCCCGGCACCTGTTCGCTCAGCGCAAGCAGCGAAGGCAATGCCGCGCCAGTGAAGCGCAGATCGCCGTAGGGATCGTCTTCGACGATCAGAAAGCGGTGGCGCGCCGCCAGCTTCAGCAACGCCGTGCGGCGTTCGAGCGACAAGGTCGCGCCAGTCGGATTCGCGAACGTGGGCACCGTGTACAACAGCTTCGGCGCGCGGCGCAGCGTGCCCGAGTCGAGCAACGCGGCGAGCGCGTCGACGTCGAGGCCGTCCTGATCGACCGGAATCGTCACCACGTCGGCCTCTTGCAGCTTGAGCGCCTGCAAGGTCGCGGGATAAGCGGGCTGCTCGACCAGCACCACGTCGCCGGGCGCGACCATCACGCGCAGCAGCAAATCGAAGCCTTGCTGCGAGCCGGTCGTCACCAGCATGTCTTGCGGCATGCAAGACACGCCGCGGCGCGCCATCAGGTGCGCGAGTTGTTCTTTGAGGACAGGGAGGCCGTCGGTGGGGCCGTATTGCAGGCAGAGCGTGGCGTGTTGCGACGCGCGCGATGCAGCGGCGTCGAGCCCTTCACGATCGAACAGATCGCTCGCCGGATAGCCGCCGGCGAACGAGATCATGCCGGGTTGCGCCAGATACTTGAAGAGCTCGCGGATCGGCGAACCGCTCGGCGCTTCGAATGCGGGATTGAACGTGAACATGGTGACGGGCCGCTTCTCAGGAGGAAAGATCGTCGCTGATTGTGACCATCGCCGAGGTGGGCGGCAAACGATATCTACGCACTACATATTGCGTTTTCCGCATCATCCCGATGCACCCGGCTACACCACGTTCTTCTCCACGATGGGCCGGTTTTCCAGCACACGCGTGAAGCTCAACGAGCCCAGATCGAGCGTCGTATAGCGGCCGTGCAGAATCAGTTCGCTGATGCCACGTCCCGTTGCCGGCCCTTGCTGCAAACCGTGCCCGCTAAAACCGTTGGCGAAAATGCAGTTATCGATATCCGGGTGATAGCCAATGATCGCGTTCTGATCGAGCACGTTGTATTCGTAATAGCCGGACCAGCAATTCTGCACGCGCAGCGCTTCGAATTGCGGCACGCGATGCGCGAGCGTCGGCCAGATCACGTCGTCGAATAGCGCGTGATCGACTTCGTCGAGCGGCAGATCGTCAGGGTCGTTATCCGCCGACGGCGACGTACCGCAGATAAACGATTTGCCTTCAGGACGGAAATACACACCACTCGGATCGATCAGCAACGGACACCGTTCCAGTTGCCCCGGAGAGGTAACGTTGAAAATACTGCGGCGCCGCGCGTAGACCGGAATGTCGATGCCGACCATCTGCGCGACTTTGCGCGACCATGCGCCGGCTGCATTGACCACCACGTCGCAGGCGTAAGTCTCGCCGTTCGCGGTCTGCACTTGCGTGACGCGTTTGCCGTCGCGATGGATGGCGGTGACGTCGGCGGCGATGTAGCGCGCGCCGAGCGACTGCGCCTTCTTGCGCAGAGCCTGCACGAGTCCATAGCCGTCGAACCAGCCCTCGCCGCTTTCACCGTACGCGCCGGCCACGAGGTCTTCCGTGTTGAGCCAGGGAAAGCGCGACTGCAACGCGTGCTGGTCGAGCAGGCTGATATCCGCGCCGAGGCTCGTTTGCAGCGCGTGGTTCTCGCGCAGCGTCGTCTCGCCGGCGGACGTCGCGAGAAACAGGTAGCCGCCTTCGTGCAGATCGATCGACGGTTTGGCGCCGTCGACCTCGAGCCGTTCGCCGATCGAGCGCAAAAACTCGATGCCGAACAGCGACATCTGTATGGAAAGCGGTGTGGAGAATTGCTGGCGGATCGACGCCGCCGATAACGCCGACGAAGACCGCGCATAAGTCGGATCGCGTTCGATCACCGTGACGCTGACCGTCGGATCGGACAGCCGCAAGAAATACGCAATCGAGCTGCCGATCACCCCACCGCCAACGATCACGACCTTGGAACTCACGTCTCACTCCACGAGTAGCGTGGCCGCTCGCAAACGCCGGCGGCGCAAACGGACTGCTAAAGAGGGTTTATTCACGGCCGCAGCGGCGTGTCAATGCGCCGCTGCTTCTCACGGATTGAAGCGAGCCGTATCAGCCGATATTGAAGTCGATACCCTGCGCGAGCGGCAACGCGGACGAGTAATTGACCGTGTTGGTAGCGCGGCGCATGTACGCCTTCCAAGCATCCGAACCCGACTCGCGGCCACCGCCGGTTTCCTTCTCGCCGCCGAACGCGCCGCCGATTTCCGCGCCGCTCGGTCCGATGTTGACGTTCGCGATGCCGCAGTCGCTGCCCGAGTCGGACAGGAAACGTTCCGCTTCGCGCAGATCGGTCGTGAACACGCAGGACGACAGGCCGTGCACCGCTGCGTTGTTCGCTTCGACTGCATCGGCGAAATCGGTGTAGCGCAACACGTAGAGAATCGGAGCAAAGGTTTCCTTGAGCACCACCGACGTTTGCGACGGCATTTCGACGATCGCCGGACGCACGTAGTAGCCGTTTTCATAGCCCTTCACGTCGACACGTTCGCCGCCGAACACCTTGCCGCCTTCCGCCGTGGCCTGTTGCAGCGCTTCCTGCATGCGGCCATACGATTGCTTGTCGATCAGCGGGCCCATCAGCGTGCCCTTTTCGAGCGGATTGCCGATCGGCACCTTGCTGTACAACTGCTTCAGACGCTCGATGGTTTTGTCGTACACGCTCTCATGCACGAACAAACGGCGCAGCGACGTGCAACGCTGACCCGCCGTGCCCACCGCCGAAAACAGAATGCCGCGCATGGCGAGTTCGTGATCCGCTGTTTGCGTGACGATGCCCGCGTTGTTGCCGCCGAGTTCGAGCAGCGAGCGGCCAAAACGCTTCGCCACTTCCACGCCGACCGTGCGGCCCATTTCCGTGCTGCCCGTCGCGCTGACGATCGACGCGCGCGGATCGGCCACCAGCTTCGCGCCGACATCTCGGCCGCCGTTGATCAAGGCGGTGAGGCCGGCCGGCGCGTCGCCGAACTCTTGCAACGCCTCGGTAAGAATCTGATTGACGGCGAGCGCGGTGAGCGGCGTCTTTTCCGACGGCTTCCAGATGACGGCATTGCCGCAGACCAGCGCGAGCGCCGCATTCCACGACCACACCGCGGCCGGGAAATTGAACGCCGAGATCACGACGCAGGTGCCCATGGGATGCCACGTCTCCGCCATGCGATGCCCCGGACGCTCCGAGGCGATCGTCAGGCCGTACAGTTGACGCGACAGACCGACCGCGAAATCGCAGATGTCGATCATTTCCTGCACTTCGCCCAAGCCTTCCTGGAGAATCTTGCCGGTCTCGAGCGTGATGATGCTGCCGAGCGCCTGCTTCTTCTCGCGCAGACGGTTGCCTAGCAGACGCACCAGTTCGCCGCGCCGCGGCGCCGGCACGTTGCGCCAGGCGGTGTAAGCGTCTTTTGCCTGGGCGAGGGCCGTGTCGACTTCCGCCACCGTGTTGCTGGCCACGCGGCCGATGAGGTCGCCGGTGATAGGCGAATGAACCGCGATGTCGCCGGCTTGCGCCGCGTGGGCGATGCCGAGGTCGGCGAGGATGGTGGAAGCGTCCATGAGAATCCCTTTAATTTCCGATGCGAAACAAGAGTAAGTTCGGAAACTATACACGCGGGCTTTTGTGGCGGCAAGGGTATTTGCCCGGAACTGGCTGGAGGAAGGCCCGCGAAGGCTTGCTGCGTCTATATGGTTCCGTCCGTGGAATCGACTGTTTCGCATTATCGCGGGCGTCAGCGTCAACCCGCGCCCGCACGCGGGCTCTGACACATTAGTTTCTTATTGGAAATACATAGCGCCCCAGCAAAGGCATCCGGAACGACATCTGGACCGGCCGCATGAGCGTTACAGATCAATGCGCGCGACTGAACGCCGGCACCTATTGGCCTTAAACGCCCGCCATCAACCGGTCGACCAACACGCGCGCGAACGGCGGCAAGTCCCTGAGGCTGCGCACGCAGATCTTGAGCTTGCGCTCAGCCCAAGGGTCGTTCAGTCCGACCGTGGCGATCTGCATCGTCTTCTTGTGCCGCAGCGCGACCGATTCCGGCACGATGCCGATGCCCACGCCCGCTTCGATCATCCGGCAAGCGGCTTCGAAATTGCCCACCTGTATGCGCAATTTCAGACGCGCGCCGAGCGCATCGGCGGCACTGGTGATGAACGCGTGGATCGCGCTCGACGTCGGCAGGCTCACAAAGTTGGCCGCCAGCACTTGCGCGAAGTCCACCGACGCCAGACGTGCCAACGGATGATCGCGCGACGTGACCAGCACGAGCCGGTCGTCGCGATACGGCAGCATTTCAAGATGCTCCGCATGCACGTTGCCCGCGACGATGCCGATATCCGTCGCGCTATCCGCCACGCCCTTGACGATTTCGCCGCTCAGCACTTCGCGCAGATCGATGTTGACGTCAGGGTGATCGCGCAAGAAATGGCTCAGCACGGCCGGCATGAACTCGCTGATCGCGGTGGTATTGGCCCAGATGCGCACGTGTCCCTTGATGCCTTCGCCGTACTCCTGCATGTCGCCGGCCAGATGCTCGACCCGTTCCAGCACGAGCCGCGCGTGATGCACGAAAGCTTCGCCAGCAGGCGTCAGCGTCACGCCCTGGCTGGTGCGGTAGAGCAGCTTGAAACCCAGTTGTTCCTCGAGATTTTTGACCCGGTTGCTTGCCGCCGGCGCCGACAGATGCGAGCGCTCCGCGGCGCGCGCCAGATTCTGCGTATCGGCGATATTGAGGAGCAAGCGCAAGTCTACGAAATCGAAATGCATGATGACGGCCAGAGTTGAAGCGCCGTAGCGCTCTCAAGACAAAGGCCAATCTTAACCGGGCGCAAGGGAAACGCTAGCCTGTTTCGGCAAAGCTGCCGGTCTCGTCTGCGACTGCATGCTTTAGACGCAGCGATGCAGGTAAGCGTTGAACCGCTTGCCGCTTGCCGCTTGCCGCTCGCCGCTCGCGCTCCGGCGACCGTGCCCGGATCGGCGCGTGCGACCTATCAGTGCCCGGCAATGCGACTCTCGCCATCCCTCCGCGCTACGTCAAAACAGATTTGATCGGCGCATCTTCCGCCTCCCCGCAAGCCATGTTCTGCGGCGCCGCACACAAGCAGGCACAGCGCTTGCTTTATCCACCGGCTCGACAGGCAAGCAGACACGGCAATTCAGCCCACGTCCCTGTCACGGCTGGCGCCACGAACACCCGAGGCCCAGTCCAACCGAACATTTCAGGCATAAGCATTATGAGTCGCGTATTACTGGTCGACGACCAACCCGAGGCATTGTCCGCGCTGCGCGCCGTGCTGGTCGGCCGTGGTTACACGGTCGCCACGGCGGCGGACGGCGCCGAAGCTTTTGAACGACTGCAACGCACGCGCGTCAGCGCGGTGGTGTGCGACTGGCGCATGCCCAACATGGACGGCGCCGAACTGATCGAATCGATGCAGGCACGCAGTGAACTAGCTTCCGTACCCGTCATTCTGACGAGCGGCAGCGGCGAAGCGCCCGCCTTCCCCGTCAAAGGCTTTTTGAGGAAACCATTCGCGCTGGACAAGCTGCTCTCGTTGCTGGCCGAATGCGAAAGCGATGCGGCGATGCCGGCCGTCTGCTGACCGCTTCGTAGCCGCTGGCGAGCGTCGTCGATACATTTGCCCGCCAGGCCTCGCGCACAAAAGCGGGGCACGCACCGGTTCCGCGAGCGCAGTGATGCGGCATCGAGGTGCGCTTACCGTAAGCGCGGTCGCTCCGAAAGAGCGAATCGACGGCCCGCGCTCACGCGCTCAACGGCCTAAACCGACTTCTCGAACAACTCTCCGCTCGGCGTCAGATCGGCATCGGGCGAGATGTCCTCGAGCGTCTGCTGACTCGTTTCGATCCGCAGCGCGAGGATCGCCACGCTCAGCAACAGCAGAACGCCGCCGACCATCGTCAGCACGCCCGTCACGCCAAAGTGCGTGTACAACAGCAGCGCCACATAAGGTGTCGACATGGAGGCGGCGCGTCCGCAGGTGCCCGCGACACCCGTCCCCCGCAACCGATGCGCGGTCGGAAACAACTCCGGGATATACCCGAACAATCCCAGCGTGCAGACCGTATAGATCGCCGTCACGAGTGCGAAACCCACGATGGAAATCACCGCCGGCGCCCGCATCTGCACGTACACGAACCCGAGCGCGATCGTCACGAGCGAGAACAGCACGATACCGTTACGCCGGCCGATCCGGTCCGTGACCAGATACCCGACCACCGCGCCGGCCGGCGCGCCGAACGACATCAGCAGCACGAATCCCAGCGACTGCACGATCGTCAGCCCTTCCTTGACGAAGAACGTCGGCAGCCACGCGACGAACCCGTACAGCGACATGTTGATCGCCATGCAGGTGAGCGCCGCCACCAGCGTGCGGCCGATCATGCCGCGCGCGAACAGCGCCGAGAACGGCGCGGCCGGCACCTCATGGCTCATCACGCGCGCCACCGGCGGCAACTTGCCGACCCGTGCCTCCACCTGCCGCTCGATCGCCGACACCGTCGCCTCGGCTTCGTCGAGGCGTCCGACCGTCTCCAGCCAGCGCGGCGATTCCGGCATCCGATGCCGCAGAAACCACACGACGAGCGCACCGATCCCGGCAATCGCAAACATATAGCGCCAGCCGAGATGCGGAATCACCCAGTAGCCGATCGCCGTCGCGCCAAGCAGGCCGGAATTGATGATCAAAGCGAGCAATGACGTCCAGCGTCCGCGCGTGGCCGGCGGCACGAATTCGCACAACGTTCCGGCCGCCACCACCAATTCCGCGCCAAGCCCCACACCCATGATGAAACGCAACAGAATCAGCCAGTAGATATTCGGCGCGAAACACGCGGCGATCGAGGCGAGACCGAAGATCGCCAGGTTCGCCTGATACGAATAACGCCGGCCGAATCTGTCGCCGAGATAACCGGACAGACCCGCGCCGATCATCATGCCCATGAAGGTCGCGGAGATGAAAAACGAGCCGAGCCGCAAATCGGTGAAGCCGCTTTTGACCATCGCGGCTAACGCGCCGTTGGCGAGATAGATGTCGAAGGCGTCGAGGAAGGCGCCTGCGCCGATCAGGCCGAGAATGTTCCAGTGAAAGCGACTAATGGGCAGGCGGTCGAGCCGCGCGCCGGAATTGACGGTTGCCAAATTTTGTCTCCTCATGGGTCCGCGCGCGGTGGGACCGCGCGCGCAAAACAGTGATGCATGGCTATCTTTTTATGGCGACAGCTCGTTGCATGATGTTGAGTACACGGCGCGAATGCGTCCCCCCGCGTGACGTCAAGTTTGCGTCACGCTGCGCCTTCAGGGTATTGGCATTATTGGAAGCCGATGTTTCGTCGCGGTTAATGGACGGCGCGCGACATCGCGCCGGCGATGCGCTCGCCGCAGCCTATGCGCCCGCAAGAATCCTTCGCGCCTTCAGGATCACCGGCATATCGACCATCTTGCCGTCCACCGCCACAGCCGCGCCGTGGCTCGTTTCCACTGCGGCCAAGACACGTTGCGCCCATGCCTTGTCCGCGCCGCTCCACGCGTACGCGCGGTGCACCGCATCGATCTGCTTCGGATGAATGCACAGCTTGCCGCCGAAGCCGAAGCGCCGGCCGCGGCGCGCGTCGGCTTCGATGGCGTCGGTGTCGGTGATGGTTGTCGACACGCCGTCCACCGGCGCGCCGATTCCGGCAAGCCGCGATGCCAGCACGATCTGTGAGCGGAACAGATGCAGTTCCTCGCCGTCGCCGTCGATACCGAGATCGATCTGAAAATCCAGCGTGCCGAACACAATGCGCTGCACGCGCGGCGCGGCGCACAACACCGCGACGCTCGCAAACCCACACGCCGTTTCAACGATCGGCAACACGCTTAAAGTGGCATGCGCCGTCGCCAGCACGGCCTCGATCTGCTCGCGCGTCTCCGCTTTAGGCAACACGATCCCTGCGATACCCGGCTGTCCGGACAGCGCGGCGACATCCTCGTTGAACCAGAGCGTGTCCGAGCCGTTGATGCGCACCCATGCGGGCCGTGATGCTTCGCTCGATACAGCGGCTAGCACCGCCGCGCGCGCCGCCGGTTTTTCATCGGGCTGCACGGCATCTTCGAGATCGAGAATCACCGCGTCCGCACCGGCTGCGTGCGCTTTTTCGAAGCGCTCAGGGCGGTTGCCCGGCACGAATAGATAGGAGCGCGGCAGTGCGGCGCTCATGCGGCCACCATCGCGTTGCACTCTGCGCTAAAGACCGATCCGACCTGCGCCTGCTCCGCGATTTGCCACGCGTTGCCGAGCAATCGCGCGGCCTCGCCTTCGGTGGCCGCGCCCGAAAATGCCGCCAGCCGATGCAGCTTGGTGGCAATTTCATCGCGCGACAGCGTATTGCCGGGATCGCCTTTCGGTTCGTCGACGCGGCCCTTGAACGTGCGGCCGTCGGTGGCCGTGACCGTCACCTTGCCGATCCAGCGCGCGGGATAAGCGGCGTCCACTTCGGCGTCGAAGGCCATCTCGACGTTGTCGCGGAAGGCGGCGATCGCATCCGCGTCGAAACCCTCCTCGAATTCGGTCACGCCCGCATAGCCGTGATGCGCGACGAGTCCGAGCACCGTGCCCATGTTGAACTTCGCCTGATGAACGGTGCGCGGCGTGACGACCGCGCCGAGCACATCGAGCGCGCCTTGATGGACGTGCGCGACGACCTTCGCGATATCGCGCGGCGCGAGACGGTGTTCCTGCACGACGGCGAGCAACGCGTCGGCGGCGGGATGCGTGTGACGGCACGCCGCGTGATACTTGAACGACGTCTCCGCCGTCGCCCACCGGCTGCCCAGGCGGTCGACGAGGCGTGCCGGATCCGCGTCGCTCGACATGCCTGCGGCCATGCCTTGCGCGCCTTCCAGAATATGCGTCGCGCCCTTGAAGCCATCGGCGGCGAGTTGCGCGGCCATCAGTCCGTTGGCCGCTGCCATGGCCGTGTGCAGTTGCTTCGAGTCGGCGGCATCGCGCAGAAACTCCCACAGGCCGCTTGCCTGCGTGCCCGCCGAGCCGAACGCGTCGAGCATCTGCGCCGGCGACAAACCGAACAACCGTCCCGCTGTCGCGGCCGCGGCCACCGTGCCCGCCGTGCCCGTGGTGTGAAACACCTTGTAGTGCGAGCGCCCCAAAAATTCGCCGATGCGGATGCCCACTTCATAGCCGGCAACGGCCGCCGCGATCAACTCGCGCCCGGACTTGCGATGCGCCTGCGCCAGCGCAAGCGCCACCGGAAACACGACCGTCGCGGGATGAAACACCGAGCCGTTGTGCACGTCGTCCTGTTCGGCGAAGTGCGACGCCGCGCCGTTGATCATTGCCGCGAAATACGGCGTGGTGTGGCTGCGGTCGATCAACACTTCGCACGCGTCGTCGTTCGATGCGCCGCCGGCCTGGCGGGCAAAGCGCGCGATCGTCTCGACCGGCCGCGCGCCTTTGCCCGCCAACGCCGAGCCGAGCCAGTCGACGTAAAGGTTGACGGTGCGCTCCACCACCGCGTGCGGAATGCTGTCGAAGTCGAGCTGAGCGGCGAAAGTGGCAAGCGTCAGACTGGGATGGTCGTTCATGATGAGGTCGTTTCGTATTCGTTCAGGTCGCCGGCGTGGCGTCGCTCACGCGCCGGCGAAGCTAAAAACATTCAGATCGTGCCGGCGGCTCGCAGCGCGTCGATCCGCGCGCTGTCGTAGCCGAGTTCGCGCAGAATCGCGTCGGTATGCTCGCCGAGCGCGGGAACCGGATCCATGCGCGGTTCGACATCTGTCGGCAAACCCGGCGGCAATAACGCGGGCACCACGCCCGCTGGCGTGCCGACTTCGTGCCAGCGCTCGCGCGCATGCAATTGCGGATGCGCCCACACATCGCCGAGCGAGTTCATTTGCGCGTTGGCGATGCCGGCGTTATCCAACCGCTCAATGACCTGCGCCGCGCTCAGCTTCGCAAAGGCCGCGACGATCACCTCGCGCAACGCGTCACGCGCCGACGTGCGTTTCGAGTTCGAGTTGAAGCGCTCGTCGGTGGCGAGTTCCGGCTGCATCAACACGCGCTCACAAAAGAGCTTCCATTCGCGCTCGTTCTGCAGACCGAGCATCACGGTCTTGCCGTCGCCCGCGGGAAACGGGCCGTATGGATAGATCGTGGCGTGCGCCGCGCCGGAGAGCGCGGGCGGCGTTTGACCGTCGATCGCGTAATAGAGCGGATAACCCATCCACTCGACCATGCTCTCCAGCATCGATACGTCGATGCGGCAGCCGCACCCCGTGCGGCCACGCAATAGCAGCGCGCTCAGAATGTTCGAGTACGCGTACATGCCCGCCGCAATATCCGCAATCGAGCATCCGGCCTTGGCCGGCTCGCCCGGCGAACCGGTGATCGACAGAAAACCGGATTCGCTCTGAATCAGCAGGTCGTAGGCTTTCTTGTCGCGATACGGTCCGTCGGAACCATAGCCGGAAATATCGCAGACGATCAGCTTCGGATACTTCTCGCTCAGCGTGTCGTAACCGAGACCAAGCCGGTCCGCTGCGCCGGGGGCGAGGTTCTGCACCAATACGTCCGCGTCGGCGACCAGTGCATCGAGAATCTCCGCAGCGGCAGACTGCTTCAGATCGAGCGCAAGGCTTTCCTTCGAACGATTGGTCCAGACGAAATGCGACGACAGTCCATGCACGCGCTCGTCGTAGCCGCGCGCAAAGTCGCCGACGCCGGGCCGCTCGATCTTGATCACCCGCGCGCCCAGATCCGCGAGTTGACGGGTACAGAACGGCGCGGCGATTGCGTGTTCGAGCGTGACGACCTTGATACCGTCGAGTGGTCTCATGTTGTTGGCGCCCGAAGGTCAGAACGAACGCGGCAGCCCGAGAATATGCTCGGCCACGTACGAAAGAATCAGATTGGTGGAAATCGGCGCGACCTGGTAAAGACGCGTCTCACGGAATTTGCGTTCGACGTCGTACTCGCAGGCAAAGCCGAAGCCGCCGTGGAATTGCAGACACGCGTTGGCCGCTTCCCAGGAGGCGTCAGCCGCGAGCAGCTTCGCCATGTTCGCCTGGGCGCCGCACGGTTGATGCGCATCGAAACGGCGCGCCGCCTCGAAGCGCATCAGGCTGGCCGCCTCGACATTGATGAACGAGCGCGCGATCGGAAACTGCACGCCCTGGTTCTGACCGATCGGACGGCCGAATACGATGCGCTCTTTCGCGTACCCGGTGACCTTGTCGACGAACCAGTAACCATCGCCGATACATTCGGCGGCGATCAGCGTGCGCTCCGCATTCAACCCGTCGAGGATGTATTTGAAGCCCTGTCCTTCTTCACCGATCAGATTCTCGGCGGGGATTTCGAGGTTGTCGAAGAAGAGTTCGTTGGTTTCGTGATTGACCATGTTCAGAATCGGCTGCACGGTCATGCCGTGACCGATCGCTTCGCGCAGATCGACGATAAAGATCGACATGCCCTCCGATTTCTTCTTCACGTCCGTAAGCGGCGTGGTGCGCGCGAGCAGGATCATCAGATCCGAATGCTGCACGCGTGAGATCCACACCTTCTGTCCGTTGATGACATAGCGGTCGCCGCGGCGCTCGGCGGTGGTCTTGATCTTCGTGGTGTCCGTGCCGGTGGACGGCTCGGTCACGCCCATGGATTGCAGACGCAAGTCGCCGCACGCGATCTTCGGCAGATACTTGCGCTTCTGCTCTTCGGAACCGTGGCGCAAGAGCGTGCCCATGTTGTACATCTGGCCGTGGCAGGCGCCCGAGTTGCCGCCGGCGCGATTGATTTCTTCCATGATGACCGACGCTTCGGTCAGCCCCAGCCCCGAGCCGCCGAAGTCCTGCGGAATCAGCGCGGCCAGCCAGCCGGCTTTGGTGAGCGCGTCGACGAATTCTTCAGGGTAGCCGCGCGCTTCGTCGATCTTGCGAAAGTACTCGCCGGAAAATTGCTGGCACAGATCGCGTACGGCTTCGCGAATGTCCTGAAAGGAATCCTGCTGCGTGGTTTGCATAATCGAATCTCTTGGAGTTCAGGCGAAGCTCGGGCGAAGCTCAGGCAATAGCGGCCGTGGCGCGCATGGTCAGATAGCCCTCGTGGTCTTTGGCCCACAACTCGATGATCTTGCCGTCGGCGGAAGGCTTGCCGCATACCGTGAAAGCCTGGCCGGCGAAGGTCGGACGCACCGCCTTGAAAGCGAAACTTTGCAGCGTGGCCTGCGGTTGTTCGCGGCGCACCAGGTCGACCAGCAGGGTCGCGATCAACGGACCGTGGACGATCAGGCCTGGATAGCCTTCGACTTCCGTGACGTAGGGATAGTCGTAGTGAATACGGTGGCCGTTGAAGGTTAGCGCCGAGTAGCGGAACAGCATGACGGCGTCGGCGTCGATTGTGCGGCGCCACGTTTCGCCTTCTGGGGCGAGCTGCGGCTGCGGTGGACGCGCGCCATCCTGCGGCGCGTCGCGGTAGACGATGTCGTGCTCCTCTTCGAGCTTCAGTTCGCCCCCGGCTTCGATCGTGTGCTGCACCGTGACGAACACGAGACGGCCGGACCGGCCGGTCTTGTCTTCGATATTGGCGATCGTCGAAGTACGCGTGGCACGTTCGCCCACTTTCAGCGGCGCGTGAAAGGTCAGGCGGCCGCCGGCCCACATGCGGCGCGGCAGCGGCACGGGCGGCAGGAAACCGCCGCGCTTCGGATGGCCGTCCGGGCCGACTTCGGACATCGGTGCCACCGGCAGAAAGTACAGCCAGTGCCACAGCGGCGGCACGCTGTCCCCGCTTTCTTCGCGATCGAGCGTGGCGGCCATCGCCTTTAGCGGAAAGGCGGTGATGTCGTCCTTGAGCACCTCTTGCTTGTCGAGCCAGTCGTCGAGTTTCTGCGGGGAAGCAGACATGGGCACAGTCTCCGGATACGCGTATTGGGCTTAATAGGGTCTTACTATGAACGACGCGGCATGTCCTGCGAAGTTTGCATTTTCGAAGCGGGCGTTTGGATTTGCTTAAGGCTCGCTGCACCGCCCTGTGGCGGGGCGGTGCTAGCGGACCGGTCTGAACATCATGCGCTTATTGTCGAGGCACGGGCTGTGAACAGCACGGAATTGAAAAGCAAGAGTCGGAGTGCGCGGCATCACGCCCGTCCTTACACTCAATCATCGTTCTGGTGATCGCTTGATTGGAGAAAGTTTATGGATACGGTCGCGAAGGGTATGCAGTCGCGCTCGCTGGAATTGGCGCTGGACTTGAAAGCTGGCGCAGGCCAGAAGCCAGAAGCGGGCACGGGTGACTCGCACGCGCAGCGTATCGGTGCGATCGACTGGTTCGAGGTCGAAGCAGAATTGAATGCTTACGGCTGCGCGATGCTGCGCAATCTGCTCAGCTCGGAGGAATGCGATGCGCTGAGCGCGCTCTATCCGAACGATGCGTTGTTTCGTAGCCGCGTCGTGATGGCGCGGCACGGTTTTGGCCGCGGCGAATACAAGTACTTTGCTTATCCGCTGCCGCCGTTGGTCACCGATTTACGCTGCGCGCTTTATCCGCATCTCGCGCCGGTGGCGAATCGCTGGAACGAGGCAATGGGGATCGGCGTTCGGTATCCGGCTACGCACGCGGAATTTATCGAGCGTTGCCACGCCGCAGGTCAGACGCGCCCAACACCGCTGATGCTTCAATACGCAGCCGACGACTACAACTGCCTGCATCAGGATCTCTACGGCGAACACGTCTTCCCGCTGCAGGTCGCGATTCTGCTGTCCGAACCCGGCGTGGACTTCACCGGCGGCGAATTCGTCATGACGGAGCAGCGGCCGCGCATGCAGTCGCGTACGGAAGTGGTGCCGCTCCGCAAGGGCGATGCGGTGGTGTTCGCGGTTCATCACCGGCCGGTTCAGGGGACGCGCGGTCCGTACCGGGTGAATCTGCGGCACGGTGTGAGCCGCTTGCGCTCAGGCCAACGGCATACGCTTGGGGTGATTTTCCACGACGCGACTTGAGGCGTGCGCGTTTCGCTTGCCTTGGTTTGACGTGCGCCATGTACTGCTGAATTACTGAACTGCCGCGCTGCGGCAAAAATTCGACAGTCGCAATTTTGACCAGGTATCATTCGGGAAAACCCGAACCCGCTGGATGCGCTGCGCCACCCTTGCAGCGCATTCGGCGTGTCTGTTCGAGCGTTATCGCCCGTCGACGGACGGGGCTGTCAGCCGGTGATCCCGGTGTGGCGGCCCCGTTCGACGATACGAAGGTGGCGGGCCTACGCGCCCGCCCTGCCGCGATCGGCCAAAAGCCGGTCGCGGCCAATTAGCCTGGACATCATCGATCATGATTGCTGCCGCGTTATCGCGCGTCGCCGACCGCCTGCTAGCTGCGGACCCGGGACTCGTGCGCCTCCATACCGCGCTGCGCGTCGCGCTCGCCTGCCTGCTCACCGGCGTGGCCACTATCGCGTGGACCGTTTCCCAGGATCAGCCCATTACGCTCGCCGCGCCCGGCATCCTCTTTGCGATGGTCGCGCCGTTGTTCGTACGCGATGCGCGGCGGACTGCCTGGTTCGGCACGCTCTTCTGTCTTTATCTCTGCGCTTGCGTGTGCTTTGCCATGGCGAGCGTGTTGAGCCTTTATCCGCTGGCCGGCGATGCGGGCTTCCTGTTGGTGATGTTCATCGGCATGCTGTGCCAGGCATGCGGACCGCGCGCATTGGGCTGCGCGATGCTGGGCGTGGTGTGTTTTTATCTCGGCCTCTATCTGCATCCTTCGACGGCGCATCTCGTGCAGTCGCTTCTGCTGTCCGCGTTCGGCCCGCTGATGGTCGCGCTGGTGGGCCGCGTGATCGTGCCGATGCGAGTCGCGGCAAGTTTTCGCCTCGCCGTTCATACGGTGACGCTGCGCGCGTCGCGTGTGCTTCACGCTCCCGTTGCCGCGCATCTCTCCGCGTTGAACGAAGCTGCGCTATCGCTCGAAGAACAGTTGGCGCTGCTCAATCCGTCGGAAGCGGAGACGATTCGTGAACGGATCGTCGAAGTGGAAGTGGCGGCTGGGCAGTATGCGTTTGCATCCGGACCCGCGGATGATGCTGTCAAGGCGCGTACCGATGTATTACGTCACGCGATTGCGCGGCTCAAGGAGATTGCGCAGCGAGGCGCCATGCGACGCGATTCGTCCGCACTAACGGGCGCTTTAGTTACGCTGACCGCGCCGCAGCGCTTCGCCGATTTGCGCAGCAAGCTCTGCTGGCTCCCCGCCACGCGCGCCACGACCGCTGCATTGCTCGCGATGCTGATCGGCCATTCGCTTTCGCCGGAGCGTTGGTTCTGGGCGGTCATTACGACGTTCGTCGTGTTTCTCGGCACGCGGTCGCGCGCGGATACGGTGTATCGCGGCGCGCAGCGCCTCGTGGGGACGCTCGCCGGCGCGCTCGTCAGCGTGTTGCTGGTCGCGCCGTTGCATGATTCGCCGGTATTGCTGGTGATCGCGATGGTGTTGTGCGTGTTCGGCTGGGCTTATTACATCTTGAGCGCGTACGCGCCGGGGGTGTTTTTTATCACCGTGCTCGTCGGCCTGGTTTACGGCGAGCTGGGGTTCGCGATGGGGCCGCTGGTCGAACTGCGAATCGAAGAAGTGCTGGTGGGTTGCCTCGTGTCGTTCGCCGTCGCGATGCTCATGATGCCGCTTGCAGCGACGCGGCATGTCGAGGCGAGACTTGCGGCGGTGCTGGGCACGTTACGCGACGTGGTGCGGCTCTCGGGGGCAGGTGCGCAAGCTGCTGATGCGGTTGCGGCGATGCGTAAGCTCGATCGCAGTTGGCATGATCTGCGGATCGCGCTGCGGCCACTGCAGACGCAACGCGTGGTGGTGTGGAACCCGGATGTCGAGCTGGCGACCGGGTCGCTGCTGTGTTGCCTGCATTGGGCGCGCGTACTGAATGGGCCTGCGCGACGCGGCGGATTGCAGGACGCGGTAGCGCTTAACGCGGCAGAGGTGGGTGCGGCGCATGTCGAGTCGATCGTGGCGCGGCTTGATACTTTGATTGCGCGTTATGGCGGCGGTGTGGGGGGCGCTGCGCGCAATGAATCGGATGAACGTGGAGCGATGATGCCCGCCATTGCTTTCGATGTGAACAAGGCACCGGCGCTTGCACAATTGGATGGCGCCGTTGCGCAGTTGTGCGATCGGTTGATGCAGCCGGTTTCGGATACGCGGCGGGTTTTCAATTGGGGGGTGCGGGGAAGGGGCGTGTAGGGAGGTCGTGGAATGGTGGTAGCGGCGCGGGAAACCTTCGTCCCCTTCAACGGGACGGCCCTGCATATTGGGCATGTGTCGCCTTTAAATTTCAAGGTAACGTTACCCATAACCCACCCTGACAAGGCAAGTGGCTTGTCTAAAGCCTGAACAGGTGAGTTGTCGATGCTGCCGTGCATACAGCGTGGGAATGTGTGGGCCGTTCCCCATCGAGCACGGTGATAGGGCTGCAGAGCCCAGCGCTAACCTGTATTAGCCTGGACTGGACCTGATAAGTCGGTCCTCTTCGCTCGCATCATCGTTACACAGCGCTGTTATTCGCAGGAGACGCGGCGCCTCGCCGCCGAGCTGGCACCAGGTTCCGCCTTCACGTTGCTCTATGTCGACTGCCATGTATGGCCTTGGTTGCACCGCCAGAGCAGCTTTTTTCGTGTCGCGATAGGTGGGACGGACAGCGCCCGTTATGACCGTGTGCGAGCGTCTGCATGTCTTCGAGGGTGCCGCGTGCCTGCCCTCGGCGTCCTTTTAACTGCGGCCATCGCAATGTGCTCAATCTTTTTGACAGCCAGTACCATCCACGCCGTTCATGGGGCGCGGACACGCCATCTACACAATGCTGGAAATCAGGCTGCATCCGCAGGTGGCGTGGTGGCCGTGTCGGGCAACCGGTATGCCGTGGTCGGTGATCTTGTCGTCGCCCTCGATGATGACATTCGGCTCCACGTCGGGATGCTGCGGACATGTCACACGGTCGCCCTTGCGGGCAACGCGCCGGCCGCCATACTGCATCGTGTCGGAGGCGGTAACGACTTCGCCGCCGTGATCGGTGGTGTCGTTGAGGCGGATAAGGTCGATCATTGCGATGTTCCATGAGTTTCGATGACTGGCGGTTTTCTTGACGGCCCCCAGATGCTTTGCCCGACATGCAGCAGTTTCATAAGCATGCCGGATGCACAATCTGCCATGCACATAGCTCTGCCCTTACTCACTTTTCCGTCATGCGTGAGCGGAAAGTCTGAGTAAATCAACGGTTTAACCGGCATCACTCCGGGAACTTCAACAGAATCGGCGGGCATACGTTCATCAAGATCGACCGTGTTCTGAGTCATTATGTTGATCCACGGAAGGCTCGACGTATCAATGGATTTTGGAAATCCTTCATAGCTTTTTTTCAACTGACAAGCAGTTGAATACTTGTAAACACGCGGTTTGGTAACTGTCGCCAAATAGCATTTACCTACAAACTCATAAAATCTATAACCAGTCCTTCTTCTATTTTTTGGATTAATTTCATATCCTATTTCATCAATGAGAATATAGTCAGCCACTCTGCTTTTCGAAATATATGGCAAATAGGAAGGAGTCTGATCAGGATCGGGATCTTCATGTCTAGCACCTATTGAAAACCGGGCGCGAATAGGCGGAGTACCTGTCCATGGCATAAATTCATCAAGCGATATATATTCCCTCTTAAAAACTTGGACAGGCGATGCACTGGCCGGGTCATTCAGTGAATTTATTACATCGTCATCTTTATAGTTCGAATACTGACGGCACCAGTCGTAACCGCTTCCATATCCTTCTGGCAACGTCCCTAAAGGATGTCTCAAAAACAACTCACAACGAGGCTTTAAAAGCTCCCCATACGTAATACGCACATCATTTACCTTTATTTCATTCGCGGCGGCGAACTTAGCAGCACACAAAATAAACGCCATTAACACAATGGACAGCCGGCTAAATTTCATTAATCACCCCGCATGTTAACAATCACCTTATTTTTACTCATCTTTAACCGTTATATGCATGTGCGCGTCGTGCGGTTCGACCCAGTTCACCCACGGTGTATAAACGGCACCGCCCAAGACTTCATGGTCGCCGTTTAACTCTTGATACAGCCGTGCCATTTTTTGGCCTGCAGCGCCAGTTGGAAAATGTTGCCCACGGTCAGTAGTGGCACTATTGTGAATGGTGAATGTGACATGTTCGGCTGAGTCCTCAATTTTTGTTACATCTAAACCGAGGCCCATCTTGTGCAATCTGGACCCTAGCATTGGCCGCCATGAACTCGAAAGTGAGACGGTATTAATATGCAATCGCCAAGCGGCTTTTAATATTGCCGCGAAGGTTCGCGGCGACGTGCGACGGAGAGCTTCCTGAACCGTTGTGTGCGCGCTCGTGTTAATAGCGTTCGCCAACGCACGCGCACTGAAAATTAGCGTAATGTTTAAAATAGTAATCTCGACGGTAAAAGACGCCATTGAACGCGATCCATTGCCCGATGCATACAGCGGAGCGAGCGCAACCAGCCAGTCAATGTGAACCTGTTCCGTACTGCTGGCGACAATTCCAGTACCAGTCTGAGTCGCGCCAGCCGAAGCAATTGACCCGACTGGCGTGGTTTGTTGGAGCGCTCCCGCAAGGACATTTCGTGACAAGGTTTCTGGCGGGCAAAGCCTCGTAATGTCCTGGTCGGTAAATTCGTGGCTAATGTTAAGCCAAAGATCACCGTCCAAGTATCCATAGTATTCGTCGGTGACCGCCGGCTTCTGAACCAAGCTATTATCGGCTGGAGACGTAATATTATTTACAGATGAAAATCTACCCTTTAAGTCGGATCGCATTTCATAAATATGAACTTTGCTATGCGCAACGTCAGGAACGGTCCATGCAAATAATTGAAATTTCCTGTTGTAGTGAAATGCATCGTTTGCAATGTGCAACGCAATTCTATGAACATCATGCGGAATATGAATTGCTGGCAACGCATGCACCTTGCGCGCGCCATCATGAAGAACGTTTGTGGAACTTACGCTCTGAATCGCCGCTGTCTCCCCGTTTTCATTAACTCTTGGGAAAATAACCTTCTTCGTATCGGCATCAACTACAACATAGGGCATTCGCGTTAGAAACGACGCCGAATCCGTTACTCCGTACAAAGAAGAATCATTTGGATGGACGAATTGATACATACTATTGCCTGCGTCCAAGGGTGCGCAATAAATGATAAAAATGACTACGCGATCGGTAACCGTCACATCATACGTTGGCATGTCCTGGGCGGTTGTCATGGTTGCGGATGAAGTCTGCGGCGTAGCTGGCATTAGTTACTCGTATTTTGAAGGTTTAACGTCACAGCAATCGTCCGTCGTGTCCTCTTCTTCCGCCTCGGCCAAGCCGTGAACGGGATATACGGCGACATCCTGGGGGCTTGCCGTCCAGACCCGCTCCGTATGCCCGTGCTCATCTGTGCGCCCGAACCAGGCCGGGCCGTTTTCCGTCTTGATCTGATAGGGGTAGTTAGGTAACGGGTTACCGCTGCGGTCGCGGACAACAAATTGCGCACTGTGAATCTTGTCTCCAGGGAGATCAGGCACGCGCACGCGCTGTGTATCCGGCCCTGGCACGTCCCAGGCCGCACCTCTCTCCAGAATTGCCCCCGGCGACCCGTTGATGATCCCGCCACCGTTGATCTGGATGTACGACCCGCCTGCACCGAGCCAGATTTCCTTTGCAGCCGTCAGCACGATCCTGCCGTCGGTGCTGCTGATCGTGAGGTCCTTGAGTGCCGCCAATGCCATCTGATCGCTTTGCGCCTGGATGTCCACCCGGCCTTTCGCCGCGATTAGCTTCATGCCGAGCTGATAGGCAAACACTCTGAATGCTCCGCGCACTGATGCGAACAGCGAGCGCCCCGAAGACACACTCACGTCCCGTCCCGCTGTAATCGCGTGATCGCCTACACTCGCCATGTGCGTGCTGTCTGCCGCAGTGGTCGCAATACCCGCCGCACTCGCCATCACCACGTCCGGCCGAGTCATTTCGGGCGATGGATTCTCCTCCGTCTTCTGTCCACCCCGGATTGCGTCGTTCTGCGTCCTGATCGTGCTGGCCGCATCGCTCTGGCTAGCGTCGATTGTCTGCGCGTTGTGCTGCGTCGCCAGTTTTGACAGGTCCTCATGCTGCTGCCGCGCCTGCGTGAGCCGCGCCACCGTCTCGCCCATATCCTTCACGGGAGCGCTCGCGCCCACACGCGTCTCTGAAGTGAGCAGCACGCCCCGGTTTCCACGGCCTACAAGGTGCGCATCGGTGGCAATCTCGATCCCTTCACCCCGCGCCTCGGTGCGCCCCTTCGTGCCATCAATGCGCGTGTTGAAGCCCGCTACAAACCGCGAATTCGCCTGGTCGCTTGCGAGCTGCGCCTGCATCTTGCCGGGTGTATCGTCCAACGCGAGATGATTGGAGCGCAGACCATACCCAAGACTCTTGCTGCGCATGCCGCTCAACGCAGCATTGGCCGGCAGTTCCCACGGCGGCATGTTGAACTTGTCCACCACGAATCCGGCGACGACAGGCCGGTCCGGGTCACCGTGCACGTGCGACACCAGCACCATCTGACCCGCGCGACCGGGTGCAACCACGCCCAGCTCGCCACCCTGCCATTGCGTCATGACGCGCACCCAGATCGAAGTCGCGCCATCGAGATTCGCCTGCCGGTCCCAGTCGAACTGGATGCGCAGCCGGTTGCGGTAGTCGATGTACATTTCCTTATCCTGCGGCGCGACCACCACGGCATATTCATAGCCGTCGATGCGCGGCCGGGGCGTGACTTGGGGCAGCCGGAAATACTCGTTGGCCGGTTGCAGTTCAAACTCCGTGTTGACCGTGTATTGACGCGTCGGACCCGAAGACGTGCCGACTTCGGTCATGTCCAGATCGCAACTCAGAACGATGTATTCACAGTTCGCGCGCTCCTGCGGATAGCCCGCAAGCGTGAACGTGCGCCCCGGCTGAAGTGCCTGGAGATGGCCTCTACCGGTTGCGCGCAAACCCTGGCAACGCCGCGACTCGAGTTTGACCCGCGCAAGGTGCTGGCCTTCGCCGCTCTCGTCGTTCGCATCGGCTGCCGTGCGCCGCGCCTCGGGCTGGGCAAAGTCGGCAGGTTCATAGATTTCGATGTCCAGGCTCGCTGTGCCGCGCGCGTCCTCATAGTTTTCGCGGTCCGGTACAAGACTTTTTGCAAGGCGCGGCTCCGCGTAGTTATGGTCGTTGACCGTGGCCTTGCCTGGTGTCAGCGTGTACGCGATCGACAGTTCGCTGATGTGTTCCTCATCAATGCGGCTTCCGGTGTGATAGCGAAGCGTTTCATAGGCTACGCCATGTGGACGGAAACCACTCAGCAGGTCAGAGATGACAAGGGAGTGAAAGTCGTCACGGTGTTCGAACCAGTAGAAGAGTCCGAACTCTTCCATTAAAAAAGACGCGAATTGCCAGTCCGACTCCCATGCCTGCCGGATCATGTCGCGCGGTGGATAGCCCTTGCCGGGCCACATTCCGCCAACGCGCCACTCGACGGTGCCCACATAGGGCTGCAGCACTTCTTCAAGCACCTCGATTACGGTACCGTGGAAGATGCGCGAATCGCAGTTCAGCGTCGCACGCCACACAAACGGGCGCAATACGAACTCGAAAACCGCCGCGCGATCCTCAATGCACCGGATGCGCGCTGAAACGATTTCGCCATTGATATAGCGCGTATCAGCGCCGACATTCGCGCGCCCCGTGTCGCCTTTCGCGCCGGCTCGAAAGGTGCCGATGCCAGCGACTTGGATCGCGACAGTGCCGGATGTACCGACGATGGCCGCCAGATCGAGCTGCGCGACGCTCTCCGGGTCCTGCAGGAAGTCCGGGTTTTCGACCTCTGTTTCCACGACGTATTCGAACAGCTCGCCCACCGCTTCGCGTCCCCGGAGACGACGAACAGTGAGCATCGGCTCCCTGATTTCGATGCATTGCCGGCTGCGGTAATCGACGCCGATGATTTCGGGAAGCGCGGCACCGCTGAACGTGAGGGTGCGCGTCTGGGTGGTCCACCGGGTCATGCGTGCCTCGCGTCAGCGGGTCAGGAAACAGTGGGAAGCGGTTATAAGCCACGACATTGCCTGTCCCTCGGAAAGTTGGGGTTCTAAGTCTTATCGAATCCAAGTATTACGGAATCCTACAAAATATCCAGAGATGCGCTCCATGTTCGCGGTGTCGGCTTGCCTATGCATTATCAAATCCGCTCAAGCCGGTGTACAGCTAAAAACAGTCACAGATTCGTAAAACAAAATCCAGATAGGTATTATGCATAGCCAGGCAACGGCTTGATTGACGCAGGACAAGTCCCGACAGACTGTGAGGCAGCCCGCACGAGGCAGGCAAAGCAGCAACCGCCGAAGAAGGCGGACACTGTTGAGAGTTGGACAGGTAACGGACACGCGGCCACTGTACGTATGGCGCGACGGAGTAGCGATAAGGCAACTCCGGCGAAAGGAACAAGAGACTTGAAAACAGAAAAGGGGCGGCCGCAGCCGCCCCTGAGTTCATGCAGTGCATGACATGCGCAACTAGTCGCCGTCAGTGATAGGGTCGCAAAAATCACATCCTATGATTTACCGTCCTTCTCGTACCAGCGCGCACCCGGTTCGTCACGATCCACCTGCGCGAGCGCAAGCTGCACACACGGCCTTCGCCCAACCCGGCCCAGCGATGTATCTCCAGCACCGCCGCCCCAACTCCTTGACGCAGAACCCATCTCAACCACTGCGCGCAAACCGCGAAAAGCGACGCGCGGAGAGCAAACCGCAAAGCGCAAAGCGTAACCACCAAACCAGTCGCGCTCACGCCATGCAAATCAAGCCGACTTAACCGCCGCCCGTCCGCCGACTCGCGTCAACACACTCCGCTCGACCAGTGCCCCAAACAGCAGCCCGATCGTCGCCCACATAATCGCCTGCATACCGAGCGCCGCGATGCGGAATTTCCACAGCAGCACCGCCGGGAAAGCCTCCGGCACTTCGTTGATCGTAGGCATCGACAACTGCACCGCAGCGATGATCACGATGAACACCACCGCCCCCACAATCGAGCCGTTCCACGCGCCAA
This sequence comes from Paraburkholderia sp. BL18I3N2, assembly GCF_003001875.1. NCBI lineage: Bacteria > Pseudomonadati > Pseudomonadota > Betaproteobacteria > Burkholderiales > Burkholderiaceae > Paraburkholderia > Paraburkholderia sp. BL18I3N2. The sequence continues at coordinate 41,718 of NZ_PVNC01000027.1, forward strand.
GCTTCATCGCCGCACGACGCCGCACCTTGAGCGAGAACACCATCGCAGCCAGCGAAATCGCAATCATCAGGAAGAACAACCCCGTGCGCGTGCCGATGGTCTCAGGGTCGCCGACCGAGGGCGGGTTCGCCGGATACTTCAGATTCGGTACGACCGCGAGCGCAATGAACGCGCCAAGCGCGAGCCATGCGGACAACGCGCGCGGGCTCAACGCACCCACTCGCCCATAGGCGTACGCGAACACAAGCGAGAACAGCCCGCCGAAAGCCGCGCCGTAAGTCAGCACGCCAGTCAACAAGCCGATGCCCCGCTGTGTATCGCGGCTCACGATCTCAGGCTCAGGCGCCTCGCCTTTCGCTGCGTCGGCCTTCTCTTCGAACGAAATCGCCTGATTGACCTGCGGCTCGCCCACCACCCGGGCGAAGCCGAACGTGAGCAGTCCCGCGGCGATGCCTGCGAGCATGCCGCGTACCAACAATTTACCAACCATGGTCGACTCCGTTAGTGGCAGGGAAAGCCGAGCAGATGGCGGCCGTCGTGCACGAACTCATGCACGTACATGCCCGGCACCAGCGAGGTGGCGCCCTGTTCCGCACCCACGAAGTAAAGCGCGAGCAACAACAGCAAACCGCCGAACACGACCCAAGGCAGCAACTCGCGCAGCGGAATCGGCGTGGGTTGGGCAACAGGCTGATTGGCGGGATCGAAAACAGCTTCGGTCATGATGGACATCTCCTGGGGTAACGCGCCCCGATAGTCATTGCAGAGGATTGGTGCGAAGCTCAGGTCTGGCTTTCGGCTTGTGCTGCCGATTACAGTGGCGCGACCGCGCCGGGCTCTCACCGGCTTCCGCGCTTCGCAGTCACGCTATTCTACGCGCTAAACTTCGGCAGCCGGCAACGCAAAACGTACGCTTCATCCCGCCGCCGTTCGGCTTTGGGCCGTGCCTTTACAGGACATGCACAGAATGGACACCCGGCTGTTACTGGTCAGCCACGCATCGACCGCCGCCCAGCGTGCAGGCCGTTTTCCGGCCGACGATCCGCTCGACGCCCGCGGCATCGCCGAAGCCCACGCGGCACGCCTACCCCCGGCGATGGCGGACAACGCGCTGGCTTTCGTCAGCCCGGCCGCCTGCGCGCGCGAAACGGCAGCGGCCCTGGGCCTCGCGGCATCGGTCGAAGCCGGCCTGGCGGATCTGAACTATGGCAAATGGCAAGGACGGCGGCTCGCCGATCTCGCTGCCGATGCGCCGCAAGACATCGCCGCATGGACGCGCGATCCCGAGGCCGCGCCTCACGGCGGCGAGTCGTTCAGTCAACTCGTGAAACGGGTGGGAGAATGGCTCGAAGCGTCGTCAGACGGCGAGATGGACGGTGCATCCACCCGTCCTCGCGACGTGATCGCCGTCACCCATGCGCCGGTGCTGCGAGCAGCGATCGTGTATGCGCTCGGTGCATCGCCCGACATTTTTTCACGCATTGAAATCGCACCGCTTTCGATGATCGAGTTGCGGCGCTCGCCGCGCGGCTGGACATGGTGGCCGGCGTCACATTAGGCGCTCTCGCCCGCGGCTTACTCGCCCGACACCATCAGACGCAGCTTGTTCGACCCGGTCGGCGTCAGCGTGATATCAGTCCGCTTGCCCTTCGCGCCCAGATAAAAGTGCTGACGTGCCGGCGAGTTCTGATCGTGCGTCGCGTCCGGAACACACGATGCGATGTCCGCCGCGACAGCTTGCAGCGCGTCGGCAGTCGAACCGGCATCGTGATGCGGCGTCCACGTGCATTGATACGCGCCGCGGCTCGCCGAACATTGCGCGTCGTCGCCGTAAGGTTGCGCGACGCCCTTGCCGTCGTCCGGCGTCAATGAGGCGAGCCCGCCAGGGGCGGCCGCGACGATCCGTTTCAGCGATGTGCAGGGGCTCGGCGCATCGTCGGCATACGCGCCGCCGGCCAGCAAGACGCCCAGCGACGCAGCAGCAAGTGCTGTGGCAAGCAATCGGATTCTGTTCATGTCGGCGCGGTCCTTGAAGTCACTCACAAGTATTAGCGCGGTAGCACGCTTCATGCCCATCAACGCCGGCTATCTCAAGACCGCGCCACAGTCACCGTCATCACAGACCAGTACCGAACAAAGCCGCCAGCGCCTGCGCCGACCCGAAAATCCCCTTGGCGTCGTGCCCAACACCATCGATCACAAACGTCCGATGCTTCGCCAGTCCGTCGGGATGTCGCAACGCCATATAGCGCGCATAAGCCAGCCCGCGCCCGAGCCGGTGTTCACCTTGCGTGAGCGCGGCGCATGAACGGTCGAGCGCCGGATGCTGCGGATCGCAATCCGCGCCGCCGAGCAGCACGGTCACGTCACGTTGCGCGTAACGCGCTTCGAGCGCTGCCGCTGAAGCCGCATCGCCAGAGTAAGCCGGCAAATCCTCGAGCCCATACTTCCAGCGATTGAACGACGGACACCGCGCCCGATCGAACGCCGCGAACTCGCCGGATACAGGTGACGCGACCGGCCGCATCGCATCGAAGTACACATACGATGAAGGATTCGCGACCACATAGCGCAGCGCAATTCCGCGCGCCACGAGTGGCGCCTCGTCGCGCGCCACCACCGCATAGCGCTGCACGACCTGCGCGCCGCCCGAGTGCCCCGCGATCACCACTTCGGCGAGCGACGCAAACTGCTCGCGCGACGCCAGCGCATGCAGAATCGCGTCGAGCACATCGAACGAACTGATCGGCGCGGGACCTTCGGCGTTCTCGCCGCCCATCCAGCTCGTCCAGTCCCAATGCAACGTGGACGGCGGCAGGTCATGCGCGACGACATCCGCGGTCGCGAGAAACTGCGGCACGATCAGCAGCGTATCGGCCGCGCTGCCGCCGGCGAGCGCGCACGAACGCTGCGCGAGTTCGAAATACGTGTCGCCGTTGCGCAGGCGGCCATGAATCAGAATCACGGCGCGTTGGACTTCGCGCGTCGGCGCAAGCCAGTCGCCGTTCGAAAACACCGGCACGGTGCCGCTGCCGGCTTGCGTCGCGACGCTCAGATGCCGGCTCGCGACGACCGCGACGGGACGTTCATTCGGCGCGCGTTCGTCGTCTGTGATGAAAGGCTCGGTCATGCAATAGGCTCTTGGTTGATCAATGAGTGACGGGCCTTGGCGCCGCGCCGCCCGACATGCGCCCGGCGCGCGTGAAGTACACCATCGCGAGCGACACGAAGCCGGCAAAAATCAGGTAGAACGCGGGCGTAAGGCTGCTGCCGGTCACGCGCGTCAAGCCGGTGATGGTGAGTGGCGCCATGCCGCCGAACAGCGTCACCGCGATGTTGTACGACAGCGCCACGCCCGCCGATCGGCTGCGCACCGGGAACAAGGTCGCGAGCATGCCGGGATGCGCGCCGGACATCGCCGCGAGGAACAGCGTCGCGATCATTTGCGCGATGAACAGATGCCCCGGCGTCGGATTCGTCACAACGAAGTGATAGAGCGGATACACGCAGACCATCCACGCGATCACGATGGGATAGAACAGCCGGTATGCGCCATAACGATCGGCGAGCTTGCCCGACAGTGGAAACAGAAACAGATTCAGCACGCCGGACACGAACGCGCCGAGCAACGCGGTGGAGAGCGGCAGGTGCAATTGCCGTTCGACATACACCGACAGATACGAGTGCCACACATAGTTAGTCGCCGCCCCGACGATGATCACGCCCATCGCGCAAATCGCCGCATCGCCGTTATCGCGGAAGAACTGGCGGATCGTGACGCGCGGCGGTTTGTCCTTGTGGTCGAGCAGCCGCTCGAACTCCGGCGACTCGGCCACGCGATGCCGGATATAGAAACCGAACGGTCCCGCCAGCGCGCCGAACAGAAACGGCAAACGCCAGCCCCAAGCCACCAGTTGCTCATGCGTGAGCTGCGTGGTCAACAGATAGCCGACCCCGGAGGACAGCAGCAATGCAAACGCCTGCGCCGACATGTTGAAGCTGCCGTAAAACATCTTCTTGTGCGGCGGCGCATACTCGACCAGCATCGCGGAAGCCGTCGCGAACTGTCCGCCCACGGAGAGTCCTTGCAACAGGCGCGCAAGCACCACCAACAGCGGCGCGGCGATGCCGATGCGCGCATAGCCCGGTGTGAGTCCCATCAGCAAAGTGCTCGCCGCCATCGAAATGATCAGCAGCGAGAGCGCTTTGCGGCGCCCCGCGCGGTCCGCGTAGATGCCGAGCAGAATGCCGCCGATTGGCCGCACGATAAAACCGACGGCGAACGTGGCGAGCGTCAGCATGATCGACACGAAGCCGCTGCCGCCGGGAAAGAACACTTGCGCGATGATCTTCGCGAAGTAACCGTAGATCAGAAAGTCGAACCACTCGAGGCCGTTGCCGAGGACGGAGGCGAAGATCGCGCGCCGCACCATCGACGGACTCAGGCCGTTCGATGCATCGGCTTCAGACGCGGCACCGTCGCGCTGATTGAAGGTCGCTTCGCTCATTGCTCGCATCCCGGAGTGTCGAACATTGCTGACAACGCGCATACCGAGGTCAACATGCGCGCACCGTCGTGCCCCACGCCCGGCACGATATGAAAGCTCTGCTTGAGACCTTGCGGATGCCGCGATTGAATGTACCGGTAGTACGCCTCGGCGCGCGCGACGCGTTGCGGACCTTGCGCTTTAGCGGCGCAGGTTCTGTCGAGCGCGCTCTGCTGCGGATCGTCATCCGCGCCGCCGACCAGATAGTCGATCCGCCGCGCCGTATAAGTCGCTTCGAGTTGCGCGGGCGTCCGGTCGTCGAGATACGGCGGCCGATTGTCCATGCCGTATTTCCATTGATTGAAGTCGGGACATTGCGGGGCGTCGAACGGCGCGGGAATGCCTTGCGCGTTGGGCCGTTGCGCATCGAAATATGCGTACGTGGACGGACTCGCCACGACGTACCGCACATCGATACCCTCTCCGGTCAGCGCGGCGATATTGCGTGCCGCTACGGCGTAACGCTGCACGACTTGCCCGCCGCCCGAATGCCCGGCGAACACCACGTGCCGCAGATTGGGAAACAGCTTGCGATCGGCGAGACGCGCGACGATCGCGTCCAGCACCTCGTAGGAACTGATCGGCAACGGCGCGCGCGCCGCTTCGCCGCCCATCCAGGCGTCGCCGGTCCAGCGCAGCAGATCGGCGGGCTCGTCGTGCACGCGAGTGTCGAGCGTGGCGAGGAATTGCGGCGCGATCAATAGCGTGGCGTCGGGGTCAGCATGTGCGGCATCGCGGGCATTCTGCGCGGTGCGAAAGTACACGTCCGCATTGCGCAGCTTGCCGTGAATCACAATTACCGCACGCGTCACCTGCGGCTGTGCGACGTTCCAATCCTTCGACAGATACAGCGGGAATTCCGCTTGCCCTTGCGGCGTGTCGAGCGTGAAACGCGTATCCGAGATCGTCGCCACCGGCTTCAGATGCGGCTCGTAGGCATGCACCGCGAGCGCGGGTTGCGCGAACGTCACCAACACTGCCGCGCCTGTCGACGCACACAGCACCGCGAGACGTCGTGAAAGATTGAAAGTCATGCAGCTTGCTCCTGATCACCGTGCACTGTCTTGAACGCGGCGGGTCGTCAAATCCGCCGCTGAAAAACCGGATACTCAGAACCGGTGGCGAATACCGAGCGTCACACCGGTCTGGTTCGGACCGAACGCGGTGTCGCTCGTCAAGCCGACGGGCGTGTACTGATCGTCGGCGTAGTGCGTGGACGCGGCATACGCGACGGTTGCATACACATCGGTTCGCTTCGACAGAAACGAGATCGTAGGGCGGGCCGTGGCAAATGTAAAATACCCGTTTTATGTACAATCCATATGTAATGAATATGGCAGCGAACCGACCGTGGGAGCGCCGCCCAGGAGACGAAACACCATGGAGCTGCGGCATCTGCGTTACTTTCTGGCGGTCGCCGAAGAAGGCCAATTCACGCGCGCGGCTGAGCGGCTTGCCATGCAACAGCCGCCGCTTTCGCAGCAGATTCGAACACTGGAAGAAGAGATCGGCTTTGAGCTATTCGTGCGCATGCCGCGTGGCGTCACCTTGACGCCGGCCGGTCAGGCCTTCGCGGAAGACGCGCAACGCTTGCTGCACAATCTGCAGCAGTCGGTCGAAAAGGCGAGCCGGATTGCGCGCGGCGAACTCGGCACGATTTCGATCGGACTGACCAGCTCCGCTGCGTTCCACCCATTCACGACCGAGGCGATCCGCGCGTTTCGCGCGGTCTGCCCCGAGGTCGCCGTGGAGCTTGCCGAACTCAACGCGGCGGAGATCATCGAGCGTCTGGCCGCGGGTCAGATTCAGGTGGCTTTTCTACGCAAGCCAGTCGACGCGCGCGAAGGCGTGGCGTTCGAGCTGCTGCTCGACGAACCGATGGTCGTGGTGTTGCCGGTCGGTCATCCGTTGCTCAAGGGCAAGAAGCGCCCGCAAGTGTCGTTGAAAGCGTTGGCGCACGAAGACTTCATTCTGGTCCGTCGTCCAGGCGCACCCGGCATGTATGCCGATATCCTCGCCGCGTGCCGGCAAGCGGGCTTCGTCCCGCGCATTGCCCGTGAAGTGCCGCGCATGGTGTCGGGCATCAACCTCGTGGCGGCGGGTCTGGGCGTGACGTTGGTGCCCGCTTCCATGCAGCGCTACGACCAGGTGGGCACCGTATACTGCACGCTCGGCAACCCCTCGAAGCTCAGCGCGCCGCTGCACCTCGCCTATCCCAGGGCATTGCACAACAGCGCGGCCACGCGCTTCATTCAACTGGTGAAGGAGCGCGCCGGCGCATGACGCCATCCATGGGCACAGAAATTGCATTCTGGCCGTACCGGCTGAGCATCCATCAGCCTCTTATCGACACCAAGACGCTACGCCATGTCAAACAGACACGTTGCCGGTATGCCGGCCCGCCTTTCCTCGGGGATCGATGGAATCGACGACATCCTGGGAGGCGGTCTCACCCCAAACCGCATGTACTTGGTGGAAGGTGCGCCCGGTACGGGTAAAACTACCCTGGCCTTGCAATTCTTACTCAAGGGTGTCGAAGAAGGGCAGCGAGGCTTATACATCACGCTGTCCGAAACCCGCTCCGAACTGATTTCGGTGGCCGAAAGCCATGGCTGGGATATCAGCGGCTTCCATATTCTCGAACTGGTTTCGGACGAAGGTCTCGACCCGCAGTACGAGCAGACCGTGCTGCATCCGGCCGAGGTCGAACTCGGCGAGACGGTGCGCAACGTCATCCAGCAGGTCGATGAACTCAAACCGACGCGCATCGTGCTCGACAGCCTTTCCGAGTTGCGTCTGCTGTCGCAGAACCCGCTGCGATACCGGCGGCAGATTCTCGCGCTCAAGCGCTATTTCGCCACCCGTGAATGCACGGTGCTGCTGCTCGACGACAATTCGTCCGATCCCGGCGACGTGCAGTTGCACAGCATCGCGCACGGCGTGATCAGCCTCGACAATCTCGTGCACGACTACGGCGGCAACCGGCGGCGCACGCGCATCGCCAAGATGCGCGGTATCAAATTCCGCGAGGGTTACCACGACTTCACGCTCGACACCGGCGGCCTCCACGTCTATCCGCGCCTCGTCGCGGCAGAACACCACACGACATTCGATGCCGGGGTGGCCAGCACCGGCACGCCCGGCCTCGACGCGCTTCTCGGCGGCGGTCTGATTCCCGGCACCAATGCGCTGTTGATCGGTCCTTCGGGCGTCGGCAAGACCACCACGGTGGTGTCGTGCCTGATCGCGGCGCTGGAACGCGGCGAGCGCTGCGTCTACTACGTGTTCGACGAAACCCTCGTCACGTTGACGATCCGCTGCGCGGCGCTCGGCATGCATCTGGCGCCACACGTCGAAAGCGGTCTGCTGACGCTGCGTCAGATCGATCCGGCGGAAATCTCGCCCGGTGAATTCGCCAGCGATGTACGCCGCTCAGTCGAGAAGAACGGTGCGCGATATGTCGCGATCGACAGCCTGAACGCCTATCTCCAGGCGATGCCCGGCGAGCGCTATCTGCTGCTGCAAATGCACGAACTGCTCGGCTACCTGAATCAGCAGGGCGTCATCACGATGCTCGTGCTGGGACAGCACGGCATTATCGGCGAGGTGCAAAGCGATATCGACATCAGCTATCTGAGCGACGTGGTCGTACTGTTCCGCTACTTCGAGCACCACGGCGAAGTGCTCACGGCCGTGACGGCCGTCAAGAGCCGCGCCAATTCTCACGAGCGCTCGATCCGCCAGTTCCGGCTCAGCCGCGGCGGCCTGGAAGTCGGCGAGGCACTGCGCGACTTCGAGGGCGTGCTCTCCGGACTGCCAGCCTATCGCGGCAGCACCGCGCTGCTCGGCGCGACAAACCGCGTCATCGAATCGTCCGGGCAGTAGGTTATGGAGCAACGCGTCCTCATTCTGGCGCCGTTCGGCCGCGACGCCGATGTGATTGCCGAAGTGCTGCACAAAGATAAGCGCCTCTGCGTGGCATGCCGCGACGCCGACGCGCTCACCGCGGCGCTGGACGCCGGTGCGGGCAGCGCGCTGATCGCCGAGGAGGCGCTCGCGGGCAATCATGCGGCCCGCTTGTTCGACTGGCTCGAACAGCAGCCGGCGTGGTCGGATTTCCCATTCATTCTGCTCGCCGCCTCACGCCTCGGACATCGCTCCGAACGCGGCCTCGAAGTGCTCGAACGGCTCGGCAACGTGGTCGTGCTCGAACGGCCGCTGAATTCGGAGACGCTGCGGCGCGCGGTGGCGTCGTCGTTGCGCGCACGCGCGCGGCAATATGAATCGCGCCGTCATCTGGCCGAGCGGATCGAAGCGCAAGAGGCGCTGGTGCAGTTGAACGACTCGCTGGAAAGCCGTATCGCCGAACGCACTCAGGAACTTGCCTCCGCCAACGACCGGCTGATGATGGAAATTCACGAGCGCGCCAAAGTCCAGGCGGTGCTGGTGCAATCGCAGAAGATGGAAGCGCTCGGGCAACTCACCGGCGGCATCGCGCACGACTTCAATAATCTGCTGAACGTCATCATGGTCAACGCAGAGCTGATCGCGCGAGTGAGCAGCGATGAGCGCCTTCGCAGCATGGCCGCCACCGTCAAACGCGCGACCGAACGCGGCGCGAAACTGACGGGACAGTTGCTGACTTTCTCACGCAACAGCAACCTCGATCTGAAAGCGGTAGACGTAGTGGCGTTGCTGCAAGGCATGCGCGACATCATCACCGTGTCGCTCGGATCGAGCATCCGTTATACCAACGAGTTCGACGGCGAGGAGATGTGGACTCAGGCCGACGCCAATCAACTCGAACTGGCCATTCTCAACCTCGCCATCAACGCGCGCGATGCGATGCCGGGCGGCGGCCAACTCGGCATTCGCGTAAAGCAGCGCGAGGCGCCCGATCAGACACTCGCTGAGGGCCGCTATGTGGTGGTCGAAGTCGCCGATACCGGCTCGGGTGTGCCACCCGACGTGGTGTCGCGCGTATTCGATCCGTTCTTCACCACCAAACCGATCGGCAAAGGCACGGGACTCGGCTTGAGCCAGGTCTACGGCATTGCGAGGCAGGCCGGCGGCACCGCGCGTCTGTTCAGCGAGGAAGGCGTGGGCACCACCGTGGAGCTCTGGCTGCCGTTGCGCGAACGCGTGGCGCCGCAGGCCGAAGCGGCGTCGGATGCGGAAGCGAACGTGGTCGGCGAAAAGCGGGTGCTGGTGGTCGAAGACGACAGCGAGGTGCGCGCCATGCTGGTCGAGTCGCTGAGAATGCTCGGCTATACCGTGACCGAAGCCGCCGATGGACGCGCAGGCCTGAACCGTTTGCAGGGCGACAACCCGGACCTGCTGATGGTGGACTTCGCGATGCCCGGCATGAACGGGATCGATGTGATCGCCGAGGCGCGCAAGATGCGCGAGGATTTGCCGGTGATCCTCGCAACCGGTTATGCGGACATAGACATTTCCGGGCTCGCTGTGAAGCGCTGCACGATTTTACGCAAGCCGTTCCAGCTGGATGATCTGGCGCGCACGGTCAGGCTCGGGCTCGCGGCCTGAGTCACTCCGGCATAGCGACCCCGCGCGCATGTGAATGCGCGCGGGGTCGCCGCATCGTCATAAAAAATTCCGAAATCAATAGTTTGCTAACGAATTTTTTGGAAATACAATACCGGCCATGTCGAATCTCGATACCTTGCGCCGGACAGTCAGCAGCACGCTGGTCGTCGCCGCCCGGAAATGGCGGCGCACGAGCCATGGCGTGCTGGCGGCCTTCAATGTCTCCGAGGCATGCGCCACGCCGCTGCTGACCGCCAGCCGGCTCGGCGCGGCCGTGCGCCAGGTCACGCTCGCCGATCACATCGGTATCGAAGGGCCCTCGCTCGTGCGGCTGCTCGATCAACTGTGCGCCGCGGGCCTGATGCGTCGCGACGAAGACCCCGAAGACCGGCGCGCGAAAACCGTGGTGCTCACCGAAGAAGGCCGCGCCGTTACCGCGAAAATGGAAGAGGAACTGGTCACGCTGCGGGCACAAGCGCTAAAAGGCGTCTCGCGCAGCGATCTCGAAGCGACCTTGCGCGTGCTCGCCGCGTTCACGGCCGACGCCGCCGAACGCGCCGATCAGAACAGCGATCGCAGCGGCGAGCCGGCGTAACGGTCGATGGTCTACCCTTCCCTTCGCGACTGGCTGTTTTCGGTCAAGACATTTGCCGCGGCGATGATCGCGCTCTACATCGGCCTCGCGCTCGAACTGCCGCGGCCTTATTGGGCGATGGCCACCGTCTACATCGTGTCGAATCCGTTTGTCGGCGCGACGCGTTCCAAGGCGCTCTATCGTGCACTCGGCACCATGCTCGGTGCTTCGGCAGCGGTGCTGCTGGTGCCGCCCTTCGTCGAATCGCCGTATCTGTTTAGCGTGATCGTGGCGCTCTGGACCGGCACGATGCTGTATCTGGCGGTCTCCGATCGCACCGCCCGCAGCTACGTGTTCCTGCTGGCCGGTTATACGATGCCGATCATCGCGCTGCCCTCGGTGACCAATCCTGGCGGCGTGTTCGATCTCGCGGTGAGCCGCACTGAGGAGATTACGCTCGGCATTGTCTGCGCGAGCATTGTCGGCAGTGCGCTGTTTCCGAGCCGGCTTGCACCCACCATCATCAAGCAGACGGACGCGTGGTTTCGCGACGCCGCGTTCTACGCAACCGAAACGCTCTCCGGACGGCTTGCCGGCTCGGCCATTTCGGGCGCGCGGCAACGCATCGCGGCCACCATCAATGGCCTTGAATTGCTGCTCAGCCAGCTGGCCTACGATCACACGCGGCCCGACATACTGGCGCGCGCGCAGGAACTGCGCGGGCGCATGCAGTTGCTGCTGCCCATCATGTCGTCGCTCGCCGATCCGCTGATCGCGCTTTACAACAGCGGCCGGCAGACGTGGCCCGAAGGGCTGGAAAGCCTGCTCGCCGACGTCATCAAATGGTTCAACGAGCCGATGCCCGCCGTGAGCGAGGGCTATCACCCGGACCCGACAGCCGACGCATTGCGCGAGCGCATCGCGGCGATGCAACCGCCGCCGTCCGCGCTCGCGGGCTGGGATGGCGCGCTGCTTTCGAACGCGTTGTGGCGTATGAAGCAGGTGATCGATGTCTGGCAGGACTGCCGCTCGCTGCGCATCATCATCACGCGGGAAGAAGGCTCGTGGCGTCCACGCTTCCGCCATTGGCGGCTAGGCGGTACGGAGCGCTTCTACGATCGCGGCATCATGCTGTTCTCGACCGGCACGGCTGCGGCGGCCGTGGTTCTCGCGTGCAGTTTGTGGATCGGCTCGGGCTGGAACGATGGAGCGAGCGCCGTCACGCTCGCGGCCGTGGCATGCTGCTTCTTCGCGGCGCTCGACGAGCCCGCGCCGTTCATCTTCCGCTTCTTCGTGGCTACCGCCATTAGCGTGGTGGCGGCGGGCGTCTATCTGTTCGTCGTGCTGCCGCATGTGCATGACTTTCCGATGCTGGTGATCATGTTCGCCGCGCCGTTCATCTTCGTCGGCACGCTGATTCCACGCCCGCAGTTCAACCTCGCCACGGTGCTGGTCGCCGTGAACACGGCCACCTTCATCAGCATTCAGGACGCCTACGACGCTAACTTCCTGGTGTTCCTGAACAGCAATCTCGCGGGCCTCGCCGGCTTGCTCTACGCGTACCTGTGGACGCGCGCAACGCGGCCGTTCGGCGCCGAACTCGCGGCGTCCCGTCTGTTACGCTCGAGCTGGGCCGACGTGGCGCTCACGGCGTCGACGCGGCCGATCGCCGATCCGCGCAATCTCGCCGCGCGCATGCTCGACCGCCTGATGCAGCTGATCCCGCGCCTTGCTGCGACCGACGACCATCGTCATCCGTCGATCGAGAGCTTTCGCGATCTGCGCATCGCCTTCAACGCACTCGATCTGCGCCGCCTGGCCCACAAGCTTGGCGGCGACGCGCCGGCCGCGATCGATCACGTGCTCGACGACGTGCGTCAGTACTATGAAAGCTGCGTCGATCGCCGCAAGCGCGAGCCGGTGCCGGAGAGCCTGATGTCGTCGATCGACACCGCCGTGGCGCGCGTAACGGCACAAGGGCTCGCCAACGCAGGGGCGCCGGGCGCGACCTCACAAACGTCGGCACGCCGGTTGCGCGAGGCTCTGCACGCGCTGGTCGGCTTGCGTCTTTCGCTGTTTCCGGCCACGCTGACGCAACCGGCGCCGCCCGAACCGGAGGCCGCTGCCTGATGCGCTCATGCCGTCGCCCATTTCCTTTCCTCTTGCCCACCTCCCGCGATGATCGGTGAAATCGATATCTTCGGCGTGTTCGTGCCTGCCGTGCTCGTGCTGATGTTGATCGCGTATCTGATCAACCTGGCCATTCGCACGGTGCTCGCGCGCGTCGGCTTTTACCGCTTCGTCTGGCATCGCTCCATCTTCGATCTCGGCATCTATGTGCTGGTGCTGGGCCTTGTCGTCGTCGTTTCGCACAGACTAATAACGTGAAAAAAACCTGGTTCTCCGTCGGTCAAATTCTGCTGACCCTGATCGTCGTCGTCGCCGCGGCCCTCGTGCTGTGGAAACTGATCGGCTACTACATGTTCGCGCCGTGGACTCGCGACGGACACGTGCGCGCCGACGTGATCCAGGTCGCACCGGACATCTCGGGACTGATTTCGTCCGTCGACGTGGTGGACAACCAGCAGGTCAAGCAAGGCCAGGCGCTGTTCGTGATCGATCAGGCCCGCTACACGCTCGCGCTGCGCCAGGCGCAGGCCACCGCGCAACAACGTCGCGCCACGCTCGATCAGGCGCGTCGCGAAGACGCGCGCAACCGTAAGCTCGGCAACCTGGTCGCGGCGGAAGTGTCGGAAGAAAGCCGCTCGCGTGTCGAGGCTGGGGAAGCCGCGCTCGCCGATGCAAACGTGGCGATCGACACCGCAAAGCTGAATCTGCAACGCGCCACGATCATGAGTCCGGTGGATGGTTATCTGAACGACCGCGCGCCGCGCGTCGGCGAATATGTCGCGGCGGGGCGCGCGGTGGTCTCGGTGGTCGATATGCATTCGTTCCGCGTCGACGGGTATTTCGAGGAAACCAAACTGCGTGGCATCGACATCGGCCAGCCGGTCGATATCACGGTGATGGGCGAACCGGCGGTGTTGCGCGGACATGTGCAGAGTATCGTCGCCGCAATCGAGGATCGGGACCGCACGCAAGGTTCGAATCTGCTGCCGAATGTGAATCCGGCCTTCAGTTGGGTGCGGCTCGCGCAACGGATTCCGGTGCGCGTGGCGCTCGATGAAGTGCCTGCGGATTTCCGCATGATCGCGGGCCGCACCGCGACTGTGTCAGTGCGTGATTTGTCGCCTGGCGGCAAGGAGCATCCGGATGCGGGGGCGTCGGGTGCGGTGGCGGCTTCCTCGTCGGCGTCTGCTGCGTCTGCGGCGTCTGCTACGTCTGCTGTTTCGACTGGCTCGACTGCTTCGGCTGCACAGCCGGCGTCGGCGGCGGTCTCATCATCGGGCGCCTCGCAATGAAGCTGTCGCGCGCCCTGCCCTTATTGCCGTTGCTGCCTCTGCTGCCGTTGGCGGTTGCGCTCGACGGCTGCATGAATGTCGGTCCCAACTACTCACTGCCGCAACAGGCACTCATCAACGCTCCGCTTGCCAATGCGCCGATCGAGGGCGCCGACACGTCCCTCACGACGCGCCAGAGCGTGCCGCCCGTATGGTGGAAGCTGTACGACGATCCGGTGCTGAACGGACTCGTCGACCAGGCACTGCAATCGAATACCGACTTGCGCGTCGCGGCGGCTAATCTTGCGCGTTCGCGTGAAGCGTTGGGTGTAGCGCAGGCACAGGGCGGCTTTTCCGGCAAGAGTTCGGCGCTGATCGAACGCGCGCAGGAATCCGCCGAGCAATACCTGCTCACCGAAAAGCTGCCGGTCGTCAACGAAGGCGATATCGGCATCAGCATCTCGTATGAAATCGATCTGTTCGGCAAGTTGCGGCGCGGCGTGGAAGCGGCACAAGCGGACACCGAATCGGTACAGGCCGCAGCCGATCTCGCGCGGATCACCGTGGTGGCGGACGTGGTGCGCTCTTACGTCGAGCAATGTTCGGCCGCCGAGGAACTCAGGATCGCACAACAGTCGCTGGCCCTGCAGAAACAGCGCGTGGATGTCTCGCGCCGCCTGCGCGACGCGGGCCGCGGCAATCAGCCCGACGTGACACGTGGGCAGACCCAGGTCGATACGTTGTCAGCGGATATTCCGCGTTATACGGCGCGTCGCAAGATCGCGCAGTACCGGCTCGCGGCGCTGCTCGCGCGCGCGCCTTCGGATCTGCCGCCGGCCGTGCTCGCGTGCGACAGGCTGCCGCAACTGCGCCAGCCGATTCCGATCGGCGACGGCGCCGCGCTGCTCAAACGCCGACCGGATGTGCGCGAGGCCGAGCGTCAATTGGCGGCATCCACGGCGCGGATCGGCGTCGCTACCGGAGCGCTGTATCCGACGGTGAGTATCGGTGCGTCGGCGGGTTTGACCGGCGTTCTGGAAGACCTCGGCACATCGCCCACGGCGCGCTGGGGCTTCGGTCCGTTGATCAGTTGGCAGTTCCCCACGAACGGCGCGCGTGGCCGTGTGCGTGAAGCGCAGGCGTCGAGCCAGGTCGCGTTGGCGAAGTTCGATGGCGTGGTGCTGACCGCGTTGCGCGAAACCGAAACCAATCTCGCAACCTATTCGTCGGATTACGCACGCGCCGACGCGCTGCGTGCCGCGGTCAAGTCGGCGAGCGAGTCGGCGGATGAAACGCACCGGCTGTATCGCGCGGGACGGGAGTCGTTTATTTCGGATCTGGACGCGACGCGCACGTTGACCTCCACGAAGTCTCAGGCCGCAGCCGCGGATGGTCAGGTGGCCATCGATCAGGTCAACCTGTTCCTCGCGCTCGGTGGCGGTTGGGAAGTTGATCCACAGGACACTTCGGTTGGTTCCAAGCCTGCGGTGGCGGTGCCGGTTAAGGCAACGCCAGCGGCGGCAACGAAAGCGAAAGCGCCTTGAAGCGGCTTTTCTACTTCTGATTTTGATTGTCTAATGCGAGCCGCTCTTCAAGCGGCTGCTTTAGACAACCCGCTTTTGCCGATCTATCTATCGCAGCGGCACAACCCCACGCTCACACGTGCGCACATTCCGTACTTCCGCTTTCAACTCGCGAGCGATCTGCGCGACCGCGTCTTCAGCACGCGCCTTGCCGCACATGAAGATATCGAGCGCGGCGAAGCGATGCTCGGGCCACGTGTGAATCGTGACGTGCGACTCCGCGAGCAACACGACACCTGTCACGCCGTGCTCGCCGCCAAAGTGATGAAAGTGCGCGGAGAGTACGTGGGCGCCGGCAGCTTTAGCCGCGCTCACCAGAATCGCCTCGAGCGCCGCGGCGTCACGCAGCATGTCCACCGCGATACCGCCGAGATCGGCCAACACATGCGTGCCATAGGCATCGCGCGGAGTGGGCGCGGACATGGCCGTCAGCGCGCTCACTTGTGCGACCCGTACGACGAATAACCGCTGCGCGCGGACGTGCCGCCATAACCAGCGCCGCCACCGCTTCCGGTCGTCGACGTGCAACTGAACATGACGATCACAACGAGCGCATAAAGCACGTATAAGAATTGCCGCACGCTCACCTCGACTCTTCGTGGAACGCGCGCCAGATCCACTCCGGCGCCCACAAAGCCACCACGCCGACGATCACCAGCACCGTCGAGCCGTCGAATTCGAATAACTTGTTGAAGTTGATGAAGACCATCGCAATGGTGGCGATCCACGGCCACGGACCGAAGCCGGCTTTCGTCAATCCCTCGCGCGCCGGTTTCGAGCCGCTGCTGCCGGATTGGGACGCGCGCCGGCTCGCCGTTTCCGCCGCCAGAGCCGGTACGCCGAATCGTTCGGCAACCTTGCTATTGCTCAACGGCTTGGCGCGCGACCAGACGATTTCGTCGGCCGTCACTTCGCGCGTCATCTTGAAGTCGCGCCACGCGAAATCGGTGATCGACGTTTTATCGCCGACTTGTACTCGCCAGTTGAATGCGCCAGCAACGTAAGCAACGACCGCGTCGTAACGCTCGCGTTCGCGATAGGTCTTGCCGCCATCGAGCACCTGACCATCTTTGCTGATCATCGGCCAGTTGTTCAACACGTCCACGCATTCCCAACGGCCTTCGCTATGCACAAGCCACAGAAAACCGCGTTCGAGGTTGTGCAACAGATATTCTTCCCAGTTCGATTCGCCGTCCGGCGTGCGGCAACGCATGAGACCGAGCGCCGTATATTTCACGCCGTCGAAGGCCGCGCTCGCGCCGAGTTGCAGCGCGGTTTCGATCGCCTCGACCTCGCGCTTCTTCGAAAACAGCGTGGCCTGCTCGGCGCTGCAATCGACGCCCGCATGACACGAGCCGCAAATCACATAGTTCGCCACGCCGACCGGACAATCGAGCGACGCGCCGCAACTCGGGCAAGTGAATGCGCCCAGTTCGCCGCGATAACGGCCGGCCGACTCGCGAATCTCCGCTTCGTCGCGCAGGCACTGACAGGCGAGCGTGGCCAGTTCCACCGAGGCGCCCGCATAGACCGCCGGCTTGCCCGTCTGCTGCTCGGCGTCGGAATAATCCAGCGTGATGAATTTGTCTTCGTAGCGGAAGTCGGCGACGCGCGCCTGCCAGCCGTCGCCCACGCGAAACGGCAATTCACCCTCGCCGCCGACGCATTGCGCCGTGCGGATATCTGACGCGAGATAACGCTTGCCGGCGAAGTCGAAGCCGGTGCCGGGGCGCAGTGAATCGAACTGCGGCAAGTCGTCACCGCCACCGTTGAGTTTGTGTTGGACAGTGACCGCGTATTGGCCGGAGGCATCGGAAAGCCAGCCGGACGAGCCGTCGTCGAAAGCGGCGTACCACTCGGTCCAGTAGCCCGCGTCATAGCGCAATTGAATGCGGCCGAGCAGCGTGAAAGCGCGCGACTCATGGCGGCCAGTCACACCGAGTTGCAACGGCGAGTAGTCCTCGAATACCGAGGCCATCTCGCCGATCCGCTCGACCGCCTCGCCGCGCTTGAGCAAGGTGCTGCGGCACGATCCGCACACGGCCATGACGGCCGCGGCGGAGCGGAATTCGAGCAGCGCGCCGCATTGAGGACACGAAGTACTGAACATCGAGTGCTTTTTTTTATTGGGTCAGCTTCGCGAGGATTTCGGCTTTCGCCTTCGCATAGTCGTCTTCGGTGACGAGGCCCTTGTCTAGCAGAGTCTTGAGCTGCTGCAGACGCTCTACGTAATCGTTCGAGACCGGGGCTTGCGCAGCTTGCGTTTGAGCAGCCTGGTTCAGCGCGCCCGTCATGGATTGCGCGATCGCCGCGCCCGCTGCGATACCCGCGCCCACACCGGCGACGCCGCCCGGATTCTGCGCGGCGAGCGGGATCGATTGCGCGGCCTGGTACTGCGCGAACTTCTTCAGATCGCCGCTCACGCCCACGCTGATGCGCGCGTCCAGCGCCTTTTGCAACGCCTCCGGCAACGACACGCTTTGCACGGTGAACGAATCGAGCGCCACGCCATAACGCGCGAACACCGGCGCGAGCGCCTGGCCGATACGCTGCGAGAGAACTTCCTGATTCGCCGCCATATCCACGAACGCGACATCCGCCGAACCGAACGCCACGCTCATGGCCGTGACGACGAGATTGCGCAACTGCTGCTCGAGATCGTCGACGGTATAGACCGCGCGCGTGCCGCTGATCTCGCGATGAAGCGACGGCACGTCCACCACGCGGTACGAATAGATGCCGAACGCCCGCACCTGCACGAGGCCGAATTCGCGATCGCGGATCGTGACCGGCTGCTGCGTGCCCCAGCGCCGCCCGAGTTGGAGACGCGTACTGAAGAAGTACACGTCCGACTTGAAGGGCGACTGGAACAGCTTGTCCCAATTGCGCAGACTGGTCAGCACCGGCAACGTGCGCGTGGTCAACGTGTAAAGGCCGGGGCCGAACACATCGGCAATGCGCCCTTCGTTGATGAACAGCGCCATTTGCGATTCGCGCACCGTCAACTGCGCGCCGTACTGGATTTCCTGGTCTTCCATTGGATAACGCCAGGCCAATACGCCGTCGCCATCTCCTGTCCATTGCAGGACATCGACAAATTGCTTGCGAATAAACGAACCGAGACTCATCGTGTACTCCTCGCGCGAGGCGCCCGCTTGTCAGGCATTAACGTGCAAATGTGTTAAACGTCAAATCAGGTCAAACAGGCTGCGTTGATAATGCCGACCACCAGTGAAGCCGCGCCCATCAATCCACCCATTGCCGTATTACGCGATTCAATCGCGTGATTCATGCCGGGCAAAAGACGCGTGAGCAATGCGTAAGTGGCAACCTGCACGACCATTGCGCCGACGGCCCAGATTAGCACCAACGTCAGCGTGGAGTTATGCGCAATGCTCGAGGCAAGCGTCAGGCAAAAGCCGACCAGTGCGCCAGCAAATGAAAGGAGCGCGGCAACGTTGCCGTCGCGGATCAGGGCCAGTTCGTCGAACGGTGTGACCTTAAGGTAAACTGCCGCGAATCCGAGGATCAGCACAAACGCCGACAGTAAATGAATCCCATAAGAAAAGGCATCACCCATTTATTCCCCCGGATTGTGTATGCCGAGCATGCCGTCGCGCATGCCGATTCTGCCGGCCATGATTATGCGGGAAGCGCCGTTCGAAGGCTCGCTGAAATCGCCGCCAGTATATCCACATCGGACCGGAGTGCCCAGCGCGATGAATAAGCATAATCGCATGCTGATTCTCTCCGTACTGGTTCTCGCTTCATGCGGATTGGGTTATGAACTGATCAGCAGTACCTTGTCGAGCTATTTGCTCGGCGACTCGGTATTGCAATTCTCGTCGGTGATCGGCTGCTATCTGTTTGCGATGGGCGTCGGTTCGTGGCTCGCCAAGTTCATCGACGACGACGACGTGCTCGACCGCTTCGTCGATATCGAACTGCTGGTCGGACTGCTCGGCGGGTTGTCCGCGGCCATGCTGTTCGGCGTATTCGCATGGCTTTCCACGCCGTTTCGCGCGGCGCTCTACGCAGTGGTGCTACTGCTCGGCGCGTTGATCGGCATGGAGATTCCGCTAGTGATGCGCGCGTTCCAGCAGCGCCGCCAGGCGTTTCGCCATACCGTCAGCGATGTATTGAGTTTCGACTATCTCGGCTCACTTGCCGTCTCGCTGCTATTTCCGCTCGTGCTTGCGCCGCGTCTCGGTCTGCTGCGCACCGGCTTTCTGTTCGGCATTCTGAATGCGCTGGTCGCGTTGTGGACCACGCACACGTTTCGCGCGGAAATCAGCAACGTGCCGGCCAAGCTGGCGCGCGCCGCGCTGGTAATCAGTCTGCTCGGCGCCGGTTTCGCGCTGTCCGAGCGCCTCACGCATTGGGCCGAGCATGGCCTATATGGCGACGAGACGATCTTTTCCGAAACCACGCCTTATCAGCGCATCGTGCTCACGCAATGGCACGACGATATGCGTCTGTACCTGAACGGCAATCTGCAATTCTCTTCCCGCGATGAACATCGTTATCACGAAGCGCTGATTCATCCCACTCTCGAAGCGTTGCCGTGGGCCAAACACGTGCTGGTGCTCGGCGGCGGCGATGGCCTCGCGGTGCGTGAAATCCTCAAGCATCGCAACATCGAAACCGTCACGCTGGTCGATCTCGATCCGGCGATGACGCGGCTCTTTTCGAATTCCGCGCCGCTCGTCAAACTCAATCAGGGCTCGCTGAAAGACCCGCGCGTGCACATGATCAACGACGACGCCGTGCGCTGGCTCGAATCCAACGCCGACGTGTTCGACGCCATCGTGGTGGACTTTCCCGACCCGACCAACTTCGGTTTGGGGCGTCTCTACTCGGTGCCGGTGTATCGCATGCTAGCGCGGCATCTGTCGGAGAACGGCTATGCGGTGATTCAATCGACTTCGCCGTATTTCGCGCCGCACGCGTACTGGACAATCGTCGATACGTTGCGCGAAGCGGGCTTCAATACGTGGCCGTATCACTGCTACGTGCCTTCGTTTGGCGATTGGGGTTTCGTGATCGCCGGCAAGCGCCGCGACTATGCGATCCCGACCCATTACTCGGAGCCCATGCGCTGGCTCGACGCGCAAACGGCCGTCGAGATGTTTCACTTCCCCGCCGACATGCCTGCGCTGCCGATGGCGCCGAACCAGTTGAACGACCAGCCGCTCGTCCGCCTTTTCGACGAGGACTGGAAACACGTGCTGCGCTGATGGACCGCCGCACATTTCTGCTCGCCGGCGCGGCAGCAGCGCTCACCGGTTGCGGCAGCAGCGGCTGGATCGAGACGACGCCGATAGTCGATAGCCCTGGCATGCGCGAAGGCCATGCATTGCGCGACCATCGCAGCTTGCCGCCGCCGTCGGGCACGATCGCGACCGACATCGCGATTCTCGGCGCGGGCGCGGCGGGTTTGTCGTGCGCGTGGCAACTCGCGCGCGCGGGACATAAGGATTTCGTCGTGCTTGCCGGGCCCGAATTCGGCGGCAATGCGGCCGGCGGTCAGTATGGCGATCTGGGTTATCCGAAGGGCGCGCACTACCTGCCCTTGCCGTCGATGGAATCGACGCACTTGCGCGACATGCTCGCCGACCTCGGCGTGATCGAAGCAGATCCGTTCACCGCGCGGCCCGTATTCGATGAACGCGTGCTGGTGCATGCACCGGACGAACGCTTGCTGATCGACGGCCAATGGCAGGACGGACTCGTGCCGACGCTAGGCGTAAGTCACGCGGAACTCGCGCAGCAACAGCGGTTCTTCGCTTACACCGATGCGTTGCGCGCCGCCGTCGGCAATGACGGGCGCAAGGTGTTTTGCATTCCGCTGGCGCAGTCGTCGCAGGATCCGACGTGGCGTGCATTGGACAAGCGCTCATTCAAACAGTGGCTCGTCGATGAAGGCTACAGCGCGCCCTCGCTGCACTGGTATCTGAACTACGCCTGCCGCGACGATTTCGGCGCGGGTTATGAACGCGTCTCCGCATGGGCCGGCTTGCATTACTTCTCGTCGCGCGGCGGCCATGCGCGCAACGCCGAAGATGGCGCGGTGCTGACCTGGCCCGACGGGCTGCACAGCATGGTGACCAAACTGGGCGCGTCGATCACGCGACGCGTCGGCAAAGAACAGACGTGGTCGTTACCGGGCTTTGCCGCGCGTGTCGATGAAAAAGCCG
Source organism: Paraburkholderia sp. BL18I3N2 (assembly GCF_003001875.1). Classification (NCBI taxonomy): domain Bacteria; kingdom Pseudomonadati; phylum Pseudomonadota; class Betaproteobacteria; order Burkholderiales; family Burkholderiaceae; genus Paraburkholderia; species Paraburkholderia sp. BL18I3N2. The sequence continues at coordinate 63,567 of NZ_PVNC01000027.1, forward strand.
GCGGCGTCGAAGTGCTGTGCATACGCATCGACAACCAGAACGTGCCCACCACGTTCGTGCTGAAAGCGCGCCGCGTGATATGCGCGATGCCGCTTTTCGTCGCGCAACACGTGATACCGAATCTGGACGCCTACGGTTTCGAAGCGGCGCGCGATCTCCCGCCGCGCGCGCCGTGGCTCGTCTCCAACTTCCTGATGGACGGCATGCCGCGCGAAGCGCAGGGCGTGCCGCTCGCGTGGGACAACGTCGTGTATCGCGGCGAAGGTCTCGGCTACGTGGTCTCGACGCATCAACTGATCCGTCTGTCGCCGCCGCAGCGCTCGGTGTTTTCGGCGTATCAGGCGCTGGACCTCAAGACACCCGACGACACGCGCCGCTGGCTGGCCGCCGCGCATCCCGACGACCTGCGCACGCAGGCAGCAATCGATCTGCTGCCCGCGTACGGCCGCGATTTGTGGCGTCATGCCGCGGCACTGGAAATCACCGTGCGCGGTCACGCCATGGCCACGCCGGATGTCGGCTTCCTGAGCCGTCCGGGACTGGTCGCCTTGCGCGACGTGGACGGCCCGATCCTGTTCGCGCACGCCGATTTGTCAGGCATATCGCTGTTCGAAGAGGCGTCTTATTGGGGCGTGCTGACGGCAAACCGCGTCTTGCGATGACGCGCGCAGAGCTTACGAATTATTTTTGATTAGCTTTCTTTTGCCTTTCATTTAAGGTTAAATGCATGTCACCAACCACTCAATACGGGGACATGTATGTCGCAATTCATGAAAAACGCAGCCACGCTAGGCGGCTGCATCGGCATTTTTACGGCGGTCGTCGCCATGGTGGAATTGCTGGCAGGTTGAGCGTACGCGGCGGACTTTTTCGCTAGCGGTTAAGGCGAAACAAGTCGGCGGCATTACGCGGGGCGGCGCTTTGCCGCCGCCTGGTGGATCGCCGCCCGTACCCTTGGATAGGTCCCGCAACGGCACACAATGTGCGACATTGCCGCGTCGATGTCGGCATCGGTCGGTTTGGGCTTGCGCTTGAGCAGCGCGCAGGCCGCCATCAGTTGGGCGCTCTGGCAATAGCCGCACTGCACCACGTCGAGATCGATCCACGCGGTCTTCAATGCTTGTGCTTCAGGACCCTGCAAACCCTCGATGGTCGTGATCTTCTGCGTATGCAGGCTCGACATGAGCGTCTGACAGGCGAAGCCCGGTTCGCCGTCGACATGAATCGTGCACGCGCCGCAAATGCCAACGCCGCAACCGAACTTCGTGCCCGTCATGCCGAGTTCGCAACGCAGCACCCACAGAAGCGGCATGTCCGGCTCGCTCTGTACCGCCACTGCCCGGCCGTTGATGTTCAGCGATCCCATAGCTGCCTCCTGTGTTTTTTAATTCGGCGTGCTTCACGCGAGCTTCAACGGCAGCGAGCGCAAGCGCTGGCCGGTCAGCTTGAATACCGCATTGGCCACTGCCGGCGCGACCGGCGGCACACCCGCTTCGCCCACGCCTTGCGGATGAAGCTGGCTCGGCACGATGTCCGTGTCGATCACCGGGCAATCGTCGATTCGCACGACCGGGAAATCCAGAAAGTTTTTCTGCTGCACCTGGCCGTCGACAAGCGTGATCTCGTCCTGCAGCGCGGTGGATAAACCGAAGACAACCGCGCTCTCCATCTGCTGACGAATCAGATTCGGATTCACCGGCATGCCGCAATCGATCACGCACACCACCCGATGCACACGAATCTTCTTACCCGGCCCGATCGATACCTCCGCGACCTGCGCGACCACGCTGCCAAACGCCTCGTGCAGCGCGACGCCACGCGCGCGCGGCGCGCCGTCGGCCGCATGCGTCAGCGGATGCTCCCAGTCCGACAAAGCCGCCGCGCGCTTTAACACCGCCAGATGCCGCGGATGCTGCTCGAGCAGCGCGGCGCGAAACGCAATCGGGTCCTTGCCGGTCGCTACCGCAAGTTCGTCGGTAAAGCCCTCGGTGAAAAACGCCTGATGCGAGTGACCCACCGAACGCCAGAACCCGACCGGCACCGGCAACTCGACGATCTTGTGCGCGACGCGCGCAGCGGGCCATTCGTAGGGCTGATCGAAGGCGCCTTCGCAGGTGGTCTTGTCGATCGGAAGGCGCGGCGCGCCGTAGTAGCGCGCGAGCGCTTCCGGCACGATCGCCTGACTTGCCGACGCGGCCTGCCACGCCACCAGTTTGCCGTCGTTGTCGAAACCGGCCTTCAGCCGCGACAGGCACGCCGGACGATAAAAGTCGTGGGTGAAATCCTGAGCTCGCGACCACAGGGTTTGCACCGGACGCCCGCCACCCTCGCGCGCAATCGCCGCTGCCTGTGCAATGAAATCGAGCTCCAGACGCCGGCCAAACGCGCCGCCGAGCAGAAGCGTTTGCACGTCGACTTTGTCCGCGTCGAGGTCCAGCACTTTCGCCACGTGATGCCGCGCGAGGCCGGGCATTTGCGTGGAGACCCAGACCGTGGCCGCGCCGTCCGCCACTTGCACGGTGCAGTTGAGCGGTTCGACCGCGCCGTGCGCAAGATACGGCGCGCGATATTCCGCGCTAACGGTGCGCGCCGCGCGAGTCAACGCGGCATCGACGTCGCCCAGATGGTAGTAAGCGTGGCCGTCGCTGTCGCCGAGGGCCTGCGCGAGGCGGCGGTCCACGTCCGCGTTCGAGAGTTTCGCTGCCGGGCCGTCATGCCAGGTTACGTCGATGGCGGCGACTGCGTTCATCGCGCGAAACGGGTTGTCGGCGATCACCGCGACGCCGCCGGTTCCGCCGTTGTATGGCGCGACGGCGAACGCCTTGATGAAGCCAGGCATTTTGCCAGCGGCCGTTGCATCGAACTTTGCCACCGAGCCGCCCAACGTCGGGCACATCTCGACGCTCGCGTAGAGCAGGCCGTCCGGCAGCACGTCGATGCCGAAGCGCGCCGTGCCGTTGATCTTCGACGCCGCCTCGATACGGCGTAGCGGTTTGCCGATCAGCTTGAAGTCGGCGGGGTCTTTCAGCGTCACCTTGCGCGGCAGCGCCTGCTGCGCGGCCATCGACGACAATTCGCCGAAGCTCGCCTTATGCCCCGACGGGTGCAGCACCTGACCGGCTTCAGCGCGGCACTCACCGGGCGGCACTTTCCATTGCGCGGCCGCCGCGCCGATCAGCATGGCGCGGGCCGAGGCGCCGGCTTCGCGCATGGGCGTCCATAGATCGTTGATGCTCGATGAACCGCCCGTCATCATCGTGCCGGCTTCGCGCACCAGCTTGCGGGTCATCCAGACGGCGGCGCGTTTGACGGTGCTGTCGTCATCGGGGCGAAACGGCAGGTCGTCGATGATGCTTTGCACCCCGTTGTAAATCTTGTCGATGGGCGAGTCTTCAACGCGCACCCGCGACCAGTCGGCGTCCAGTTCCTCGGCGAGCAGCATCGCAAGGCCGGTGTGGATGCCCTGCCCCATTTCCGCTTTGCACATCATGATCGTCACGCTGTTGTCGGCGGCGATCTTGACCCAGCCATTGAGCGCCACTTGCGTGCCTTGCGCCGGCAGCGGCATGGAGGTGGTCAAGCGCTGTCCTGCCGGCAGCACCGACCAGCCGACCAGCAACACGCCGACAGCGCCGGCGCCGCCGAGCAGAAAGGTTCTGCGTTTCAACATGACATGGTTCGATCAGCTTGCACGGTGGGTGGGAAGCTGTGAAAGCGCGGGCCCGCGCTTGGCATTGTTTCTCGGAATAGTAATAAGACGGGAGAGTGGATGTGGGACTTAAATGCGTGCGCTCAAGTCGGGGCGGCTTGGGGCGGGGGATGCGGGGGACGGGAAGGATGGGGGGTTGTCGTGGGGTGTTTCATTAAATGGGGATGAGATCAGATGCGTCGGCCTCGCGCCGCCGGGACGTGTCAGAAATCTTGTGTGCTGAGGCCGGTTAGAAATCTCAGTTGATGGCGCTGGTGAACCGCTCGCCGAACAGAATGGCGAACTGATTGA
>NZ_PVNC01000028.1:0-64669 GCF_003001875.1 Paraburkholderia sp. BL18I3N2
TCAATCAGTTCGCCATTCTGTTCGGCGAGCGGTTCACCAGCGCCATCAACTGAGATTTCTAACCGGCCTCAGCACACAAGATTTCTGACACGTCCTACATGGGGCGGCTGGAGAGCGGCACTCGCACTCTCTCCAGCGGCGGCAATGCATAGAAGCGTCCCAGACCTCTCAGCTTTATCTCCAGATCCGGTTCATACGAGTCTCGTGAACTAAAACTTCCTTAATGTTCGAGGTAGAACTCTGTTAGCGCTCCGCGTTCAGAATCCCCTCATAAACAGGCGTTTCATGCCTCGATCGTATACCGATGCATGCGCGCGATGACCATGCGCTTTCCTGAATGGAGCTGTTCCGATGTTGAAACTGGTCAGGCTGGCGTTGACGCGGCCCTATACATTCATCGTGCTCGCGATGCTGATTTTACTTTTGGGCCCTTTATCGGCATTGCGCACACCGACGGACATTTTTCCCGACATACGTATTCCGGTGATCAGCGTCGTATGGAGCTATACGGGGCTACAGCCTGACGACATGGCGGGTCGAATCGTTACTTATTACGAGCGCACGCTCGGTACGACAGTGAACGATGTTGCGCATATTGAATCGCAGTCATTCACGGGATACGGCATCGTCAAGATATTTTTCCAGCCAACGGTCGACATCCGGACCGCGACGGCGCAGGTCACATCGATCTCGCAGACCGTGCTCAAACAGATGCCGCCGGGTACGACTCCGCCGCAGATCCTCAACTACAACGCATCGACTGTTCCCGTATTGCAGTTGGCGTTGACAAGCGACACACTTGACGAGCAGCAACTGGCTGACTATGCGACAAACGCGATTCGCCCGCAATTGCTGAGTGTGCCGGGCGTCGCTATTCCGACGCCATACGGCGGAAAGACGCGAGAGGTGCAGATTGACCTCGATCCCAAAGCGTTGCAGGCGAGAAAGCTCTCGGCAGAAGACGTCGCCGCGGCGCTTGCCCGGCAGAACCAGATCATTCCTGCCGGCACGCAGAAGGTTGGCGCATTCCAATACAACGTCAAGCTGAATAATAGTCCAGTAGACCTCGAGGAGTTGAATGCGCTGCCTGTGAAAGTGGACGGCGACGCGACAATCTACATTCGCGATGTCGCGCATGTACGGGACGGATATCCGCCGCAAACCAATATTGTCCGGGTGGACGGCCGCCGCGCGGTGCTAATGAGTATCCTGAAGAACGGGTCCGCTTCGACACTCGACATCATTTCTGGCGTCAAGGCGAAACTGCCGCTCGTCGAAGCTTCGCTTCCCCCGCAACTGAAGCTGGTCACGATGGGCGACCAGTCAAAGTTCGTCAAGGGTGCCGTGAGCGGCGTGGTGCGTGAAGGCGTCATTGCAGCGGCCCTCACGTCCGCCATGATCCTGCTCTTCCTCGGCAGTTGGCGCTCGACGCTTATCATCGCGGCGTCGATTCCGCTAGCCTTGCTTGCGGCAGTGGCGGCGCTTTCCGCGATGGGCGAGACGCTGAACGTGATGACGCTAGGCGGGCTCGCGCTGGCAGTAGGGATACTTGTCGACGACGCCACGGTCACCATTGAGAACATCAACTGGCACCTGGAACAGGGGAAAGACGTGCAGCGGGCGATCATGGACGGCGCGCGGCAGATCGTCACGCCAGCTCTGGTTTCATTGCTGTGCATCTGCATCGTGTTCGTTCCGATGCTGTTGCTCGACGGCATTGCGCGGTTCCTTTTCGTGCCGATGGCGGAAGCCGTGATGTTTGCGATGATCGCTTCGTTCATTCTGTCGCGCACGTTTGTGCCGATGATGGCGCAGTACCTCCTCGCGCCTCATGCGTCGGGCGGGCATGCAAGCGGCGAACTCGCGGCGATAGTCGAATCTCACGGCAGCATGTCCACAAGTCCAACGTCGCGCAATCCGTTTGTACGGTTCCAGCGCGGCTTCGAGCAATGCTTTGTGCGCGTGCGAAATGGTTACCGCGTGCTTCTCGGCCTTGCGCTGACGCACCGGAAGCGCTTTGTGGTCGGCGTACTGGCCGTCGTATGCGTGTCCTTCCTGCTTTCACCGTGGCTCGGACGGAACTTCTTTCCCGACATCGACGCGGGCGAGATCTCCTTGCATGTGCGCGCGCCGGTTGGGACACGCATCGAAAATACGGCAAGTATTTTCGATCACGTTGAAAACACCATTCGCCAGGTTATTCCGCCGGGTCAACTCGGCAGCGTGGTGGACAATATTGGCCTGCCAGTCAGCGGTATCAACCTGACATACAACAACAGCGGCACCATCGGTTCGCAGGACGGCGACATCATGATCTCGCTAGGCGAGAATCACGCGCCAACAGCTCAATATGTGACAAAGCTGCGCGAAGTGCTGCCGCATATGTTTCCGGGTACGACTTTCTCTTTCTTACCGGCGGACATCGTTAGCCAGATCCTGAATTTCGGCGCACCGGCACCGATCGATCTGCAAGTCGCCGGGCCAGACCAGGCCGGGAATCATCGGTACGCGAACGAACTGTTGCGACGGGTGCGGATGGTCTCCGGTATTGCCGATAGCCGTATCCAGCAGGCGGTCACTTATCCGCAGTTCACCATCACGGTGAACCGCTCTCACGCGGGACGACTGGGCATTAGCGAGGAGGATGTGACGGACTCCGTCGTTGCAACACTCGCCGGTACGAGCCAGGTAGCGCCCACGTACTGGCTCAATCCAACGAACGGGGTTTCATACCCGATCGTCGCGCAAACCCCCGAATACTGGATGGCATCGCTGTCCAATCTCGAGAATCTCCCGGTAACAGACGCAAGTGGCCGCTCGCAATTGCTCGGCGGTGTCGCGAGTATCGCGCGCGGCGTCGGCAGCGCGGTGGTATCGCACTACAACATCGAGCCGTTGTTTGATATTTACGCCACTCCGCAGGGTCGCGATCTGGGTGCGGTCGCGAGCGACATCGACGGCATCGTGCGTGCCACAGCGAAAGATGTGCCCAAAGGCTCGACGGTCACACTGCGCGGTCAGGTGCAGACCATGAATAGCGCATTCACCGGGCTGCTGTTTGGCCTCGTCGGGGCCATCGTGCTCATCTATCTGCTGATCGTCGTCAACTTCCATTCGTGGGGCGACGCATTTGTGATCATCTCGGCGTTGCCTGCGGCGCTGGCTGGCATCGTGTGGATGCTGTTTGCGACGCACACGCCGCTGTCGGTGCCGGCGCTCACTGGCGCGATTCTTTGCATGGGTGTGGCAACTGCGAATAGCGTGCTGGTCGTCAGCTTTGCACGCGAACGGCTCGCGGTGACTCACGACGCCCTGCGGGCGGCCTTCGAAGCGGGCTTCTCGCGGTTTCGTCCTGTGTTAATGACGGCACTCTCGATGATCATCGGCATGGCTCCGATGGCGCTGGGTCTCGGCGACGGTGGTGAGCAGAACGCGCCACTCGGACGAGCCGTTATCGGCGGCCTGATCTGCGCGACCTGCGCCACCTTGCTGTTCGTTCCGGTCGTCTTCAGTCTCGTGCATCGGCGCGATGCCGCCCCACCTGACGCTGGACCGGGAGAACACGACTCACACGATCATTCACCTTCCGAACCTGGAGTCATCCATGTCAACTGACATCGACATAGCAGCGCCGCGGCGGCTGCGGCCTCTCAAACTCGCAGGGGTTGTCGCTCTGCTGGCTGCCGCAGCGGTTGCAGCGACCGGCATCGCAACGCGCGTCCATGCAAAGGAGCAGATGGCCAAATGGTCGGCCGCGCAGGCGATTCCAACGGTCGTCGCCAACCCGCCGTTGCATGATAGTTCTGCGCAGGTGCTAGTCTTACCAGGCCAATTGTCGGCCTATGTGAAGGCACCGATCTATGCGCGCGTGTCCGGTTATCTGCATGCGTGGTATGCAGACATTGGTGCGCACGTGAAGGCCGGGCAGTTGTTGGGCGATATCGATACACCCGATCTCGATCAGCAACTCGCTCAGGCACGTGCCGATCTGCGCACCTCACAGGCGAACGAAACGCTCGCGGCATCCACGTCGCGCCGGTGGACCCAGATGCTGCAGCAGGACTCCGTATCGCAGCAGGAGACAGACGAAAAGACGAGTGACCTTGCGGCAAAGCGGGCGATGGTGGCTGCGAACCAGGCGAACGTTGCGCGGCTGGAGGCTCTTGAATCGTTCAAACGGATCACCGCACCTTTCGATGGGATCGTGACTGCGCGAAAAACCGATGTCGGCGCGTTGATCAGCGCGGGCGGCGGCAACGGACCGGAGTTGTTCACCGTTTCCGATGCACGGCAACTGCGCTTGTACGTCAGCGTGCCGCAGAACGAAGCCGCCGTAATCCGGCCCGGACTGGTCGCGAGTCTGACCGTGCCGGAACGCCCTGGTATGCAGTTCTCCGCAAAGCTTGTCGACACGGACGACTCCATCACACCTTCGTCGGGGACGCTGCTGGTTCAATTGGCAGTCGATAATTCCAGCGGCGTGCTGATCCCGGGCGAATACACCGAAGTTCATTTTGAACTGCCCATGGACAACCATGCGATGACAATTCCTGCTAGCGCGCTGATGTTCCGGGAAAGCGGTTTGCAAGTGGCGGTGGTCGGCCCGGGTAATCACGCAATGCTGAAGCGGGTGAGCGTCGCGACCGATCTGGGTACCAAGATTGTGATTGCATCGGGTTTGACTGCCACCGACCGGGTGATCGACAACCCGCCTGATTCGTTGGCAAACGGCGATCCAGTGCGACTTGCTTCGACATCCGCGACGACTGCGCTGACACAGCACAATGAAGCGGAGCGCAGTCATGGTTAGGCGTCGCGTATGCACGGTTCTGATTGCCGCAGCGATCGTGAGCGGGTGTTCGTTCGCGCCGCCGTATCAGGTACCGCCGTCGGCCATGCCGAGCGCGTTCAAGGAGGCCGGCGGATGGCAACTCGCCGAGCCTGCCGACCATATGCCGCGCGGTGAGTGGTGGACTGTGTACCGCGATCCTGTCCTCGATGAACTGGAAAGCAAGGTGGCCGGCGCTAACCCCGACCTGGCCGCGGCGATTGCCAGGCATGACCAGGCGCAAGCGTATCTGGACCAGGCTCGCGCTGGCCTCTTTCCCACCATCGGCGCTTATTCGCAGTTCTCACGCTCGCGTCAGTCCGACGACCGGCCATTGAGGGGCGCTAATCAACCAGCGCTCTACAATTCGGCGACTGTCGATGTCGGCCTCAACTATGACCTCGATCTGTGGGGAAAGGTGCGCAATGAGGTTGCCGCGGGCAAGGCGGCGGAGCAGGCGAGCCAGTACGACATCGAGTCATTGCGATTGAGTTTACAGGCTAAGCCTTGCTGAGGCGTATTTCCGTCTGCGTGGTCTCGATCGACAGCAGGAATTGCTGGCGGATACCGTTCGCACATATGAGCATGCATTGCAGTTGACTGAAAGCCGGCACGGTGGAGGTATCGCATCCGATCTCGATGTGTCTCGTGCTCAAACCCAACTTGAATCGGCAAGGGTGTCAGTTGAAGATGTGTCGGCACGAAGGGCCCTGTACGAGCATGCGATCGCGACTATTGCGGGTGAAACGGCTTCAAAATTCTCTCTAACGCCTGCCGTCGCCCCGACGTATTTGCCCTCGATCCCGGCTGGAGTGCCTCTCGCGCTGCTGCAACGTCGGCCCGATATTGCGGCTGCCGAGCGCCACGTCGCCGAGGCGAACGCGCAGATCGGCGTCGCTAAAGCAGCTTTTTTCCCGGATGTGTCGTTAGGTCTTGACGGCGGTTATCAAAGCACAACTTTATCCCCGTGGCTGGCAGCGCCTAACGAGATGTGGTCGATCGGTCCGAGCCTGCTGATGACCTTGTTCGACGGCGGCCGGCGAGCGGCCGTCACACGCCAGGCGCAGGCAAAGCTCGCGGAAAATGGCGAAAAGTACAAGGCGACGGTGCTACTGGCAGTACAGCAGGTCGAAGATCAGCTTTCGCAGTTGCATTACCTGGGCAACGAGTCCGCGAAAGAAGAAGGGGCGCTTTCGGCCGCGCAGCGTACGCTCGAGTTGTCGATGTCGCGTTACCGCGATGGCGTCGTCAGTTATCTGGATGTCGTCACTGCGCAGGCAATGGAACTCGAAACGCAAACGTTGGTGCTGAATTTGCAAACTCGCGAGTTGATCGCCTCCGCTGCACTGATAGACGCGTTAGGGGGTGGATGGGGCAACGAACCCGCCGACACGCCGACGTCCACAACGACCAAGTGAACAGTCACGTGTCGCAGAACAGGATGCCTCGCAGCGGTTTGCAGCGATTCGCGGCGATGCGTCCTGCTCGTCATGCACAACGCGAGTTAAAGACAGATGTCTAGAAGCGATGGCGTAGGCCCATTGCGACCACGGTCTGCTGATTGCCTGCTGACGGTGCCAGCGTGAAGATCGAAGCGTTGCCGAGCGCCGGTATGCCGCTGGCGCCGGACACATGCTGATAGACCCCTTCAAGATAGACGTCTGTATGATGCGACAGCGCATAGTCGGCTTGCAGCATCACCTGATTCCATTTGGGCGATGCGACGCCGCTCGCGCTGCTGAAATGCCCATCGGTGAAGGTATAAGAGCCGCCTAGGCTCAGGGCCGGCGTCAGCGCATATCGTGCGTTCAGTTCGTAGTTGGTGAACGTCAAGAGGTCCCCCTTTAGAGCGACGTACGCACCGCCTTGCGCGACTTGAGCTGGGTCGTCCATGATCGTGCGCGTGACGACTAGGCCGACGGTGGCGGCCCCGAATGCGTAACGGCCCGCTGCGCCGAGGATGCGTTGACGCGCGCCCGTCAGCATCGCGTCGCCGTCACTGCTGCTGATCGCACCGCCTGTGTTGGTGGGAGCGTCGACGCCGCCCGGATGATTACCCTGAAAATATCCGGCTGCCAGGTCGACCGGCCCGCGCGACCATGCGGCGCCGGCGCTAAATGCGTTATTGTTGCTGAAGCCGCCAGCCGCATTGCTAAATGCGTAAGCCCAGCCGAACTTGAAACCGTGGTAATCCGGGCTGCGGTACTTGACCGCATTGTTCATGCGAAAGTCGTTAGCCAGGTTGTCGTTATCGAATGGGTGATCCGCGAGATTTCCGCCGAAGCCGGAGCCGGTTGCCGACAAAGGCGCGACAAAGTCGACGAGGAAGTCGTATTGGCGCCCCATGGTCACTGTGCCCCACGTGTTGCTCGACAATCCCACCCACGCCTGCCGTCCGAAGACGTCTCCGCCATTAGCCAGTTTGCCGTTGGCGATGTTGAATCCGTTCTCCACATCGAACACCGCGTGTAAGCCGCCGCCCAGGTCTTCGGTGCCACGCAGCCCCCAGCGGTCACCGTTGAGATTGCCGCTCGCCATCATCCAATTGTTATGTCCCTGACCGTTGGCTGTCTTCTGGTTACTCACATAGTCGATAGCCGTGTCGAGCGTGCCGTAGAGAGTGACATTGCTCTGAGCGTGCGCGGCTGTCGCGAAAGCCGCCGCTAGCGCCGCACAGATTGTTGCTAATGCTTTATTCATGTGGTTTCTCGTGGAGATAGATAGGTCTGCCGCGTTTTTCGGGCGCGAGTTCGCGCCTCGATGCGAGCGACTGGCGGGAATGTATTCGGACACGATTGGCCGCGGATGATAAAAAGCGATCGATTAGATGAAATTCGTTTAATTTTTCGATCCACACGGGTTCAGCGATTCGTGATCGCACACAATGTCTCCGATAAACTAATTTTCACCGTTCAGCTAGTCATCCGATAAAGGTGGCTGGTTATGCTGATCCTCAACCGGTTCTCGCGAGGCATAACGCGCAGCGACCGGCTAATTAACCTAAATGTTGAGGATCAGAAAATGAAACGGATCACATTGGCGATCGTTATCGCTGGAACACTGTCGGCCGCAACGGCCTTTGCACAGTCGGCTCCGGCCGGTTCCGCGGGTGGCACGCAGATGAGCAGTCAGGCGGCTCAGGTCGCGTCAAATGTCACATCGGCGGGCGCGGCCAGTGGCCAATGGGTGCCGCCATATGGTCGACCGGTTGCGCCGAAGACCCGCGCTCAGGTCTATCAGGAACTGGTGCACGCCGAGCAGGATGGGCAACTTGCTTACCTGAACTCGACGATCTATGCGCACCCGTAACGTAGCAAAGCGCTTGGCCAACGGCGGCACGATGACGTCGTTGGCTGAGACTCGTGCCTTATAAACGCTTGTAATCTGGAGCCGAGATGAATCGAAGCCGATCCACGAAATTCCGCGTGGCCTTGATTCTGGCGACCGTTGCTAGCGCTCTCCTGTCCGGGTGCGCGTTGGAAGCAACGAAGACCGCCGACCAATGTGTCGGTCCACCAAGCTATTGCAACGTCTACTTTGGTGGATCATAGGGAGTGCGCTTCCCTTGCTCGGGAAGCGTACAGTCAGCGGCATACGAAGACGGAAAGAAGCGGGAAAGAAGGGGGAAAGCCGCTATGTGTCGGATCGACCGGCAACTTTCGTCAACCATTCGTCAGCGTGAGCTGATAGCCGTAGCGTTTTAACGTATCGATGTGTACATCGGGATGATGCGGTGCGAGCTTGCGACGCAGACGCGATATCACAAGATTGACGCTCGAAGTAGCAACGTCATCGTGATCAGGCCACGCATAGCGGATCAGATCGGATCGTGACACAGGCCGATTCGGCTGGCGCAGCAGGCATTCGAGCAGCATGGATTCGCGGCGTGTTAGACAGAGCCGCTGTCCGCCCAGCACCAACTCCCGCGTGGCGGTATCGAATGTGGGACAAACGGGCACCTGTCCCTCCCGTTGGACCGCATCAGGGCTAACGCGCCGCAATGCATGCATGCGCTCATGCAATTCAATGAAAGACAGCGGGTGGCAGAAGCAGGCGTCAGCACCGGCTCGCAGTACCTGCGTCCTTTCCTTTGCGTGAGCCGCACCGAGCGCCACGATAATCGGTGCACCGCGGCTTTCGCTTGCGAGTTTGGGTAGGGCAGCTAGCAGGCAGGCATACGGCGGAACGTCTGTCGCCATGACAATCACTGCGTCAAAGCGCTCTTGCCCTGCGAGGAAGATCGCATCCTTCAAATCGTCGACCTGCTCGAGGCTGTGCGCGCTCTCGATCAGGGCTTTGTGAAGCCAGGCGGCTTCCGGTTGTGTACCGATAACTAGTAGGACACGCATGAACTGTCGAGTGCGAGGAGTTGATTGAGAAAATCGGTCATGTCAATGTTTTGGTCCAGCACTGAATCGTCACGCGTGTGCCCGGGTTCGCATCGCTAATCTGCATGCAGTAGTCATGCACGTTCACGACTGCCGAGACGATGCTCAGCCCGAGACCGGAACCCGGCAGATGTCGCGTCCGGTCGCTGCGATAAAAGCGCTGCAGGACCGCGTTGCGTTCATCCGCCGGAATGCCAGGACCACTGTCGATGACATCGATCTGCGGACCGCGCGACGTCCGGATGAGTTCGAGCTTGACGGTGCCTCCATCCGGTGTGAACTTGATCGCGTTGTCAAGCAGATTACTGAGAGCTTCAAAGATCAACGCGCGGTCCGCATGCGTCGTTCCGACGTTCGCAATGTGTGTGACGACGCTGATCGACCGGCTCTCGGCCAGCGGTTCAAAGAGTTCGCCGACTTCCGCCAAAAGCGAGGCCAGTTGCATTTCCTCGAAACCGCCGCGGCGTTGCAAGCTTCCGATTTCGGAGATACGCAGCATCGCACGGAAGCGCTCCAGCAGCGCATCCGTGTCGCGCCGCGCGTCATTGACTAGCTTGTTCAGCTCGGCGTCCGGTAGTCCGGCTATTCGCTCGTCAATGTGCACCAGCGACGTGCGTATATGGCTAAGAGGCGTTCTGAGATCGTGAGCGATTCCGTCGCAGGTTCCTTTCACCTCGTTCATCAGCCTTTCGACTTCGGCGAGCATGTGGTTGACCAGTTGAGCAAGCATATCGATTTCATCGCGTCCCCCAGTCGGCAGACGTTGTCCGAGATCGCCGCGTTGCGCAATACGTTGGGTCACGCGGCGGATCGCTTTCAGGCGCCGAACCTGTCTGACGCTCAGTGCTAGTCCGGCAATGACGCCCGCGCTGAGACAAAAAAGACCACCGCCAATCAGCGCAATGATCATGGTTTGCCGTATGCGCAAGACATGGGTAAGATCTCTCGCGATCACCAGCGTGTCACCGTTCGCGCGCTGGGCGGCCATGACGCGAACCATAGGGGCCGCTTCGTTGCCTCCGAGTAGGAGTTTGCCTCCGAGCGTCATACCCACGCGATTAACGGGGACACTAGGCGGGCGCACGAGTATATCGCCAGCCAGATGCCGTCCGTCGGAGGCAAACAGGCCGTAAAAGTTGGGGTGCATGCGCTCGTGTTCGGAACGCTGACGAACGGCGTCGGCGAGACTGTCGACGGGCGTGGTATCGAAATAGATCAATTGCCAGTGGAGGACTGCATCGGTTTCGCGGTCCATGACGAACGTGACCGAACGTTCCACCAGCACTAACAGCAGCATGACAGAGACAGAGAAGATCGCCGCGTAGACCGTCACAATGCGCAAGGTTGTTGAATGCCAGCGGCCGCCCAGCACCGGCTGCGAGGGGAATGCCTGGTCGCTCAAGATGCCGCTAGCCAAGTAAATATCCTGAACCGCGTACGGTCTGGATCAATGGTTGCACGCCAGGCGGATCGATTTTCTTGCGCAGACGGCCCATATGAACATCGATCAGATTAGTGCCCGGGTCGAAGTGATAGCCCCATACTGCTTCGAACAGCATCGTGCGGGTGATTGTCTGACCCGCATGGCGCATCATGTATTGGAGTACACGATATTCGGTGGGGAGCAGCACGATCTCTTTGTCGTCGCGTGTAACCGTGCGTGCGACCAGATCGAGTTCGAGGGGACCGACTCGCAAGGTCGCCTCGGATTGAGCCGGTTGCACTTGCCGGCGGCGTAGCAGCACTTCTATACGTGCTGCCATCTCGTCGGCATCGAAGGGTTTGGTGAGATAGTCGTCGCCGCCGGCGCGCAAGCCGCGAATGCGTTCGTCGACGTCGCCCAGCGCGCTCAGCATGAGCACAGGCGTCTGAATGCCGATGCCGCGCATTGTTTTCAGTATCGTCAACCCGTCGGCGCCCGGTAGCATGCGGTCGAGGGTGATGACGTCGTACTCGTCGCTGAACGCGCGCGCCATTCCCTCGCGGCCGTCCGCAACCCAATCGACGGTGAAGCCACGATCATTTAGCTCTCGCACGATTTCGCGCGCCGTCATCTCGTCATCTTCTATGGTCAACACTTTTGACATCGTCTTTCCTCGGTTCGCGTCCAACAGAGCAGCGCGAGATGCGCTAATTCGGCATGCAGTGCTCCTGGTCGAGGGCGACCAGATGCTCGGTTATGGCTTCGCGCAGTTGTGCGAGGCTGTGCGTCGGTAATGCGAACCCGGTCCATCCCAACCCGCTATGCCGAAGGATCAGTACCGCGCCGTCATACAGCGGGTGCTTTTCGGTATGCCAGCATGGGTCCATCTCCAGTACAAACTGCTGGTGTGGGGACGGTTGCAGGGGAATATCGGGGCGCATTCCCGCACGCAGGTAGCTCAGACGGTGAATCACTCCGTCGATGTCTTCTGCGTCTAGAAGCACCGCTGCATTTTCAATACCCATGCGTATCGCGGGTTTTCCGTGTTCGTTGACGACTTCGAGACTCATAGCTTGCGGCATTGCGTGCTCCCAGGATAGGTTGTCCTTGCCCATTATTGCGCGCAGAAAACCCCGGCTGTCTGAAAGAGCGCGATGCTTCGATGAAACTTTCTTTAAACACGACACTATCCTAAGAATTCCCGCGTGGAAGAGGCATGTTGCAGCTTAGTCCTGGTCGTATTTCAGGGCTTTCGCCCGCACATTAAAAAATTTTAATGTGGCGTCGGCTCAAGCCGGCGGCTCGACATGCCTGTATTTCAGCATGTAGCCGGCGCTGACAACGGCATGGATAAGTGCCACCGCAAAGCCTTTATCGACCTTATTCAGTAGACGATTGATAGGCGTATCGACCAGGTTCGCGCGGGGTTCGATATCGTATGTCCATGACGCATCGAGCGACATACCGCGCGTGACGACTTGCCCGGCGTTGCGGGCGAGGCATTCGAGCAACATGAATTTGCGGCGCTGCAAGCGCAACTTGCGCCCGCCGCGCATTGCGGTCTCGCCTGAACTCCGATCGATGTCCATCGAGATCTTCAATGCTGCCGCTGGTTGCACTGTTCAACTGCTATGCCGGCCACCATTGCTGGCGACGCAAGGCGCTGCTCTAAAAGCGAGTGCTTTTTGCGAAGTTGAGCGCTGTACCCGATCACCGACGCACGGCCACGGCAGCTTCGACGTGCAAGGAGATTAACTAATCTTCATCGTTTGGGTAGCAAGCCGATACCGGCAGCAGACTACGCTGGTCAGCAGCCTGTTTACACGTTTAGTACCCAAGCGGTCGGCTATCCGGCTTGCCCGGCAAATCAGTATGAACGTCGTGATATCGCATTCGCGCCTATTCACTACGTCTTTGGTCGTGCCCAAACGACGATAGCCAACACCTGCAAAACGCCAACAAAACGGGAGATCGTAATTCCTTGGAGACAATCCATGCAGTCCAGCTCAACTGACTCCCACCGCCGACAGTCACCGATTATCGCCATCTTTCGCGTGACAGCCGGTAATTTTCTTGAGCAGTTCGATTTTTTTCTCTTCGGCTTTTACGCTACGCAGATCGCCGCCGCCTTCTTTCCTCTGCATAGCGAGTTTGCTTCATTAATCTCCACCTTTGCGGTATTCGGTGCCGGGTTTCTGATGCGCCCGCTTGGCGCGGTATTTCTCGGCGCCTACATCGACGACGTCGGTCGGCGCAAGGGCCTTATCATGACGCTTGGCCTCATGGCCAGCGGTACCGTACTGATAACGTTCGTGCCTCGGTACTCGACAATCGGGCTCCTGGCACCGGCTCTCGTGCTGATTGGCCGCTTGCTCCAAGGCTTTGCGGCGGGCGCCGAGCTCGGCGGGGTTTCTGTTTATCTTGCGGAATTGGCGTCGCCAGGAAAGAAAGGTTTCTATACCAGTTGGCAGTCAGCCAGCCAGCAATTGTCAATCGTCGTTGCAGCGAGTCTCGGGTTTGCCCTGAACCGACTGATGGATGCGGCGGCAGTCGCAGCATGGGGATGGCGTATCCCATTCTTCGTCGGTTGCCTGGTTGTGCCGTTCGTGTTCATGCTGCGATACAAGCTCGAGGAAACAGAGGAATTCAAGAGGCGCGAGACTCGACCAGCGATGCACGATGTGATCCGCACCTTGGCTGCCAACTGGAAGGTCGTGGTAGCTGGAGCCATGCAGGTAGCCATGACCACCACCAGCTTCTACCTCATTACTGTCTATGCACCGACATTCGGCAAGACTGCCTTGCGCTTGGGCACGGCGGACAGCCTGCTCGTGACCGTCTATGTCGGCCTGTCGAACTTTATCTGGCTGCCGATTAGCGGTGCCTTGTCGGACCGGGTAGGGCGCCGACCGCTGCTGCTGTCGACAACTGTGCTTGCGCTCGCCACCGCGTACCCCGCACTTTCGTTTCTGGCCGACGCGCCGACATTCGGCAGAATGCTAGCAGTGCTGCTTTGGCTTTCGTTCCTCTACAGTATGTACAACGGTGCAATGGTCGTGTCCCTTGAGGAAGTGATGCCACCGGAGGTGCGCGTTGCGGGATTTTCGCTTGCTTATAGTGCTGCGACTGCGCTATTCGGCGGCTTCACGCCGGCAATCTCCACAGCATTGATCCACGCAACGCACGACAA
Source organism: Paraburkholderia sp. BL18I3N2 (assembly GCF_003001875.1). Lineage (NCBI taxonomy): Bacteria > Pseudomonadati > Pseudomonadota > Betaproteobacteria > Burkholderiales > Burkholderiaceae > Paraburkholderia > Paraburkholderia sp. BL18I3N2. The sequence continues at coordinate 13,830 of NZ_PVNC01000028.1, forward strand.
TGCGGCACCTGCCTGGTGGTTGAGCTTTGCTGCGGCATGCGCATTCTTCGGTACCTTGGCTTTGTGTCGGCATAAGCCGGCGTCTGTGAATCCGTCTTCAGCACGCGAATCTCGGTCTGTTCCGCGACCTTAGTCAGCACGGGCGCTTAGCCTTCCGACCGCCAATCCAAATCAGCGCATGTCGAATAGCTCCTGATGGAAGTCTTCGTGCGCTAATCCACGTGCAACCAGATCGTGCCGCAAGTTCTGGCCAAAACTCGCTGGCCCGCAGAACCAGACATCGGAGGACATCCAATCGGGCACGATCTCACAGACGCGCTGCCCGGTCAGGCGGTCGTCCTTGCCGCTAATCAGCACGTGAAGGCGCACGTTGGCGGCCATTGCCAGTTGACTCACCTCGCGGACAAACTCGTCGTCCATCGCGTTAGTGCTATAGAACAGGTCCGCTGCGCGTTTATCGGAATGACGCTCTCGCGCTTGCATTCGCGCGAGAAATGGGGTTATTCCAATTCCGCCGGCGATCCAGATCTGTCTCGGTTTGTCGCTGCGAAAGTCGAAGCGTCCATAGGGCCCTTCAACGCTGACGCGGGCGCCAGTCTTCAGAACGGCGGGCAATTGCACGGTGTAATCGCCAATGCTCTTGATATGAAAGCGCACTTTGCCGTCGTCGTGCCACGCCGAGGAGATTGTGAACGGATGCGCACCCTCGTGCGCGTCGAACGTGACGAAGGCAAATTGTCCGGCGGCATGACCCAACCAGCGGTCCTTGAGTTTGATGACGATGCTGAGTACCCGCATCTCCCGGTAATGCACAAGCTCCTCGATATGCCCGGCTGCTAGTCGCGTTCGTCCGATACGGCGGAGCAGCGAGACGGACGTGGCCATCATGGCCAGAAAAATCAGCAGTGTTATGACTGGTCCCATCGCTGTGGTCCAGTAGCTGTGCTTCATGAGTACCACCGCATGGAACGCCAATAACGGGTACGCAACTGCCAGCAGCCGATGTGTCTTGAAGAAATGTCGGTAGGGAAAGGCTTTCAGCAATGCAACGACGATGATTGCAACCGTTGCATAGAATGTCCATTCGCCAATCCCTTTGGCGAGTCCATGCTGCGCGTCTAGAATCTGGACAAAGGCTGACGGCGCGACCGATGGTGACAAGCCGTGCTCGCGCAACGGCCTTTGCATCCACCCCAGGCCGATTAGCCAGTTTGGAGACTTTGCACACAGCCAGTGAAGTATGGAAAGCACCAGTGCGCTGATACCGAGCCATTTGTGCAGTCGGTACATCTTGTCCAGCCCGCCGAGAAAGCGCTCCATGCTGGTCGGCCGGACTGCTATAACGATGCCCGAGCTCATGCAGCCGATCGCGAGAATGCCGGTCAAGTTGATCATTGACAGTTGCAAGGCCCGGAATCCGTGCGACCCGGGCAATGAAGTTTCAGCAATTAGCCAGAGCAGGGCCAGCCCTGTCAGCAAAAGCAGATAGGTTAATCTGATGTTTTTCATGATGTGGATGCGCCGCAGTGTGACTCCGGTGCGCAGTCGTCGAGCCGCGCTGGAGCTGAGAACACGGTTGAAACGGCCTGTCGTTAGTTGACAGCAGCCGAGAGCCTTCGTCCGGCTATGTCGACGGTTTTTCGGGGTGCCGAGCTTGCTGCCGGACGGTGACCGGATCAGACTGACGCAATTGATCAATAGCCGGGGGGGCGGGCGATTGGATGTATGCGATGTTGAGAGTTGGCAGATCCGGAAAGAAGCTTCCGACCCGTCGCCGTTTCGTGCCTGCGCCCGGTCACCATTCTTCGTGAGTTAAGAAAGTTTGCGGACGAGCCAATGTAGCCCGTGCAGCGTAAAAACTCAGCTGCCGGAACATGAAGTTATTTTTATGCAGTTGTCAGTGCAATCGCCCACCGCGCGTTGCCTGGGCAGCGTCGCGGCGAGACGCGGACTTGCGAGATGAACTAGTTTGCCTTGCTGAGGGTGCTAGAGTCAACGTGGGCGAACGACTTGCCGTACACATGTAATTGCGTATTTTGCGCGTATTTCAATGTATCTCCCGTCATGTCGAACGTGATCGAGAAAACACTTGTCGCGTCGTTCTTCAGCATGTACTGAGATTCAGCTACCCCGTGAGATTTTGACGTTAGAGTCATCTTATCGCCGGCTTTTCCTTCCGCCACAACGCAGACCGCCCGGGGAATACAAAATGAGTCATAGACAGTCTGGTTCTTCTTGTCGTAAATCAGATAGCCGCGTTGGTCATGGAACTGTTTGTTATCCCTTTTTCGGAACACCTGCAGCGTGTAAGCCATTGCCACCAGGTATTGATCGCTGGCGTTCGTTGCATCCGCTGCGGGTTCAAAGGTCAACTGTTCGTAATAGGGTTCCACTGCGGGATTGCCTGTACCTACTTTGGAACCCACTTGACCGGGCGCCACATCGACGCCACCGGCAGCAACGGTTCTCCAGGTTCCGGCCAGTTTGGCTAATGGACCGAAGTCCATTCCTTTAAGGACGGTTCCCTGCGCGTATGCGGTGGACATCGTTGACAGGGCGATTGCAAAACAAACGACGTATTTATTCACGATTTGCGTTCCGTTATTCAAAAAAGTTTTCTTGTCTGACGGCTATTTGACAAGAGAAGCTAACGTCAATTGTTTTATGTCCTGCAATTCCAAGTTTCAGAAAAGTCTGCGCGCCGTAGCGACCGGCCTGGTGCAACCGGCCGGCACAGTCGCCAATGACTCATGGCGGACTCCGGGAGGCCACGTCTGGGACGCGACGATTGACGCAAATTATCAACTGTTGCTGCCGTCGGATGTATCGCCCGATGGCGCGACGACGGCTGACGGGCCTTGCCTATCGGCATCCACGAGGCCCGCCGCGCAATCCAAACGACCCTCACGGAGACATTGCTGACCATGCTCACGCCTCGCCGGCTTGCGCGACGCTACTCCCGGCGTCTTCCGCTTTCAGTTTTGCCTGAATTTCCCGTGCTGGGTCGAAGAGCCGCAGTCGGCCCATGCGCCGACATCTGCATCGAAACCCGACGCATCCACGCGATCCCCGCGCGCCAAAGGGCGGAGACATGTTTTGTCCACATCCGCACATACTCAGAACAGTTCGCGGCCGACGCCCGCACAAGAGCCCGCGCAGTTGTCCACAGGCAATCCGATTCCGACCCGAAGGCTGGTGGATGCTGATGGAATACCGGATCCGCATCATCCCGCTGCCGGTCTAATTCATTCTTCTCACGCTGATCGGTCGGGTTTGCAGCCACGGGGAAGATGCCGGGTGAGATATCGATGACGATTGCGATGCTCGCCTTTTTTGGCTTCACCTGCGTTGAGCTTGGCAAACGCCTGCCGCTTCTGATGCCGCGGCGTCACAACGGCAACGTCGCGGAAGCCAGCGTCGAATAGGGCATGCCGAAAAGACGCTATATCACAAGCTTCGCCTACTAAAGGTTGCCTCTGGCGACGTCCCGGGCGAAAAGAGCGGAATGGGCAGGCCGTTCCCTGCAGGCGAGTAGCACAGGCATGGGCCTGATACCAGTGACAACCCGGGAGCCTATCGAAGGCTCAATCCAGGGCTATATGAAGGCTTGGGCCTGGGAGAGCATTAAGGAGCGAGGTCGATGACCGGCAGTTACCGATCGATCATCGGCTATCTGCCAGTTGACTTTGCGCGGGTTTGAACAGACTGATCTCGCAACCGACGTCCGCGTCGTGGAACTCCAGCGTCATGCCGTGTATGCCGGCCACGGCGGCGACAAGACTGAGCCCCAGGCCGCTGCCGGGGGCACGACGGCTCGCCTCGCCACGATAGAAGCGGCGTAGGACGGCAGCGCGCTCGGCCCGTGCGATGCCTGGTCCATCGTCCTTGACAGTGACGCCGCTGCCTCTTGTATCGTGCCACAGCGTGATATGCACGACTCCGCCATCCGGTGCGAACTTGATGGCGTTTTCGACCAGATTCGCAAGCGCCTCGAACAGCAGGTTCGGATCGCCCCGGATCTCCAGCGGCCCGGACACGGTGCGCTGCAGCCGGAAGCCAATCCGCCTGTCTTCGGCGGTCGGCTCGTAGAATTCGAACACGTCGTCGGCCACCGCGGCCAGGTCGACGCTGGCGAAGCCGGCGCGCCGCACGCCACTTTCGATCTCCGAAATGCGCAGCAGGGCGTTGAACGTGCGTAGCAAGCCGCTGGTTTCCACGATGGTTTCATCAATGGCCGCGCGATACTCTGCCTCGGTTCTGGCGCGCCGTTGCGCACGTTCGAGTCCGCCGAGCACTCGCGTGAGCGGCGTGCGCAGATCGTGCGCAATCGCATCGCACACGCCTTTGACCTCGTTCATCAGGCGTTCGATTTCGTCGAGCATGCCGTTCACGACGACCACCAGCCGGTCTATGTCGTCGCGTTTCGCATGCACCGGCAAGCGCCTGCTGAGATTGCCGGCGATGATCTCCTCGATCGAAGCGGTCACCGCATCGAACCGCCGCATCGCCGAGATGCCAATCAGGGTCGCCCCGATCAGGCCGATCACGAGCGTGATCATCGCGGTGGAGAGCAGCGCATGCAGCAGTTCGTCGTCGAAGTGGTCGAGCTCGAGGGTGTTCTGGCATTGCAAAGCGATGCGGCTATCGGGCACGTGCGCAGCGATGCATCGGCCAGGCGGTTGGCCCGGCAGATTGACGAGTCGCATCGAAAACGGCTGGTCAAAGACCGGGATCGCCGGCTGACCGCCCGCATAGCCGCCGGCAAGGTGTCTGCCGCTGGCTTCGAACAGGCCGAACGGGCGCTGGTGGCGCGGATCGAACTGGTTTTGATGTTCGAATCGCGCGACCAGTTCATCCGGCGCTTCGCGTTTCAACTGTGCATGCTCGCGAAGCAGCCAGTCGTCGATGCGTTCCTGTTCGAAGCCAGTGATCTCGCGGTACAGGTAACCGAACAGCAGCAACGCGATCACGCCGAACAACACCAGAAACAGCGTGGCGAGGCGATAGCCGGTGGTGCGGTGCAGTTCAGTCAGGCGCATGGAGCATGTACCCCGAACCGCGCACGGTATCGATCATCGGAGCCGTGCCGTCCGGGTCGAGCTTCTTTCTGAGACGGCTGATGTGCACGTCGATCACGTTGGTCCGCTCGTCGAGCCGGTAGTCCCATACCGCTTCGAACAGCATAGTGCGGCTCACCACCTGGCCCTGGTGCTGCATCAGATATTCGAGCAGCCGGTACTCGCGCGGCAGCAGCGGTACCGGGCGGCCGGCGCAGGTCACTTCGCGTTTGAGCGGGTCCAGACGCAACGGGCCAACCAGGTACTCCTGGACACCGGGCGCCGCCTCGCGACGGCGCATCAACGCATCGAGGCGCGCGGTCAGTTCGATGAACTCGAACGGCTTGGTCAGATAATCGTCGCCGCCGGCGCGCAACCCGCGCACACGCTCGTCGACCGCCGACAGCGCGCTCAGGATCAGCACCGGCGTGAGCACGCCGGCGCTGCGCAACGCCGACAGCATGCCGAGCCCTTCGAGGCCGCCCGGCAACATGCGATCGAGCACGATGGCGTCGTAACTGTTGGCGACCGCGAACATCAAACCGTCGCGGCCAGTACTCGCGGTTTCGACCCTGCAGCCGTGATCGGTGAGCGCTTCAACGATCTCTGCGAGAGTCTGCTCGTCGTCCTCGACGACCAATACGTTCAACATGCCTTTTTCCAGAAATGAGCGAGCGTCGCACCTGCGCTGGCCGGCCGATTTACACTAGGCTCGTACCTACGACGTGAGTAGTATGCCGTGTGAAGCCGTGCAGGCGTTTCGCGCCAACATGAAAAAATTTTAATGTAAGCCCATCAAACGTAAGCCGCAGCGCATGCGAATCCTGCTGATCGAAGACGATAGGCGCGCCAGCCAATTCCTGGCGCGCGGCCTGAGCGAGAGCGGTCTGATTGTCGACACGGTGGCCGACGGCGCGACCGGGCTCGCCTATGCGCGCGAGGGTATCTACGACGTGATCGTGACTGATCGGCGCTTGCCGGCGCTTTCCGGCACGGTCCTCGTCCAGCAGTTGCGCGCCGGTGGGAATACGACGCCGGTGCTGATGCTGTCGGCGGTCGGCGGCCTGAACGAACGTGTGGAGGCGATTCGTGCGGGTTGCGACGACTATCTCGTGAAGCCATATGCGTTCGTCGAAGCGCTGGCAAGAATCGAGGCGCTCGCGCGGCGGGCCGATCGCAGCAGGATGAGCGAGCGGCTCGAATGCGCGGATCTGGTACTCGACACGCGGGCGCGGACCGCAAACCGCGGCGGTCGCGATTTGCGCCTGCAGCACCGCGAATTCCTGCTGCTCGAATGTTTGTTGCGCCGCGAGGGGCAGGTGGTGACGCGCAGCATGCTGCTCGAGGCCGCATGGAATTACGATTTCGAGCCGCGCGGCAATATCATCGATATGCACATGCATCGGCTGCGGGCGAAGGTGGACCGCGATTTCCCGCGGGCGCTGATTCATACGGTGGTCGGCGCGGGATACATGTTGAACCCGGCGCCCTGACACGCGGAAAGCCTTGTAAGCCCCGGCTCAGGCGCGCCGACGCGGCATGTTGCGCCGCATTAAATTTTTTTAATCAATGGGCGAAAGCGCCGACAGGACCCGCTGGCTAATCTGGCGACACTTCTAGTTGCCGGAGCGTTCTCCAATGTCAGGACTGTCCCGTTGGGAGCCGCTTTCGCGCGCCGTCAGTCCACCTGCGCGCTTATCGTGCCTGCGCGCCGCCTTATGTGCGCTCGGCCTCGCGTTGCTGGCCGGGTGTTCGCTTGTGTCTGCCTATCAACGGCCGGGCGCGCCGCTGGCGCAATCCTTCGATGGGGCGGCCGGTGGGTCGCTCGCCGCTACCGTGCCCGTCAGAAGCGGCTGGTGGCGCGAGTATCACGATCCCGCGCTCGACGCGCTGGTCGATCGCAGCCTGCGCAACAACTTCACGCTGGCGTCCGCGATTGCGAGCGTCGAACAGGCGCGCGGCAACGCCGAGAGAGCCGGTGCGCCGCAGTATCCGTCGCTATCGCTCGGCGCCACCTTCTATCGCAGCCACCAGGGACGTGGCTCGACCACGAAAACCCAGAGCCTCTTCGCCGAAGCCAGTTACGAGGTGGACTTCTGGGGCTTCAACGCCGCCAACGCCAGCGCCGCCGACCTGCTCGCGCGCGCCTCCGGGTTCGATTGCGACACGGTGGCGCTGACGCTGACCGCATCGGTCACCGACACCTATTTTCAGGTGCAGAGTCTGCGCCGCCGGCTCGCGATTGCGCGTTCCATTTCCGACGATGCCGCGCACATTCTGCAACTGCTGCTCGCGCAACAGCAGGCGGGCGTCGCGACCGAATTGCAGGTGCAGCAGCAGCGCAACGCGCTCGCCACCTTCCAGGCGGCCGTGCCGGCGCTGCAGCAGCAGCTCGATACCAACATCCATGCGCTTGCGGTGCTGGCGGGCACCGCGCCTGAACACTTCACCGTCAGCGACGCCACGCTTGCCGACATCCCGATTCCCCAGCCGCGCCCGAATTTGCCCGCGAGCCTGCTGGAAACGCGCCCCGACATCCGTTCGCGGGAAGCGCAGTTGCAGTCGGCGAATCAGAGTGTCGGCGCGGCGCGCGCGGCCTTTCTGCCGAACATCGTACTGACCGCGGACGGCGGGCTGAGCAGCAAGTCGCTGTCGCATTTCCTGTCGAGCCCGTTCGCCAGTCTCGCCACCTCGCTGGCGGCGCCAATCTTCGACGGCGGCGCGCTGCGTGGCCAGTTGCACGCTAGCCAGGCGGTCGAAGCGAAGGGCGTCGCGGATTACCGGCAAGCCGTCATAACCGCGCTGCAGGACGTGGAGGACTCGCTCACGGCGGCGCAACAGCAGCAGCTCGCGGAAGTCGCTGACCAGGACGCTGCCGACGCCGCCCGCAAAGCCGCCGCGCTCGCGCAAGCCCAGTACAAGCTCGGCACCGTCGACTTTCTGACCGTGCTCGACGCGCAACGCACGCTGTATCAGTCCGAAGACACGCTGGTGCAGGCGCGGCTCGCGCGCCTGCAAGCGTCCGTGAGCCTGTTTCGCGCGTTCGGCGGCGGCTTCGGCGTGACCGACGATAGTGATAGCAGCACCGCCTCCACCTCTACGTCATCCCGCTCATGAAATCTGCAGACCTTCCGAACCACGAGGCGCCCCGCGGACGCGGCCGCGCGCCGCTCATCCTGGCGTTCGCCGTCCTTGTCGCGATGTTGGCGGTGTGGTTCTGGCCGCGGCACCCGGCGGTCAAGGCGGCGACCGCCGTGCCGGTCAACGTCGGTCATCCGGTGAGCCGCGACTTTCCGATTCGCGTTGCCACGGTGGGCACGGTGCTCGCGCTCAATTCCGTGGACGTCAAGGTGCGTGTCGATGGGCAATTGCAGCGCGTCGCCTTCACCGAAGGACAGGACGTGAAAGCCGGCCAGTTGCTCGCACAACTCGATCAGGGACCGCTCACTGCCCAGTTGCACCAGGCGGAAGCGGCGCAGCGCAAGGACCAGGCATCGCTCGATAACGCGCGGCTCGATCTCGCGCGCTACTCCCAACTGGTCGGCATCGGCGGGGCGACGACTCAGGCGGTAGACACCGCGAAGGCGCAAGTCGAGGCCCTCGCCGCGACGGTCGCAGCGGACGCCGCGCTGGTTCAGCGCGACCGGTTGCAACTGAGCTTCACCGCGCTCGCGGCGCCGTTCACCGGCCGCGTCGGCGCACGCGAGGCCGACATCGGCGCGATAGTGCATCCGGCCGACACGACCGGTATCGTGACCGTTACGCAGATGGAGCCGATCACCGTGCTGTTCTCCGTGCCGCAGGACGTGCTGCCCGAACTGCTCGCGAATCAGGCGAAAGCGCCGCTGGCGGTGAACGTGACCACGCGTTCCGGCAGCACGCCGCTCGCCGACGGCACGCTGGTGTTTATCGACAGCACGGTCGACCCCACGACCGGCCAGATCAGGCTCAAGGCTTCATTCACCAACGAGGACCGCAAGCTGTGGCCCGGCGAACTGGTAAATGCGCGCGTGCTGGTGCGCACCGATACGCAGCGGCTCGCTGTGCCGAGCCGGGCGGTGGTGAACACGCAGAACGGCACGCAACTTTATGTGATCACCGCAAACGGTACGGCGCAGATGCGCCCCGTGCAAACCGGCGTCACCGTCAACGGTATGACGGAGATTCGCAGCGGCATCGCGCGCACGGATCTGGTGGTGTTCGATGGACAAAGCCGGTTGAACCCGGGTGTGCATGTGGCGGCGACCGCGGTTCCCGCCAGTGCCGAAGCGCCGCCCAATGCCAACCCGGCAGACAGCCAGGCTAATCAGGACAATCCGTCATGAGCCTCATGGAATTGTTCATCAAGCGGCGCATCGCGACAAGTTTTCTGGCGATCGCGGTGCTGCTGATCGGCGCGGTGGCGTATTTTCTGCTGCCGGTCGCGCCGCTACCGCAGGTCGACTTTCCGACCATCCAGATCGTTGCGCAACTGCCTGGTGCCAGCGCGGAAACTATGGCGACTTCGGTGGCGACGCCACTGGAGCGGCAACTTTCGCTGATTGCGGGCGTGACGCAGATGACGTCGTCGAGCTCGCTCGGCAACACCAGCATTGCCGTGCAATTCGATCTCTCGCGCGACATCGATGGCGCGGCGCAGGATGTGCAGACGGCGATCAACGCAGCCGGCGGCATGCTGCCGAAGAATCTGCCGAACCCGCCGACCTATCAGAAGGTCAACCCCGCCGACTTCACGTTGCTGTCGCTGGCGCTGACTTCGCCATCGCTCACGCTCACGCAGCTCGACAGCTACGCCGAAGACTATCTCACGCAACAGATCTCGCAGATGCCTGGCGTCGGTCTCGTTGATTTCCACGGCCAGCAGCGGCCCGCAGTGCGTATTCAGCTCGACCCCGACAAGCTCACCGCGCGCGGCCTGACATTGGAAGATGTGCGCTCGATCGTCGGCGTGCAGACGGTCAATGCACCGAAGGGCAGCCTGAACGGCCCGGATCGCTCGGTGATCTTCAACGCGACCGACCAGATCACGACCGCCTCGCAGTATCGCGATCTGGTGGTCGCGTACAAGAACGGCGCGCCGATTCGCGTGTCCGATCTCGGCACCGTGCTGAACGCCGCCGAGGACAACCAGCAGGCAGCATGGCTTCAGCACGAACGCGCGATCATCCTCGATGTTCACAAGCAGCCGGGCTATAACGTCGTGCAGACGATCGCCAACATCACGGCGAAGCTGCCCGCGCTCGAAGCGATGCTGCCTGCGGCCGCGCATCTGCATGTGGTGGGCGATCGCACGCAAACCATCAGCGCGTCAGTGCACGACGTGCAGTTCACGCTGATGCTGACGATCGCACTTGTCGTGATGGTCATCTTCTCGTTTCTGCGCAACCTGTGGGCGACCATCATTCCGAGCCTGACGATTCCGCTGTCGCTGGTCGCCACGTTCGGCGTCATGTATCTGCTCGGATATAGCCTCGACAATCTGTCGCTGATGGGCTTGACCATCGCGGTAGGCTTCGTGGTGGACGATGCGATCGTCGTGATCGAAAACGTCATGCGGCATATCGAGGAGGGCGTGCCGAGAATGAAGGCCGCCTTGCTTGGCGCGATGGAAGTGCGCTTCACGATCATTTCGATGACCATCTCGCTGATCGCCGTGTTCATCCCGATCCTGTTGATGGGCGGCATCGTCGGCCGGCTGTTCCGCGAATTCGCAGTGACGGTGAGCGCCGCGATAGTGATGTCGGCGCTGGTATCGCTGACCGTTACGCCGATGCTGTGCGGCTGGCTGATCCGTTTGCCCGAGCCGGGTGGCGACGGCCGGATGCGCAGGCTCGAAGCATGGCTTGAAGCCGTCTTTAGCGCAGTAGAGCGGCGCTACGAGCGCGGCCTCGATTGGGTGCTGGACCGCCAGAAGCTGATGCTGGCTGTCACGGTGGCGACGATCGTCGCCACCGGCGCGTTGTTCGTCGCGATCCCCAAGGGATTTTTCCCGCAGGAGGACTCCGGTCTCATCATGGGCGTCGCCCAGGCCGCGCCGGATATTTCGCCCCGCTCGATGTCCCAGAAGATGCAGCGGGTTGGCCATATCATCGAGGCCGACCCCGCCGTCGACAACGTTTACTACTGGATGGGTCCTAACCCGACCGTGAGCCAGGGGCGCGTCATGATCAACCTGAAACCGTTCGCTCAGCGCAAGGACAGTGCTGCGCGGGTGCTCAATCGTTTAAAGCCGCAGTTGGCGAAGGTCATGGGCATCTCGTTGTCGATGCAGGTCCGGCAGGATATTCAGGTGGGCGGCCGTATCAGCGCCGCGCAGTATCAGTACACGTTGCAGGACCCTGACATCAACGAGTTGAATCACTGGGCGGGCGTACTGACCGATCGCCTGTCGAAGCTGCGGCAACTGGCCGACGTCACGTCCGACCAGCAGGGCGCCGCTACCAGCGCGACACTCATGATCGATCGCAGCACCGCTTCGCGTTTCGGCATCACGGCGCAAGCCATCGACGACACGCTATACGATGCATTCGGCCAGCGGCAGATTGCGACGCTCTTCACGCAGCTGAATCAGTACCACGTGGTCGAGGAAGTCGATCCCCACCTCCAGTTGACGACCGACGCACTCGCGCATCTCTACGTGCGTTCGCCGCTCACGGGCGAACTGGTGCCGCTCGACACGCTCGCCAGGATCGAGAACAATGTGTCGCCGATTTCGATCAATCACCAGGGGCTTTTCCCCGCCGTGACGATTTCGTTCAATCTGGCGCCGGGGCAGTCGCTTGGCAATGCGGTCACGGCGATCCATCAGGCCGAACTCGCCGCCGGCAAGCCCGATAGCCTGACGGGTTCATTTCAGGGTACCGCGCAGGCGTTCCAGGCGTCGCTTGCCAGCGAACCGTATCTGATCGCCGCGGCGCTCGTGGTGGTGTATCTGATTCTCGGCATCCTGTACGAAAGTGCGATTCACCCGCTCACGATCATTTCGACGCTGCCCTCGGCGGGCGTGGGCGCCTTGCTTGCGTTAATGCTGTGCGGTCAGGATCTGTCGATCATGGGAATGATCGGCATCATCCTGCTGATCGGTATCGTGAAGAAGAACGCGATCATGATGATCGACTTCGCACTCGTGGCCGAGCGCGAGCAGGGTCTGTCGCCGCGAGAAGCGATCCGGCAGGCCTGTGTGCTGCGCTTCCGCCCGATCATGATGACGACGCTCGCCGCGCTGTTCGGCGCGTTGCCGCTTGCGCTCGGGCATGGCGCGGGCGCCGAACTGCGCGTGCCGCTTGGCATAGCGATTGTCGGCGGACTGATCGTTTCGCAGATGCTGACGCTGTTCACCACGCCAGTCGTGCATCTGTGGTTCGACCGTCTGTCGCATTGGCTCGCTGATCGGCGCGCGACGGGCAGTGTGGTCGAGCGGCAGACCGTCAGTTGACCGCCTTGCGCCTGCCGGGGGATTTTCTTTTCTGTCACCACGGCCACCGCCGATGCGGAGAACGCGGGCCGTTGTGGCGTTCGGCGCCTGTCGGATACCGCAGAGCATGGGTGGCACGTCCGGGCAAGTGAAATGAGCATGCTGCCTGAATTAAATGGGCTCGAGGTGCTCAGGCGCATACGTGCACAACAGCACACGCCGTTAATGCTGTTGACAGCGCGGGAAACGGCCGAGGATAGAGTCGTCGAGCTCAAGTGCGGAGCTGAAGAATACCTGTCCAAGCCGTTTGCCTACGCCGAGCTATTGGCCCGGACTCGCGCGCTGCTGCGAAGACGGGTGCAGTCATCGGCGACTAGTCTGCTAGTCGCCGTTATGGAAGTCGACGTGATCAGGCGACATGTGCGGCGCGGCAACGTGCGGATAGAATTGACGGCTGAGGAGTTGCTCTGTTGAACCTTCTTGCCGAACATCAGAGGGAGGTGCTGACTCGGGCGTTCGTGATCTCCCAAGTGTGGGACATGAGCTTTGACAGCGGCACGAATATAGTGGAGGTTGCGATCGGACGCTTGCGTGCGAAAATCGACGACCCGTTTGAGAGAAAGCTTCTGCACACAGTCCGTGGCATGGGCTATGTGTTGGAGGACAGATCGTCACAAGTGGCGGCGCGCCCATTCGCTCTTGAAGCGAGTGACGCTCGCATTTCCACATCCTGCGCCCTCGGGCGTTGCCACTTGCGCCAAGCGTATCCGGTCAGGTTCATCGAGGCGTTCGTTGAAGAGATCGAATTGGGATCACCACGATTCAATAAGCGGTTCCTTTAAGCAGCCCCGTAAGCTAGCCGATTGCTTCGACGAATTGAACTTTGCGAATTATCAACTGTGCAAGGCCGAAGCATGCGCCCCAGTGACCTTGATCAAGACAGATAGCCTGTCGGCAATGGCTTTCGGCGAGGTCAAGACGCCTCTCGTCACGATACGAGGTCGCCAAGCAAAAGAGATGATCGATGGACATGATTGGCGAGCTTCGCATGCGGGAAACGCAACGCGGCGTAACAATGCAATGCGTGCGAGGCGGTGAAGCGGGAGTTCAGACGCCTCCCTTATCCGGTCGCGCAACGGAACGGGGCGGATCGCCGAAGCATAGCAGCGCACTGCGCCGCGCGCGACCTCAAGGGTGACGTTTGCCGACAATTGCGTAGACCAGACAACGTAACTTCCCCGTAATCCGATGTCCGTTATCGATGCGGTTCCAGTTGAAGCGAGTGCCGCGCGTTCCGGCAGTGCGTGTCGCTTACGTATCGCCCGCGTGACAACGGGGGCAGCAATCAACTGCGAAACGAATTCCGCTTCAAGCTTTCAGGACGGCCACCGCGTCACGGAAGGCGTCAGAAAGATGCATCCTTCTGGCCCAGGACAACCCTCGGATGTTCTCAAGAACGCTTTTCTGCTCGCCTGGTACATCTCGACTGCTTCACGTCGCTCTTTCATGATTTGCCGCACGGACGTAGGCAGGTATTTGATCCATGCATTACGCGCGGCGCCTCCATGCAGCATCACTACGCGCACGCTGGGCAGAAGCGTTACGCATGGTGAACAAACGTTTCTACGCCTGATGTATGTTGCTGAGCTGACGGGTTAGCGTCAATGTACCAAGGGCAAGCATTTCGATTGAACAAAGCAGCGCGCACGACGTCATACGTTTTGAGCGGTCCGCTGCGCAGGGTCGCGCTCGGGTAATTCAACGATGTGATGGAGTTGGGGCTATGAAGATCGGAACGAGCAGTATCGGGGTGTCGATGTCGGCGCTCGTGGCGGCGCTGATGATCAGTACGGCGGGCGTTGCTTATGCTCAGCAGCCAGGCAACGCCGGCGGCGGCATGAGCGGCGCTGGCGCCGCGGCGGGAACGAGCGTGGGTGCCGGGGCCGGCCCCACCAGTCCAATGCCGGGAGTGGGAACGTCGGCCGGCGCCACAAGCGGCATCGGCTCGGGGCCGGCGCTCAACAACATGAGGGCAAACGGCACGAGCCTGTATATGAACCCCGATCCACGCGCGCCAAATGTGACCGGCAGGGCCGCGCCGCCTCGATAGACTCAGCCTGGCTTGGCGATGCAGTTAGTTGGCGGGTAATAGAACTCCCGGAACGGATATCGAACTGATAGAAATTTTGGGAGTTTCGAAGTGGTCGCCAATGAGCACGCCTGATTTCTTTCGTAGCGGTCTGGACGCGATGATCGATCTGCGTCGCATGCCGTGTTGGCAACGAAGATATCGAAGCGGCGCGGGCGGGAGAACAGGGCCGCGGATTTGCGGCCGTGGCAGGCGAAGTGCGCACGCTCGCACAACGCAGCGCGGCGGCGAAAGAGATCAAGGATCTCATTGGCGCTTCGGTAGAGCACGTGTCGAGCGGTTCCAGACTGGTCGAAGAAGCGGGCCGCACGATGGACGACGTAGTGCAGTCCGTCAGACGCGTAACTGATCTCATGGGTGAGATAAGTGCGGCTTCCGGTGAACAGCACACGGGCATCGACCTGGTGAACCGGGCAATCGGACAGATGGATGAAGTCACACAGCAGAACGCGGCCTTGGTCGAGGAAGCGTCGGCTGCCGCGCAATCGATGGCTTCGCAATCGAGCACGCTGCGGGAACTGGTAGCGGTTTTCCGCATTCGTGAAAATGCCGAGGTTTGAAGATGCCGCGGACTACTGCAGTCCATATTATCCTTCGTCAGCGACGGCTCCCGACCTACCGCTTCGCTCCAGGAACGCGCCGTCAGTGCTAACCCTGATTGTTGAGTGCGGCGAAGCCTCCCAAGAGCCATACCGGGGGATATTGACGTGCATTCCCCGGCACACTGCGTGCGCCGAAACTACCTGTATTTCTCAACTGGAGACCATCACGATCACGGCAACGCGACTGGGCGAGCCACATTGCGTCCGACTGAGTAACGCGTACAGTCTTGTGTTCCCGGATCGCAAAAATGGGAGCGCGGGCATGCGACCGCACGAACTGCTGGAAAGCGCGCTCGCGGCATGCATACGCATGTCCAGTGACATCGCTGCCGAACGTGCGGGTACCACACTCGCAACCGTCACAATGCAAAATGGCCATTGACCGGCAAAATCCGCCAAACTGGGTTTGACGTGTCCCGCCACTTCGCGACAGCATCGTCCCCGGCGCATCACGCGCTGGTTCGTTAGGCACTGAAAACATCACCCTTTGCGCGGACGCTCGGCAAGCCGGTAGCCATTCGTCCGGCCGAAATCGTCACCAGTTGATCAGCGGCATTAGTCATGGACGAACAGACCATCGAAGCCTACACGACAGGCGCGCGTCAATTTGCGGCTAAGTGGCGCAACCAGCCCCCGCCGACCGACATGTGCGCGCTGTTGCATCGCTACTTCACCCCAGGCGGTAAAACTGCAGACATCGGTTGCGGCGCGGGCCGCGACGTTGCATGGCTAAACGATCGCGGCTTTCCCAGCGTTGGCTACGACGCGACCGAAGGACTACTTGAACAAGCCGCGACCGATTTTCCGTCGGTGGTTTTCAAGCGCGCCGCGCTTCCGGCGCTGGACGCGATCGGCAGGGAGACGTATGACAACGTCCTGTGCGAAACCGTCATCATGCATTTGCCACCGGATGAGATTACCCCAGCCTGTGCGCGTCTGTTCGAAATTCTCAGGCCGGCGGGAACGCTGTATTTGAGCTGGCGAGTCGCAGAAACGGCGTCCACTCGCGGTGCCGCTGGCCGACTCTTTGCTGAGTTCGACGCCGCGTGGGTCATGGCAGGTCTTGGCGATGCAGAATTCCTGTTCGACGACGAAGCGGTGAACCTCTCTTCCGGCAGGCGGGTGCATCGACTTATTGCCCGACGGCGTGGTTGATGTTGCCGGGCTACATGCTGAATGTCCGAAGTCGCCCCAGGACAAGTTGTCGCCCATCCTTGCGCCGAAGCTCGCTTGTGGATCAAGTCCCCCGGTCGGTTCGTTTTCGTCAACCGGCTAGATTACTACGACGAACTTGCCTTTCGCCTCATTGCGCTCCATCAGTTGGTGAGCCATCGGTACATCGCTCAGACTGAATACACGTGTCGGGCGGCCTCGATACTGATTCATTGCCGCAAAGTCCACGATTTGCTGCATAGGCACGTCCGACAACGGGAATTCCGGGATCCCGAAATCAAAACTACCAAAAAAACTCATGTGCACGCCGCTCGGCATCTGGCCAAGCGGGTTGAACCCTGTAAGGGGAGCAAGTCCTCCGAGAAACCCTGCTAGGCACACGCGACCGCCCCGGCGCGTGGCGCGCAACGAATCGAGAACCGTACTGTTCCCGACAAGATCTAGAACGGCGTCGGCCTTGCCGCCTGGCCAATCAGACGCGGCAAGCAGATCGCCAGTTGTCGTCACGACGTGCGCGGCGCCCAGCGAACGCAGCAGTGTTTCATTGCCTGATCGACGGGTGGTCGCGATCACATCGGCACCAAGTTCACGCGCTATGTCGATGGCTGCCTGCCCGAGGGCCGAGGTACCTCCGCGCACGACCAGTCGCTGTCCGGCTTTCAATTCCAGATTCCGGTGGAGGCAGGTCCAGCCGACCGCATAGGTTTCCGGGAGCGCAGCGAGAATGTCCCAGCCGAGCGTCGTTTCGATTGCGACAACGTTGGAGGCAGGTGCCGCGACATACTCGGCATAGCTGCCGTTGATTGTTCGTCCCATCCCCCCCATCAATGCCATCACCGTCTGCCCCTCACGGTGCACCCCAGTCGTGTCCGATACAACGGTCCCAACGCATTCGATCCCGCTGATTTCAGCAACGGCCCCCCACAGCCCTTGCCGCATATAAAGTTCAGCCCGGTTCAGCCCAAAGGCGCGGACGCGAACCAGGATGCAGCCTGGTTTCACTGACGGCTCTGGCACCTCGACAACTTTCAGCACTTCGGGACCACCGAATCCATTACGCATGACAGCTTTCATGCCGATCTCCCCAGTTGGAGTGCCAATGGTAGGATCGATCTTGATCTATAAAAATTACTTAGTTTCGACAGACACTGAAGCATCACACGACAATGAATGAACCTACGCTATTCCAGTTGCAATGCTTCGAGGCGTTAGTGAGCGAGGGGAGCTTTGCGGCGGCCGCGGCGCGCCTGAACCGGACGCACCCAACGGTCCACGCGGCTGTGGCAGCGCTGGAAGCGCAGGTAGGTATGGTATTGCTGGACAGAACAGCATATCGGGTCTCGCTGACAGCGCAAGGCGCGGCGTTTCGCTCTCGCGCGACAGTCTTTCTTGGTCAATACGAGAGTCTGCGGCGCGAAGCGGCCCAGCTCGCCGCAGGACAGGAAGCCGAGTTGCGTGTGGTCGTCGGGGACCTGTGTCCATTGCCCGAAACGTTGGGTTCGCTGAGGCGGTTCTTTGAGACCAGTGCCGGCACGCGCCTGACCTTATTATTCGAGGCCATCAGCGGTCCGTGGGAACGGCTACGAGATGGCGAGTGTGACCTGTTCTTTCATCACCTCGACAAACCGTCGCCTGAGATCGAAGCCATCGAACTTTTCGAGGTTCGCCTCATGCCGGTCGCCGCGCCGGGGTTCATCAAGCCGCGTCTTGACGGATCCATCACGATTGATGACCTGAGGCCCTACGTTCAGTGCGTCATTCGTGACACAAGCAGGCAGCCCTCGGCCGCCAGTTACTATCTGATTGAAGGCGCGCCGACCTGTACCGTACCTGACCAGTTGATGAAGCGCGAACTGATTGTGCAAGGGCTCGCGTGGGGCCACATGCCCTCTCATCTGGTTGCAGACGATCTGATGGAGCATCGGCTGGTGTCGCTGGAGGGACGGAATCTGCGCGGCGCAGCGCTCAAGCACTACGCGGCGCGCCGGCGGCACGCCGTCCACGGGCCCGTCGCGCAGACGCTGTGGACGCAGTTGCAGGAGCTAAAGATTGGTTGAACGTCGTGATTCGCTCGACTAGCCGTTGTGATGCACAACGGCTGCCATCGAATTTCGCGAGCGTCCTTTGCATAGTGTAATCGCCCAGGTGCTCAATTCGATCGCATGTCACCGCCAGTGATTCCGCCCAAGGTGAGAAAGGGGGGGATCTCGTCGAAATGCGCGCCCAAACCTTGGCTTAACGAGGGGCACAAGACGCCTTGATTGTCGAGGCCGGCATGGCGAGGGAAGCGGCAGAATTGCTGTGCTCGGGCTGTGGACTGGCCGTTCGTCCGCGGTTGCGAGCGCTGGCTGTTCGCAGACACGGTCGCTGGCGCGCAAACCAGCGCGACTAGGCGACTATGTTGAGGCGCCCCTGGGGCGGACCTGACCGACCGGGCGAGTTATAAATTTGTCCGCAGGAACTCCACTACCTGATTGTCGATCTGGCGATGAATCTCCACACGATCGATCCCGGGCGCATCCCGGCAGATCAGTGCCACACTGGCTACGACCGAGGCCGGACAAGGATCAATGAAAACGAAGTGGTTGCCTGGCACGATGTGGACTGCAGGCGGTGCGGGCAAGCCTGACACAACGGCAAGAGCGTTTCTCGCAGAACCAAGATAGCTGTCGTCCTGCGGTCGATAGAGCATCGTCGGTATGCGTACAGCGGACAAGCCAGATCCCTCAAACATCATGGCCAGCGGATCCATCAGCACCAAGGCCTTCAGGCGGCGATCAACGGGCGGTTGCCAGGCTACCAGTTCAGCGGGTACGGCCGTTTTACCTTGGGCGCCGTTCGTACCATTGCCGGATGCTGAACGCGGACATGATCCCGGATCATCGTGGTTCGCGCAGTACGCACTGGCGTACGCAAAGTCGGGTTTCGCTCCCGCCAGAATCAGCGCAGTGTAGCCACCTGCCGAGTATCCGATCACTCCAATTCGGTCGACATCGGCGCTCGCCGAAAACCGTGGATCTGTGAGGACTGCATTGAGCGCGGCCTCCGCCTGTCGGGGGCGATCGATCAGAATCTGGGCTTGGGATAGCACTCGGGGATAGCCTGAAGCGTCACCAGCATGCGTCGGCAAGACGACGATAAATCCGGCACGAGCCAGAGTTGCGGCCAATTCACGATGGCTGAAGGGGCCGCCGCCTCGTCCGTGTGAAATCAATACAACGGGGAAGCGGCCATTCGGTACAGGCGAGGCATTGCGCGTCGCCTCAACAGTAAACAGGCCCGCTTGCCACGGAACCTCACGTTCATGCGTAGGGTAAAAGATCACCGTGTCGAAAGAGGCAGCCTCGCCCACTCCCGTGAGCCGGATTACCCCTGCGTTAAAAGCGGCCGGTTCAGCCAGCGCGGAACACGTACACAGGACGGTCACTATAAGCGATGCTAACCAGCGCATGGCGATTCTCCCGAGCGGCCGGAACGACAGGCGAGAATAACAGAACGTTGTGACAGGTTCGCTTATCCTTGGCGTCAAGTGACATCAATGAAACCACAAGGAATCCGATCTGGGCCAAAAAAAACGGCGCAAGACATTGGCCGTTCGCCGCGACGTAGCAACAGTCAGGAGTGCTCGAAGACTACAGTCGCGACGGGATAAAGGCACGCATCGCCGAGATTCCCAGGCCGGCGCAGCAGTTCGTCAGCGATGTCTTGCAACGCACGGTGTGGGCCATGCGGCGTAGTGGTGGAGGACAAGCGGACAAACCTGGCCCCGTGTGTGGTGCCAGTCTATCGGGAAGGGAAAGGTGGCATGCGAGCGGTGAGTACGTTTCCAGGAGGTCGAACTTTCATGTACTCGAAAACGTACTCATTCGATGTCACCTTATGATGGGATACGAGCATCTTCCAGGGACCTCCAAAAACAAAAAGCCCGCGAAGCGGGCATTTTTACGGACATCGTCCAGCAACTAATCTGAATCTATTTTTATGGTACCTAGGAGAGGACCAAAATGAAATGCGTAATTGGTTGATTTACAAGGAAAATATTGGCATGACTGCGGGCCCGTATACTCGCGAACGTACTCAATCGTGGCGCACTTGAATTTTTTGTTGCTTGTCGCAAAAGCGCAACATGCGCTTGCGCGGAGTACAGTGGCGATCGCCTGCACGTCAGCGCCCCCCGTACCTTCCGAATTAATGGCCGATAGTTGGGTGGGATCCGACGTCTGAGTGTCCGAGCGACGGTGAGAGCGAAACTCTGCATATCTGCCGGTGGATTGTCGACGACCTGACCAGCGGCAACGGGTCGACAGCACGCGTTCGCGGATGTGAGAGTCGCCGCTGCGGATCCGGCTCCGGCGAACGGCCGGTTGGCAGCGTGCAGCCGCCTGCTCAGGGTCGGTAACTGAGCGTCGGCAACGGCCGATTCGGGTAAGAAGACGGGACGGGACCCGGTATGGCGGAAAAATAACGGCAGACAATATATCTCCCATCAACTCAAGGGGAGTCTGTCATGGGAAGCATTCAAAACCGGGAGCCTTGGAACAAGGACAAGCTGATCGGTCAGAAGCCGCCGTTGAAGCCAAAAGACGTCTGGGCAATCCGGATTCACCTGCAGAACGCGCATGCGGTTCGCGATCTTGCGTTATTCAATCTTGCGATCGACAGCAAGCTGCGCGGTTGCGATCCCGTCAACCTGCATGTCCGCGACGTGACTCACGGAAATCAGGTACTGCCGCGTGCGATGATAATGCAGAGCAAGACCAAACGGCCCGTGCAGTTTGAGGTCAGGGCGCCGGCTCGCACTGCCGTTGCTGCATGGATTGAGAAAGCCAAGCTGAGGTCCGATCAGTACCTATTCCCGAGTCGGCTTTCTCGCTCGCCGCACATTTCGACGCGACAATACGCCAGGATGGTTCACCAGTGCGTCGCTGCAGTCGGTCTTGATCCGGTCGCTTACGGCACGCACACGATGCGCCGGACGAAGGCCACCTTGATTTACAAGCGTATGAAGAACCTTAGAGCCGTTCAACTCCTGCTTGGTCACAGCAAATTGGAAAGCACTGTTCGATATCTCGGGATTGAGGTCGACGATGCCCTCGAGATATCTGAGCAAACCGAAATCCAAGATCGGGGCGCGGCTGCGCGACAGTTTGCCGACCGCCAGCCGCGCTTGCGCAATGGCTGAACCGCGCTTTTCGACCGAGATCCGTCACCACCGCTAAGTTCGCTGGCCCCGCAGCTGGAACGTCCGGTGCACCATGGCCTGTCTCACCTTGTTGCCGGTGGGCGTCGCAAAGCGCAAGCGGATCAGAAAAGAGACAGTCCCTGCACACCCGGTCGACTATCATGCTAATCCTCTACGAAGTAGCTTCTTATGATCTCCGTCCGTAATCTCACGCTGCGCCGCGGCGTTAATGTCGTACTCGACCGCGCGTCCGTCACCTTCACCCCTGGCGAAAAAATTGGTCTTGTCGGCCGCAATGGCGCCGGTAAATCGTCCTTCTTCGGCCTTCTCAACGGCACGCTGCACGAAGACAGCGGCGAGTTCTCGATTCCCGCTGCGTGGAAGATGGGCCAGGTCGCGCAGGAGATGCCGGAGACCGGGCAGAGTGCGACAGACTTCGTAGTCGAGGGTGACACCGGGCTGCTGGCCGCGCAGGCCGAAGTAGCCGCCGCTGAGGCCAGCGACGATGGCATGCGCATGGCACACGCCTACATGGCTCTGCACGACGCCGGTGCACACGATGCCCCCGCGCGTGCTCAAGCGCTGATCCTGGGCCTTGGTTTCAGTGCTGCGCAGCTTAGCCAGCGGGTCGACAGCTTCTCCGGCGGCTGGCGCATGCGACTGCAACTGGCGCGCGCGCTCATGTGTCCGTCCGACCTGCTGCTGCTCGACGAGCCCACCAATCACCTCGATCTCGACGCGCTTGTCTGGCTGGAAGCCTGGCTCAGGCGCTACCAGGGAACGCTCGTAGTGATCAGCCACGACCGCGAATTCCTTGACGCGGTGACGCAGGTGACAGTGCACGTCGACAACGCCACGCTTGTGCGTTATGGCGGCAACTACAGCAAGTTCGAAGACATGCGTGCCGAGCAGCTCGTGTTGCAGCAGGCCGCGGTAGCGAGGCAGACGGACAAGATCGCTCACCTGCAGAAATTCATCGACCGCTTCAAGGCCAAAGCCTCGAAGGCGAAACAGGCGCAGAGCCGGGTCAAGGCGCTCGAACGCATGGAGAAGATCGCACCGGTGCTTGCCGATGCCGAGTTCAACTTCGAGTTCAAGGAGCCCCTCAACGTCCCGAACCCGCTGTTGTCGATGCTGGACACGAGCTTCGGCTACCCCGCGCCGACCGGCGCACTGCCGGGCACACAGCCCACGGTCATCGTGCGGGGCATCAACCGTTCCGTGCTGGCCGGGCAGCGCATCGGCATTCTCGGTGCCAACGGCCAGGGCAAGTCCACGCTGGTGAAGACGGTGGCGCACGCGCTTACGCCGATTGCCGGCGAAATCAGCGAAGGCAAAGGCCTGAACATCGGCTACTTCGCCCAGCAGGAACTCGACGTGCTGCGCCCGCTCGACACGCCGATGGAACACATGATCCGCCTTGCCAGGGACACGCCGGTTCAAATGCGCGCCCCCGGCCAGAGTGGAACCGAACAATCGCTTCGCACCTTCCTCGGCACCTTCAGCTTCAGTGGCGACATGGTCCATCAGGCGGTTGGCACGATGAGCGGCGGCGAAAAGGCGCGGCTCGTGTTGTGCATGATCGTGTGGCAGCGTCCCAACCTTCTGCTGCTCGATGAGCCCACCAATCACCTCGACCTGGCCACACGCGAAGCGCTAGCCATGGCGCTCAACGAATTCGAAGGCACGGTGATGCTGGTCAGTCACGACCGGGCCCTGCTGCGCGCCGTATGTGACGAGTTCTGGCTGGTCACCAAGGGCAGCGTCGAGCCCTTTGACGGGGATCTGGACGATTACCAGCAGTTCCTGCGCGACGAAGCCCGTCGCATGCGCGAGCAGGCTGCCGCAGAGCAGAAGGTCATCGCCTGAGTTACCTCTTGGCGGGTGGCGCGCGTTGCATGACAGGCGAAGCGCGCACGGCCGGGCTCAAACTCTACGCTAGCGTGCCGTTATCAACTTAAACCAACCAGCCTCCACGATCCCCGGCGGCAGCTCTGTCCTCTGTTGTGCCTTAACCCGAGCGTGGCTCGTGCCTCATGGTCCCGCTGAACGGATTTTTGCCCCTGTTCGTGGATTTGCCGCAGCGTCATGCCACCAGGGGGCCCTTCAGTTTGTCTGGATCGGCATCGGGATCGGAATCCTCTGTCATGGAGTTGCCTGGAGACGGTAACGGTCGCTGGGGCGTCACTTGCTGCCGACAACCGCTGCGCCGGACCGGTAGCGCAGCAAGTGATCCGTACCAGACTCGGACAGCCAGACTTCTCCCGGCCGGCCCATCATCTGGCGTACGTTCGCGTGTGGGCGCGGCAGCGCAAACATCTCGAACCGTTCCGTTTGTGGGTCGAAGCGCACCAGCGCGTTAGCGCTCCATTCGCTGAGCCAGACGATGTCCTTGTCGTCGACGAATATCGCATACACATGCGGATCGGAGCCCGGCAGTTTCCATTCGCGCCACCGATGCGCCGCCGCGTCGAACACTCCCACCTTTCCTGCGTTCCACTCGCTGATCCAGACGCGTCCTTTTGAATCGGACCATACCCGGCGCGCTCCCTGTTCTGGTGTTGGCGGCTCGATGACTTGCGCCGCGCCGCTCTGCGGATCGATGCGGCCGAGGTAGCTGCCAGCTAGTGAAGCGAAGTACAAGCTGCCGTCAGGGGTGACACAGATTCCATAGGCACCCGGCCCGCGCGGCGCATCAAACACGCGCATGCTGCCGCTTGCTGGGTCAAGCTCACCATAGATTCCGCCTTGTCCGGTAAACCACAGGTGCCCGCGTTTGTCAAAAACGGCCGTGTTCAGGTTGGCGTTCTGTCGGTCTTTGGGCAACGGGAAGCGCGCGACAGCGAGTGTCTTCGAATCGACGCGGACGATCGCGTTCAGCCCGCCGTCGGTAATCCACGCTGCTCCATCCGGACCGACGATCACGCCGTGCGGCGCCGATCCGTTGCCGAGCGGGACCCGCTCCGTCTTGCCGCTGTGCGGGTCCAGCCTTCCGACTTCGCCTTGCGCCTGCGCGGTGTACCAGACGGCGCCGCCAGGCTCTGGCGCGACATCGTGCGGTGCGCTGCCGGAGGGGACGGCGAACGAGTCGAACGAAGTGGACTGAGCCTGCACTGAACCAATTGCTAACATCGCGCCAACAAGAACCGACGCAAAATTTTGGAAGAACCGGGACTCGCGGATTTCCTTCACCGTCGCTGAAGCCGCTGCATTTGCGATGTGAATCACGTCCGCCTCCGTAACCAGAATTGGTTGCACACTGGTGCCAGCTTATTGTAGGCACTAACCGGAAGAATTCTCGCGTTGGGTGTGGCCAAGGCGTGTGGCAGGCATTCGGCTGCGATTACCAGGTGGCTCGGTGGCCGCTGACGCAACAACAATACTGTTCTAGTTCGTGCGAGCCAAGGCCCGGCCGCGCGCGCGGTGTCAGTCCTATGGAGGCGAATATGTGAATTCGGCCAGTTTCGGCCTTTGGCCCAACCATCCGCACAGACGTTCGAACGGCGGCTTTACCCCGGACCGCGGTCCAGGTAAGCGCAGCGTTCGGTTCTCGTTGAAGACGATGCGCGACGTCTGGCATCGAGAGTCACGCATCGCGCTCGCCAGCGAGCCGGCCCCCGACGTGCAATCCAGCGGTTTCGGTGTAGCCTGATAGTCAGGTAGGGAAATCGGAGGCGGTATGGAACGAGAGTTAAAGCTGCGAGTCCCGATCGAAGATTTCGACAAATTGCGTAGAGCGCCCTTGCTTGCGCAATCGAAAAGCGCGGCCCATGCCTCCCAGCTATTAACAAGCACGTATTTCGATACGCCCGAGCTTGCCTTCCACTGGTGCAAGGCTTCGCTGCGCGTGCGTGCCGTGGGCAACGAGCGACTTCAGACGTTGAAACTGGAAGGATCGGTGCAGGCGGGCCTGTTCGACAGGGACGAGTTCGAGATGCCGGTCGATAGCGACACGCCCGATCTGAAACTGCTGCAGGACCAGATGCCCGCTGATACCGACTGCGGCAGGTTGATCCGTGACGAGGCTGCTGCCGCCCGCTTGCAGCCCGTATTTGTCACGCGGATCAAGCGATCCACTATTCCGCTGCGCTTACCGTCTGGAGACCAACTCGACGTTGCACTCGACGAGGGGACCATCGACGCTGACTCTGGCTCGGTGCCGATCGCGGCTCTGGAACTGGAGCTGAAACACGGCCAGGCGGAGAGCCTGTTCGGTGTCGCGCTCGAGTTGCTGGAAACCGTGCCGCTACGCATCGACCACCTCAGCAAGGCCGATCTCGGCTACGAACTGCTCGTGGCGGAGCACAGCGACGCGGTCAAGGCCCAACCGGTGCATCTGACCAAGCGTGATTCGGTCGAGGACGCGTTCTGCAGTATCGCGCGCAACTGTCTGGATCAGGTCCACGCGAACGAACGTGGCGTCGTTTCTGGCCACGATCCGTCGAGCGTCCATCAGATGCGCGCGGGGCTCCGCCGGCTGCGCTCGGCCCTCGACCTGTTTGCAAAGGTGATTCCGGCTTATTCCGGCCTCGACGAGGAACTGCGCTGGATTGCATCGGAGCTCGGCGCCGCGCGTGATTGGGAAGTGCTTGCGGGATCGACGCTTGAACATGCGGCGGCAAACGGGAACGCGGACGAAATCCTGCCTGTCCGGCAGGCGTGCGAGCAGATCGCCGTCAACAAGCGGCAGCGGGCGGCAGCCGCAGTCGAGTCGGTTCGCTATACCCGGCTGGTTCTCCAACTCGCGGTCTCGTTGGACCGAAAGGGATGGCAAGACGGGATGTCCGACAAGCAGCGCCAGCGGATTGGCAGGCCCGTCGGGCAGTTCGCCGCGGAAGTCGTGCGCCGCCGGCACGGGCAACTTATCAAACGTGGCAAGCGGCTCGCCGATCTCGACGATCACCGTCGCCATCGCGCCCGCATTGCGGCGAAGAAAGTTCGATACGCGACCGAGTTCTTCGCGTCGCTGTTTGCGAGGCGTGCCGTCCGGCATTATGTCGATGCATTGGCCGCACTCCAGGATGATCTCGGCTGGCGAAACGATGCCGTTGTCGCCGACCAGCTTCTGAAGCTGCTGCCACGAGCATCGCCCGAAGCGGCACCGGGTGCGGCCTTCGCGCGAGGTTATCTTGCTTCACGCGTCGCCGCCGATCATCCGGCATTGAAGAAGCGGTGGAAAGGTTTCAGGCGCCTTTCGCCACCGCACTGAGCAAGCCTGCGCCCCAAGGAAAAACTTCGCTTCCCGGCTTGAGGAAGCTGGACGCTTTCGACAGGCAGAGGCTTGCTCAACCATGCGTTGATCGTTGCTCTGGCTTTTTACTACGAGTCGTGTCGTCCGTCTCGCGCAGCGCCGCGTTTGCCGTGACCAACAATGCCGCATCATGATCACGCAGCACTGCGTCGACTGCGTCGAAGGCGTTCTTTAGCTCCTTCTGCCCAGTTTTCGTTGCATTGCCCCCTTCGAAAATGGCATCAGCTTCCTTCTTCAACCGCCTTACGAGTTTCGCAGCAAACCGGCTATCGAGCGAGCTGTTCTGGATGAACTCCTTGATCTGTATTGTTAACGCCGTCAACGCCTGTTCAGTTGTTTCATTCGAGTCGCTGGCATCGACAGACAACGATTTCTTTCCCATCAACATTCTCCAAAGTGTATTTACTCTCGGCGGGCAGCGGCGAAGAGAAAGCGCAAAGTTGCGAATCGGATGCCCAAGAGTACCACCCTCATGAATTCGAGCGATCACTGCCTCGGTTTGTGTCCGCCTCGTCTCTCGACGAATCCATGAAACTGAAGATCGCCGGTCACGCGCGCCCCCGGCATTTACCCCAGCAAGTAGGTGGGAGTTTCCCCTTGGCGCGATAACGGCCTGACTTCGGTCGTTCGGTCTTAAGCAGGCCGAAAGTCCGTTCGGGGTGTGCGCCGTGAAAAGGTGGCGCTTTCCAGTGGGTGCAAGTCCCACCCGGCAACCGCTTCACCCGGAAGCAACCGGAGCAGTCATGGAGGTAACGAAGTGGCTGAAGCCTTCGGGTAAGCGTGTCACGAATTGGTGACAGCGCGAGTGTGCAGGCCGTAACGCGAGTGAACGCTGAGCAAACCTCGAAAAGGACGATGCGCAGGCCGACCCGGCAACCCTATCGGGGAAGGCTGATACGACTGGGTGAATGAGCAGGCTGGACGCCCAGTCGCTGCGCCGGGGTAGTGGCGACAGCATGTACACAAGGAAAGCGTACGCAACACGGGAAGTCCCTCGGCGTGGTCAGGGATGACCAACCGGACACCCGTGAGGGACAGGCCGGGCGCCTTGGGATGACGGAGAGGCCCGTAGTACCGGTGAAGCGGGTAATGCCGGTGGAGGGAAGGGGCCTCAGTTCAAGACAGACGCAATACGTAGTGAGGACGCGGAGGTTGGGCAACCTATCAACTCCGATTCGTGTTCAGAAGCTGCAGACGGCGTTACACGCGAAAGTGAAGGCAGAAGCTGGGTACCGCTTCTACGCGCTGTACGACAAGATCTATCGTGAGGATGTGCTGGCGCATGCGTACGCCCAGTGCCGCTCTAACAAGGGCGCGCCGGGTGTCGACCGACAGGACTTCGCGGAGGTCGAAGCGCACGGGGTGCAGAAGTGGCTCGGCGAACTGGCGCTTGCGATTGATTGGCGCGTTCACAGGGGTCTCCTGGCGGCTCCCTCGGAAGCGCGTTTATCCACAACTGCTCAGCCAGCGAGCGGGGCGCGCCTCGCGGTCCGATTACCGACCCTATCGCTCGTTTGAACAGGGAGGTCGCATCTCCGGCAGCGGCGAAAAAACTTCAACGCTGCGTGTAAAAGCCGGCCGGCATTTCGCCGTTACGTCCTTTACGACCGCGGCGTGATGCGCACTCGAAGTTGCGCATCTGGCCGGCCTCGAGGCCGCAATGCCATGATGGTCAAGGTGAAACGTAGCGGCGGCGAAGTGCGCGTGCCACGGCGGTTGTGCCGGTTTCCAGTGGGAATGCCGGTTGCTGTGCCGACAGCGTGCATCAGGTCCGTAACGTAAGGCACGATTCTGGCCATGCGTTCGGTAGTGACTTCAAAACAGCGGGAGACAGACAGTGAACACGAGAAGACAGACGTTGTTAGCTGCAGCGCTTTTGATCACAGTATCCGCCCTATGCGGCGGGTGTAACCGTTCCAACGATTCGACAAACGATCACTCCCCGAGCAGTATGCAAGCAGCCAGCGGGCCGCAGGTCACGGCGCCCGCCACCGCCGCGAGCGATCACCCCGCAGGCGCAAGCCAGTAGGTCCCGGTTCGTTGCAGCGAGAGGCGCGTATATGGGCATCTAACCATACGGGTAACTGATCGAATGAAGCGATCTTCGAACCGTCGCGCCGGCGTCAACACCAGGCTCGGTGCAGGGGCCTCAGGGCTCGTTTGCCATGCAACCGCGAAGCGCGCGCGTCTACATTTCCTTGCGGCCGTTGGCATCTCGGCCGCAGTGCCGAACGTGGCCGGAGCCAGTGCCCCTGTGCAGCAAAGTGCCACGCAACCCGCCGGCGTGCAGGCGCAGCACATCGCTCAACTATGGAATCTTTCGCTGGTCGTCTGCGGGGTCGTATTTGCTCTGGTGCTTCTCGCGACCCTCGTAGCGTTGAAACGCAATCGTGACCGGGACGGGCAAGGACCGCCCATGCGGGCCCCTGACCTGGCTTCGCTCACGCAGCCGGAAGTCCGTACGCGACGCCTCGTCATTGGTGTGAGCATGTTGTCGGTCATCGTCCTTGTTGGACTCATCGTCGCAGACGTGCTCACGGATCGCGCGCTGTCGATGCTGCCCGTGGACAAGCCCGTACGGATTGAGATGGTGGGAGCGCAATGGTGGTGGCAGGTCTCGTACCCAGCCGGAGCCGGACAGCCGGGTTTTGTCACTGCAAACGAGCTGCACGTGCCGGTTGGCCGTCCCGTCATCGTCTCATTGCAGGCAAGCGATGTGATCCACAGTTTCTGGGTGCCGAGCTTGCATGGCAAGAAGGATATGCTTCCGGGCATCGACACCACTATCGAATTTCGCGCTGACCGGGAAGGCGTGTACCGCGGTCAGTGTGCGGAGTTCTGCGGCGTAGAGCATGCGCTCATGGCCATGCTCGTAGTTGCCGACCCGCCCGAGCGCTATGCGGCTTGGATCGCGCAGCAGTCCCAGCCCGCCGCTCAGACAACGGACACCGTCACACTGCATGGCCGCGAAACGTTCGAACGCGCGAGTTGTGCAAATTGCCATACCGTTCGCGGCACTGGCGCATCCGGCACGAACGGCCCGGACCTGACTCACCTGATGAGTAGAAAGACGATTGCCGCGGGCGTTCTGACCAATACGCCGCAAAATCTTGCCGCGTGGATACGCAATCCGAATGCACAGAAACCGGGTACGACGATGCCGGCGGTTCCGCTTTCTGAAGCTGACCGCCTCGCGGTCGTCCGATGGCTTGCGACCCTCCAATGAGCACCACAGAAACATACCATGACCCCGAAGCCCGCTGGCAGGTGAAAGACGGCCCGGACGCGGGCGAAGGCGCGCCCGCCGCGCTTGCGCGGACCTGGCGCGATCCGCGCGGCGTGGCCGGATGGTTTAGCGCGATCGACCATAAGAGCATCGCACGGCGTTTCATGGTCACCACATTTGTCTTCTTCCTGCTGGCGGGGTTGATGGCGCTCGTCATGCGCGCACAACTGGCGCGCCCAGCGAGCCGCCTCGTCGGCCCGGATATGTACGACCAGCTCTTTACGGTTCACGGCACCGCAATGATGTTCCTGTTCGCCGTGCCGGTAATGCAGGCGGTGGCGATGTACCTGATTCCACTGCTAATCGGTGCGCGCAGCGTTGCGTTCCCACGCATGAACGCCTACGCCTACTGGATGTTTCTCTTTGGTGGCCTCACCTTGTTCATCGCATTCGGGCTCGGTGCCGGACCGCGCTCGGGATGGTTCAGTTACGTGCCGCTCGCAGGCCCGGACTACGCAACCGGCAAGGGCAGCGATATCTGGGCGCAGATGATCACGTTTACCGAACTGTCCTCGCTGCTCGTTGCAATCGTGCTGATCACGACGATCCTGAAGATGCGTGCACCGGGCATGTCGCTCAATCGCTTGCCGCTTTTCGCGTGGGCCACGCTCGTTACGCAGTTCATGGTGCTTTTCGCGATGCCGGCGGTGATGCTGGCAAGCACCGCGCTGATTCTCGACCGCCTCGTCGGCACGCAGTTCTACAATCCGGCGCTCGGCGGCGACGTCCTGTTGTGGCAGCACCTGTTCTGGTTCTTCGGCCATCCCGAGGTCTACCTGATTTTCATACCGGCACTTGGTTTCATGTCGTCGATCATCGAGACGTTCGCGCGCCGTCCGATCTTCGGCTATTCTGCGATGGTCCTATCCCTGATCGCGACGGCGTTCCTCGCGTTTGGACTGTGGGTTCACCACATGTTCGCGACAGCCGTTCCCGACCTTGGCAAGACCTTCTTCACGGCGGCAAGCGTGCTGATCGCGGTGCCGTCGGGCGTTCAGATCTATTGCTGGCTGGCTACGCTGCTCACGGGGCGGCTGCACTTGAAACCGCCACTCCTGTTCGTTCTCGCATTCTTTTTTATTCTCGTGCTCGGCGGGCTGACAGGCATCATGCTCGGCGCGGTGCCACTCGATCTGCAGGTGCACGATACGTATTTTGTCGTGGCCCACCTGCATTACGTCCTGCTCGGCGGCGCCGTATTCCCGCTATTCGGTGCTTTCCACTACTGGTTTCCGAAATTCACTGGCCGCATGCTCGGGGAACGGCTGGCGCGCTGGCAATTCTGGCTGTTCTTCAGCGGCTTCAATGTCGCATTTTTTCCGATGCATCTGCTCGGTTTGCACGGCATGCCTCGTCGCGTGTGGACCTATCCGGAAGGTATGGGTTGGGACGGCATGAACCTGATCGCGACCGTCGGGGCATACACGATTGCGCTAAGCGTCCTGCTTTTCATTGTGAACGTGGCCACGAGCCTGCGTCGGGGCGCGCGCGCCGGGAATAATCCGTGGGGAGCGGGCACGCTCGAGTGGAGTGTGCCGAGTGCACCGCCGCCGCATAACTTCGACGCGCTGCCCGTGGTGCGCGGTCGCGCGCCGCTGTGGGAGGGGTACAGTGGGCGGGGCGGCGTGGCCGGGCTCGCAGTCCATGCGCGTGAAGTGCTAACCACTACCGCGTTGGACGCGGTGCCGGACACGCGGCCTCTTTTCCCGGGCCCGTCGATCTGGCCTTTCCTGAGTGCGGTCGCTACGACGGTGTTTTTTATCGGCTCGATATTTACGCCGTCCGCCGTGTGGTGGGGAACGGTGCCGGTCGCGGTGACGATGATCGTCTGGTTCTGGCCCAGCCGGCGGGAGAATCGCGTTGCGCGTGCGCTCGAACGCTGGCCCGAACCTGGTCCCGAGCACAAAGCGACACGACAAACGCGCCCTGCGAACGCGCGCAACAGTACGTCGGAACGCGGCAGCAGGGGGGAGCGCAAAGCGGTCGAAGTAGTCGACGTGCGAGCACTCCCCAGCTTCGGCTTCAGTCATCGCAGCCTGATGTGGTGGGCCACTGCGGGGCTAATGCTGATTGAAGGCACCGTCTTTGCCATGGCAATCGGCATGTACTTCTATCTGCGTATGGTGAACGCGGCATGGCCTCTGCACGCGCCGCCCCCTTCGCTTACGTGGGGGACGATCAACACCGCACTGCTTGTCGCGAGCCTTTGGCCGAACCAGTTTGCGAAAAATGCGGCGCAACAGGGGCAGCGTGAGAAAGCGCGCTCGTGGCTGCTTGTCTGTCTAGCGTTCGCGCTCGCGTTTCTCGTGGTGCGGGGATTCGAGTTTTCCGCGCTGAATGTCATCTGGTACGCCAATGCGTACGGGTCAATTGTCTGGGTGCTGCTCGGGTTGCACACCACACACCTGATTACCGACACCGTGGACACAGCCGTGCTCACCGCGCTGCTCTACACAGGCCCGTTCGAAAAACGCAGGCTGCTCGACACGAGCGAGAACGCGGTCTACTGGTATTTCGTCGTGCTGACTTGGCTACCCATTTACGCAGTCATTTATCTCGTGCCACGGGTGCATCTATGAAACGCGCCGACATGTCCGTCTGGCCAGGTCTCCTGGCCGCGCCGGTGGCGGTGCTCGGCGCGCAGAGCATCAACTACGCTCTCGTGCAGGTGGCGTGCAGGACCGGCAGCCACGTGGCGCTTGATGCGGTAAGCGCGGCCGGCTTCCTGTTCTGCGTTGCAGCGGCGTGGCTCGCCTATCGCCGCTGGCGCGCTGCTGCAAGCGTGCCCGCCGCGAACTATGTCTCGCATGGCGCCCGTCGGCCGTTTTTTGCGCTCATGGCGATGGCCGTGGCCGCGCTGTGCGCGCTGATCCAGTTGATGATGTGGTTTCCACAATGGCTCCTGTCACCCTGCCGATGAGGGCGGCGTACCGCGCGGCATGCCGCATCGCCGCGCCTGCCGCCATGCTGCTACACCCTTCGCCGACGTGGGCGCATGTGCTTACCGACGCGGAGAAAGCAGCGCCGTCGTTCGGCTGGTCGTTCGACGCATGGGTTGCTGTGCTCCTGTTTGTCAGTACGGCCGCCTACGCGAGCGGCTATCTTCGGTTGTTGCGGCGCGGTTCGCGGCGCAGCCGCTCGCGGCGGACCTGGCACGCCGGCGCATTCGCGACCGGGACGCTCGCCCTGATATTCGCGTTGTGCTCCCCGCTCGACAGGCTTTCCGCAGCGCTTTTTTCCGCGCACATGGTCCAGCATGAAACGATGATGCTGATTGCCGCACCGCTTCTCGTGCTCGGGCGCCCGCTCGGTGTATGGATCTGGTCTCTGCCGCGAGCGGGACGCCGCTGGGTTGGGCGGTCGGTGCTGGCACCCACGTTCGCGCGCGTCTGGCGCCGCATCACATCACCGCTCGCGGGATGGATGCTGCATGCCGCAGCGCTGTGGGGCTGGCATGCGCCGGCGCTGTTCGAGGCCGCCCTCGCGCAACCGTGGATACATACGCTGCAGCATACGAGCTTCATGCTGAGCGCGCTGGTTTTCTGGTGGACCGTATTCGGCGAAGGCGTGTCCCGTCGATCAGGCGGCCATGCAATGCTGTCCGTCTTCACGACCATGGTCCATACCAGCGCGCTCGGCGCGTTGATCGCGCTCGCGCCAGGCCTGTGGTATCCGTCTTACGTCGAGCCCACCAGTGCGCTCGGCTTCGATCCGTTACACGACCAGCAGGCGGGTGGGCTCATCATGTGGGTGCCGGGCGCGGCGGCTTATCTGATTGGCGGCCTGACGATTGGGATGCGATGGCTGCGCGGCTATGAGCCGCCACGAGCCCGCGCGGAATCCGCCGCGGCCTTGTCGGGGGAGAGCGCGCAATGAGCGCACTACCTACATTGCGCAGATGTGCGGCAAGCCGGTCATCGCAGATACTGGCCGTCATACCGTTCATGCTGGCAGTCGTTTGGCCAGCTTCGGCATTGCACGACGTGTACGGTGAGGAAGCGTCAGCCGCGCGCATGACCGGTGCGGCAGGTAAGAGTGCGGCCTCCGGCCCCGCAGCCGCTTTGCCGACGCT
Organism: Paraburkholderia sp. BL18I3N2; assembly: GCF_003001875.1. Taxonomy (NCBI): domain Bacteria; kingdom Pseudomonadati; phylum Pseudomonadota; class Betaproteobacteria; order Burkholderiales; family Burkholderiaceae; genus Paraburkholderia; species Paraburkholderia sp. BL18I3N2. The sequence continues at coordinate 48,016 of NZ_PVNC01000028.1, forward strand.
CGCAATGACACAGTCCGACGCTGCGATGCTCGCCCGCGGAGCGTATGTCGCCAAAGCCGGCGATTGCGCGGGTTGCCACACAGCGACCCAAGGCGGTGCGCCGTACGCGGGCGGCCTCGGCATCAGTTCGCCATTTGGCACCATCGAGTCGACCAACATCACGCCCGACCCCCGTTTCGGAATCGGCGCATACAGTTACGACGACTTTTCGCGCGTCTTGCGCAAAGGCATTGCACGCGGCGGCAAGCGGCTCTATCCGGCCATGCCGTACACGGCCTACGCGAAGATGGACGAAGCCGATCTGCGGGCACTCTACGCGTTCATGATGCACGGCGTTGCGCCGGTGCCGAAGCCCAACATCAAGTCAGATGTCTCCTTTCCATTCAACCAGCGTTGGGGCCTGTGGATCTGGCAGATGGCCTTCGTGCCTGACAAGCCTTATGAGCCGCGTGCCGCCCATGACGCACAGTGGAATCGCGGAGCCTATCTGGTGCAATCCCTCGGACATTGCGGCAGTTGTCACACGCCGCGCGGCGCGGCGTACCAGGAAAGCGGGACCGACGAATCGTCGGCAAATTTTCTGACCGGCAGCGTCAATGACCATTGGTTCGCGCCGAATCTTACCGGTGACCGCGGCTCAGGCTTGGGTCGCTGGCAGGCGAACGAAATTGCCGCGTTTCTGAAGACGGGACATGCTGACGGTAACGTCGCCTACGGCAGCATGGTCCAGCAAATCGAGGACAGTTCGCAATATCTCACGGACGACGATCTGCTTGCCATCGGCCGCTATCTCAAGTCATTGCCGCCGCGCGGGGCCTCGGGTACTTACGCGCCGCGCGAGGACGCTGCGCGCAAACCAATCAACGGCAGCCGGGTGCCGGACACGCTATCGGTGGGCTTCAATGTGTATCGATCGTTTTGCGCGCAGTGTCATGGCGCGGCGGGCGAGGGGGTGCGCAACGCTTTTCCCGCTCTTGCGGGCAATTCGTCAGTGCTCGCGGAGGACACGACGTCGCTGATTCGCCTCATGGTGGAAGGTGGCAATAGCCCTTCGACGCTGACCGGGCCGCGGCGCCAGCAGATGCCGCGTTTCGCCGGGACGCTGGCCGACGTGCAGATCGCCCAGGTGCTGACTTACATTCGCGGCGCGTGGGGCAACAACGCACAGCAGCTCACTGCGAACGACGTCAGTTCGCTGCGGGACAAACTGCACAAATAGCGTTCTGCAAAGGGGGATGGGCATTGAATCGCCGCCCTCTTTTGCGGCCAGCGGGCACTGCCGTTGCGCCGTGACAGGCTCCGCTCACCGTATGAGGAGTGCACCGTCGCACAGCGCAAGACCATCGATGATCTGTTTGTCCACATACTTTCCGATATCTATAGTGCGGAAAAGCAGTTGACCAATGCCCTGGCTAAGCTGTCAAGCGCCGCTTCCGATCCGCAACTGGTGAAGCGCTCAAGCTTTACCTTGAAGAAACGCGAGGGCAGGTGGAACGGATCGATCAGGTTGTTGAGACGTGCAACATCCGTTTGAAGCGAATGAAGTGCGTGGCAATGGAAGGATTGATCGAGGAAGGTCAGGAACTGATCGACGAGATCGAGAAAGGGCCGGTCCTGGACGCGGGGCTCGTGGCCGCGGCGCAGAAGGTCGAGCATTACGAAATCGCTGCATACGGCAGTCTTTGCGCTATCGGTAAGCAACTTCGTTTCGCCGAGGGGGTGAAGCTGCTCGAGGCAACGCTCGAGGAAGAAAAGGCGACTGATCTGAAGTTGAGTGAGTTTGCCGAAAGGGCGGGTAACGCGAATGCCTCGCAGCAGGACGGCGAAGATGAAACCACACGAAAGAGCAGCAGTAAGTCGAAGGCTGGCCACGCGAAAGCTGAGGCCTGAACGAGCGTAGAGCGACCTCGGACTGCGGAGCGCGCGAGTGCTCCGCGGCCACTGATACCCTTTGCAAAATTCCAGCGATTCACGCACAGCGGTTCAGGGTATGTGGCTTGCTGCGACGATGCCGAGTCGTCCGTCATCCTGAACACATCAAGAGGGTTCCATGAAAAAAGCATTTGTTGTCACATTCACTTCCAGTATTCTCTGCCTCGCGGGTCCTGCCGCTTTGGCCCAGACGCAAGCCGCATCGACCACCGCCGCTAATCAGCTGCCGCAGGTGGACAAGGATTTCGTGCAGGCCGCGACAATGTCTTCGTCAACCGAGATTGACGCCTCAAAGCTCGCGACCAGCACGTCGACCGATAAAGACGTGAAGTCGTTTGCTCATCATATGATGATGGACCACACCAAGCTGACGCTTCAGTTAAAGATGGCGGCGCCGCATGGTGTAGAAGTTCCCAAGGACAATTCCGATACGGCGGTGCTGGACTCCCTGAAGCCGCTGAAAGGCAAAGCTTTCGACCAGGCGTACATCCAGAAGGTGGGCCTCGAGGGGCACAAGGCGGCGGTAGCGGCGTTCGAGAAGGAAGCCGAGCAAGGGCAGAACGCGGACCTCAAGGCAGCTGCGAAGAAGGCCTTGCCGACCATCAAGGAGCATTACAAAATGGCGCAGGATCTGGCCGCGAAGAAAGGTGTAACCGAGTAACCGGACGCTTCTGTGGCGAGCCTTCTGAGTGGGGCGCGGGCGGAGGTGCACGCGCCGCACCATGCTGTCTACCGGACCGATCGCGCGCTACTGCGCAAACAGCGCGAGCCCATCAAAATCAGCAAGGCGCCCATGCCGAGCGTTGCCAATGGAAAGGTCCCGGCAGTGTTGATGGCAATTTCGCCAGGGCGCTGCGCAAGCAACTGCATCCGCCGCCGCGTCATGCTAGCCCCCAGAGTACGCAGTTCGCTCTTAAGCGCCCGCTCGGCAGCGGGTAGCAACACGGCTTCTTCATCAGCGACGTGATGAATAACTTCACGCATCAATTGAAAAAACGAGCTGTCGTAGGCTGAGTCATCGGGCTTCATCTCTCGAAGTTTGCGGATCATTTTCCGCATTTTGTCGTGCTCAGGCTGGCTCTTGCGCAGCGTATCGTCGTCTGGCAAAACGCGGGCAATGGCGGGATAAAAGATTTCTTCTTCGAGTTGTGCATGAATCTCCAACGCGGCGCAGGTCGAAGAGACGATAGCGCGCTTGCGCCAGCCCAGACTATCCGGATGATACCGATGAAATGCCGCAAGGGCATGCATATGGTCCAGGCGAATCATGGAAGTGATGGTGGGCGACATTGAGAGGTTACCTGATGGCATGTTTTTTCCAGATCAAGGTCAGAGTGCATTGCCGGACGGCCCGCTTGTCGACGGCGAAGGCCGCGAATGCCCTCCCGAAAAAGGGCTTGCTGATCAACACGATCCCTCCGGATGCCGACCTCGGCTTACGAGCGGAAGCTGGTTGAAATAATGTTCAATACGTGACAGCGCATAGAGTGCGGCGGCTGAGCGAACGTCATTGCGCTCGCCGCGAAACCGGCGGGTTTCTGAAAAGGTCACGATAGCTTCTTCGCGCGTGCGGAATGACCAGGCAAAACATTGCGTGCCCGCAGGCGGATCGCCTTCAGGAACCTCGTCGGCCACGCCCGTGTTCGACACCGCTACATCTGCGCAGCAACCTTCCTGGCAAAGCGCACCTTCTGCCATTTCTTTTGCAACTTCCTCGCTGGTCAGCCCGTAGTCACGGATCGTGGTTGCTTTTACACCGAGGAATCCGACCTTGCCCGAAGGGGAGTAGCTGATGAACCCCACATCCAGACAGGAGCCGCTGCCGGGCACCGTTGCGAGATACGACGCAATTTGACCTGCCGTGCAGGATTCAGCAGTGGCGAGTCTGAGGCCACGCGACGACAGGAACGATACGGCTGATTCTGGAATTTTCATCGTGCCCCCGACCATTGTCTCCACACGCGTCTTGGCGCAATTTGCGGACCACCTACCAAAGCAAAGGCAGCAGGCTTTCTTTGATTCTGTGGCTGCCAGGCATAGCGCATGCGCGTCAACGATAGACAGGGCTCGGCGAGGGGAAGCAGGATCAGGCGGCGGATCACTCGGCGCCCCATGCATGCGCTTCACGAGATTCGCCTCTCTCGCACATTATTGCCGGTTCTACGGAAGCTGCTTATGCGCAGCTTGCGGGCATGGCGAACAAGGAGAAAGCCGATAAGGTCTTCGGTCATACCACCGCCGGACTTTTTGGCTACTCGCATCTGACCAGAGGCTATCCCGGCGGGCAGGCGGAATATGTTCGCGTTCCGATGGCAGACACTACACACGTCAAGATTCCGGAGGGACTCACCGACGAGCAGGTCCTGTTTCTCGGTGACATTTTCCCAACTGGGTGGCAGGCCGCGCTGAACCGCGATATTCAGCCTGACGACACCGTTGCCATCGGGGGCGCGGGACCGGTCGGGCAGATGGCGATTCGTAGTGCGATCCTGCTGGGTGCAAAGCAGGTGGTCGTGATCGACCGTGTGCCTGAGCGACTCGCCATGGCGCAAGCGAGCGGGGCAGTCACGATCAACTTCGATCAGGAAAGCGTCCTTGATCGCCTCAAGGACCTCACGCAGGGAAAAGGTCCGGAAAAGTGCATCGACGCGGTCGGCACAGAATCGCACGCTACGCGCTCGTTCGACGCCGTGTACGACAGGGTCAAGCAAGCGGTGATGCTGGAGACAGATCGCCCGCATGTGCTGCGTGAAATGATCTACGTGTGCCGCCCTGCAGGTACGCTCTCGGTGCCGGGTGTGTATGGCGGACTGATCGACAAAATCCCGTTCGGCGCTTCGATGAACAAGGGGCTGACCTGGGAAGATGGGGCAGACCCACGTCGACCGGTGGACCGACGATCTGCTCAAACGCATACAGGAAGGTCAGATCGATCCTTCTTTTGTTGTTACTTACACAGTGTCGCTGGAAGATGGTCCTGGCATGTACCAAACATTCCGCGACAAGGAGGACGGTTGCATCAAGGTGGTACTCAAACCGTCGTGCGAGCGGACAGCAGGCGCGATCGAGGGACGATGCAATGCGACCGGAACCCGCGCGCTGAACGAGACGATTGAATTGAATCGACGAAATAGCGATTCAAGTTCAAAGCAAAAGTCCACGCATTGCAGGAATACCGCTTGCAGCGCCATCCGTCATGCAACGAACGCACCGCGCGCGACGCTTACGCAGCGTGCCGGGCACGAAGGTGTCCACGTGGTCGGAAAGATCGGTGAGCACGTGCGCGATTTGAAAACCGGCGACCGCGTCGTCATTCCGTCGACGGTGGCATGCGGCTATCGCTGTGGCGATTTGCAACGCGTTCAAGATCGCGTCCGGGGTCGAACATCCGCGCCAGATTTACGGGCTGTCTAACGGTGACATCCTTGTGGGGGTCGGGCGCGCATGCGCCTGTCGTGACCGGCTTCGTGCAATGGCGCAACGCCCGTACCTGTGCGAGGCATGCCCAATGCTCACTTAACGGGCGACGCCGTGCGCACGTTCCTTACTTACCAAGGCAGGCCTGCGGCTATAACGAACAGGAGCTAATGCCATGAACCGCAGACTGAATTACGCCGCCGCCGTCCTTTGTATTGCCGCCATGGCGGCAGCCGGAGCAGGCTGCAAACGTGCAGGTAACGAGAGCGGTAAGGTTTCTTCAATGGATGCCGCCAGCAGCGGTGTGATAAGCAACTCCGCGGCGCCGAACGGCACGGATAGTAGCGACGCCGCGAAACGTGCCAACGCTTCCGCCGGTTCGGCGGCAAGCAGCGTTGGCCCTGCCGGCAGCGAGGCGACGGTGAATCAGTCGCCGACCGCGCAGCCCTCCAGTTCGCAATAGCGCTGCGCCGGCTCTGTGCTTCAGGTTGCCAGATGGCGCGCGGCGTCCAGGTGCCGCTCACTTGAGCGCCGGGTGGGCGCAGCGCCGAATGAAGAGGGCCACGATTTCGCGAGTCGGAACGCTCGCCGGCAAAGTGGCAATCTTTAGAGGGGTGAACCATCCACACGCCGCAATTTCATTGCTGGCGCGGGCTGGCACATCCGGCGCCAATTCGGCGAGAAAAACATAATGCCGTTTGGCGAGCCCGCCGAACTGAAAAGAGATAGTCGAGACTCAGCGGGCTAATCGACGGCTCTTCCACCAATTCCCGACGGCACGCTTCGGCCGGGGTCTCGGACACGGTTCGCTTGCCGCCGGGCAATGACCACCTGGTCACTCGCGAGGAGTGCTCGCGAGCGACGAGTAGTATGCGCCTGTCACGAATGCATATGGCGGTCGATCTGTCTTCCATGGCTTCTCGTATTTGGGTCCGCTGTACATGAATGGCCGGGTAGTTCCATAGCGAGCCAGGACTTCTCTGTCCGCCGGTCGCGCGACGCAGTCGACAGGCGGCTGGATGCGAAAAAAATGCCCACCTCGCTGGGTGGGCGGCGCGCATGCGAACCCCGCAAATCCGGTGCGGTAGAACCTGCGCACCGTCCCCAACTTTTAAGCTCGTTTCGAAAGTCCCGCCTGCCAGTCCGAGTTGCCGCGCCAGGCAATCAGTGATTCAAAGCAGACCAAACGACTTGCGATTAACTGCCTGTCCGCGACCGCTGTTCCCGGCACCCGCGAAATGTCTGATTGGATTCGGAACGCTACGATTGAAGACCGGAAATACCGGTTGCAAGAGCGGATACGTACTGTCCCATCTGCAAAGCAGGCCGAATCATGTGGAAACCGATCCCACTATCGTGAACTGGTTGTCGGTGTCGGACATGTATCAACTCCCCGTATCGGTGGGCGGCTGCTGTGGGCATCGCGGAGCGACGCACGCATCACACCGGCAATCGAGCAACCGGTATTCCTGGCGTAAACCAGCGCGCCGTCGGCCACTTCCTACAGTTCGCCGCGCGCAGCGAGTTCGACGATACGGTCGGCGGTCCGGCAGGCTATGGCCTGGATTGTCAGCGAAGGATTCACGCCGCCCACGGTCGGAAACACTGAACCGTCGCAGACCCACAAGTTCGGGATATCCCAACTGCGGCAGTCGGCGTTGACCACGCTCGTCGACGGATGCGCGCCCATGCGCGCCGTGCCGTTGAGGTGGCACGTGTCGTCGGTTTCGCGCCAGATGTCGATGCCGCCAGCTGCCGCGAGCGCCTGTTCCATGAAGTTCAGCGAGTGCGTGATCAGCCGCTTGTCGTTGTCGCACATCGAATACGTTACGCGCGCGACGGGCAGACCGTACTGGTCTTTCTCATCGGCGAGCGTTACGCGGTTGCGTTCCTGCGGCAACATCTCGCCGACTATCTTCAGACCGGCCTGATGGTTATACTTTTGCATCTCGCGGGTCAGTGCATCGCCCCACAAACCGCGCCCGTTCTGCACGCTCGCCCAGGCAACAGGCAGCGGCCCCTGGCTCATATACGAGTAACCGCCGAAGAAGTCTTTACCCGTGTCCTTGTAGTTCCAGTGTTCGGTAATGGCGAGCGAAGGCGGTCCCTTGTACCAGCGGATTTCTTCGTCGAAGGTGCCGTAGACGGCCTGATTCGACTGCGCCATCAGGTTCTTGCCGACAAGCCCCGAGCTATTCGCGAGACCGTCCGGATAGCGTCCGTTCGCCGACATCAGCAACAGGCGCGGTGTTTCGATCGCGTAGCCCGCCACCACCACGTTTTTCGCGCGCTGGAATTGCCAGCGTCCTTCGCGCAGATATTCCACGCCGGTAACAAGGCCTGCGTCGTTGGTGGCAATTCGACCCACCATTGCCAGATCGCGTATCTCGGCGCCGGCGTTCACCGCGCGTGGAATCCACGTGACGAGCGCGCTTTGCTTGGCATTGGTCGCGCATCCCGACGTGCAGAATCCGCGATAGACGCAGGGATGGGCCTTCCCACGCGGCGCGGATAGTGTTGCGAGCGGCGTCGCGGTCCAGTCGATACCCAGCGCCTGCGCGCCGCGCGCGAGCACGAGCGCCGCGGCATTCAGTTCGTGCGCGCGATACGGATAGCGCGGGCGCTTCGGTCCCCACGGGTAGTTGACCGGCCCGGAAATCTTCAATGCGTCTTCGACCTGTGTGTAATAGCGCCACATCTCCTGCCAGTCGAGCGGCCAGTCGGCGCCATAACCGAGCACGCTGCGCGACTTGAACCACTCCGGTCGAAAGCGCAGCGACACCATTGCAAAGTGCACCGTGCTGCCGCCAACCGCTTTGCCGCTGTTGTTATTGCCGAGCTTGAGCGGGTTTTCGCCGTCGCAGATGCGCTCGTCGGTCCAGTAGAGCTTGGACTGGTGGTGTTCGTCAGAGGCGAATTCTTCGAGTGGGCGCCACCACGCGCCGGCATCGAATGCGACGACGCTAATGCCCTGTTCCGCCAGCCGGCAGGCGAGCGCGCCGCCGCCCGCGCCGGTGCCGACAATCGCGAAATCGACTTCCTCGCCGTTCGGATATTCGCGCATGGGTATCCAGCCGCCGCGCTCGAACACATCGGGAGCGCGCCCGTTCGTGCCACGTGGATGATGTTGCGCTTCATCGAGCACGCTGGTTCTCCTTACGGGCTTTGTCCGTGTCGCCGGGTTTGGCCTCGGCGGCCTCCCACGGGTCGCGGCGGTCGTAGTAAAGGCGCACGTAGCCCCGCGGATTCGCCGGCCCGCCAAAGCCCATTTCGCTCCACGCGTGGGGGTGTGCGTAGTACATGCCGCAGATATCGTGCAGCAGACGTTCGGCGAAGAACACGGCGGCGGGCATGCCGTTCCACGCGTCGCCGGTCAGCTCGCCGCGTTGCATCGAGTCGAGCAGTGCGTGCTGACCCGGCTTGTCGAGGCTGCCGAACGGCAGACCGTGACGCGCGCGGCTTTCCACATCGAGCGCGGCAAGGCCCGTGCGCCACGCCTGCTGCAGCGGCGGCAGACGTGCGTCGCGATACCCGTCGCCGGTATTTTGCGCGAGCTTTGCATCGAGCAGCTGCGCAAGCGGCACCACCGGCTGCGCATTCGCCTGCGGCACGATGCACGCGCACACGGCGCACACCGCCAGCCATTCGACGGCGTTAAAGAAATGCGGCTCGGCGGGCGTGGCGAGCCGCTGCGCGATCACTGCGCGAGTGGCCTCGTCCCACGACGGCGTGTCGCGTTTGTCGAGCACGTCGTAGCCCGGATAGCGGGTGGCTCTCTTCGCGTGCCTGGTATCGTTCATGTTTCTCTCTCCCTCAAACGCAAAGCGGCGAGACCGGCCAGTGCCAAGGCCGAGAAGCTGGGTGGCGCGGGCAACGGCGGTCCGCTGAAGATGTTCTGGCTCCAGTTGCGCCAGCCGCCTTGCCGGCGCGCGATGCCGCGCGCGTGAAAGCCCGCGCCGACGAAACCGAGCGCCGTGGTAGCGCGCAACCAGAAGCGTGTGAACCAGCGCTCGCGCGGCACGGCGAGCGCGGCCTGGGCAAGCAGCACGGCGGCGAGTGGCGGCACCGAGACGGGTGCATACATTGCGCGATGCTGGAACGCGCCGCGAAAATGCAGCAGCGCGGCCTCACCCGCTGTGCCGATCAACCCCGCGCTGACCAGCAGACCAAGCGCGCGCCCGGCCTGCGTGCCGAACAATTGCGGATCGTGCGTCGGCTCGTCGCGCAGTTGTTCCGCCACCGCGCCCAGCGCGCCGGAGAGCAACAGCGCCATTGGCGCACCTAGCGGCGCGGCATGAAAGAGGTTGTTCCAGCTCCAGCCGCCGGGCCGCTTCGTCACGTTGTAAAGATGAAAACCGGTACCTGCTATGCCCGCGGCGGCGGCCGCCAGATAGATGGCATGACGCACCTGATGCGTCTGCTGCCGGTGATCGCGGCCGCCATGCAGACCGGCCAGCAAGGACAGCGTGCCGGAGACGAGCGGCGTGAACATCGCCGGATTGTCGAACGATCCGCGATAGTGCTCCATGGCGCTGTCGGCGAGCACCGAGAGCGCGAGCAGCGCGGAACTGTGATTGAAACGCTGAGCAGCGGCGATATGCGCTCGAACACGCGGTGTCCGCAGCGCGGGCGATCGGACGGGTCTCGCGAACGCGTCCCTGATTGCACCGATCTCCTGCGTGCCAGCCGTTTCGTGCTTCGCCGGACGCAACGCCAGCGCCGCCACGGCGGTCACGCCGGCGACCGCGTACAGCAGGCCCGCAAGTCGTTGAGAGGTCATGCGTCGTTCCCCGCTATTTGATCTGGTACGAGGTTGCATCGCGGAGTTTGAACTCGAGGCCGCAACCGGGGCGCGTCAGGTCCGGCGCGATCGCACCGTTCGCCGCGCGCGGTGCGCCGTCGAACAGCAGCGATTCGATCCGCACGTGATCGTGAAACCACTCCTGATGACGCAGACGCGGCACCGCGCACGCAACGTGCAGATGCAGCGCAGGCGCGCAGTGCGCCGACAGCGGCACATGAAACGCGTCGCAAAGCGCCGCAGCCTGCATGAAGCCGGTGATCCCGCCGCAACGGCTCACGTCGGCCTGCAGGACATCCACGGCTTGCGAGCTGAGCAGATGCCGGAAATCGTCGAGCGTGTAGCCGTATTCGCCGGCGGCGATCTCCATGCCGGGCGGCGCGTGTTCGCGCACGAAGCGCAGACCACATCGGTCGTCCGAGGAAACCGGTTCTTCGAACCATTGCACCTGCTGGTCAATACAGCGCCGCGCCCAAAGCAAAGCGGTTTGCGGCGTGAACGCGCCGTTGGCGTCGACGAACAGGCCGGCATCGCCGATCGCCGCGCGCGCTGTTTGCACGCGCGCGGGGTCTTTATCCGGCTCGCTGCCGATCTTGATCTTCACCCAGCGGCAGCCGTCGCGCTCCACCCAGCCGCCTAGCTGCTCGCGTATCTGCTTATCGCTGTAGGTCGTGAAGCCGCCGCTGCCGTATATCGGCACCGACTCGCGCGCGGCGCCGAGCAGGCGCACGAGCGGCACGTCGAGCAGTTTCGCCTTGAGGTCCCACAGTGCGCAGTCCACCGCAGAGATAGCCGTGGCGGCGAGACCCGAGCGGCCGAGATTGCGCACCTGGCGCTGCATGCGGTCCCAGATCGCGCGGATGTCCCACGCGTCGCGCTGCAAGATGCATTCGCCGAGCGTGTCGCAAATCAGGCCGGTCACACTTTTATCGCTATACGTATAGCCGATTCCGCTTTGGCCGGCCGCATCCACTTCCACGACGACAAGTGTGGTCGCGTTCCATTCGAACGTGCCGTCGGCTTCCGGCGCATCGGTCGGAATACGGTAAGCATGCGCGCGCACGGCGGTAATCGGCGCATGCAGCGCGCCCGTCTGCGGTGGGGCGCGCCTGGTCATTTGCCGTGATGACCGGGCAACACGGCGCCGAGCACCTGCTTCGCCGTTTCCACGATCACGTTGCCTTCGTTCGGATCGCCCTTCATCAGCGTCGAGGCAAATGCCTTGGCCTGCCCGAGCGTGATATGCGGTGGCAACGATGCGATGTTTGGATCGGCCTTGACTTCGATCACGATGGGGCGGTCCGAGGCCAGCGCCTGGTCCCATGCGGCGCCCATCTGTTCTTCGTTGTCGACGTAGATGCCTTTCAGGCCGATTAACTCCGCGAACTTGTGATACGGCACCGACGGAATATCCTGCGACGCCTCGTATTTCGGCTCGCCTTCCATGACACGCTGCTCCCAGGTGACCTGATTGAGATCGCAGTTGTTCAGCACCATGCAGATCCAGCGTGGATCGGCCCAGTCTTTCCAGTACTTCGATACGGTGATCAGCTCCGCCATGTTGTTCATCTGCATCGCGCCGTCGCCGACCAGCGCGATCACCGGGCGCTCGGAAAACGCAAATTTGGCGGCAATAGCATATGGAACGGCCGCACCCATCGATGCGAGTCCACCCGACAGCGAGCACATCATGCCGCGCTGCACCTTGAGGTCGCGCGCGTACCAGTTCGCGCAGGAACCCGAATCGCTCGTGACAATGGCGTTCGCGGGAATGCGTTTGGACAGTTCCCAAACGGTGCGCTGCGGATTGACTGCGTCTTTGCCCGCCACGTGTGCGCGCTTATCGAGCGTTTTCCACCAGTCGGCGGTCCAGCCTTCAATCTTCTTACGCCACGTGCGATCCTTCTTTTCTTCGAGCAGCGGCAGCAGCGCGCGGAGCGTTTCCGCACTGTCGCCGACGAGATTCACTTCCATCGGATAGCGCAGGCTCAGCATGTCGGCCTTCACATCGATCTGCACGCCCCGCGCTTCGCCTTCTTTTGGCAAGAACTCCGAGTAGGGGAAACCCGAGCCGATCATCAGCAGCGTGTCGCATTCCATCATGAGGTCGTAACTCGGCTTGGTGCCGAGCAGACCGATCGAGCCGGTGACCCACGGCAGATCGTCGGGCAGCACGGCCTTGCCGAGCAACGCCTTGGCGACACCCGCTCCGAGTTTTTCGGCGACGGCGATGACTTCGTCCGTGGCATGAAGCGCGCCCGCTCCGACGAGTATCGCCACCTTCTTGCCAGCGTTGAGCACGTTCGCGGCTTGCTGTAGATCGTCCGGGAAAGGCACGATGCGCGGCGCGCGATAGCCAACGCCCGAATGAAGCGTGCCGTGTTTGCGCGCGGGCGCTTCATAAGGGGCGTCCTGCAAGTCGTTAGGCAGGATCATCGCTGTTACTTTGCGTTCCGAAAGCGCGGTGCGCACGGCGCGGTCCACGATATGACGCACCTGCGCGGGCACCGAAGCCTGTTCGACGAATGCGCCGGCGACGTCCTTGAACAACGAAAGCAGGTCGAGTTCCTGCTGATAGTGACCGCCCAGCGCAGCCCGTGCCTGCTGGCCCGCAATGGCGAGCACCGGCATATGATCCATTCGTGCGTCATAAAGTCCGGTAATCAGATGCGACGCACCTGGACCTGAGGTGGCAATGCACACGCCCAGCTCGCCAGTGAATTTTGCATGCGCGGATGCCATGAAGGCTGCCATTTCTTCATGGCGGACCTGAATGAATTCGATGGGCTGCGTCGGATTGCCCGACTTCGATTTTTTCGCCTCTGATTGTGCGCGGTTGAGTGCGCCGAATACGCCGTTGATGCCGTCGCCGGGATAGCCATAAATGCGGCGGACGCCCCACGCATGCAATCGTTCAATGATGAAATCGCCGACAGTTTGTGCCATGGACTGCTCCTGAAAAAGTCCTCTTTGCAGTGTCCAGCCGCAAACGCCGTACCGCTGTCTTTCAGTCGGTAATGCTGAACTGCTCCTCGCTCTCCTCCTATAAGCCAGCGTTATCAACGTGAGCGAGACGCGAACGGATAGCCGAGCGAGGTCCGCTTATTGCTGACGCCTCGGAAGTGGAGCAGGTCTTCAACGCGTGTGGAGTTGCTCGCACGCTGAACCGATGGAGATAACGGCATGAGCAAGGTCGCGGTCATTACCGGCGCTAGCGCGGGCGTCGGGCGAGCCGCTGTCGAGGAATTTGCGCGGCATGGATACGATGTGGGGCTCCTCGCGCGCGACGCCGCCCGTCTGGAACGCGCCGCCGCCGAACTGCAAACGGCCTATGGCGTGCGTGCGCTCGACATTCCCACTGACGTGGCCGATTCGGCAGCAGTGGCGTCTGCGGCTGCCCGCGTCGAACAGGAACTCGGACCGATCGACGTGTGGGTCAACGTTGCGATGGCGACGGTCTTTGCACCGGTGTCGGCGCTCACCGCGCGAGAGTTCGAACGCGGCACACAGGTCACGTATCTGGGCCAGGTGCATGGCACGATGGCGGCGCTCGCGCGCATGCGCACTCGAAATCGCGGAACCATTGTGAATGTCGGCTCCGCGCTCGGTTACCGATCCGTGCCGCTCCAGTCCATTTACTGCGGTGCGAAATTCGCCGTGCGTGGCTTTACCGACGCGTTGCGCTCCGAAATCATCCACGACCGGCTGAACGTTCATCTGACCATGGTCGATTTGCCCGCCGTCAATACGCCGCAATTCGACTGGGCGCTCAACAAGATGGGACGAAAAGCCCAGCCCGTTGCGCCGATTTTCCAGCCGGAAGTGGCGGCGCGCGCGATCTTCTTCGCGGCGACGCATCGCCGCAGGCAAGTCTGGATAGGGTTCTCCACGGTCAAGGCGATTCTTGCGAACCGGATTGCGCCGGGATGGATCGACAAATATCTGGCGAAGGCAGGCTACGACGGCCAGCTTACCGATGAGCTGTTGGAACCGGATACGCCGGGCAATCTGTTCGATCCGATACCGGGCGCTTACGGCGCACATGGCCGCTTCGACAGTCAGTCGAGAGCAACCAGTTGGGAAATGGTGACGAGTCGGCATCGCAACGCCTTCTGGGCGCTGGCCGGCATCGGTGTCGTGAGTGGCCTGAGTTTCCTGGCGAGCAGAAAGAGAAGAACATGAAACCTTTGCAAGGCGGGAAATGTGAGCCGGCCGATTGAAGATTATGCACTGCTAGGCGATGGCGACACAGCCGCATTGCTGAGCAGGGACGGCACTATCGACTGGCTCTGCTGGCCGCGGTTTGATGGCGACGCCTGCTTTGCCTCCCTGCTCGGCAAGGAAGAACACGGGCAATGGTCTCTCGCGCCGGCTCAGGCGCCCGGCGCGGTGCTGGCGCGCAGTCGTCGGTATCAGGACGACACGCTTGTCATGGAAACCGACTTGTGCACGGCGAGCGGCGAAGTGCGAATCATCGATTTCATGCCTGTAAATAAGGCGTTTTCTTCGATCGTACGCATCGTCGTTGGGCTGAGTGGGAGCGTGGCCATGCGCAGTTGCGTGCGCTTGCGCTTCGACTACGGCGCGCTTGCGCCGTGGCTCGAAATGTCCGGCGACGATGTCATCGCCAAGGTCGGGCCCGATCTGGTGGTTTTGCGCGCGCCCGTAAAGCTTCGCATAGAAGGAGAGTCGGTCGAGGCGCGATTCAACGTAACGGCAGAGCAGCGCATAGCGTTCGTCATGAGCTACGGGCAATCGCACGAGCCGCTTCCAGCATCGATCGACGCGGAAGCGGCGCTCACTTCGACGCAACATTTCTGGCGCGACTGGATCGGCCGCTTCGACGACGGCAAGACGCACTGGCCGCGTCAGGTTCGCCGCTCGCTGATCACGTTGAAGGCGCTGATTCATCGGCACAGCGGTGCGCTCGTTGCCGCGCCGACCACCTCGTTGCCCGAAGCGCCCGGCGGCGAGATGAACTGGGACTACCGTTACTGCTGGCTGCGCGATGCGAGTTTCACGATGACCGCGTTGCTCAACGCCGGCTATCACGAAGAGGCGCAGGACTGGCGGGACTGGCTGTTACGCGCGATTGCGGGCTCGCCGGACAAAATGCGGATCATGTATCGGGTGGATGGCGGACGCCGTTTGCCGGAACGGAGCGTGAACTCGTTGCCCGGTTACCGTTTCGCCACGCCGGTGCGTATCGGCAATGCCGCTTCCAGCCAGCATCAGCTAGACGTGTACGGCGAGGTAATCGAGTGTCTCGATCTGGCTAGTCGCGGCGGGCTTGCACCGTGTGAGCAGGAATTCGTCGTGGAGTACAAGCTGATCGAGCACGTCGAATCGATCTGGCAGAACGCGGGCTCGGGCATGTGGGAGTCGCGCACAAAACCACGCCATTACACGTATTCGAAGGTGCTGGCATGGGTCGCCCTCGACCGCTTTGTCAAACGCCACGAAACGCGAGGCATGGTGAGCACGGCCATGGTGGAACGGATCAGCGCATTGCGCGACACCGTGCACGAGGAAATCTGCCGCGAGGCATGGAACGCGGGCCTGGGCACCTTCACCCAGCACTATGGAACCCATGCAATCGATGCAAGCATATTGCTGCTGCCGCTGGTCGGCTTTCTTCCCGTCGACGACCCGCGCATGGCGTCCACTATCGCCACCATCGAGCGCGAGTTGAGCGAGGGTGGCCTGATTCGCCGTAAGAAGCCCGTGACGGACGGACCGAACGAGGGCGTGTTCCTCGCATGCTCGTGCTGGATGGCGGAGTGCATGCAATTGCAAGGCCGCCAGCAGGATGCGCGGGTGCAGTTCGAACGGGTACTCGCTGTTGCCAACGACCTCGGCCTGCTCGCGGAAGAGTACGACGTACCGGGCCGCCACCTCGCAGGCAACTTCCCGCAGGCGCTCAGCCACCTTGCTCTCGTCAACGCGGCTCTTGCACTCAGTGGTCCGACGCTAAGGCGTGGCGATTACTAGCGTGTCCGAGTAAGGGCGCGACGCCGGCTTCGATACGCGCGCGGAAATAGCGTGCGGTCAGCGCGAGGCCGTCGTCCAGCGACGTGCGTGGCTGCCAGCCGAGCAACTCGCGGGCACGTGTGATATCAGGCTGTCGATGCGACGGGTCGTCGGCGGGAAGAGGCCGCATTTCGAGCGGCGAATTTGAAGCAGTGATCGCCACGATGCGCTGCGCGATCTCGCGCATGCTGACTTCATGAGGATTGCCGAGGTTCACGGGTGCGTCGAGATCCTCTTCCGTGTTCATCAAGCGGATAAAGGCGTCGATCATGTCGTCCACGTAACAGAAAGAGCGCGTCTGCGAGCCGTCGCCGTAAAGCGTGATCGGTTCGCCCCGCAAGGCTTGCATCATGAAATTGGAGATCACGCGGCCATCGGCCGGATGCATGCGTGGTCCGTACGTGTTGAAAATGCGCGCAATGCGGACCGACAGGCCATGCTGTCGCCGGTAGTCCATGAACAGCGTCTCCGCAC
>NZ_PVNC01000029.1:0-56646 GCF_003001875.1 Paraburkholderia sp. BL18I3N2
CGTAATGGCGGTCATCGGGCCGTCCACGCCGCTGTTGCGCCATGTGTGAGCCAGTCGCAGACGGACTGCCCGCTCACGCCGAGTTGCCCGGCGGTGAGCTTGCGCTTGATCCTGTGTCCGCGCAACGACAGGGCCGCCGCTCGCGTGCGCGTGTCCCGATGCATGTGATTGATCGACAACTGCTGCAACGTCATTTCCTCGGCTTCGCTCAGTTCTACGACACACTTCATCCGCTACCCCGGCACGACGAAGGCGCCAGCAGGTTTGCGAAATCCAGTCGGATCTACCAGGAAACACTATCCTCCATGCCGTACATTTCGTAAAATCGATTGTTTTGATGGAACGCATCCACGCTATGAATAAGTTGGGGTCATGCGTTTCAAGGGCCTCGATCTAAATCTGCTCGTCGTGCTCGATGCTCTGATGACCGAGCGTAATCTCACCGCGGCGGCACGCAGCAAGGCCCAACTCAACGTCGTTCGCTACGCCGATGACTTTATTGTGACCGGTATGTCGAAAGAAGTGCTCGAATTCGAGATGCTTCCGGCGGTCAGGCAGTTTATGGCCGCTCAAGGTCTGGAGCGCTCGGAAGAGAAGTCCCGGATCACGAACATTGCAGACGGTTTCGATTTCCTTGGCCAGAACGTGCGCAAGTACGATGGCTACTGGCCCGGCGCCTGCCCGCTTTGCCCGCTCGAGGAACGATGTCACCCCGCGACTACCGACGCATTCGACGATGGGAACATGAGCATATAGTTGAGGCCATGCAGCGTCGGCTAGAGCGCAAGCCTGACGCAATGACCATCCGCAGAAGCACATGTCGAACATGTCTTCGGCACGCTGAAGCACTGGATTGGGGGTCACACACTTCCTGACCCGAACGCTCGGACGGGTCAGCACCGAAATGAGTCTACAGGTGTTGGCCTACAACCTGAAGCGCGTCGTGAAGATACTTGGGGTTGCCAAAACAATAGAGGTAGTGAGGATGGCTGGCACCTAGAGCCCGGAGGGGCTTTTTTTTTGCACTTGAAACGTTACGCTAACGCAGCCATGACTTACCAAACCAGATTAATCGGACCGATAGGCTCGGATGTGACGATCTGAAATCGGTTTCCATACGTCCTCGGCCAGTTCAGGACAGACATTTTGTCGCCCGACACGGAAGCGCTTCTTGTGCCAAATATCCCACTGCGCCGGGCGGGCACGCCCGAAGCGGTCGCAAAGATAGATCTTCGTCCTATGCTCGGATGCGGCGAGTTATCTCACGGGCACCGAGGCAGCAATCAATGATGGACGACACCTGTAATCGGCTGCACCTGGAGTAGACAAATCGCAGTTGATTTGAGCGACATCAATGGAACTCGCGTTCCTAACGGAATCCACGCAGCGAAATCGCAAAAGCAGAAAATAAGTACATCAAGGCACTACAGTTTCACCGTCCTTCCATGAAAGGGCATTATCTTTTGAGGTCAGCCCGTGAAATTGGGCGCTAGATCGAGGATGATATGCAACACAATGCCCGCAAATCCGAACAAGGTGACGGGGAGCACGGTCCCCACAACGAGGACGTCGTCATGCTGCATATCGCTTCCGTACGCGAAAGGCCTAGCTCAAAGTCCGAGACGGACCACGCGGTCCCTATTGTGCAGTGGTACGAGAGCGCGCTTACCGGCATCTTGGAGATATCGAAGGTACTTAGCGCCTCCTGCCGGCTCGAAGTCATGTTGGCCAACGTCGTCGATCTCCTGCAATCGTTTGTGCAGATGCGGCTCGGTATCGTCTCTCTCTTCGACGATGATGGCGTACCGGACATTACCGTTGGCGCCGGCTGGAGCGAAGGCAGCGATGAGCGCTACCGGATGCGCCTGCCGCAGAAGGCAATTGACCAGATCATGTCGACGGACAGGCCGCTCGTCGCCGAGAACGTAGTGGGGCATTCGGGCTTCAGTGCCGCCGACATGGGCGTGCTCGGTGCTTCCGACAACACGCGAGTGTCGTTCATCGGCGTTCCTATTCGCATCGACGCGAAGGTCGTGGGCACGCTGACCATCGACCGCATCCTGGACAATGGGTCTAACTTCCGGCTCGATTGCGACGTGCGGCTGCTTACTATGATCGCCAACCTGGTGGGGCAGACGGTGAAGCTGCATCGCTTATTCAAGAGCGACCGCGAGCGGCTGATGGCGGGGAGGGACGGGCTGCAAAATCAATTGTCCGAGCTCAAGTACCCTGCGCAGGAGCGTAAGAAGTTTCATGTCGAGGGGATCATTGGCGACAGTCCGGCGCTGCGCGGCCTGCTTGAGAAGATCGCGGTGGTAGCCAAATCGAACAGCACAGTTCTGTTGCGCGGCGAATCCGGTACCGGGAAGGAGCTGGTCGCCAAGGCCCTTCACGAGCTGTCGCCGCGAGCCAAGCGGGCCTTCATCAAGCTCAATTGCGCGGCGCTTCCTGAGACGGTGCTGGAATCCGAATTGTTCGGTCATGAGAAGGGTGCCTTTACCAGCGCCTTCAATTCGCGCAAGGGGCGCTTCGAGCTCGCCGACAAGGGGACGCTGTTTCTGGACGAGATCGGCGAGATTTCGGCCTCGTTCCAGGCAAAGCTGCTGCGCGTCCTGCAGGAGCAAGAATTCGAGCGCGTCGGCAGCAACCAGACCATCAAGGTCGATGTTCGCGTGGTTGCCGCCACGAATAAGAACCTAGAAGATGCGGTGGCAAGGAACGAGTTCCGCGCCGACCTTTATTATCGCCTCAGCGTGGTTCCCTTGCTGCTGCCGCCGTTGCGTGAAAGGCGCAGTGATATTCCGCTCCTCGCCGTTGAGTTTCTCAAGAATTTCAACAGCGAGAACAGCCGTACGCTGACCTTCGATGCGAACGCGATTGAAGTGTTGATGAACTGCGGTTTTCCCGGCAATGTCCGCGAGCTCGAGAATTGCGTGCAGCGGAGCGCGACCCTGGCGCCGGGACCAGCGATCGTGAGAAACGACTTTGCCTGCTGCCACGGCCAGTGCCTGTCCGCGATGCTGTGGAAGAGCAGATCGGACGAGATGGTGCTGCAGCCCGGGCCGATCGTACCAGTGCAAGTGAAGCCGGGTACGCCCCCGGCTGAGGCTGCTACGCCGGGCGCAGTTGCGGTCCCGCCTGTCGACAGCGAGCGGGCTCCGATAGTGCCTGGCCGTGCAGCTCTCGGAAGTGGTGCGAAGATGACCAACCGCGAGCGTCTCATCGCCGCCATGGAAAGATCCGGCTGGGTGCAGGCAAAAGCGGCGCGGCTGCTTGGACTGACGCCTCGCCAGATTGGCTACGCGCTGAGGAAATACGGTGTCGAGATCAAGCGTTTCTGAAAGCACTGTCGGACTTGCGGCGTGTCGGGGCCGCGACATCGCGACTGATGTGAATAGCTCAGACAAGTCAAGCCAGGGTTTGGCGCGGACCTTGGCATGATCACGATCGGAAGCGACCCAGTCGGCGCCAATTCGGTAATCGTCGAGAACAGCCCGGCCGACCTCAGGGGCGGTCGGTATCTCGAGTAAGGTGGTGCGAACGCGGCGCTGTCATCGCCGGTGCGTCGGCCATGTCGCGCTCGACCATCAGCCCACACCGGATGCGGTCAGCGACGCAAGCGGTGGTGTTCGATCCCGTTGAATTTCTGGAGGCGCGCCCGGGGTCATATCAGCGAGGCGACTCTGTCGCACGCCAACAAGATCGTGCGCCGTATGGGCGCTGTGGGCAGATGACCGGGAGTTCCGGGCAGAAGACACATCTGCCGCTGCGGTTGCGTAGTCAGCCCGGCTAATAGCAGGACAAAACGCTGACAACACGAGAAGAGTCGACCGATTGCTTAGGTAATCATGACGTGATGGCACGACAGGTTAGAGCGTGGTCGGCAAAGCCCGGGAATGTCCGAGCACCGTCGAGTGTGCGAAAGCGACGGGGAACCGATCAAGCGAAACCCGTCAGGCACAGCGGCACAGCCACATTGAAAGTCCGAATCTATGGTTGCAATCTACCTACCCATCATCGCCGATTGAAAACTTGGCAAACTGAGGGTGTCCATGGTGTGCTACGAATGCAAGCGCAGCGATTGCGTGAGCAATGCTTTATTGAAGATGAGGGCGGGCCCCTCGAAGTCGGCTTGCAGGAGCTGGCTTCAAATCACCTCAAGCTGCGCGGGTAAAGAGTCCGCGTGGTGAGCGTTGAGGAAAAGGCGGAGAGAAATTCTGTCAGATGAGTGCTGGTGAGACGAACGCAGAGCGTAGTGCCGGAAATCGGCCCGCTGCGTTCGACGTGGCGGGAGCTGGAAACGTGACCACGGTTGCCGGATTGCGGGCCATCGCGAAAGCGGTGGAATCACCACCGGCGCCTATCGGTGCGCGCGCCAGTTCTCGACCCTACCTGGGAGGGCCTGTGGGTTCGATTCCCACGGGCTACCCACCTACTGACATTCGTTGAGTCGAAGTTGGGATCGAGCGCGGCTGGCCGCAATGGCCAACATTAAGACATTCAGTAAAAGCGAGTAACAACCCAAGTTCGTTCCTCACGCATCAACACCCGTCTGCCTCGCCCGGCTTGATTCCGCCAAGGTATCGTGTGAGAGTTCGCGCAGAATTCCTCACTATCTCCGCCCAAGCGGAGTCCAGTCTCTCGCGGGGCATGGTCAGCGTAATGACACCGGCGAGTTGCCCGGACGGGCCGAACACCGGCGCGGCGATACCTGCCAATTGCGGATCGCGGTCTCCTGCTAGCGCGATGACCTGCTGGCGGCGGATCTGCTGACCGAGTGCCTTATCGCCCTCGTGGCAGTAGGCTCGCAACACCCGGCCTCCTGTGCCACGATCCAGCGGCAGTAGCTCGCCCGCGCGGATGTGATCTCGCACAGGCTGTGGCGAGTCGACGCGATACAGGCATAGCCGTTGCGCACCTTGACGTACGTGAAACGCGGCGCTTTCACCGGTCGCGGCCACCAGTTCCTGCAGCACGGGTATCACCAGCGACTCGCTGGAGGACGATTGCGCATAGATGGCATGCAGCCTTGCGACGCCGGACCCCAGCACGTAGCAGCCATCGGCGCGGCGCACCACGAGATGCGCATGTTCCAGCGACGCGAGCAGGCGCAGCACGGTGCTCTTGTACAGGCGCGTGCGTTCCGCGAGCGCGCTCAATGACAGCACGTGCGTGCCGTTGCCGAAGGCGGCCAGCAGGGTCAGCGCACGGTCGACTGCTGCCACGCCGCCGGCTGCCAGATTGTCGTCGGCCAACGATGCAATGGCGGGCTGTTTGGACATCGTGCTTCTCCTCAGACGGACCGTTGCAGCAACGCTTCCACTACGCCGAAGCCGAGGTGGCCAGCCGGATCGAGCTGTCGTAGTTGTGTGATCAACTGTGTGGCGGTTTCGCGTTCGCCGCGCCGCAGGCCGATGAAGGCGAGCGCCTTTAGCGTGAACAGCCAGAAGCGGGCGGGATCGGGCGCGTGGAAGTTCGCGTCTCCGGCTTGTACCATCTGCCAATCCTCATTCAACCCGGCGGCATGCGCAGCTGCTTTTAGTCCCAGATGGGCCGCGTGCTCTGCCTCATCGAGTTCGCGGCGTCCGGCATGGAATTTGTTGAGCAGATAGTAGGCGGCAAGGCTTCGCGGAGAGGTCAGCGTGACGCTCCACAGGACTGCGTCGATCTGCTCGGCCGGCGCGCCATGCAGGCCTTCGATGAGGCGCCGCACCGGTTCGCGGCCTTCGAGTTGACGCGTGAAGATTTTCTCCACGTCGGCCATCGTCACGCTGCTGTAGAGCACCACGTCGGGATAGATGAGCACGTTCGTGCGCTGATCGCACGGGCCGAGACAGCCCGAATACGTGATCGCGACGGTATCGGGCGCCTGGCGTTTCTGCTGTTCCGCCCAGAAGGCCTTCAGCAGCGCGGTCGAGCCCTTGCCCCCGGCGCCCCGCGGATGCGGCGGCGGCCGGTTCTCGGTGCAAGCAAACACATGTCGTTCTGGTCTGGCCATGACGATGTTCGTCAACCGAACTTGAACAGGATGCCGTGACCACCACGCGGGTAGTCCCACTCGATATTCTGGTGGTCGCTACAGAGGATGCGGCAACTGCCGCATTCGAGGCAGCCGTCGGTGATCAGCGTCACCGCGCCGTTGCCTTCGGCCTTGTAGCACGAGGCCGGGCAGACAAAGGTGCAACTCTTCTCGCTGCATTCGCTCCGGCAGACGTCGGCATCCTTGATGTGGACGTGCGGCCGTCCTGCATCGACGCGGTAACGGTTCTGGAACAGCTTTTCCTCTACGTTGACGGGTAGGGTGCTCATCGGAAGGCCCTCAGGAGTTTGTAGGCGTCACCCACGATGCCGGAAAGCGAACGGGCTTTGCGGAAGCTCGAAAAAATCTCGCGCTTCTTGCTTTTCTTGTCCTTACCGTCGACCGTGATCATCGTGCGCGCGGCGCGTGCCATGAGGTCGGGGTAGGTCGTGAAGAACTGCGGATTCTGGTGCAGCACGGCCGGCATGTCGCGGTACTTGTGCAGATCTTTCATCACGAAGCTCTGATCGAGCGCGGCCTTGTAGGCCTTGAGCGTGCCGGCGCGGTAGCCGTGGCCCGCGGCTTTCGCGTGGATCACCGTTTCGGCGGCGAGGCGTCCTGTGGTCATGGCAAGATTCGATCCTTCTCGGTGCGCGGCGTTCACGAAACCGCCTGAATCGCCAACGATCATCCAGCCGTGGCCGTAGACCTGCGGGATTGCGTGAAAACCGCCTTCGGGAATCAGATGCGCGCAATACTCCTTCATCTCGCCGCCCGCAATCAGCGGTGCGATCGACGGGTGCCGCTTCATCTTTTCGAGGAGCACATAGGGGCTCGTGCGGTTGGGGTTTTTCTTGAAGTCGCTCAGCATACAGCCCACGCCTATGGTGAGCGATTCCTTGTTGGTATAGAGGAAGCCAGTGCCCATCATGCCGTCGGTGATCCTGCCGACCATCTCGATCACGACGCCGTCGTCCTCGCCGACGTTGAAGCGCTGGCCGATCGTCTCCTCCGGCATGAAGAGAATCTCCTTGACGGCGAGCGCAACGTCGCCGGCCCCGATCTCTCCATGAAAGCCCGCCTTGCGCGCGAGCGTCGAATTCACGCCGTCGGCGAGCACTACCACGTCGGCATAGACATCGCCGTGCTCGCGGTCGCACTGCACGCCGACCACCCGGTCGCCGTCCATGATCAGTTCCTTCACCGTGGTCTCGCAGAGCAGCAGTGCGCCGGCTTCGCGCACTTTCGATGAAAACCACTTGTCGAACTGCGCGCGGATGATCGTGTAGCGGTTATAGGGCGGCTTGTTGTAATCCTCGCTGCGCACATGTGTACCGACAAACGACGTATCGTCGAGCATCCACATCCGCTGCTCGATGATGTGGCGCTCCAGCGGCGCATCGTCGCGGAAGTCCGGGATGATCTCTTCGAGCGCCTTCGCGTACAGGATCGCACCCTGAACGTTTTTGCTGCCCGGATATTCGCCGCGCTCGATCTGCAGCACTTCCAGACCTGCCTTGGCCATCGTGTAAGCGGCAGCGTTGCCGGACGGACCGGCGCCGACCACAATCACATCGAACTGTGAAGGTTTTCTCATCGTGATTCTCCTCAGGCAACCTGCTTGCGGCGCCGGGTCAAATGCTCAACAAAAGCCTGCTTCAGCGCGGGCAGTACTTGCAACGCATTGCCGACAATCCCGTAGTGTGCGAAATCGAAGATGGGTGCGTTCGGGTCGGTGTTGATCGCCACGATCACGTCTGCGCTTTCCATGCCCACGCGGTGCTGGATCGCCCCGGATATGCCCGCGGCGATGTAGAGTTTGGGCCGCACCGTCTTGCCGGTCTGTCCCACCTGGCGCTCCCCCTCGACCCAGCCGGCCTGCACGCATGGCCGGGTCGCACCCACTTCGCCGCCGAGCACGTTCGCCAGTTCGAACGCCAGCTGGAAGTTTTCCGGGCTCTTCAACCCCTTGCCGCCGCTCACGATCACATCGGCATAGGGCAGGTTGATCCGGTTGCTGCTCGCATCCGGGATAAAGTCGAGCAGCCTCGTGACGATGTCCGTCTCGACCATCCCCAGCGTTCCATGGACGATATTGCCGGTGCGTTCGGCGTCGCGCAGCGGCATCGGCATCACGCGCGGGCGCACCGTCGCCATCTGCGGACGGTACGCGAGCGTCATGATCGTGCACAACAGCGAGCCGCCGAAGGTGGGGCGCGTCGCCGCCAGCGCACGCGACGCGGGATCGATGTTGAGTTCGGTGCAATCGGCGGTCAGCCCGGTCAGCAGGGTCGTCGCTACGGAGCCGGCGAGGTCGCGGCCCATCGACGTCGCGCCCAGCAGCAGGATCTCGGGCTGATGCCGGTTGACGAGGTCGGTCAGCCCTTTCGTGAACGGCTCGTTGCGATAGCCTTGCAAGACCGGGTCGTGGACGATGTACGCATCGTCCGCGCCGTAAGTGAAGGCTTCTGCGGCGAACTGTTCGAGCGGTTCATTCGCGCCGCCGAGCACCGCGATGCCCACTCGGCTGCCGAGCGTGTCGGCCAATTTGCGCGCTTCACCGAGCAGTTCCCACGAGACGCTGTGCACGTGTCCACGATCGTGCTCGATAAAGACCCAGACGCCTTTGTAGGCCTTCAGGTGTTTCGGCAGTTCGAGGTTGCGTCCTGCGCGGCCGGCGGGTTTCTTCGCGGGGGCGGCGGGTGCGTTCATGAACCCTCCTTCATCAGCAGGTCAGCTTCCAGGGTAGGATGGCGCGTGAAGATCTTTTGCAGCAGGTTCACCGACACGTCGCAAAGACTCGATGCGTCGAGGTCGAGCATCTCCGCTTTCTCGCTGCGCGGCGTCGGTCCAAAGACTTTGCTGACCACTGTCGGCGAGCCCTTCAGGCCGATCTTGCTGAGATCTTCGATGCAGGCCTGTTCGCAGTTCCATTTGTGCACCGGATAGCCGGCCGCATGAATCATCGCGGGCAGCGTCGCAAAGCGCAGTTCGTTGGTGTTCTCCAGCATTGTGATCAGGCACGGCAGCGCCGTCCTGAGCACGTGCACGCCTCCCTCGGCGCGGCGCTCGACGGTGATCGTGCGCGCATCGAGAGCGGTCTCGACGATGCGCGACACGTAGGTCAGCAGTTGCAGCCCGAGGCGTTTGGCGATACCGGGGCCGACTTGCGCGGTGTCGCCGTCGATCGTCTGCTTGCCAGTGAACACGATGTCCACCGCCTGCTCCTTCGCGATCTGCTGGATACCCGCTGCCAGCGCGTACGACGTAGCGAGCGTATCCGCGCCAGCGAATGCACGGTCGGTGAGCAGCACGGCGTCGTCCGCGCCGAAGCTGATGCACTTGCGCAGCGCTTCCTCGGCCTGCGGCGGGCCCATGCAAAGCAACGTGACCTTGCCGCCGAAGCGGTCCTTCAGTCGCAGCGCCTCTTCGAGTGAAAACAGGTCATACGGGTTGACGATCGCCGGAACACCCTGGCGCATGATCGTGTTGGTGACCGGATGAACGCGGATCTGCGTCGAGTCCGGGACCTGCTTGATGCAGACGACAATGTGCATGGTCTTAACGATGTGCATGGTCTTGCTCCACCTGTCAGGCAAGGGTGCGCGCGGGCAGCGACGCGCGCAGACTGTCGAGTGAAACGTGCTGCCGCCCATTTGTGTTCCGGAACACCTTGAACACTTTTTCCTGCGCCGGCGTGGAGGTGACGAAGTCGCCGTAAGCCTTCAGCAGCAGCGCGTGATACGACGCGAACAGGGCGGGTTCGTCGCCTTCCGGCAGCGCGTCCTGTTGCTGGATGTACTGAAAGAAGCGCTTGAGGATGTGCAGTCGACTCACGTTGACGACCTTCTGGTCGAACGGGATGCCGAAGAACTGCAGGAAGTCCTCGGCTGAGGACAGCGCCTTGAGTTGCTGGACAAAGCTTTCCATCGCGTCTACTCCTTGCAAGCGGATGAGGATAGGTGTGGGCAGAACGTCGGCTCGGCGAAGTACTTGTCGCAGGCGCCGCTGGTGGCGCACGGTGTCGTCGTGCCCGACTGTCCGGGTTTCGCGACGCACTCCGTGAAGCCGACCACAGCGCCGCTCATGACAATTCTCCGACGGTGTAGCGCAACTCGATCAGGAAGCGATACAGGTCGGCGGCGCTGGGCGCTTGCTTGTGCTGGGTGGCATGGTGGCGGATACGGGTCAGCAGCAGCACGAGCAGCTTTTCACTGACGGGCAGGCCGAGCGCGTCATAAGCCTGGCGCACGCTTTGCGAACCCGAATGCTTGCCGAGCACGACCGAGCGTTCGCGACCGAGTTCGGCGGGATCGAAGCTCTCGTAGGTCGATGCATTCTTCGCGAGCCCGTCTGTGTGGATGCCGGACTCGTGCGTGAATACGCTGGCGCCGACAATGCTTTTGTTCAGCGCGACCTGGCGTCCTGAAGCCCGTTCGACAAGCCGAGAGATGCTCAATAGCGCGGTCGTGTCGATGCCGGTGTTGCGACCCATGATATGGCGCACGCCCATCACGATCTCCTCCAGCGCGGCATTTCCGGCGCGTTCGCCGAGACCATTGACGGTGGTGTTGGAGTGGGTTGCGCCGGCGCGCAGTGCGGCAAGGGTGTTCGCGGTCGCGAGCCCGAGGTCGTTGTGCGCGTGGATTTCGATTTCCAGATCGACCGCGTCGTGCAATCGCGCAATCGCTTCATAGGTCGAAAAAGGATCGAGGACGCCGAGCGTGTCCGCAAAGCGGATGCGTTGCGCACCGCACTGTTGCGCGTGCCGCGCCACGTCGTCGAGGAACGAGGGGTCCGCGCGCGAAGCATCCTCCGCGCCCAGCGAAACCTTGCGGCCGCTTTTGACGGCGGCGCTGATTACGCGATTCACCTGCGCGAGCACCCATGAGCGCGGCTGGCGCAACTTGTGTTGAAGGTGGATATCGGAGACGGGAATCGACAGGTGAATGATGTCGGGATTGCAGCACAAGGCCGACGCCAGGTCCGCGTCGGTGAGACGGCCCCAGACCATCAGATCGGCGTCGAGATTCAGCGCGACGATGGTCCGGATGCAATCGATTTCCTCGGCACCCATTGCGGGGATACCGATTTCCAGTTCGGGTACCCCGGCGCTTGACAGCGCCTCGGCAATCGCGCATTTTTCGGCAACCGTGAATGCGACGCCAGCGGTCTGTTCGCCGTCGCGCAGTGTGGTGTCGTTGATGATCGGATTCGACACGGGAAGTTGTCCTTTAGGCATTTGATCATACGGTTTGCAAGTACTGCGCCATGCACGGTTAGTGCGAATAGCCGCTTGCCGCAGGGCTTTCCGGTGTTCGCTGGCGCTGTGATGAAGCGGTTCCAACGAAGACCTGTCGCGAATGTCCTGTTTCGAACAGCCAGGTGTAGCGATGAACACGGCGCTGCAGAAAGCGATGCGCGATGCGATGGGCGTGGTCAGCCAGGACGTGCGGACGCGGTCGGCGCGATTATGCAAACGCTGTAGGGATTGGTTATCCATAGGAACGGAGATGCGGGAAGATAAACACATGCGGCGGCTATCAGCGCGGCTATGACCGCTATGGCGCTTGAAGAGGCCGCACGGCGCAAAGGACGCATGCCCTCAACGCTCACGCGCGAGCTCGCGCGTATGTGGCGGCAGTTCGATCGTCAGGTCGGCGTCGCGCAGCTTCACGCAGCACGCGAGACGCGATTGCACGTCAAGGCCCCACGCATTGTCGAACTGGTTGTTCTCCTCGTCGTCGGGAGGCGCCAGTCAGTGAGATCTTCATGATTGCCTCACACGGAAAACGAACTGCCGCAGCCACAGGTGCTCTGCGCATTGGGGTTGTGAATGACGAAGCGCGAACCTTCCAGGCTGTCCTCGTAGTCGACGCGCGCGCCGGGCAGGTATTGCTGGCTCATCGAATCGACCAGCAGCGTGACGCCGTCCGTGACGGTCTGCATGTCGTCGTCCGCCACCTGGTCGTCGAACGCGAAGCGGTACTGCAAGCCCGAACAGCCGCCGCCGGACACGTACAGCCGCAGCTTCAGGTTGGGATTGCCTTCTTCCTCGATCAGCGAGGCCACTTTCGCAGCGGCCTGAGGCGTGAATTCGAGTAGGCCGGGCATGACGCCGGGTGTGGCGGAAGCCGGTTGGGTGAGCGTCTCCATGGAGGTTCCTCTCAGGCTTGAATGGACTCACTTCGGGTTAGACGAGCAGGTCGGTTGCTCGGCGAGTAACAGGTCGTCGGCTGCTGCGCGTCGAATCGTCTGGCGCGAGCGAAAGTCAGACACTGCCGCCTTGATCGCGTCCTCGGCGCGAGAATCGAGCAGTGGATCTCGACCGGCGGCAATGGCAGTTCCTCGACGATCTGATGCGTGCACAACGTCCCGGAGCGCATGCCACGCGTCGTGGACGCCGCCGTGCATTTGGCACGCGATCCGCATGCGCGGCCCGAGCCCCACGAGGTCCAGACAATCTCGTGCGGGTCCCCGTTGACGAGCGCGCTGACCTGCTCGCGGGCGAGTTCCATCGCTTCTTCGCCGACCCAGCCGTAGGCATGCGAACGGCTGGCGGAATTGCCGTACATCTCGGTCAGGTAAGGCAGCATGCGTCTGATCACGCGCGGATTGACCGGCGTGGTGGCGGCATGATCCAGATGCACCGGGTTGGCGCCGCGCGGATGGAGGCTGGTACTGACGCGTTGGAAATCCGACATTGCAGGCTCCTGAAAGCGGGGGTAGTGCGACCTTCAGGGCAACTTCCATGCCAGTGGATTTTCACGCTCTAGTGGCCTCTTTCAGCTGGGCCGCTGTTGTTTCGCTGTTGTTTTTGTGTCGATGCGCCCGACGAGTGAGGATTGCCGCCGTTCTTTTTGTCGGATTTGTCGTTAACATCGAAAGCGCGCAGCGCACGAAGGGGAAGTCAACGGTGAACATTCAGGCAAGCGTTGGACTGCGTCTACGAGGTGAGCAAGACGCTGGTTTCGTCGCTCGATGTGGCGAAAGCCTTCCGCGAGTCCCCGAATTATCTTGTGCAGACGATGGAGTGGCGGCGCGCCTTTGTGGTGCTGGCCGAACCGGACGGGCAACTGCGCGGCCTGAGCGCTACGGGACTCTCGCGTGACGAGCAGCAGCGGACGACCACACGTTCGCGAAATCGCAAGCCGGGGAAGCCAGAGGGTGAACGCGAACGATTGATCTGGTTTGTGCGGGTCCCTCTCGCTGGTTCAGAACATGCTGTCCGGGTCGTGTGAGATTTGTCGCAACACCGACACGACGCAACGAAATTGTAGGGATACGTCGCGCGCCGGGATCAAACAGAACTGCGAAATATATCCTAACCCATTGATTCCTGGCGTTCTTGTCGAGTGGCATGGATCTGGCTCTATGGCTTGCGCGCGGCCGCCGTTGGTTGCGAGGAGATATCCATGCAAGCGAGTTCAAATGCGAGCGACTTGCCCGCAGCGGCCTATATCAGCATTGGGCAGATTAAACCGCTCGGTGTGAAGATCGAAGACCCGTCCACCGGTGGCGGCTGCGGCACGCACGGTGGCGAGGGTAAGGCCAGCTGCGGCGTGTCGGGTAGTCTCGACGACATGCCGCCGGACATCTGGGAGAAGGTCAAGAATCACCCATGCTACTCGGAAGAAGCCCATCATCACTATGCGCGCATGCATGTGGCGGTGGCGCCGGCTTGCAACGTCCAGTGCAACTACTGCAACCGCAAATACGACTGCTCGAACGAGTCGCGTCCCGGCGTGGTCTCTCAGAAGCTAACGCCGCAACAGGCAGTGAAGAAGGTCGTGGCGGTCGCAAGCGAGATTCCACAGATGACGGTGCTTGGCATTGCCGGTCCTGGTGATTCGCTGGCGAGCCCGAAGAAGACCTTCGAGACGCTCCGGATGCTGCAGGAACAGGCGCCGGACATCAAGCTGTGCCTGTCGACCAATGGCTTGGCGTTGCCCGACCTCGTGGACGAAATCTGCAAGTACAACATCGACCACGTGACAATCACCATCAACATGGTCGACCCGGCGGTGGGCGAGAAAATCTATCCGTGGATTTTCTGGAAGCACAAGCGCGTGACCGGTTACGAAGCAGCCCGAATCCTTCATGACCGGCAAATGAAGGGTCTCGAGATGCTCACCGCACGCGGCGTGCTGACCAAGATCAACTCGGTGCTGATTCCCGGCATCAACGAGGACCACCTGGTCGAGGTCAACCGCGACGTCAAGAAACGCGGCGCGTTCCTGCATAACATCATGCCGCTGATCTCGGAGCCCGAGCACGGCACTCACTTTGGCCTGAGCGGCCAGCGCGGACCGACTGCGCAGGAACTCAAGGCCGTGCAGGACGCCTGCATGGGCGGCGCCAACCTGATGCGTCATTGCCGCCAGTGCCGCGCGGATGCGGTTGGCCTGCTGGGCGAGGACCGCAGCGAGGATTTCACCCTTGACAAGATCGAGCAGATGGAAGTGGTCTACGACCTCGACCGCCGCCGTGAATACCAGCAGCGCGTCGAAGCCGAGCGTCAGGCGCAGCACGACGCGAAGCAGGAAGCGCTGGCTGTCTCTCGCGAGATCGACGTCGCCGACGACATGAAGGTGCTGGTCGCGGTCGCAACGAAGGGCGGCGGCCGGGTCAACGAGCACTTCGGCCACGTCACGGAGTTTCAGATCTTCGAGGTCTCGGCAGCCCAAGCGCTGTTCGTCGGCCATCGCCGGGTGGACCTGTATTGCCGGGGCGGTTACGGCGACGACGAGCAACTACCGTCGGTCGTGCGCGCGCTTCGCGACTGCCACGCGGTGCTGGTCGCGAAGATCGGCGCCTGCCCGAAAGACGAACTGGCGCAAGCGGGCATCGAGCCGGTCGATCAGTACGTCGGCGAATTTATCGAAAAAGCGGTGCTTGCTTGGTTCAACGACTACCGCAGTCGCATCGCCAGCGGCGCCATTGTGCACCTAAACCGCGGCGATGCTTCGATCCGCCAGGGCGCTTACACCTCGTCAGCCTCAGCGGCGTGACACACCCTTCCAGACAGGACAACAGGAGAGCCGCCATGCCTCTGAAGATTATTGCGTCCACCTGTACGGGATGCTCGGCCTGCGAACCGGAATGCCCCAATGTCGCGATCAGCGACAAAGGCGGCGTGTTCGCGATCGACCCCAAGAAATGCACCGAATGCGAAGGCCACTTCGACGACCCGCAGTGCGTCGCCGTGTGTCCCGTGGACGGCTGCATCGTTCAGGTTTGAGTCTGGCTCGTGGCCGGCCCGGCCATTCATCCATCAGGAGACTACGCATCATGCTGTCCAACGTAACTGTTACGAGCGCCGCCGAGAAGTTCATGCGTCGTATCGTGCGCTTTTCGGGCCTGCCGGCTGGGGCCGGCTTTCGTCTGGTGGCGAGCGCCGGCGGCTGTTCCGGCTATACCGCGAAATTCACCGCCGAGCCGGCGCTGCAACCAGGCGAACAGGAACTCGACATCAACGGCCTGCGCGTATTCCTGCCGGCTGAGAGCCGGCTGATGCTCGAAGGCATAACGATCGATTTCGCCGACACGCCAACCCAGTCCGGCCTGATCTTCTTCAATCCGAACCAGGCCGCTTGTGGTTGCAGCAGCAGTGCGGAATCGGCGCCGCCGGGCGTGGCGACCATCGATGTCAGCGCGATTGGCCGCGGGCGGCCGCCGCTGCCGCGTCAGATCTCTTGAAGAGGAGCGATGGCGATGGAGTCCGGCGACCGTGCCCTCGACGACGTAATGACCGCGTTTGCGCAGAGAGCGATTGGCGGCGGCTTGCCGTCGGGCGTCAATGCATTGATCGCCGAGGCGGGTCGGTTGCGCGAGCGCCCCGACGAGGCGCTCGCGCTGTTGCAACGCGCCCGCGCCGCCGCGCCGCGCCATCCGGTGCCGTTGATCGCGCTGTACCGCTTTTACTTCTACGGCCATCAATTGGCGCAGGCGCGTGCGATCGGCGAAGACGCGCTGGCGGTCGCCCGCACCGCGCTGGGCTCAGATCTCGGCGACGAACCGCTTGCGGCCGCGATCGTGACCACGCGTTATGACGCGGCCGCGCGTTTTTATCTGTTCACGCTGAAGGGCCTCGCGTACCTCAACATGCATCTCGGCGACTTTGAAGAAGCGCGCATGCGACTGCGCGAATTGCGCCGGCTCGATCCCGAAGACCGGGTGGGGGGCGCGCTGCTTTCGCAGGTCTTGGATCGTCATGAGACCGGCGTCGGGTCCGACGATGCAATGGATGCGCCGAGCGCTTATCCGACGCGCGGCTGGACGGGGACGCAACCATGAGCGTACAGAACGTGCGCGTACCAGGCGGCGACATTGCACCGCGCCACTGGCAGGGCGGCCCGCTCGACTGCGCCGGCTGCGGGTACGTGCGGTTGCGCGAGTTGCCGGCGGAGCACGGTTGCGGGCCAGCGAGTCACGCCGGTGTGTTTTGTCTGCCCGCATTGCTCGGCGACCCCGACGAGATGGGCCGGCTGCAGCTCGCATTGCGATTGCCGCAGGCGCAACTGGCGCGCCTGATCCACGATCCGCATCGCGAGGTGCGGATTCGCGTGGCGCAGCGCCTGTCGCCTGCTGCATTGATCGGCATGCGGGGCGATGCCGACGCCAGCGAGGTCGAGGTACGCCGCAGCGTTGCCGAGCGTCTGCCCGCCACGCTGCTATCGCGCCTCGCGTTCGATCCCGATTGGCGAGTGCGCTGGCAAGTCGCGCGGCGCGCCGCTGGCGAAATCGTGGCGTCGCTCATGGATGACGCGGACGAAGAGGTGCGCGCGCTCGCGCGGCGGCGCCGGCGGTCGGGCGAGGTCGCGAACCTGATGACCACCGGACAGACGCAACGATCAGCAGGAGTGAAGCATGGCTGACATCAACCGCGATGACGACCTGATCGAGGTCGCGTTTCCCCCGCGCTTCAACTACGGCGAGCGCGTGATCGCACGCGCGGTGATCCGCAACGACGGCACCTACAACGGCAAGGACATCGGCGAAGTGCTGGTGAACAAGGGCGAGATCGGCTACGTCACCAGCATCGACACCTTCCTTCAGCAGTTCTATATCTACGCGGTGTATTTCGTCGAGAGCGGCCACCGTGTCGGCATGCGCGCGAAAGAGCTATGCACGCTCGACAACCTGCCGGACGACGTGGTGCAAGGCTTGGGCGAGCGGGCCGAAGCGCTGCACAAGATCGGCACGCGGGTCCAGCCGGAAACGTCGCAACCGCAGGAGCCGTCAGCATGAGTATCGAACCGGTTCAGCCTGCTTATCAGTGGGGCATGCGCGTGATCGCGCTGGATGACCTGTGCAACGACGGCAGCTTTCCGGAGCGCGGCCAGGACGATTGTCTGGCCGAGGCGGGTACGGTCGGCGAAATCGTCAACGTCGGCCAGGTGATTGAGAGCGGCGAGCCGGTCTATCTGGTGGAGTTCGGCAACTGTGTCGTCGGATGCACGGAGAATGAAATTGCGCCCGCACCCGCCGGCCTGCTACCCGAAGAAGGAGCCATGTCATGACGGTTCAGGCGAGCGCGCCAGAAGCGGCGGCGCCGCGCGAGGGTTTTGCGCGCGGGCCGCCCGTTCGACCTGACCCAGCGCCAGATCGAGCAAGCGTTGCGCGAGCGTACCCGCTACCGCTATGTGGTGCCGCGCGTGCTGCGCGATGGGCCGGGGTTCCGTATCGAGAGCCCGTGCTGCTCCCGCAATGTCGACGCGAATGGCGGGCTGATCGACATAGCTTGGCTCACGCGCGATGAAGACGGTATGTGGCACCCGAGCGCGCGCGATCATGCGTCGCACCGATGGATGCCCCAGCATGAGAGCACCGATCTGGCCGAGCTGCTGGACACGCTGTGCATCGATCGCGAATGCGTGTTCTGGCCGTGAAGCAAACTAACGGAGCCGGGCGACGATCTATCCCGACCACAACGCGACCATGCAGCCAGCCTCTGCCGTGGCAGGCGATGCTGTCCATCCTGACGGATGTGTGGGGCAACGCGTCGTCGCAGCATGCCGTCGGGCAGCAGGCGAAGGGCACGCTCGCTGCGGCCCGTGCGACGCTCGCGCGAGCGCTCGGTTGCAAGCCCGCAGAGTTGATCTTCGCCAGCGGCGCCACCGAAGCCAATCACCTGGCCGTGTGCGGGCTGCACGCGGCGGCGCCGGAGGGCCGGCACCGTGGCGTATTCAGCGCGATCGAACATGCAGCGCACCTGAAGCTGGCGCGTTCGCTGGCTGCACGCTGCTGGAGGAAGCAGCGCATCCCGCTTGAACCTGGTTTGAACCTGTCATCAATCTCCGGAGTCCGCAACCATGAAAGTCATGATCCGCAAGGACAGTAAGGGCGCGCTGAGCGCCTATGTGCCAAAGAAGGACCTGGAGGAGCCCATTGTCGCGATGGCGCAGCCCGGGATGTGGGGCGGTCTCGTCACGCTCGCAAACGGCTGGCAACTCGAATTGCCCGCGATGGCCGACGATACGCCACTGCCCATCACGGTCGAAGCGCGACGCATTGCTGGCGTGGAGGAGTGAGATGAGCCTGAACGCCGAGCAATTGGACTTCGCGGCGGACCTGCTCCGCACGGCACAGACGCTACGCGACGCCGCCACGCAATGGCACGAACGTTATCCCGAGGTGCGCACAATGCATGTCAGCGCAACGGTGATGCGCGACGAGACAGCAGCGCTCCGGTTCGGTGCGCGCAGTGTCTATTTCGCGATGTCGGCCGGGCATTGCAGGTTCATCACGCAGCGGCCTGAAGAGGCCGATGCGTTGATCCTGACCGAGGACGAGGCGCATGGAAATCGATGAGATCGCGCTGAGCGAACCGGCTTGCGCGGCGCGCGAGATCGATCTCGTCAACGCGGTGCTGCAATCCTCGCGTTGGAGCGACGGGCCGATGCTTGATTCGTTCGAGCGCGCGTTTGCGGGCTGGGTTGGCCGGGAGCATGCGGTCGCGGTCGCGAGCGGCACGCTCGCCACCTGGATTGCGTTGCGCGCGACGGGGATCGGCCCGGGAGACGAGGTGGTCTGCGCGTCGCACACCTGGCATCAGGTGGCGCAGGCGATCACGCTGGCGGGAGCCATGCCGGTGTTCGCCGACATCGACTACTGGAGCGGTTGTCTGAGCGCCGAAAAAGCCGCGCAGAAGATCGGCCCTCGCACGCGCGCGATCCTCGCCGGCAATACCAACGGTCACCCGGCCGCGTGGGCGCTGCTGCGCGAACTGGCCGACGCGCAGCGCTTGCGGCTGATCGAAGACAGTACCGAGGCGTTGGGCTCGCGCTACCGGGGCCGCAACGTCGGCAGTTTCGGCGACGTATCAGTGTTCGACTTCTCCAGCCCGTCCGCGCTGTGCACAGGAGCGGGCGGCATGCTCGTCACCGACGATGACGAACTCGTCCATGAACTGCGCTATCTGCGCGAGCGGCGCGTCACGGACCGCGCGTCCGTCTCGGTCGGCTCGCGGGTGCCGCTGCAGGCGGGCATCAGTGATCTGACCGCCGCGCTCGGTCTCGCGCAACTGGCCGAACTCGACACGCGCCTCGCGCAGCGAAAGCAGGTCGAGACCTGGTATCACGAAGAGATGCAAAGCTTCGAAGGGATCAAGCCGGCCTACGTGGCCGAGGACGTCGAAGAAGTGCACTCGATGCTCTATGTTGTGCATTTGGGCAAGCGTTTTACGCAGAGAGCGCGCGCCCAGATGATCGACGACATGAAATCTTGCGGCATTGAGACGGTGGCCTACAGCCATCCGCTGCATCAGCAGTTCCACTACATGAACGCGGGCGATGCGATCGGCCGCAAGAGCGGCCTGTTGCCCGACACTGAGCGCATCGGCGATCGCGCGCTGGCGCTGCCGCTGCACACACTACTCGACACCGACCAGGTCAAGTACATCGTCAAGACGCTGAAAGACACCGCGACCAACGTGGGCGCCGGCGCTGCCATTTATCTGTGAGGCGCACTCCATGACCGTTTCAGTCCAGACGATCGCCGAACGCCTGTGTGCGGGCGGCGTCATTCCGTACCTGGGACCGGCGCTGCTCGCGCTGTGCCCCGATACGGCCGCCCCTGCCACGCCGCTCGCGCTCGCCGAAATCATCACGGCCAAGGTCAGCGTGCAGCACAAGATCCGCACCCGGCTGACCCGGGCGGCGCAGTTCATCGAAAACTTCAAGCATCGCAAGTCGCTGGTGAGCGTCATGAATGAGGCCTTCGCCATGACGTCGACGCCGTCAGCACTGCATTGCGCGCTGGCGGCGATCGGCGCCGGGCTGGTTGTCGACAACTGGTACGACGACACCTCGCCTGCGCGCTGGCAGGCGCGGCCGCAGGACGGCTGGGCGCAGTTGCAGGGGCTGTCGCAGGCCGAGCATTTCGGCCATTGGTTCGCGGCCTATAGCGCAGACGGCGCGTTGCTGGATGCCGTGCCGGCCTCGGGCGCGCTGCTCTACAAGCCGATTGGCGGCCGTGCGCCGGCCTCTAACTACCTGGTCTCTGACAGCGACTTCGTCGAAGTCATGACCGAGATCGATATCCAGACGCCTATTCCGCCCGCCGTGCAGGCGTGGCGCAGCGGTCGAAGTTTTTTGTTTCTGGGCTTTGAGCGACGAGATGACCGCGGTCGAATCGCTGGTGGTCGACGTGGCCATCGTCGGCGCGGGGCTACGCGGCCTCGCGCTGGCGCGCGTACTGCATGCGCAGGACGTTTCCGTCGTGGTCATCGAAGCGCGCGAGCGCGAGGGCGGCCGTGCTGACGCAATGTTGCGAAGCCACGCGTCGAGATCCGGGCAGATGCCCTTCGCGCGTTCCAGCAGGCTGTCGGCGGTGGCCTGATCCAGCGTGCCGGCCATGAAGACGGTGAGACTGAGTGCCATCCCGTAGGCGCCCTCGAGGTTCATCTACATCTATATCGACAGCGCGATTCCCCATTGGGCTCAGCGCAGCAGCTTGCGGCGCTCGGCCGGCGAATAGTTG
This sequence comes from Paraburkholderia sp. BL18I3N2, assembly GCF_003001875.1. Lineage (NCBI taxonomy): Bacteria > Pseudomonadati > Pseudomonadota > Betaproteobacteria > Burkholderiales > Burkholderiaceae > Paraburkholderia > Paraburkholderia sp. BL18I3N2. Next base: position 21,002 of record NZ_PVNC01000029.1, read on the forward strand.
CTGAGGTGCCCTTCGCGCGCCGCCTGACGCCGCGCGCGGGAGATGATCGCGCGGCTCTTGCCGGGCGAGGCCGGCGCGCTGACCTGCTTGTCCAGCGCGGTGCCGCCGCATTGCGGGCAGGCGGGCGTGTTGCCGGCGCGCACCAGCGTTTCGAATGCGTGGCCGCAGGCCGCGCAGCGGTAGTCGTACAGAGGCATAGTGACCAGATCTCCGTTTCAGGTGGATGGGGCGCAGCGGATCGCCCGTTGGTGCGAGCTGTGGTCTGTCATTGCGCGCTCGCTAGAACTTCATCCCGACGCCTATTCCCAGTACCAGTGGGTCGATGTCCAGCCGGCCCAACGAACTATCGCCGACCGAGGCGTCCGTGTGCATTCAGATCTTCTTGATATCCGCGTTGAGAAAGACGGTCTTCGTGATCTGCACGTCGACGCCAGCCTGCACCGCCGGACCGAAGCTGCTGCGTGACACCTGGATGCCTTCGGAGCCCGCGCTCAGGCCGTCGTTGTAGAAGTACGTGTAGTTGACTCCCGCGCCGACATACGGTCGGATCATGCCAGCATGGTTGAAGTGATATTGCAGTCGCAGCGTCGGTGGCAGCACGTTCACGCCACCAGATCGCCGAGGCGAGACGTCACGTGGTGCCGCGAGGTGGCGAGAATCAGCTCGATGCCGATCGCGTCGCGGATCATATAGGTCAGGTCCAACTCCGGCACGAGTGCGTTATTGACACCCACGCCGAGCGACGACAAGGTGCCGCTGGTGTGTACTTCGCGCTCGATCGAGATGGCACGCAGACGCACGAGCACGTCACCGGCGTGGATCCTATCCGCCGTCACCTGGCCTGCCATCGTGCTTCCGTTCGCGCTGACGTCATCCGCGTATGCCAGCACTTCGAATAAACCGGTAGAGCACAGGCTTGCCACGATCATGACGGCCTTGATCATGTGCTTCATCGCTTTCCCCTTGTTGATGTATGCGGGGAATTGTCGACGCGCAAATCAGGGCTGCCCTTGCGCAGGGTCAACCGGTCCCGATCCCGAAGTCAGGATGCGACACCGGGTCACGCGTAGGAATGTCGATAGCGGGAGCCTTGAGGCCGGACTATTGGCCTTCAACCGCATTGACTGGTACCCAAGATGTTTCTCGCACCCGGAGACACCGATTTCGCAGCCATTGCCGGACTGGCTGCAGCCGCCGAACGGCACGCAGATCATTCTGCTACTTCTGCGCATGCAACAAGGTCATTACGCACGACCATGGCTGCAGCGCCAGATATCTGAGCTACCTCGTTCGTGAGATGGATCTGGCCGCGTCACATCTAGGATCTGACCGGCGAACCGTGCAGCTGCATCTGGGAGGTGGAACGCCGACCTTCTTCCCTGTTGCCGAACTCGAAGAGCTTTCCAGCAACTGCAGAACCGCTTCGCGTTCTCGATCGACGCAGAACTTGCCATCGAAATTGATCCACGAACCGTCAGCGCCAGAACGCTTTCACCACTCGCGCGCCTCGGCTTCAACCGAGCGAGCTTCGACGTACAGGACTTTGCTACCGACGTTCAGCAAGCTGTCAATCGCATCCAGCCGCTCGATGTGGTGGAACGCGCACTCAGCGGCGCACGCGATGCGGGATTTCTCTCAATCAACGTCGACCTGATCTACGGTTTGCCGCAGCAGACTGTCGCCTGATTTAGCCCGCGCACTGCGTCAGTGCACCGCACCCCGCCGTTTTGCTCATCCTTGATCGACATCAATCACAAAGCTGGCCGGTTGTCGGACCATGACGCTGCGAGTGTGATGCCGCATGCGTCAAGCCAGCTTCAGGTCAAAAGTGCCACAATCCGGACTTAACCACTATGACAGACAGAAAAGCCTTAAGGAAACGGCCGATAGCCATCGTCACGACATTGAGCGCCTGTCTATCGGGATGTGATCTGACTGTGCTTGATCCAAAAGGGAGCGTCGGCGCGGCCGAGAAGTCGCTGATCGCCACTGCCACGTGGGCGATGCTGATCGTCGTGATCCCGGTGATCCTGCTGACGCTGTTCTTCGCGTGGCGCTACCGTGCGTCGAACCGTCACGCGGTCTATGCACCCAAATGGGCGCACTCGACGGCGATCGAGATCGTCGTCTGGACGATCCCCGCCCTGATCATCCTGTACCTCGGTATCCTGACCTGGCGGACCACATATGAGCTCGACCCGTACCGGCCGCTGCAGTCGAGCGTGAAGCCGATCGACGTCGAGGTGGTCGCGCTCGACTGGAAGTGGCTCTTCATCTACCCGGACCTCGGCATTGCGTCGGTGAACCAGCTCGCCGTGCCAGTCGATACGCCGGTGAATTTCCGGATCACGTCCGATTCGGTGATGAACTCATTCTTCATCCCGCAACTCGGCACCCAGGTGTATGCAATGGTCGGCATGCAGACCCGTCTGCACCTGGTCGCGGATGCACCGGGAAATTTCGAAGGCATGTCCGCCAACTTCAGCGGCAAGGGATTCGCCGACATGAAGTTCCGCACGCTCGCGACGAGCGCCACCGACTTCGACGCATGGGTGCGGAAGGTCAAGGCTTCGCCGGACCGCCTGAGCATGGACGAATACGCCGAAGTCGCGAAGCCGAGCGAGAAGCAGTCGGTACGCTACTTCTCATCGATCGACCAGTACCTGTTCCGCAACATCGTTGCCCGATACAACAACGGCAACGTCACGGCCTTCCGCGACGCCTCCTGTCGCACGCAGACCACGGAGTAAGCCATGTTTGGAAAACTCACGCCCGGCGCGATTCCATTCGATCAGCCGGTCATCATGGGCGCGGCCGCGTTCATGGCGCTCATCGTGCTGGCGGTCATCGTCACGCTCACGAAGCTCGGCCGCTGGAAGTGGCTCTGGACCGAGTGGCTGACAAGCGTCGATCACAAGAAGATCGGCATCATGTACATCATCGTCGCGGTGCTGATGCTCGTGCGCGGTTTTGTCGACGCCATAATGATGCGGCTTCAGCTCGCGATCGCGTTTCATGGCCCCGGTTACCTGCCGCCGCACCACTACGACCAGATATTCACCGCGCACGGTGTCATCATGATCTTCTTCATGGCGATGGCGCTGATGGTCGGCCTCTTCAATCTTGTCGTGCCGCTGCAGATCGGCGCGCGCGACGTCGCCTTCCCGTTCCTGAATTCGCTGAGCTTCTGGATGACAACGATCAGCGCGATCCTGATCAATCTGTCGCTTGTGATCGGCGAGTTCGCGCAGGTCGGCTGGCTCGCGTATCCACCGCTCTCGGAGCTGCAGTTCAGTCCCGGCGTCGGAGTCGACTACTACATCTGGAGTCTGCAGCTCTCCGGCGTCGGTACGCTGATTACCGCGATCAACTTCTTCGTGACGATCGTCAAGCTGCGCGCGCCCGGCATGACGCTGATGAAGATGCCGGTGTTCACGTGGACCGCGCTGTGCTCGAACGTGCTGATCATGGCAACGTTCCCGATCCTAACCGTGACGCTCGCACTGCTCGGCCTCGACCGCTACGCAGGCATGCACTTTTTCACAAACGAGCTCGGCGGCAACGCGATGGTGTACCTGAACCTGATCTGGGCGTGGGGCCACCCGGAGGTGTACATCCTCGTGCTGCCCGCGTTCGGCATCTACTCGGAAGTGATCGCGACCTTCGCGAAGAAACCGTTGTTTGGCTACAGAACGATGGTCTACGCGTCGTGCGCGATCACGGTGCTCGCATTCCTCGTGTGGGCGCACCACTTCTTCACGATGGGTTCCGGCGCGGACGTCAACGCGTTCTTCGGCATTATGACGATGGTCATCGCGATCCCCACGGGCGTGAAAATCTTCAACTGGCTGTTCACGATGTACCGCGGTCGCATCGAGTTCACCGCACCCGTGCTGTGGACGATCGGCTTCATGGTCACGTTCACGATCGGCGGCATGACGGGCGTGATGATGGCGATCCCGGGTGTGGACTTCGTGTTGCACAACAGCCTGTTCCTGATCGCGCACTTTCACAACGCGATCATAGGCGGCGTCGTGTTCGGCTATCTCGCAGGCTTCCATTACTGGTTCCCGAAGGCGTTCGGCTTCAAGCTTAACGAGAAGCTCGGCAAGCGGGCGTTCTGGTGCTGGTTCGTCGGCTTCTACGTGTCGTTCGTGCCGCTCTACGTGCTCGGCTTCATGGGCATGACCCGGCGCCTGAATCACTACGACAACCCGACCTGGCATCCCTGGCTGTTCGTCGCCGCATGCGGCGTGGTGCTGATCGCACTCGGTGTCGTGCACCAGATCGCCCAAGTCGTCGTGAGCGTGATCCATCGCAACGAGCCGGGATACGGCGACCTGACGGGCGACCCATGGAACGGCCGCACGCTCGAATGGGCCACCTCGTCACCGCCCGCTGTCTACAACTTCGCGCGCATACCGGTCGTCGACCAGCTCGACGCGTTCGCGCACATGAAGGAAAGCGGCGCAGCAAATGCCGCACTGGCGCATTACGAGGACATCCACCTACCGTCGAATACCGCGGACGGCTTCCTGATCGGCGCATTCAGCCTCGTGCTCGGCTTCGCCGGCGTCTGGCACATCACGTGGCTCGCCGTGCTGGCCTTCCTCGCGATCGTCGCCGCGCTGATCGCGCGTAGCTTCCGCGACGACCATGGCTACGTGATTCCGGCCTCGCGCGTGCGCGAAATCGAAGCACGACGCGGCAGCGCACCCACCCCGGCCGCCCTTGAACTACCCGAATCCGCGGAGACCTGATCCATGTCGCAATCTGCATCACTCGTCCATCACGGCAGGTCGAGCGCTGAGCACGGCCCAACGCCCACCGTGTTCGGCTTCTGGCTGTACCTGATGACCGACTGCATGCTGTTCGCGTCGCTGTTCGCCGTGTTCGCCGCAATGGCGCACGAGTTCGCGGGTGGCGCGTCAGGACGGGACCTGTTCGACATCCCGGGTGTCGCACTTCAAACCGGCGTGCTGCTGCTGAGCAGCACCACCTACGGCTTCGCGATGCTCGGCGCGCAGCGCCAGGGGCGTGGTGCCGTGATCGGCTGGCTCCTCGTGACGTTCGTGCTTGGCGCGCTGTTCCTCGCGTTAGAGCTGCGCGAGTTCTCGCACCTGGTCGCCGACGGTGCCGGGCCCAGTCGTAGCGCCTTCCTGTCGTCGTTCTTCACGCTGGTTGGCACCCACGGCCTGCACGTAACAGCCGGCCTCGTCTGGATGGCCGTGCTCGCCGTGCATGTCGTCCGCTCGCCTGAACTGTCCGGTCGCGACCTCACGAGTCTGACATGCCTGAGCCTCTTCTGGCACTTCCTCGACATCGTGTGGATCTGCGTGTTTTCGTTTGTCTATCTCGGGAGCATGCTCTAAATGGTCCATTCACACTCGACGTCCACGACCGCCTCGCGTGGTGACGTCGCCGGTTATATCACCGGTTTCGTGCTTGCCGTGGCGCTGACGGCTGGCTCATTCTCGATCGTCACGCAACGGTTGCTGCCGTCCGGCTCCGCGATTATGGCGCTCGCGTTGCTGGCGTTCGTGCAGATCATCGTGCATCTGGTGACGTTCCTGCATCTCGACCTGTCGCGCGGCCAGCGCTGGAACGGGCTGGCGTTATGCTACACCGCGCTCGCCGCGCTGTTCCTGATCTTCGGCACGATCTGGGTAATGCACAATGTCAGCATGAACATGATGTCGCGCTGACTCGCCACCATCGCGAAACGGTCTGGTCACATCATCGCGGACACGGCATGTAGCCGTTGGCCGCGTGCGTGGTGTTGTGCTGCACCGCTCTACCGGTCTTCTTCATGAACAGTCCGAATCACCCCGTTCCCGCCAATGACCATTGCCCCATCGCAAGGTCATCCGCTCGTGGCTGACACCGTTCGCCGAACGCCGCACCGCCTACGCGCTTCTGCTGCTCGTATTCGACTACGTTTTGCTATTGTGTGCGCTCGCCGCGAGCGTGTTCGCGCACGGGTTCGTGCTGAAGACCGTATTCGGATGCATGGCGGGCTTCGTCATCGGACGGCTCTTCGTCATCGGTCACGACGCATGTCATGAGAGCCTGACCCGGCACCGCACGCTCAACCGCTGGCTGGGCCGGATCGCCTTCCTGCCGTCGCTCACGCCGTACAGCCTGTGGCAAGTGGGTCACAACGTGGTGCATCACGGCTACACGAACCTGAAAGGCGTCGATTTTGTGTGGGCACCGCTGACGATCCAGGAATATCGCGCCTTGAGTGGGCCACGGCGCGCACTGGAACGTATCTATCGCAGCGGCTGGACGCCCGGTCTCCACTACATGATCGAAATTTGGTGGACGAAGATGTTTTTCCCGTCGCGGGCCGCAATGCCGACGCGGCGCCCCGTGTTTTTCCGTGACTGCACGCTGGTATCGGTGTTCGCACTGCTGTGGATCGGCGCGCTCGCGTGGATCGCTCGCGCGACGCAGCGGGGGGTGTTCCCGTCAATCGCATGCGGGTTCGGGGTGCCGTTCCTGTTCTGGTTCGCGATGGTGGGTTTCGTCGTGTACGCGCACCACACGCATCCGCAAATCCGCTGGTACGACGATCGCGTGAAATGGGGGCGTTCGGATCCGTTCGTATCCACGACGGTGCACTTGACCTTTCGCTGGCGTTTTGGCGCGCTGTTTCATCACATCATGGAGCACACCGCGCATCACGTCGACATGAGTCTGCCTCTATACGGGCTCGTCGGTGCTCAGCGAACCCTCGAAGCGATGCTTCCGGAACGGATCGTCGTGCAGCGATTTTCGTGGCATTGGTACTTCGACACCGCACGAGGCTGCAAACTATACGATTTTTCGACTGATCAGTGGACCGACTTCGCTGGTCGCGCGACGCACGTCCCTCTTAGTAATTGAATCGGTCGTAAGAAAAATGTCACACCGTACGGCAAAATTCGCCCTATTAGCCTTCTGGCTTTGCAGGGAATCAGTGCAAGCCGTAACGCATAAAAAAAAGCCTGCAGGCCAGCACTACCATAAGCCGGGAAGACGATTAATACGAACACTGCGGTTCGCTCGGGGGCCTTCATCTAATCCCGCAACTCGGGGTTCCGTGCTTTCGCTCGGCGTTCGTTACGTGCGGCCACTTCAGGTCGCGTTCAATGCAATTTGAATTCAATCACGAGGGTAAAAATGCCGGATATCAGCGGAAATGCGACAGCAATTGGCGAGGCAAACACTCAGCAAATGTGTGCTGCCCTGACCGTTCAAACCTATGTAAATAGCGTTCTCGAACAGCCCCAGGTGGATTTTTCTGGCATCGACGGTCTGTCGCAATACGAGACACAAATCAACGACGGGCTCACCACCGCGAAAGACCATGCGATCTATTATCTGGACACGCTGCAGCCCAGCCTGATCGAAAACATGGCAAACATCGACAACTACTACCAGCTCAACAAAGCACTACCGGCGACCCTGCCGGCAGGCTCGACTGTTGCTGAGTGGACAGTCGCCCTCACGGCGGTGCAGCAGGAGTCGGTGAAATACCAAGGCGCCGCGAACCAGATTGTCACCAACCTCCAGACGCTTGGCGCGAATCTAACGACGGACTCAGCGGACTTCACAACCACCGTTACCAATATGAATAGTGCGGTTGGCGGAGCAGACGGGATTCTCGCCATCATCATAGGGGAACTCAGCAAAGCTCAGGCAGAAATCGACGGCGCAATCGCCGGAATCGTTCTGAGCGGGCTGACTGTCGTAGGCGGCGTATTTGTCATCTGCGTAGGGGCGAGCGCTGAGTTTGTCACCGCTGGCGCGTCTACCGGTGCAGGCGTCGGCGGCGTTGGCATTGTCTTGGCGGGAGTCCTCGGTGAAGCCGGCGCGGCAGCCGGGCTCGTCGCAGCGAATAAGGCGAAGGCGTCGCTGCTCACCGAACAAGCGGACCTGAAGGAAGAGGTAAAGCTCGCTACGGCGATTAGTGGCGGCTACACATCACTTTCCACGCAGGTCAATGGTGCCATTACTGCAGCATCGGCGATGGCAAACGCGTGGGAAAGCATCACATCTGATCTGGGCGACATCATCGCCGATTTGAACAAGGGGATTTCGAGTGCGGACGAGATCCGCACCCTGTTCATAAACGCGGCAAACGGCGAAATCGGGACGCTCCTGGCGGACATCCAGACGGTCAAGGGCCAAATGGCTGGCGTAACCGTGCAATCGGCCGCCGCGCATCAGACCGTAAGCGATCTCATCGCGAAGGTCGCCAATCTGCCCGCCTCAGCAGGAGTGGCGTAACGCGATCCGCTAGCCCGTGCGGCCTCCGTCGGGATTGATTCCAACGGAGGCGGCCCCGTCATACCACAACGAAGGAAAGAGACAACATGGGTCCTTTTTCACAGACTTTGGCCGCCCTGAACAGTAGTGTCTCCAAATTGCGGTCCATCCAAGGATTGCCCGGCGACGGGGTGCCAATTCAGAACTCCGTCTGCAATTCTCTTATCGGCATTCTGAAGGACGCCGCTCCTTTTCAGACGGCCCTGCTCGGCTATACCGGTTCGGCAATCACCGCGCTGAATGGTGCGCTCGCTGACCTTAAAAAAGGTGCAAGTCCGGGCTCGATAGCCAAAACTGTCTCGGGCGTCGCTGCCACCATCAGTACGTACCAACGAAGCGCGACATCACTACTGACCCAATCGAACGCTGCCGCGGCTCTCATGTCGTCGTCGTTTACGCAGCTAGCCCACGTCGAAGGCTCTATCCAGAGTCAGATGACGACTTTGCAGGCACAGGAAGGCGCGGCACGGGGCCAATTGGCTGCCGCACAAAAGCGTTACTACTATCTCCTTGCACTGGGGCCATTCGGTCTACCGGGCCTTACGGCTGCGCTTGGTCTTTATCTCAAATGGAAAAGCGATGCTGCGGCGATTCAGAATCGCATCAACTCGCTATCGAGTCAGATCGGCGTGCTGCAGGGTTTGGTCACGGCGTGCAAGACATTGGCCACCGCCGAGGCCTCCAGCCTTAGCGACCTGACAAATCTGAAGACCGCGATCGATGACACTGCCGCAGACTTCACCGTGATTATTAACGATCTCAATCAGGACCCGTCTCCCTCCGTCGTTGAGCTTCGTTTAACCACTTGTATCGCTATGCTCGGCGTTCTACAGGCCGACGCTTCCTGATAGTTCGAAGCTTTCGCGCTGCTCAATCGGTGGCGGAAGCCACCGATGAGTGGTAACCAGCGTGCCATACTGAACGCATCTCAAGACGTGCCACCGGGGCTTGGGGTGAACATACCGTGTTTACGCCGACCGAAAATTCGGCCACGTGTAGGGATCGCGCCGACTGAAAATTGAGCCGGGCAATCAACCTATCCTGCTAGTTTTTCTGGCAGGGTGTTTGGGGATGATCCCGATGACGATGATTGGCAAGGTGCGGCGGATGTTCCGCCGCCAGAACAAGTCGGTACGCGAGATAGCACGTCTCACAAGCCTGTCGCGCAACACGATTAGTAAATATCTGAACATGGATGTTCAGGAGGAGCCGAAGTATCAGCGGCGCTCCCAGCCGACCCGGTTGACGCCGTTTCATGAGGCGCTGGTGCAGGCGCTCAGTGTCGACGCGCGGCGGTCGAAGAAGGAGCGGCGCACCGCCTGGATGCTGTTTCAGGAGATCAAGGCGGGCGGCTACGACGGCTGTTACTCGCGGGTGACCGATTTCATCCGGGGCTGGCAGCAAGGCGAAGGCAAGGCGGTTTCGAAGTCGGCGTTTGTGCCGTTGCGATTCGAGCTGGGCGAGGCATTCCAGTTTGACTGGTCCGAGGAAGGACTGGTTGTCGGCGGCATTTACCGCAAGCTGCCGGTGTCGCACATGAAGCTATGTGCGTCGCGGGCGTTCTGGCTGGTTGCCTATCCGAGCCAGGGGCACGAGATCGAGATGCTGTTCGATGCCCATACGCGCTCGTTCGCGGCCTTCGGCGGGGTGGACCGCTGGGGCATCTACGACACTATGGAAACGGCCGTAGACAAGGTTCACAAAGGCAAGGGTCGCACAGCAAATCCGCGTTTCGCAGTGATGTGCTCGCACTACCTGTTCGATCCGGACTTCTGCAACGTCGCCAGTGGCTGGGAGAAAGGCGTCGTCGAGAAGAACGTGCAGGACAGCCGTCTGCGCATCTGGATTGAGGCGCGTGCGCAACGCTTCGGCAGTTTCGCTGATCTGAATGCATGGCTGGCGAACCGGTGCCGGTCGTTGTGGGATCAGGTGCAGCATCCGGACTATCGTACCTGAGCGTCGCCGACGTGTTCGAGCAGGAGCGCGTCCATCTGATGCCGATGCCGACACTGTTTGACGGTTACTGTAAGACTCGCTAACAAAGCCTGTCATCCGAAAGCAAGCAGCAGTTGCAGCCCGAGGTCGGCTGCCATGTCGAGTGCGCTGCGGCCATCCGGTGCGCACAGTTCTGCGTTCGCCCCATGCGCAAGCAGCATCTGCAGGACGTCGAGGCGAGCGCTCGCGGCTGCCTGCATCAGGCATGTGATGTCGTCGTCGTTCACATGGTCGATTGGCGCGCCGGCGTCGATCAGTTGCAGGATGGTCGCGGGGCCGCCGTGCAGGCACGCGAACCAGAGCGCATGGTTGCCGTCGTCATCGAGCGCGTCGACGCGTGTGCCGAGTGCGAGCAACGCTTCGACCACCGCGTCCTCGCCATGCTGCGCGGCGCGCATCAACGGCGTTTCGCCGTTCACGCAGCGCGAATGCGGAGCAGGGAAGCCGTGGTACGTCAGCCAGGTGGAAAGTGCGGCGGGCACGATCGTTTCGAGTTGTGCATCGGCGTTCTGGACAACGCGCGAGGCTAGGCGTTCGCGGACGACGAAAGCAGTGTCGGTATGCATGATTATGGTCGCCTTCGGGTGCAAGGGAACATCGGTTGGCGCAGCCGCACGGGCGGCAGCCGTTGGGATCCGCGCTTCAGACGGGCCGGTTCTCGTTGGGGTTGCGCACCGGCCCCATCAATTCAAGTCCTTCGCTGTAGGTGATCGTGTCGAAGGTCACCTCGAATTTGATGGCCGCGTCCGCTACCGCATCCACTTTGCCGCCTGAGTCCTTCTTCTTCAATTCATTCTTTTCGAGGTACAGCAGTTCGAGCATCTCGTTGTAGACGGTGGACTCGAGAATCGGCAGCACATAGAACATCGCGCCCTTGTATGGCACCTGATATCGCTTGCTCAGGTCGATGTTGTCGCAAAAAAGAAAGTACTTGCCACTCGCCGAGAGCGTGTCGCTGAGCACCTCGGCCACGTCCTTCAGATGCTCGAAGCTCAGCAGATACCCGGCGAAGAAAGGCAAGTGCTTATGGCCGATCGTCGCGCATGCCATCACCTGATCGCAGGTCAGCTCCGGCGGCCGCGCTTCGTCGGCGAGCTTCGGGGCAAAGCGCAGCGCGAGTTCGCCGCGGAAGCCGACCCGGCCGAACTTGTTCGTCAGCCCCTTGAGTACCGGGTTGAGCAGACGGCCTTCATGTTCGAGACGGGCGAACGCGGTGTCGTCGATCTCCTTGTGGGCGAGCGTTTCGGTCATCACAGATCCTTGGGTTGAACAGTTGAAGAGGGATTCACGTCTGCGTGTTGCGCATCCGGTCGGCGATTTTGAAAAAAGCCTGCATCAGTTCGTCGCGCAGCGCCGGATCGACACCTGTCTCGTCGAACGCGGCGCGCATGCAAGCTAGCCACGCATCCCGTTCGGCGGTGCCGATCGCGAATGCGGCATGACGCGTGCGCAGCCGTGGTTGGCCATGCTGTGCCGAGTATCGCTTGTCGGCACCGAGCCATTCGCACAGATACAGCACCAGCACGGCCTTCGTCGAAGACAGGTCCGGGTGATGCATCGCGCGAATGCGCTGCGCGTCGGCCCGCGTATCCATGTGCCGATAGAACGCGTCGACCAGGCGGTTGACGTCGGTCTCGCCGCCTAGACGGTCGAAGTGCGTCTCGCGCGGCACGGGTCGCGAAGGTTGGGTGGCTGGTGTGTCCATGGTGCCATCAACGCAATAACCGAACCAGGCGGCAACCCGGCGATTGTCCGGCTGCACGCAGGCCAATGCGACAGAAATCGCACGACAAACGCGCCGAATGGTTTCATTGGCGACGAAGTTCGCGTGGTTTGTCGCGAAATCGACAAGACACAGGAGGAGTCCGCAAAAGTCCCGAACCAACCGCCGCAGCGCGGCGGGGCGGACGCGACGCAGTACCGCTGGTGACGTGGCACAGAAGCTGCATTTGGAGTCCAGCGCGGACACAGGTCCGGCCGATGCGTGACTCGATATAAGAAGACCCATACAGGCACGACAGGCTGACATGGTCGCGGTTACGCAACCCTGGTTTCAACCCTTCTTCCTGAATGGAGAAATGCAATGTCTAAACTTCGGCAAATCGCGTTCTATGGCAAAGGCGGCATCGGCAAGTCGACCACCTCGCAGAACACCTTGGCAGCCCTGACTGAACTCGGGCAGAAGATCCTGATCGTCGGCTGCGATCCCAAGGCGGACTCTACCCGCCTGATCCTGCATGCAAAGGCGCAGGACACCATCCTGTCGCTAGCGGCCGAAGCCGGCTCGGTGGAGGACCTCGAACTCGAGGACGTGATGAAGATCGGTTACCGCAACATCCGTTGCGTGGAGTCCGGCGGCCCGGAACCGGGCGTCGGCTGCGCGGGCCGTGGCGTCATCACGTCGATCAACTTCCTCGAAGAAAACGGCGCCTATGACGGCGTGGACTACGTGTCGTACGACGTGCTCGGCGACGTGGTGTGCGGCGGTTTCGCAATGCCGATTCGTGAGAACAAGGCGCAGGAAATCTACATTGTGATGTCCGGCGAAATGATGGCCATGTATGCGGCCAACAACATTTCAAAGGGCATTCTGAAGTACGCGAACAGCGGCGGTGTGCGGATCGGCGGGCTCGTGTGTAACGAGCGTCAGACCGACAAGGAACTCGAACTCGCCGAAGCGCTGGCGAAGATGCTCGGCTCGAAGCTGATCCACTTCGTGCCGCGCGATAACATCGTGCAGCACGCCGAGCTGCGCCGCATGACGGTGATCGAGTTCGCGCCCGAATCCAAACAGGCGGAAGAGTATCGGCAGCTCGCCACCAAGGTGCACAACAACGCGGGCAACGGCACGATCCCGACGCCGATCACGATGGATCAACTGGAAGACCTGTTAATGGAGCACGGAATCATGACGTCCATCGATGAATCGCAAGTAGGCAAGCCTGCAGCGGAACTGACCGCCTAAGCGAGCGCCGCTGCGCGCGGCACGGTGTTCTTCTTCACGCGATGAACCGGGCCGTGCCGGCTACCCGCTGCCAGGCTTGATACCCACCCTATGGAGCATTCCCATGAGCGTCACAGTTGAAGAGCGCAAGGCCGCGAACAAGGCCTTGATCGATGAAGTGCTGACGGCCTATCCGGAGAAAATGGCCAAACGGCGCGCCAAGCATCTGGGCACCTTCGAGGACGGCAAGCCCGACTGTGGCGTGAAATCAAACATCAAGTCATTGCCGGGCGTGATGACGATTCGCGGTTGCGCGTACGCCGGCTCGAAGGGCGTGGTCTGGGGGCCCATCAAGGACATGATCCACATCAGTCATGGTCCGGTCGGTTGCGGCCAGTACTCGTGGGGCGCGCGTCGCAACTACTACATCGGCACTACCGGTATCGACACCTTCGTGACGATGCAGTTCACGTCGGACTTCCAGGAAAAGGACATCGTCTTCGGCGGCGACAAGAAGCTCGACAAGGTCATAGACGAGATTCAGGAACTGTTTCCGCTGAACAAGGGCATCTCGATCCAGAGTGAATGCCCGATCGGCCTGATCGGCGACGACATCGAGGCCGTCTCGAAGAAGAAGAGTGCCCAGTATGAAGGGCACACCATTTTGCCGGTGCGCTGCGAAGGCTTTCGCGGCGTCAGCCAGTCGTTGGGCCACCATCTGGCTAACGATGCGATTCGAGACTGGATATTCGACAAGGCCGATCCGGACAAGCGGCCCGAATTTGTTTCGACGCCTTATGATGTTGCGATCATCGGCGATTACAACATCGGCGGCGATGCCTGGTCGAGCCGGATTCTGCTCGAAGAGATCGGCCTGCGCGTGATCGCGCAATGGTCGGGCGACGGCTCGATCGCCGAGCTCGAGAATACGCCCAAGGCCAAGCTCAATTTGCTGCATTGCTACCGCTCGATGAACTATATCAGCCGGCACATGGAAGAGAAGTACTTCATTCCGTGGACGGAATACAACTTCTTCGGCCCGTCGATGATCGAGAAGAGCCTGCGCGAGATCGCCAGCCACTTCGACGACACCATCAAAGCCAACGCGGAGACGGTGATCGCCAAGTATCGTCCACTGGTCGATGCGGTGAACGCGAAGTTCAGAGCGCGCCTGCAGGATAAGACCGTGATGCTGTTCGTTGGCGGCCTGCGTCCGCGCCACGTGATCGGCGCCTACGAAGACCTCGGCATGAACGTGGTCGGCACCGGCTACGAATTCGGCCACAACGACGACTATCAGCGCACCACGCACTACGTGAAGGACGGCACACTGATTTACGACGACGTGACCGGCTACGAGTTTGAGAGGTTCGTCGAACAGGTCCAGCCCGATCTGGTCGGTTCCGGCATCAAGGAAAAGTACGTGTTCCAGAAGATGGGCGTGCCGTTTCGCCAGATGCACAGCTGGGACTATTCCGGTCCATATCACGGCTACGACGGCTACGCCATTTTCGCGCGCGACATGGACATGGCCATTTCCAGCCCGGTGTGGGGGCTCGCCAAGGCGCCCTGGAAGAAAAACCCCTAAGCGCCGGCCACCGTACCGGCCACCGTACCGGTCACCGGACTGATCACCGGCCAGCAGGCCATTGAATTGAATGTCAGGAGCATCCCGTGCCCCAATCCGCAGACCACATTCTCGATCAGGAACTCCTGTTCCGTGAGCCCGAATACCAGAAAATCTTCCGCGCGAAAAAGGAAAACTTCGAGTTCAACCATTCAGACGGGCAGGTCAAGCAGATCGTCGAGTGGACCAAGAGCGAAGACTACCGGCAAAAGAACTTTGCACGCGACTCGCTCACCATCAACCCGGCCAAGGCCTGCCAGCCGCTCGGCGCTGTGTACGTGGCCATCGGCTTTCACAGGACGCTCAGTTTTGTGCATGGCTCGCAGGGCTGTGTAGCGTTTTACCGCTCGCACTTCTCGCGTCACTTCAAGGAGCCGACCTCGTGTGTCAGCTCGTCGATGACCGAGGACGCGGCGGTGTTCGGCGGCATGAACAACATGATCGACGGCCTTGCAAATGCGTACAACCTGTACAAGCCCGACATGATCGCGGTCTCCACGACCTGCATGGCGGAAGTGATCGGCGACGACCTCGACGCGCTCATCAAGAACAGCAAGCAGAAGGGCAGCGTGCCGGAAGACTACGACGTGCCGTTCGCGCACACGCCGGCCTTCGTCGGCAGCCACGTGACCGGCTACGACAACGCGCTCCTCGGCATCCTCAGGCACTTCTGGGACGGGAAGGCCGGCACAGCGACGCCGCTTGAGCGTGTGCCCGACGACAGCGTCAACTTCATCGGCGGCTTCGACGGCTATGTGGTCGGCAACATGAAGGAAATTCGCCGCATCTTCGATCTGTTCGGCGTGACGGTGAACATCATCTGCGACCCATCCGAAACGTGGAATACGCCGACCGACGGCGAGTTCCGGATGTACGAAGGCGGCACGACCAAGGAGGTAGTCGAGCGCGCGTTGAACGCGAAGGCGACCTTCGTGTTCCAGGAATACTGCTGCGAAAAGACCAGCAAGTTCATTGGCGAGCATGGCCAGGAAGTGGTGGTGCTGAACTCGCCGGTTGGCGTCGCGGGCACCGATCAGTTCCTGATGGAAATCTCGCGCGTGACCGGCAAGCCGATTCCGGCGCAACTGGAGAAGGAGCGAGGCCAGCTCGTCGATGCGATGGCCGACAGCCAGGCTCACCTGCACGGCAAGCGCTTTGCACTCTACGGCGACCCGGACCAGATGCTGGGCTACACGCAGTTCCTGCTGGAACTCGGCGCCGAGCCGGCTCACGTGCTGGCGACCAACGGCAACGAAACCTGGGCTGCGAAGGTGCAGGCGCTGTTCGACGCGTCGCCCTACGGCGCCGGCTGCAAGATGTATCCGAAACGCGATCTGTGGCACATGCGTTCACTGCTGTTTACCGAGCCGGTGGATTTCCTGATCGGCAACACCTACGGCAAATATCTCGAGCGGGATACCAAAACGCCGCTGATACGCATGGTGTTCCCGATCTTCGATCGCCACCATTACCATCGCTTCCCGACCTGGGGCTATGAAGGTGCGTTGCGGGTGCTGGTCACGCTGCTGGACGAGTTCTTCGAAGCGCTCGACGCCAACACGATCGACGTGGCGAAGACCGACTACAGCTACGACATCATTCGCTGACGAGGAGAGCGCGGCCATGGCAGACACAGCAGATGCATCGGGCGCGGCAGATGCAGTTCTGGTCAAGATGACGCAGGGCGGCCGTAACGTCGAGGTCATCAACGGCTAGGTTTGCCTGGCCGGTGTGGGCGAGGCCGACCACCTCGTCCCGCTGCTCGAACACCCGAACCGGCAGGTGATCGCCCAGGTGCTGCCGGGAGGCTGCGCATGTGGGCGCCGGTTGCCGTTGACGCACGAGGAGATTGCGATTGCACAGGGTGCGATGTCGGCGGCTCGACGCGAGCCCGGCGGGCATCGCGCCGCGGTTACCTCGTGCGGTGTGGGCGAAGATTGCGGCGGAGGGTGTCGAGTAGCGGGGCACCGCTGAAAACGAAATTGCTGCGCTGTGTGTAGCTAGCTGTAGCGACTCGTTGTTGCGCGTTCGCACCGGTACTTGGCGCCGCCATCTAATCAAAGAGTCCGTTCATGAACCAGTTCACCGATATTGATCACAAGAACCTTGACCCGGTAAGGCAGCAATTTGCATGGGAAGCGCTAGCTGCGCATTTTGATGATCGGTCCCCGGAAGATCTCACCTCCTCGCAGCGGCAGTTTCCCCATCACACGCGCCCCGAGCTTCAACAGACGCTGTCCCGCCTGCTGACGCCGTTCGCTCCGCGCCTTCTCGGCCTCAATCAGGTTCATGAGCGGTTTCCGTTGACAATTTCCTCGCTGTTTGTGCAGAGTACCGGCCCGATGTCTACCACGGTGTCCCTTGCTCCTGTGAAATACCGGAATGTCGATGTCGGAGAAGAAACACCGGTCGCGGTACTTGACAACGGCTTGTGGCTGATCACCGATGGCGAGCTGAGAGCCGCTGTGCTGTTCGAGCAGCACATGGAAGGAATGAACACGTCTATCGCGAGCGTGGAGATTGTCAGTCTGCCCAACGCGCGCGGGCTGGCCTTCGGCAGCGAGGTGTATGCGGGGCTGGAGCAGGCAATTCGCGAGTCCCGTCTGTACCGAGGCAAGGTTCTTTCCCTCGAGGTAACCGAGGATTATTCAGGCCAGCCCCGCAGCATCGTCGTGCACCGTCTGCCTGCCGTGGAGCGTCAGGACGTCATCCTGTCACCGCAAACGATGGAGCTGCTGGATCGCAATATTTTTGAATTCGCACGCACCAGAGAGGGATTAAAGATATTACGCCAGTCGTTGCAAAAGGGTGTCCTGCTGTACGGGCCGCCCGGAACGGGCAAAACCCATACGATCAAGTACCTCGCCAGCAATCTGCCAGCGCATACCACCCTTCTGATCAGCGCCAATCAAGTGGGGCAACTCGACAACTATATGCTGCTGGCCCGGTTGCTACAGCCAAGCATGGTGGTCATCGAGGACGTCGATCTCATCGGGAGACATCGCACCGAGATGCGCAGCCCCAAGGAAGAGAGTCTGCTCAACCGCTTGCTCAACGAAATGGACGGACTTCACCAGGACGCCGAGATCCTGTTCGCGCTTACCACCAACCGGCCGGAGGAAATCGAGGAGGCGCTCGCGGCCCGTCCAGGCCGGGTTGATCAGGCCATTGAAATACCGGCACCTGATGCGGATTGCCGGGCGCGCCTGCTCCGGCTCTACGGTTCGAGGATGAGCATCCCGACAGGCGTCGCAGCGCTTGCAGTGGAGCGGACTGAAGGCGTCGGCGCTGCATTCATCAAGGAACTGGTGCGCCGGTTGGCCCAGCAAAGTATTGCGCGTAAGGCCCAGGGCGAAGTGAGCATGGAGGATGCTGAAAACGCGTTGCAGGACATGCTGGTGCGCAGCGGATACCTGAGTCAGGCGCTCCTTGGCGGCGCACCCGCACGGGAAAAACCGCAAGTACGAATCGTGGGTGACCAGTGCTTCTGAGCGTTGCAGGGAGCGAGGGGTCCGGTCCGGAAGAATGATCGGAAGGGGCCGGCGGCCCATATGCCGCCTCTGACTCACCATTTCATCTGCTGGCTACCTGAGTGCCCGTCGAGCATTCTCACTGATTGTGGATCCTGGCCGATGTTATCGAGCCGTTCTCAATTAACGTGACCCCGTTCTCACTTAATGTGGACCTGGACGCGCCGATATTCTCAGCCAATGTAATCCCGAAAAGGCGCTGTTATCGGGCCTTGGAGATTTATGTTATCGAGCCGCTACAGCTCGCCTGCGTGACGAACCTCAGCGAGGGAGCGGGGCATGATTTATGTAGTCGAGCAGTCTGACTCAGTGCCGCTGCGTGCGTGGTTCGCCTACGACGACTTTGAGCGCGAGGTGGCGGCGTCCGACCCGTTGAGCCTCGCGGAGATCAATGACGAGGTAACGCCGCGCGAACTGCTCGCGCTGGTCGACGACGACTGAGCCGCCCAGCGGGGCAGGCGGCGCGAATGGCGCATACACACTGGAAGATCGTTCGGGATATGGGCGCAGGCGCGCTCGGTGCATTGCTCGAACGCGTACCGGCCGAGATCAGGCCTGAGCGCTTCGAGCGCTTGCTGGAAGTCTGTCTCTGCGACTTTGCGGCGTATCCCGGTCATGGTAGACGGACTACGCGAAAGCTCCACGGATGCGCCGCGCGCTGACTGCTTACCTGGCGGTTCGCGAACCCTTGAGGCCGGATGCGTTGCTGGAGGCGCGCGCGAATGCGATCGCACGGGTCCTGCTCAATAGGGAACGGCAAGGCAGGCAGTGAACGTGTGTTGTCATTTTCTGTGTCGCGAACCGTCTGTCGCAAACCGTTCAAACTCGCCATGACGATGCGCGCGAGCGACTGCTTCAGCGCCAATTGGCACGTTTTCAAGGCGTTTCCCGGTGGTATGGAACTTGCCACTAGAGAAACGTCCATCCATCAGGAGCACGTCATGTCTGCTTCGCTCAATGCCCAAATCGCCGAAGTTTTCGACGAGCCGGGTTGCGACAAGAACCAAGGTAAGAGCGAGAAGGAACGCAAAAGGGGCTGCACGAAGCAGCTTTCGCCGGGTTCGGCCGCAGGCGGGTGCGCGTTCGACGGCGCGAAGATCGCTTTGCAGCCGGTGGTGGACGTCGCACACCTCGTGCACGGGCCGATTGCCTGCGAAGGTAACTCCTGGGACAACCGGCACGCCGCTTCGTCCGGTTCGCAACTCTATCGCACCGGCTTCACCACCGATATCAACGAACTCGACGTGGTGTACGGCGGCGAGAAGCGCCTGTTCAGGAGCGTGCGCGAAATCATCGAGAAATACGATCCGCCCGCAGTGTTCGTCTACCAGACCTGCGTCACTGCGCTGATCGGCGACGACATCGAGGCAGTCTGCAAGCGCGCCACCGAACAATTTGGCAAGCCGGTGATTCCGGTCATTTCCCCCGGTTTCGCCGGGCCGAAGAATCTGGGCAACAAGCTTGGCGGCGAGGCGATCCTCAACCATGTGATCGGCACGCGCGAGCCCGAGTACACGACGCCGTACGACATCAACGTGATTGGCGAATACAACCTGTCGGGCGAACTCTGGCAGACCAAGCCGCTGCTCGACGCGCTAGGCATCCGTATCCTCTCGTGCATCTCCGGCGACGGGCGCTACAACGAGATAGCAAGTTCGCATCGCGCCAAGGTCAACATGATGGTCTGCTCGAAGTCGATGATCAACATCGCGACAAAGATGCAGCGGCGCTACGGCATCCCTTACTTCGAGGGCTCGTTCTATGGGATCGGCGATATGAGCGACACGCTGCGCCATATCGCCAGCCTGCTCGTGCAGCAGGGCGCGCCGGACGATCTGCTCGAGCGGACCGAGCGCCTGATCGCCGCCGAGGAAGCGCGCGCGTGGGAGCGCATCGCGCACTACAAGGCGCGCCTTACCGGCAAGCGGGTGTTGCTCATCACCGGTGGCGTGAAGTCTTGGTCGGTGGTTTCCGCGCTGCAGGAAGCAGGGCTTGAAATCGTCGGGACCAGCGTCAAGAAGAGCACTAAGGAAGACAAGGACAAGATCAGGGAGATCATGCGCGACGACGCCCACATGATCGACGGCATGACTCCGCGGGAGATGTACGCGATGCTCAGGGACGCGCGGGCCGACATCATGCTGTCGGGTGGCCGCTCACAGTTCGTCGCACTGAAGGCCCGCATACCGTGGCTCGACATCAATCAGGAACGCCACCACCCTTATGGCGGCTACGAGGGGATCGTCGAGCTGGTGCATGAGATCGACCGCGCGATCTACAACCCGGTGTGGCAACAGGTGCGGATCCCTGCTCCGTGGGGCGACGACGGGGGAGCGCTCGGTGTGATCCAGGCGCAAGCCGCACGCCCGCTGTCGAGCGCCGCGGGGTGGGGGCGATGAGCCTCGAACCCGGTGTACCGAACTGACGCCCCCGAACTCGAGAACATGCCATGGCCGATGTCGTCGAATCTATGAAAGCCTGTGCGGTCAATCCGCTCAAGATGAGCCAGCCGCTGGGCGCGAGCCTCGCGTTCCTTGGGCTCGATGCCTGCATGCCCGTGATGCACGGCTCGCAGGGCTGCACGTCGTTCGGCCTCGTGCTGCTGGTGCGCCATTTCAGGGAGGCGATCCCGCTGCAGACGACAGCCATGGACGAAGTCACCGCGGTGCTCGGCGGCTACGAGAACATCGAGGCCGCGCTGCTCAACATCCGCAAGCGCGCTGCGCCGAAGGTCATCGCGATCTGTTCAACAGGTCTCACCGAGACCGAGGGCGACGACGTGGACGGCTATCTCGTTACCGTGCGCAAGCGCAAGCCCGAACTCAACGACACTGAGATCGTCTATGTGTCGACCCCCGACTATGTCGGCGCATTCGAAGACGGCTACCGGCATGCGATTACCGGCATCGTCAACGCGCTGGTCAAGGCGTTGCCAACGGTGGCCAATCAGGTGACGTTGCTGCCCGGCAGCCATCTGTCGCCTGGCGATATCGACGAACTGCGCGAGGTCATCGAAGCGTTCGGCTTCGATGTCATCGTGCTGCCCGACATTTCCGGCTCGCTCGACGGCCATATCGCGCCGGACTGGCGCGGCACCACACTGGGCGGTACCACGCTCGCGGAGATCCGGGCCGCGGGTGCATCGGCATTTACGATCGGCGTGGGCGAGCAGACGCGCGACGGCGCCGAGGCATTGCATGCTATCGCCGGCACACCGTTCGAAGTGTTCGGGCGGCTCACCGGACTGGAACCCAACGATCGTCTGCTGCAATTGCTCGCGCAGCGCTCCGGACGACCCGTTCCCGCGAAATACCGGCGTCAGCGCAGCCAATTGCTCGATGCAATGCTAGACGGCCATTTCTACACCGGAGGCATCAAGGTCGCGATCGGCGCAGAGCCCGATCTGCTGTTCGCGGTCGGCAGCATGCTGCACGAGATGGGCGCGCAGTTGCGCTGCTGCATCAGCACGACGCGATCGCCCGCGCACGCGTTGCTGCCCGCTGATCAGGTCGTGATCGGCGATCTCGAAGACATGGAGCGCGCTGCGGCGGACTGCGACCTGCTGATCACCCATTCGCACGGCAGGCAGATGGCCGAGCACCTGCAAAAGCCGCTCTTCCGGATCGGTTTTCCGGTCTTCGACCGGGTTGGAAACGCACATCGACGCTACGTCGGCTACCGCGGCACGATGAACCTGATCTTTGAGATCGCCAACCTGATGATCGAGCAGATTCCGCATCACGATCCGGGCGACTGGCCGCTGCCGCAGGCCGCTATCGATCTGGCCGCGCGCGATCCGGCGCGCGAAGCGAACATTCCTGTCGTCGCGGCCGGTGCTTGACCCACCTAAAGGAGCACACAGCATGAAGATCGCGTTCGCCACCCAGGACAGGCAGTTCGTCGATGCGCATTTTGGCTGGGCGAGGAGCATCGTCACCTACAACGTCACACCGGACGGCTACCAGTTTGTCGAGGCGTTCGACTTTGGTGACAAGCTCGAAGAGGACGGCGACGAGGACAAGCTCGCGCCGAAGCTCGAAGCCGTCAAGGATTGCGCGATCCTGTACGTCGCCGCAATCGGCGGCTCGGCCGCGGCTCGAGTGGTTGCGCTGAAGATTCACCCGATCAAGGTGCCGCGGCCCGAGTCCATCGGGGAGATTCTCGGCAAGTTGCAACAGGTGCTGAAGGGCACGCCGCCGCCGTGGCTGCGCAAGGCGCTGGCGAAGGATGGCGAACGTGTATACGACTTTGAAGACGATGAGGTATCCCATGGCTGAATCATCCGCAATTCCGTCCAAGGCCAGCGACGAAATGCTGCTGGTCGCACCGTTCGTGCAGCAGCTCGTTAGGCAGTTGCGCGCGCAGGACACCCACGGCGTGTGGGACGGAAAGACCGACCTGCAACTGCTCAAGCCGTACATCCACACGCCGGAGGAACGCCGCGCGATTCCGATCATGGGCGACCCCGACCCCGAAACGCTGTGGCGGCTCGATCTTTTCTATAGCGCGATTGCGGTGGCGATCGAGCGTGAGACCGGCCACATGGTTTCGCCGATGATGAAGATGAGCCACGAGGGCTTCGGCCGCATGGTTTTGCTCGCGGGGCGGCTCGTTGTCGTCAACAAGCAGTTGCGCGACGTACACCGGTTCGGCTTCGCTTCGCTGGAGAAGCTCGCCGAGGCGGGCGCAAAGCTTCTCGACGAAGCGGTCGAGGTGATCCGGACGTACCCCGCCGTCGCACAGTACGGCGCCTGAAGGAATCGTGAGGGACCGAGACGATGAGCACCGATGCCGATGAACTCAAGGCGCACCTGAAGAAACTCAACGCGCAAGCGACCCAGGCGAAGTTGGACCTGCACGACCTCTCAGAGGAACTCCCGACCAACTGGGAGAACATTCTCGCTGTCGCCCAGCGCTGCCATGACGCCCACGCCGCGCTGATGACAGCCCGCACGGCTGCCGCTGCGGCAGCGGCCTGAACCAGCGAAGCCACGGAGCCACGTCATGAGCGATACCTTCAGCGTTACGCTGCCGAGCGGCGCCACCTGGACGCCGACCTTCGTCAACAGGCTCGACGAAGAAAAATGCATCGGTTGCGGACGCTGTTTCCGTGTCTGTCCGCGTGGCGTGCTGCAACTGGTCGGGCTTGACGAGGACGGCGCGCACATCGCGCTGGACGGCGACGGCGACGGCGACGGTGAAGACGACGAGTACGAGAAGAAGGTGATGACTATCGTGCATCGGGAACTGTGCGTCGGCTGCACCGCGTGCGCGAAGATCTGCCCGAAAAAGTGCTACACGCACGCGGCGGCCGTTCTCTGAGCGATGCCACGATGAACGCCTATGCAACCCTGATGGCGTGCGCGGTGGATGCGGGTGATCCCACCGTGCTGGCGCTGGCCGGCGTGCTGTCGAGCGGGTTCGAGCACCACGGCGTTGATGTGCTGCCGATGCCCGGACTGGACGCCGACCAGACGCGCCGGATGCTCGCGCGCTGGTTCCCGGGTGCCGGGCCGGCGCTCGGTCTTACGTACGTCTTGTCGCCCGCCACGATGCCGCGTGACGACGAACTCGAAGATCTGGTGGCGTTGCTCAATCACCATGCCGATCCGCGCGCCGGCCCGGCAGACGAGGCGAACTGCGTGGCCCATGCCTTGGCCTGCGCGAGCCTCGGGCAAAACCACCTTTGGCAAGACCTGCTTCTGCCGTCGCGGCGCGAGCTGTCCGCGTTGATTAGCCGTTGGTTTCCGCGGCTGGCCGCGAAGAATACGCATGACATGAAGTGGAAGAAGTTCTTCTACAAGCAACTGTGCGAGCGCGAGGGCCTGTTCATCTGCAAGGCGCCGAGTTGTGGCGTCTGTTCGGATCATGCGCTTTGCTTTGGAGCGGAGTAGGCAAAAATGCCCGGCTCGCGCCCCCCGTTGAGCAGGTGCGTCGCCGGTCCGCTTTGCCAGGCTTCTTCGGTAGATTCACAGTGAGAGGGCGCAGGACTTGCTTAAGCATGCTCATCGTTATCTATTCAGGCATTCAACCGAGAAATCGAACCACAAACCTTACACATCTATGGATTCGTTCCGACCTGCTGCGTCCCCGGGGCCCCGCCCTCGCTGTACGCCCTGCACCCGGGTCTGCTGCCTGACGCTGCAATGGCCCGTTGCGCAGTCGCAGCAGCAAGGGCAGCGCGCCCGAGCATTGCCGCCCGCCTGCGTGCCCGCGCTGCCGCAATCGCTGCACCGGTTACTCGCGATCTGCGACGAAGCGGGGTTGCGCGATCTGGCGCTGTACCACTTGCAGCGGCTCAGGCTTATGCCGCTGTTTGCACGCCTCGATCACCGCTTCGATTGTGTCGCGTCGCGGGTGGCCGACTTCGTGGGCTGGGCGGAGCCGCTGTCCGAGCATCGGCTGGCGCCGCACGCTCGTCATGCCGGCCGGACGCGCTACACGTACGACACGGTGCGTAGCTGGTTTCTCACCCCGGCAGCGGGCGAACGGCTTGCGGGCCATGCCACGAGGCGCTCGCCATGAGACCCATGCCGCCTGCCGTTGCCGTAACGGTGCAATCCGAAGCGCAGCCCGTCATGAATCAGAACCGCGGCGCATGCCTTCCCGAAAGCAGTGCGAGCCTGTCGCTGGAGCGCGCGCGGGCACATGTCGCGACCCTGCAGCGCGAGTTGTTCGCGGTTGAGCAGGCGCTGCTCGACGGCCGCGCATTGACGCGCGCATTGAGCGGGCGTCGATGGGTTTATGTAGGCGGGCGGCCAAGCATCAACGCCGTGCTGCGTGCGCTGGTGGAAGCGGCCGGAGGCGAGTTCGTTCATCACACCGGGACCATCGACGACGATGGCCGTGCCGAAGGCTTCGCGGCTTTGCTGTCAGGCGCCTACCGGGTGCTGTGCCCATTGGATCTGATCGACCCGGACTCGCTGGTCGCGCTGCGGCGGTTGTGCGCGCGTCACCGCGCGCCGTGGTCCGCTTTGCGTTCGTCGAGCGTGACGAGCTTCATTGCGGGCGTGTTGCGGGCTCGGCCTGCCCAGCCGCACGGCGTGGTCGCAGCGTCGCGCTTCTGCCTGAGGCATGGCTGACGTCGTCATGACTTTACATAGCGCGAGATGTGGGCGCAAAACTGCCTTTGACGTGGTCTTTCCACGAGAGGGCCGGCCATGTCGGACTCCGCACAACGCTACGGCCTTTTCCTCAACGTCGAGAACCCCGACGGCGACGCGCGATGCGCCTGACGCAAACCGTTCGTAATGCGCCTGCCGCCCAGACGTTCGGCTACCACGAGGTGTGGCTCGCCGAGCATAACTACAGGTCGTACGCGAACAGCAGCGCGCTGGCGCTGCTGTTCGGCCACATCGCGACTCGCTTCCGTTGCATATCGGGCTGCGGGGATATTGTCGGCGCATAAGGCGCGTGCGCGGATGCACGAAGCGTTCGCGTTGATATGACATGGTGATTTCCCACTCATTCGTACTGGCCATCGCAGCATTAAGACATGAGGCGTCGACGTAACAGCGCGACTGACAGGAAGAACGGCAACACCGTGCAAATGCAGAGAGCGCCAATATGCAGGGCAGCATAGCTCACCGGGCGTCCGAGCATCGGGGGACGGATAAGGTCGACGGAATGTGCCAGCGGTAAGAAGCGCGCTACGTCGCAAAAAACGGCAGGTAGCTTACTGATCGGGAAGATCACGCCGCTCAGGAGCACCATGGGCGTGAGGACGAGCGTTTGATAGAACACGAAGTAATCGTGACTGGGTGCAAGCGCCGCGAGGATCATCGCCAGACTCGCGAAGGCGAGGCCGGTCAGGGCGATGGCAGGCGATGCGTAGAGAATGGATGACCACGCGGCATAACCCAGCACGGTGGCTACCACCATGACGGCAATGCCGGCAAAAAAGGCCCTGGTGGCGGCCCATGCCAGTTCACCGAGAACGATATCGCCGAGCGTGAGCTGTGTACAGAGGATCGCTTCCCACATGCGCTGAACATGCATGCGAGAGAAAGCTGCGTAAATCGTTTCGAAGGTCGCGGAGGTCATTGCGCTCGTCGCGACCATACCCGCCGCGAGAAACGCGATATAAGATGCGCCATCGACGCGACCTACCATTATCCCGAAACCAAAGCCGAGGCCGAACAGATAAATCATAGGATCGGCAAGGTTACCGAGAATCGAGGCAAACGCGACTTTTTTCCATGCCAGATAGTTGTGACGCCACACTGCAACCCAGTTCCACACGTTCGCGGGCAGGGTTGCTGCATAAAAGTCTCTCATCGTTCACTCCTTTATCCCGCGCTTGGTTAACTGCAAAAAGGCATCCTCGAGGTTTGCTGGACGCTGTAAAAGGCGCAGCGCCGTGCGCCCGCGCAACTGTATGCACACCCGTTCCGGATCGGACACATAGCAGAAAAGGGCCTCCCCACTAACCTCGATACGCTGCGCGTGCGGCGCGATCAACGTGCGCAGCTCATGCGGATTGCCGCCGTGGATCTCGACCACGTGGCTCCCGATCTGTTCTGCGATCAGCGCGCGAGGCCCGCCTTCGGCGATCTTTCGCCCCTCCTCCAGCACACACAGTCGGTCGCACAGCCGCTCGGCCTCTTCCATGAAATGGGTGGTCAAGAGGATCGTCTTGCCGCGCGCCAACAGTGAACGCAGGCTTTCCCAGATCAGGTGGCGCGCATGAGGGTCGAGACCTGTTGTAGGCTCGTCCATGACCAACAACTGTGGATCGTTGATCAGCGCGCGTGCCAGCATTAGCCGCCGCTTCATGCCGCCGGATAGTTCGGTGACGCGCGCATCGACCTTGCTTTCGAGGCGGGCGAATTCGAGCAGCGACGGCACGATCGCTTCAATTTCACGTGTGCTCATGCCGAAGTAGCGGCCAAACACCAGAAGGTTCTCGCGCACGGTGAACCCGGGCTCGAGGTTGTCGAATTGTGGCACCACGCCAATGCGCATACGTGCCGAGCGAGCGCGCGCCGGCACTGGCTCCCCGAGCACGATGATCTTGCCTGCGTCGGGCGGCACCATGCCGAGCACCATACGCACCGTCGTGCTCTTGCCCGCGCCATTTGGCCCTAGCAGACCGAAACACTCTCCAGGCGCGACGCTGAACGACAATCCGTCGACTACGATCTTGTCGCCATATGACTTCCTTACGCTGGCGAAGCTGATTGCTGCTTTGGACATGGGGATAAGAAGGAAAATTACGCGCTCGTCTTAGAGAAAAAGAAGCCGTTCTGCTGCCGCGGCCCGATTGAAAACGCCCTGGCCGATAGAAGATCGTCGCTTGCCATGCGGAAGAGTTACTGACAATGGAGTACTAGGATTCCGGTGAATGCACTCGCGTTGGGAAGACGGCAATTGAGCCATTGCGTGAGACGATCGCACTCAAGCGGACGACTGCCGACGGTGAGCGATTCTGGGGTGGCGCAATATTCGAGATCCTATATGTCCGGTTAACTAATTGCCATCGGATGCTTCGTCAAAAGTTGCTAATGTTGAAGACTCACACGCGTGATCCGGTCGACGGTGCGGAGTCGCAGCGCTTGACGCTGAAGTCACGTTCGGCTTTGTAACCGGATCCGGAGTCTCGAGCTGTTTTTCTCGAACGTTCGATACGTTGCCTGCAGAGCCACGGGACAGCCAATCGCTATTGCTCAATGTGCACAGCGCATAGGCTTTCAGCGGGAGCAAGAGAAAGAGGTTAATAGGTGTGTGAAGAGAAAAGCCAAGAAATCGAATCTGGCGAGCGCGAACCGATGCCACGCTACAGCGGATCATGGTCAATGATGCGATTATCAGGGCAGTCCACCACGGCACTGTCGCTGTCAATGCGAGCTGCGCGAGCCCCGCTAGGACCGAAAAGGCGAGAAATAGCGAGCCCAGATTCAGTCCGATCACGTCCAGCGTAAGGTAGCGATCGAGACAGGGCAGCAGGCGCAGCGAAAGCAACGTGTCCCGATAAGTACTGCGCGCCCAGCGCAGTTGTTGGCGCAGATACGCCCCCAGTCTGTCCGGAACGACTGTCGCCGCAATGGCGTCCGGAACGTACTCGGTCCGATAACCTGCGGTCAGCATGAGAATTGTGAGATGGCGGTCCTCGCCGAAGTCGCTCCGCTTCCCGCGAAAAAATTGTGTCTCGTACTGGTCTAATAGCAAAAGAAGCACGGACCGTCGGTATATGGTACATGGACCGCAGCAACACATAACGGCGCCGAAGCGAGCCTGGGCCGCGCGTTCTTCGTTGCAAGCCAACCAGTACTCCATATCGATCAGGCGGGTCAGCCAGGTGTCGCTCCGGTTGCTGGCCGTCAACTGCCCCATGGCGGCGCCTATCGTCCTATCTCGCATTGTCAATACAAGCTTCTTGACGACATCGGGTGCCAGCGTCGTGTCCGAGTCGACGTTGAGTACCAGTTCCCCGGATGAAGAGCGTATCGCGGCGATCTGTGCCTTGCGCTTTCCCATATTTTGGGGAAGCGCAATGAAGTTGAATCTCGGGTCGCGCGTGTACGCATCGTATACCGGCCTCACGGCGTCGAGATTGCCAGAGCCGTCGTCGACCACATAGACCCGCAGTTTTCCGGCGTAGTCCTGGTTTGCAATGGACTCCAGGCACGCCGAGAGCGTGCTCGGTCGCTCGTTAAAGCACGGCACGATGACGTCCACGTCCGGCAGAAAGTTGGAGTCGGCGGCATTGGGCGACTTCGCCGGACCACTCGTCGGTAGGCCATGGAGGGCCTGTGCGCTTTTGTAAACAGTCGAGAGTAGTGTATACAACAAAACTGCGGCAGTGTTGATTGTGGCAATGGCATTCATAGATGTCGGTTTGGCCAGTGTGGTTGGGGTAGCGAGCTGATTACAAATCCGCAGTCATGCAGTTCTGGAATCAGGCGGGAAAGCGCCATGAGGGTCTGGTCGCGCAGCCCAGCATGACAGCACCGTCCTGACTCGCCGGGAGGACATCCGTCGTGCAAGAGCACAATTGCGCCAGGCCGGACAGAGGCCAGCACTGCGCTGACAATCGCATCGACGCCGGGGCGAGACCAGTCACGCGGGTCGACCGACCAGTCAAGAGCCGCCAGCCCCGCCTTTGCCGTTTCAACGACCACTTCGTCCGTCCATATTCCGTAAGGGGCACGCATATGCCGAACTGTGGCCTGGGGACACGCCATCCGGATGATCCTGTTCGCGTCCAATATTTCGCGTCGTACTTCATCAGGTTCGCATCCAGACAAATCCGGATGAGTCATCGTGTGATTGGCAATCTCGTGTCCGTCCGCGATCATTCGCTGGATCAGCTTCGGGTGGTCCTCTACGTACGCACCGATGACGCAGAACGTTGCTGGCACCCGGTGTTCTGCCAGCACATCGAGGACGTCCGGTGTGCAAAGTGGATTAGGGCCGTCGTCAAACGTCAAGTAGACGTCGCGACGTCCGGCGCGATCGTGGCACTCGTCGCGCGCCTCGGATACGCAATCGAGGACCTTCACAGATCTGGCCCGTTTCGTTCAATTATCGAGCCAGTAGGCGGCTCCACGGTCGATCGTCCCATCCGGAAGGCCGCGACGGGCACGGTTTCGGTAAGCTTAGGTGGCGTGTCGAGAGATACATCCGAAAGTGTGGGCATCATGGAGACATACCTAAATCTGTCGTACTACTTAGGTTTATAAATATGAAGTATTCGATCAATCAACTTCGATTTCCATTTCCGCGACGACGGGTTTCACTGTGCAACACACCAATTGATTTGTAAAATCGATTGTGTTTATACCTTTCATCTATAACGTGGATACGTTGAGAAATGCGTTTTACAGTAAGTGGATGAAATGGATGTTAGATCTTGCCCAACCCAAATGATCGTTGGGCGTGTGTGCAGTTCGCGATGACCGTCCCGACGGTGTCGGACAGAATCGCGCAGATGGTAGCCAAACGATATCTGAAACCCGTCGAGAAGCCGGTGTTTCAGTAGGATGGCTAAGGATATCGTCCTGGCCGGTCGGCGCATTAAGCACTTTCGGCTGCACGGCAGCGATGCTGGCGTTACGCTTGGGTGCTCGATCTCGACATCGAGGGGTTCTTGACCATGTTGATCACGAACTCATGATGGAAGCGGTGCGGCAGCATGCTCGTTGCACATGGGTGGAGCTGTACGTGGAACGCTGGTTTAAGGCGCCAGTGATGAGGGGGCAGGAAATGGTGTCGCGGACGCAGGGCACGCCGCAAGGTGGTGTCGTCACGCCATGGACGCAAAAGATAACTTTGAGTTTGAGCGGCAGATTCCGCTGTGCCGGTCCGATTCAGTCCTTGATTTGCGTCACAAGAAGTAATATAAAAATGTCATATGTCGCGCTCAACTCTCTCCGAAAGGGCTCAGCGTTTGAATGCCGCCTTTCATCTGCTTGCCGATGGTCGCAGCCTCAACGAGGCCGCCGAAGCCATGGCCGAGCAGCATATGATTTCGCGGCGCCAGGCCTACCGTTACCTGCAGGAGGCGCAGCACCTGTCGTCTCCAGTGGCCGTGGCCGTGGCCGAGCCCACCATTCCCATCACGCTCAAGGTTCCTGCGGCCGTTGCTGTCACATTGCGGGCATATGCGCAGGCCAATGATTTAACGATGGGCGAAACGCTCACGCGTGCTGTCTGTGCTTTGCTAACGACGGCAGGCGGGCGTGGCTGATCGACGTCCACGCAGTCGGCACGTTGACCTGGAATATACGTTTGACCGCCTGCTGGCAAGGAAGCTCGAGCAGGCCTATGACATCCTGGTGCCGGATCGTGTGCGCCGCACTGGCGAGCAAACTGGACTGAGTGGAGAAACTGATGAAGGTTGCCGCGATCTACGCCCGGGTGTCGTCCGATCAACAGAAGGAGGAGAAGACCATCGCCAGTCAGACGGCGGCGCTGGTGGAGTTTGCCCGAAGCGAAGGCTACAGCGTTCCGGATGAGTGGGTCTTCCAGGACGAAGGCTACAGCGGTGCAAGCCTGGTGAGGCCCGGACTGGAGCGGGTACGCGACCTGGCGGCGGCGGGCGAGATTCAGGCGGTACTGGCGCTCGCCCCGATCGCCTGAGCCGCAAATATGCCTACCAGGTGTTGCTCATTGAGGAATTGGCCCGTCACGGGGTGGCAGTGATATTCATCAAGGCGCCGCACTCGGGTACGCCGGAAGATCAGTTGCTGTTGCAGTTCCAGGGCATGATCGCCGAGTACGAACGGGCCCAGATCCTCGAACGCTCGCGGCGAGGCAAGCGACACCGTGCGAAGCAAGGTGAGGTCAGCGTGTTGAGTGGCGCGCCCTACGGTTACCGCTACGAACGCAAGAGCGACGAGCAGGCCGCGGACTATACGGTGATCGCCGCCGAAGCGCAGGTGGTCCGCCAGATCTACGAGCTATATACCGTGGCGGGGCTGAGCATCGGTGCTGTCACACGCCGGTTGAACGAACTGGGGGTACCTACCAGAAAGGGCGCAGCACGCTGGGAGCGCTCCACTGTTTGGGCCATCCTTCGCAATCCTGCCTATCGTGGAATGGCCTGCTTCGGCAAGACCCAACAGGCCGCGCGAGAACGCACCAACAATCGGACGTTGCGCCAGCGCGGCGGCCTGCCGGCTCGCAACAGTGCCAATCACGAACTGCCGCGTGATCAATGGATCGAAATTCCGGTTCCTGCCTTGATCGACCCGGATACGTTCGCCTTGGCGCAGGAGCGCCTGGAAAGCAACAGGAAGCACGCTTCGCGTCGAACGCTCGAACCCAGCATTCTCCAGGGCCTTGTGCACTGCCGCCAGTGCGGCTACGCCTTGTACCGGACCTCGACACGCAGTAGCGCGCGCAAGATCTCCTACTACCGCTGCCTGGGCGCTGACGCCTGGCGCTATGACGGCCACGCCAGGTGTGAGCAGCGCCCCATCCGGCTGGATCTGCTGGAGCACATCGTGTGGTCCGAAATTGTGCGCCTGCTGGAGGATCCCGCGCTCATCCAGACCGAATTGAATCGGCGCCTTGAGACGGCGCGCAATTCAAGTCCGGCCAAGCGGCAGCAGGACCGCGTCACGCAGGATCTGGCGCAAGCGCAGAAACGTATGGACCGGTTGCTCACCGCGTACCAGGAGGACCTGCTTTCGCTGAACGAGTTGCGGCGGCGCATGCCTGCGCTGCGGCAACGCGAGCAGAGTCTTCAGGAGGAACTACGCGGGCTCAGTGCCCAGTTGGTCGACCAGGCGGCTTACCTACGCCTGGCGGAAACGCTAACGGCGTTCCTGGGGCGTTTGCGTAGCAGTGCCGCCACCCTTGATGTTCAGGACCGTCAGCGCATCACAAGACTGCTCGTCAAGGAGGTGGTGGTTGCCGATGACAGCATCACCATTCGCCATTCGATTCCCACCGCCACGCGACCCGCCGGCGGAAATGGAGGCGCCTCTCGCCTGCCTGGATCTCCGCACGCCGCTCACGCCGACCAAAGTTACCTTTTGCGTCCATGGCGTGGTCAGCCCGGTACTGTTTAATCTCTATATGCATTATGCCTTTGATACCTCGATGGCGAGGCACTTTCCGGATACGTCCTTCGTGCGGTAGGCCGACGATGGATTGGTCCACTGTAAAAGCGAAGCCGAAGCCAGACGGTTGCATGCGGCAATCGGTGCGCGTCTAAAGGCCTGTGGCCCGGAATTGCGTCCTGAGAAGTCGAGGATCGTGTACTGCCGGAATGGGTATCGCAAGAAGGACTATCCCAACACGAGCCTTGACTTTCTCGGATACACCTTCCGCGGTCGGCTGGCCAAAAGCAAGCGCGGCATTTACTTCGACAGCTTCAGTCCTGCGCTCAGTAGCAAGGCCGCGAAACGCATCCGCGAGCAAATGCGGGTGTGGAGTATCGGCCGCTGGACGGATGCTGCGTTCGAAGATATTGCACAGTGGGTCAATTCCACCTTGCGAGGATGGTGGAATTACTACGCGGCGTTCTATATGAGCGTGTTCAAGCGTGTGATAGGCCACCTCAACGACATTCTGGCGAAATGGGCGGTGCGGAAGTACCGCCGTTTCAAGCGAAGTCGCGCTAGGGCCCGGATATGGCTCAGGCGATTGGTGGAACGTGCCCCGGGCGTCCTGTACCACTGGAAGCTGGGGGTATTGCCATCGGCTGGATGACAAGAGCCGCATGAACCGAGAGGTTCACGTACGTGATCTGTGAGGGCTCGGCGGGGAAGTTCCGCCGGGCTACTCGACACTTCGCCAAGGAGTCGATGTGAAGTACGCGTTCATCGAGCGCTATCGACGCCACTGGCCGGTCTCGGTGCTATGCGAAGTGCTGGGAGTCAGTCCAAGCGGATATCAGCAGCGCCGGCAACGCACTGCACAGAGGCCAAGCCGCCCCGGGGCCGCGTGAGTAACGACGCACTGCTCGCAAACCTCAAGGCGATTCACACGCAGACCAAGGGAGAGTACGGCTGGCCTCGCATGTGGAAGGAACTGCTCACGCAAGGCGTGCGCGTGGGCAAAGAGCTGGTTCGCAAGCTGACGGCGCAGCATGGCATTCGAGCCCGCCACAAGCGCAAGTAAATTGCGACGACGAACTCGAACCATCAATGGCGTGGTTCCGGCGCCGTGCTGACGCCGGCGTAATTATGCATAGAGACCGGGGCAGCTATTACGTGATCATCGCCGCAGCAGGACATGATACGGTTTCGTCGTCCATATCGGTCGCGATGTGGGCGTTGAACCGCTTCCCTGAGCTATTGCCGCGACTACAGGCGGATCGTTCGCTGATTCCGCAGTTTATCGATGAAACCCTTCGCTACGCATCGCCGGTGCGTCATTTCATGCGCACAGCGACTGCCGACACCAACGTCCGGGGTCGGACAATCCGCAAGGGCGATTGGCTGATGCTCCGCTATGGCTCGGCAAATCGTGACGAGCAAGTCTCCCCTGAGCTGTTCGCATTCAATTTCGACCGCAAACCGAACCGGCATCTCGCTTTCAGCGTCGGCGCCCACGTGTGCCTGGGTCAGCATCTCCGGTACCGGCAAGCGGATGCGGCGCATCGGTATCGTCGCGCTCGCACGCCGTCTGGCGATCGCCCTGTGGCGTTATCTCGAGTACGGCGAGATCCCCGTTGGCGCGATACTCAAGCCGCGCGACGTCAACACCGTGAGGGCCTGAATGATTGAA
The DNA here is from genome assembly GCF_003001875.1 of Paraburkholderia sp. BL18I3N2. Classification (NCBI taxonomy): domain Bacteria; kingdom Pseudomonadati; phylum Pseudomonadota; class Betaproteobacteria; order Burkholderiales; family Burkholderiaceae; genus Paraburkholderia; species Paraburkholderia sp. BL18I3N2. The sequence goes on from NZ_PVNC01000029.1 coordinate 55,590, forward strand.
TGACGTCGGATGCAGCAACAGCATCTAAAGGTCAACGCGCCCGAAACACGCTCGGGCTACCCACTGCGGGAGGCCGTTTCCCTAGATGGGGCGCCGTCGGTAACAGGGTAGCTCCAGCGCTTCGCGCACGCGGCATGAGGTGACCGGCCTGTCAGGTCGGCACGGATAGAAGGTCGACCCGGCACTGACCGGCCAACAGATACCCTGACCTGAATGACATTGACATGCCAGGCTGCAACAAGGCTTACGCGATGAGCGTCGGTACCGTCCTTCACGCACCGGTCTTTAGCGCCAGCCTGCGTCTGGTCATGGTAAGTGATCGCGCAGGCTGGCGGTAGAGACCGAACAAGGAGGCTTACATCGCATAACAGAATGTTTATCGTGAACCGGGCTTGACTTTCAGTTCCCCATAGAAGAGCGTGTTAGGAACTTTGAGCGCGACCTGGTATCCTAGAGGAATGAAAAAGGCAGACCGCAAAGGGTATCCAACTGATGTGTCGGACGAAGAATGGAGTTTCGCGGCACCGTATCTGACGTTGATGGACGTCGAGGCGCCCCAGCGCAAATACGAGCTGCGCGACATGTTTGACGCATTGCGCTGGATGGCTCGTGCCGGCGCGCCGTGGAGGATGCTGCCCAATGATTTTCCACCGTGGGAACTGGTGTATCAGCAAACTCAACGTTGGTTGCAGGCCGGCTGCTTCGAGAGCATGGTGAGCGACCTGCGCTCGCTGATACGCCTGGCCCTAGCCGTCGGGGACAGCCCAGTGCGGTCATTCTCGATGGGCGCACGATACAGTCGACCTGCGAGAGCGGCCCGCGTGCGGGCTATGACGGTTATAAGCGCAAACGCCGCAGCAAGGTACACATTGCGGTGGACATAATGCGACAGTTGCTGGCGGTACACGTGACACCAGCCAATGAACAGGAAGGCGCGGAGGTAGCAGAGCTTGCGCGCCAGGAGAGGTGGCTCCGGAAATTCGGACAGTTCATTGAGTGGAAAAGCTGGGGCGTGAGTCGGTCATAATGGCCGGCGACAAGGAACCAGAAGATGACG
>NZ_PVNC01000030.1:0-54169 GCF_003001875.1 Paraburkholderia sp. BL18I3N2
CCAGGCCTGCCCACTGCATTTACGCTGAACGGCAACACGAGCTTCGATTCGAGCCAGCTCAATGAAACCCAGTCAGAACTCAACCAGTTTGCCGTAGTAGCGCTGCAGGGAACCAACGGGGCGGCACTGGACTATCAACTTGCTGTTTTCACCCGCTATTCACGCACCCAGTTCAACCCCGACCCGGTCGGCGACCTGCTGTTTAACGGTGTCGCGGCAAGCGATTTTCACAGCGATCGGGCGAATGGGGTTCAACTGGACACAACCTACCGGCTAAACGAAAAGCATACGATCCGCGCGGGCATCTTTTTCCAGCAGGAACACGCAATCTTTGACAACAGTCTCGCTGTCTTTCCGGTTGACGCCGAGGGCAACCAGTCGTCCGATCAGCCGGTTACCATTCCTGACTCCAGCAGCAAAACCGGCTACCTGTATAGCGCCTATGTGCAGGATGAGTGGAAGCTCACCGACAGGCTCACCATTAACTATGGCTTGCGCTACGACAAGATGGACCAGTACGTCAGCGCGAGCCAGGTGAGCCCGCGCGTCGGGTTGGTGTACGCGCTAACGCCGTCCACCACCGTTCACGCGGGTTACGCGCGCTACTTCACGCCGCCCGCGTTCGAACTCGTAGCCGACTCCGACATCGCGCGGTTTGCGGGGACCACAGCCCAGGTGTCCGGACAGAACGATCCGGTTCAACCCGAGCGCAGCCACTACTTCGACCTGGGCGTCATCCAGCGGCTGACGCCGTCGCTGACCGTCGGGCTTGACGCCTACTACAAGAAGTCGACCAATCTGCTCGACGAAGGCCAGTTTGGCACCGCGCTAATCTTTACCCCCTTCAACTATCAGTACGGCCGGACCTATGGTGTCGAGTTCACGGCCAATTACAAGCAGGATAACGTTTCCGCCTATCTGAATCTCGCGTTCAGCCGCGCACAGGGCAAGAATATCAATTCCGCGCAGTTCAATTTCGGCGCCGACGAACTCGCGTTCATCAGTGACCACTACGTATTTCTCGATCACGATCAACGCGTGACCGCGTCATTTGGCGGCACGTACGAACTCGGCCGTACCACATTCACGTTTGACGGACTGGTTGGAAGTGGCCTGCGCAGCGGCTTTGCCAATACCGATCGTCTGCCGGTTTACGCACAGGTCAACCTTGGCGTGATCCAGCACTTCAACGTCAACAATCCCCTGATTGGCAAATTCGACGCGCGACTGCTTCTCGTGAATGCGTTCAACCGCGTGTACGAGCTGCGCGACGGCTCTGGCATCGGAGTGGGCGCTCCGCAATACGGACCTCACATCGCGCTGTACGCGGGTATTTCCAAAAAGTTTTGACGCCTGACCAAAGGATGCCGGAATGAAAGACTGGATGAATCTTATGGACGCCGTGCAGCTTGGCGGGTGGGTCATCTACCCGCTCAGCCTGCTTGCGATCGTGGCGATCGCGATCGTGGTTGACCGATCATATGTCTTTACGCGTTTCGCCCGCCGGCCCGGCGCAAGTCTGTGCGCCCCGGTTACCGCCGACGCGTCGCCCGGCGCAATCGTTGAGGCATTTGATTCGCTGCCGGCGGAGCATGTTTTCCGACGCCTGAGCGAGCCGCTTGCGCGCCAGCCGTCTGTGCCTGTCTGGTATCGCGAGGCGAAGACCGAAGTGATCGCCTCAGCGATCGAGCGGGATATGAGCAGGGGCTTCTGGGTACTCGAAACGATCGTGACCGCTGCGCCACTGCTTGGGTTGCTGGGTACGATCGTGGGCATGATGCATTCGTTCCAGCTCTTCGGCGCAAGCGGTCTGGTCAATCCGGGCGGCGTCACCGGCGGCGTCGCCCAATCACTGGTGGCGACAGCGGTTGGCCTGGTCGTCGCATTGTTCTCGCTGTTCGCCTTCAACTACTTTTCCCGGCGCCTCGAGCGGCTGATGGACGAACTCGAAGCGTTCGCAAATGAACGCCTTAGCGGGATCCGCCTCGCTTCCGAAACGGGCGGTAATGCGCCGTGAAGTTTCGTCGCTCCCGTGCCGCGAAGCGCGGCCGCATCGAAATCATTCCGATGATCGATGTGATGTTCTTCCTGCTCGCTACGTTCATGCTGGCATCGCTCGCCATGCAACGGCTGGACGCCGTGAAGGTCAACCTGCCATCGGGTCATGCGCAACAGATGTCGGTGGAGGGGCCACCCACTTTGACGGTCGACCGCAGCAACGGGATTTTTGTCAATCGCGAACCGGTTCGGCTCGATCAGGTGGAGCCTGCCATGAGGCGCGCACTGCACCCAGATCATGACGTCATTGTCGCCGCCGATGATGCAGCGGGGCACGGCGTTGTCGTGCGGGCAATGCTGGCGGCCCGACGCGCCGGCGCGGAACATTTTCTTGTTGCAGTTCATCGTGAGTAGACTTTCGCGACTCCGCATCGAGGCGTGTGACAACCGGAAAGTCAGGCTCACGATGGCCGCGGCGCTGGGTGCATTTGCATGGGGAATTTTTCTTGTAGTGCTCGGACGCAGCCTGGATCCGGGACCGGCACGCGAGCGGGTGCTGCAGCAGCCGTTGGAGGTGAGCGTCGTTGACGTACCAGAACCCGCTCCAACGCCGCCCATGGTCAGAACACGCTCACCACAGGCGACTACTGAGCCGCATACGGTCGCCCCACCGAAACAACCGTCACTCAAACCAGCGCATACCCCCACGCTGCCAGTTCGCACACCACTGCCTGCTGTGAAGTCCCCCCCGAGTGCGCACGCCCCGGAGTTCGCACCGGTTGCGAAGCCCGAGACCGGTTCGCCGGCGCAGACGGGGACGGCGGCGCTATCAGCGCCGGTGCCAGCCATCGGTGCGCCAGGCACTCAGGAGATATCTGCGGGATCTTCTACCGGCAACTCACCCGCGCGGGCAATCGCGCAGCCGCTGCCCCCGGTTCCCGACGAATTGCGGGAGCAGGCCTACCAGACGGTCGCCACAGCCCGCCTCGTCATCCATACGGACGGATCCGTCGCTGTCGAACTTATCAAGCCTACGCAGTACCCGCGTCTCAATCAGATTGTTCTCGAGACCTTGCGAAGCTGGCGTTTTTTTCCGGCAATGCAAGACGGACACCCGGTTGAAACCCGGCAAGACATTCGCGTGCACTTTAACGTGAGTTGATGCACAGCGGCTCTCCGGCAGTAGCGCGACATGACCGGCTTCGAGGCCGACAGGGGTCGGTGTACGCAGCAGGCGACTCTGCTATGCGAACGGCCGAAAGAGCACGGTGAACGGCCATAGCGAGGTGAATGGGCGAACGTCGGGTCCAGCCGAGTTGGGCTCGTTTGTCCGCGTTCATCGAGCGGCCGCGGGGGAGGGGAGAGTCTGTTTGTGATGCTGATGGGCCCGTGGCATTTCGCACAGAACATGTCGCAGCATTTCACGATGAAGCTTAAGGGCCGAGCTGTAAGATAGTCGCCGACGTTGATCGAAATGTCCGGAGTGCTATGAGACTGCGGTCGTGACGAGATAAAGGCACGCGTTGCCGAGATCGCCAAGCCGATGCAGCAGCTCGTCAGCGATCCCTTGCGACGCACGGTGTGGGCCGTGCGGCATAGTGGTGGAGGTCAAAAGGACAAACTTGGCCCGTGTGTGGTGCCAGTCTATCGGGAAGGGAAAGATGCCAGGCGTGTGGTGAGTACGTTTCCAGGGGCTCGAACTTTCATGTACTCGAAAACGTACTCATTCGACGTCGCCTTATGGTGGGACACGAACATCTTCCAGGGACCTCCAAAAACAAAAAGCCCGCGAAAGCGGGCTTTTTCACGGACATCGTCCAGCAACTAATCCGGATCTATTTTTATGGTACCCAGGAGAGGACTCGAATTGGTAATATAACGTATTGATTTAAAAGACATTTATTATTTGTAGTTTTTCAAGTATACGTCAGCGTATACGCAAAAAATCTGGAAGAGATTGGAACTTAGCTGATACCTGCGTGGAAACGGGGCGGGCTCGGACTAGCGCAGCGGGCTACCCATGCCGGATGAGACGGCATGGGATTCAGCATGGCGCCCAATTACCCGCACGCTTCAATCGATGTTTGGGGAAATGGCTTGGCCTGACGGTCCGCGCGAGGCTAGGGGCTGTCTACACGTCAAAACCATCACGTCGACGGATCGAACTTTGTGCCGCGTGAAAGATGGAGCGATTATCTTGCGGTCTTGCTGGGCGACGGGCAAGTGTCGGCCATTAACGGCCGTTCGAGGTCGTCGTCCAGTTTATATGCCCGGGGTCTCATAGCCCCTTGCTCAACGACCGCTTTGCGGCGAGCGAATCACGGGTGACACTGCCTCGATCCGGCCATGAGCCGCCAAACGGACACGCTGGTCAGCTGACCGCTATGTGGCGTAGTACGGACAGTACGGCGGCGTTTGCCCCCATGGAGCCCGCCGCCCGATTCGCGCAGGACGAGCTATGTCGGCCACGCTGCTTCAGCGTAGCCGTGTCACCGCGCGCTTGTTGATTGTTTATAGGCGTAATTGACCTGGACCACTGTCAGGATATTCGCTGCGGACCGCTCGCCTCACTCTCACGTTGCGACCGGCGCACAAGCGATCGAAGCGAGAAGCGGCGGCAACGCGTACTGGGCAAACACCTTCACGATACGGAGATCGACGCCAATATAACGACCTTCTTCGTGAAGCATGTTCAACGTGCCTGCGGTCCTCCCGCACCAGCGTATCGGCATGTTGATGACGCTCCCAAGACCCAGCGCAGCCATTTTTCGATGATGATTGAATACGGATTCGAGGTCCTGCACCCGATGTCCCACATAGGGTATGCCATCCCGAATCACGGACTGCGCCCAGGATTTCGACGCTATCTTGGTGCTCGTCCCCGCCGGATACGCATCGGGGTCGCTGGAGTACAACCGAGTGGATCGGGTCAGCGCTTCGTCATAGGTGAGGATTGTCATAAGCTTGTGCGACGCAATTCGTTGCAAGGCCAAGTCGAGTGCGCGGAAGACGGCCACAGGTTGCCGCGCGTTACTGCAGGCAGTTGCGATCGAGTCAAGTTCCGGCAGCAGATTTGCGTTCATCATTGGAATTCCTCTGCAACGATGGCTTCGAGTGAAAGCCCTTTCGTCCTCGGCCCTAGAATCATGACGGCGAGTGCACCGGCTCCCAGTGCGACGGTAGTCAGGCCGAAGACGCCTGCAAATCCAAATATCGGGAACAGATAGCCGACGATGATTGGTGACGCGATAGCACCGACGCGGCCGACGGCTGATGCGAATCCCGCACCGGTCGTGCGAATTGCAGTCGGAAAAATTTCTGCAGTGTAAGCATAGACGCCCGCGTATGTCCCGTTCATCGCGAAAGACAGGCAGGCGCCTGCGATCATGACGGCCTCGTTGGTGCGCATAGCCGACAGCGCCAGCGCAGAAACTGCGCCCAGTGCCATGTACAACACGATCGTCGCCTTGCGGCCTATCTTCTCATTAAGATAGGCCGCCGAGAACAGGCCAGGCACTTGCGCAAGGTAAATGACAAACGAATAGCCGAAGCTCTTCGTAATGCTCATCCCGTTCTGGACCAGCAAGCCCGGAATCCAGGTGAAGAACAAGTAATAGCTGAACGTGATCGACAGCCACATGGCCCATGTCATCGCTGTCACGCGTGCCTGTTTGCCTGACCACAATGCCTTGAAGTTCGATACGAAGGTCGGTTTTCCGACGTGCTCATCGATTTGGCGTGCGATGGGTTCGCACTCGACGAATGATCGTTGGCAATCCAGTGCAAGTTCAGCTTCGATCTTCATGACAATCTCTCTCGCTTCATTATGCCGACCGCGGCTTTCCAACCATCGAGGCGATTCGTCCAGCACGCGGCGCCACCAGAGGAGCATGACGACCGGCAACGCCGTGATGATGACCACGACCCGCCAGCCTTGTGCAATTGACGGGATGATGAAGTATCCGAGGCCTGCTGCAGCGACGAACCCGAACGAGAAGAAACCCGTAAGCGCGCCGACGAACGCCCCACGATAGCGCTTTGCGACGAATTCAGTGAGGTACGGTGCAATGATCGCGCTTTCAGCGCCTGTGCCTATGCCGGCAATGATCCGCGCTGCGAGGAATCCAGTCCAGGACGTCGTCGTTGCACTGACCAAGGATGCGACCGCGTATATGGCAAGTGCGTACATCATCACGCGCCGTCGTCCGCATAGATCGCCCAACGCGCCGGCCGACAGGGCGCCGAAGAAGAAGCCGATGTATGTTGCACTGGCGAGCACTCCGGTCTGGACGCTCGTCAGGGCCCATTGCGCCCGAAGTACTGGCAGGATAAACGCCAACACGGCGGCATCCATCGCATCGAACGTATATCCCAATCCACCGATGACAAGGAGACGGCGGTGATATTTGGTGTACGGCCAATTTTCAATTCTCGACGATACGAATGACACGATGATCTCCTGATGTGTGAATTTTGTGTGTGTTCGGGCGCGCTATGACCGGCGTTGATGGCGTTTGTGCGTCAGGTGAGTTTCTTCGACGCGCCGCAAGACAATGACTGGGTCAATCGTTCAGGCTTGCTTCGACGCGGTTGAGAACCAGCTTGCCTGCTTTCATCACCATCAAGAGGTTGCGCTCGTCGAGAAACGCGGAGAGGTCTTCCACTGGATTGCCGTCCATGACGAGCAGATCGGCCTGAGCGCCCTCGGCAATGATTCCCAACCGGCTGGATTGATTCATCAATTCGGCATTTACGTACGTTGCGCTACGAAGCACTTCGGAAGGGGGCATGGCGGCCTGTCGCAATACCAGTTCGTTGTACTGTGACTCGTGCATTTGGCCGAGCAGGTCGGAGCCGAGGGCGATCTTCACCCCTGCATCGCGAGCTATTCTCAAAGCCTCGATGCCACGATCCATGACGCGCTCTGCTTTCTCGAGCATTGCAGGTGACCAGCCGAGATTCTTCCCGACCTTCGCCACCGCAGCGTAAGTCGCGAGCGTTGGCACGAGATAAACACCGTGTTCCGCCATTAACCGGGCGCTCTCCGCGTCCAGCAGGTTGCCATGCTCGATCGAGCGCACGCCGCATCGCACGGCTCGCATGATCGCTTCCGGAGAATACGCGTGGGCCATCACATAAGTCCTGGCCGCGGCGGCTTCCTCCACGATCGCCGTGAGTTCTTCGATGGAGAATTGCGTGCCGTCCAATGGATCATTCGGCGTCGAGATGCCACCACCGGCCATCACCTTGATGTGGTGAGCGCCGTTGCGGAGCTGCTCTCGCACTGCGCGCCGTACTTCCGGTACGCCATCGGCTATACAGCCGAGCAGGCCGACCGACCCGCAACATACGCAGTTCATGTTGCTGAAGAAAGCCGGACGCGGATCTCCGTGTCCGCCCGTTTGCGTGATCGCTCGTCCGGCGATGTAGAGGCGTGGGCCTACAAGGTGACCTTCTTCGATTGCTTGTACAAGCCCCGAATCGGCACCGCCCGCATCACGCACCGTCGTATACCCGCGATGCAGCATTGCTTCCAGAATGGTCTTGCTTTGCGCTGTAATCAGCGACTGCGGCATCAGCGATAGCTTGAAGAAGTCTGGAACGGTCGCGGTGACATGCACATGAGCGTCGATTAGCCCCGGTAGCAATGTGCGGCCCCGCAGGTCGACGGTTTGACCGTTACCGCCTGGCAGCTCACCATCCACGACGGCGACGATCACGTCGTTCTCGACACACACCGAAGCACGTGGAATGAGTCTGCCTTTGGCGCTATCGAACACGGTTGCATTCCGAAATGTCATTCGTCCCATCATTTGCTCCTTCTCCGGTCTGTTTCAACACATTGTGGTTTCAGTTTTTTTTGACAACAATGACATCGAAATGAAAATTTCGTTGACATGAAGGCAACGATAATACTTGCGAGTGTTGAGAATCGGAGGAGGCAGAATGTATGGTCTGACGATAGGGAGATTAGAATATTTGTTCGAGGCGGTAAGGCTGGGTGGCATGCGTGCGGCAGCCGACTTCCTGGACGTTGCGCCGTCCGTCGTTAGCAGGCAAATCGCGGCTCTCGAGAAAGTGGCGCGCACGCCTCTGCTAGAAACCAACCGCCGTGGAGCGAAGCCTACGGAGGCCGGGCACCTGCTCATCCAGTACTATCGGGACCACCTCGCGCGGGAGGAGGCTGTGGGCTCAAAACTCGATGCGCTGGCGGGACTCACAGGTGGTACCGTGAAAATCGGTGCCATCCACGGTTTCACTGATGACCTGATGTTTCACGTGTTGCATCAGTTCAAGGCCGCCTATCCAGACGTCGCCATCAATCTGAAGCTAGGTGGTGTCAACGATGTTCTCGGGTGGCTCGAGGAGGATGAGGTTCACCTCGGCCTAATCTACGGACCGGGACTCGACCTGCACAAGGCTCGACTCAAGGAAGTGCAGTCAAGCCAGCAGCCGCTTTGCGTAGTCGTCCCGTGCGATCACCCCTTGGCTGCCGCGAGCGCACTGACCGTCGAAACTTTGTTTTCTTATCCTTTTGCACTGGCTAGCGCGGGTTTCGGTACCCGCAAGATTGTTGAGCAAATCGAGACGCTTCAACAGCGACGCTTGAACGTGGCTCTGGAAACCGATCACCTCATCGGCCTGACCAGCTTTGTCCGTTGCGGAATGGGGGTAACGTTGCTTCCTGCATTTGCGATTCATGACGATCTGACAAAAGGCGTGCTAAAGGCGGTGCCGGTGGAGCACGAATTGACAAAAAGGGTACAAGCGCAGCTTGCCACCCGTCGAGGACGGGAACTGCCACTGGCAGCGCAGAGGCTTCAGCAAGACATTATCAACAAGATGGTCGCATTCAAAGTCGCTAATCGCCAAGCTAACAGGACCTAACAATAGACAGAGAGCAGCTTGTCACGAGATCGTTTCGTCAGATACCCGATCGGCATGGTTTGCCGTATTCCGGATTGGCTGATGGCGCCGGCGAAATCCGACCGAAATAATGAAGGATATGAGGCGTCGAGCGCGACGGCAGAGGCGACCGTCCGGTAGCGCTCTGACAGCAGACGCTCAGCCCGAAGAACTCAAGGTACGCTTAGGGTGTGCGCCGTGAAAAGGCGGCGTTTTCCAGCGGGTGCAAGCCCCGCCCGGCAACCGCTCCAGCCGGAAGCAACTGGAGCAGTCATGGAGGTAACGAAGTGGCTGAAGCCTCTGGTAATGCGTGTCACGAATAGGTGACAGCGCGAGTGTGCAGGCCGTAACGCGAGTGAACGCCGAGCAAACCTCGAAAAGGACGATGCGCAGGCCGACCCGGCAACCCTATCGGGGAAGGCTGATACGACTGGGTGAATGAGCAGGCTGGAAGCCCAGTCGCTGCGCCGGGGTAGTGGCGACAGCATGTACACAAGGAAAGCGTACGCAACACGGGAAGTCCCTCGGCGTGGTCAGGGATGACCAACCGGACGCCCGCGAGGGACAGGCCGGGCGCCTTGGGATGACGGAGAGGCCCGTAGTACCGGTGAAGCCGGGTAATGCCGGTGGAGGGAAGGGGCCTCAGTTCAAGACAGACGCAATACGTAGTGAGGACGTGGAGATTGGGCAACCTATCAACTCCGATTCGTGTTCAGAAGCTGCAGATGGCGTTACACGCGAAAGCGAAGGCAGAAGCCGGGTATCGCTTTTACGCGCTGTACGACAAGATCTATCGCGAGGATGTGCTGGCGCATGCGTACGCACAGTGTCGATCGAACAAGGGCGCACCGGGTGTCGATCGACAGGACTTCGCGGAGGTCGAAGCGTACGGGGTGCAGAAGTGGCTCGGCGAACTGGCGCTTGCGCTCAGGCAGGAGACTTACCGGCCGGACCCTATCAGAAGAGTGTTTATCCCGAAGGCCAACGGCAAGCTGAGGCCATTGGGTATCTCGACCCTGCGGGATCGGGTGTCGCGTCGCCAACTGATCCCATCAGCAACACCCAATATTCCGAGGACGAAATTCGTGCGATCGTCGCGGAAGCACATGCAGCCAATACGTACGTCATGGCGCATGCGTACACGGGCCGCGCTATTACTCGCGCCGTCAAGTGTGGCGCTCGGACGATTGAACACGGCAACCTCGTCGACGACGCTGCGGCGCAGGTCATGGCAGAGTATGGGGCTTTCGCGGTACCTACGCTCGTTACTTATGACGCGACGGTGCAGTTTGGTGCGCAGTACGGGGTGCCGCCTGAGGCCCTGTCAAAGGTCAGCCTGACGCAAACCGCCGGCAAAAAGTCGCTTGAGATTTTTGCCAGACACGGTGTTCCGATGGGCTACGGTTCGGACCTTCTTGGGGAAATGCATTCGCTGCAAAGCGGCGAGTTTGCAATCAGAGCGGGTGTGCTGGGTAATCTTGAAGCAATACGTTCTGCAACGACAGTAGCTGCAGATATCGTCAACATGAGCGGACAGCTGGGGACGCTTCGCACCGGAGCCATCGCCGACATCCTGGTTGTCAATGGAAACCCTCTTCGCGACATATCTGTACTTGCAAATTCGGAATTCTTCGAGTGGGTTATCCAGAACGGAAAGGTTCGGAAAGAGCCGCAAGCGGAAAGCCGACAATAGAGCACGCCCGGCCAACGGGTGAGTGAGAGGGATTTTGTTCGTGAAATCCATTGCAGAAGATCCGAGGCTGCGGTCGCTGCCAATGCCTAAGATGCGAAAGTATGGCGCTGGATCTCGAGCCTTAACCGTCCGGATAGCGAAGTGCCGTCCTTTGCGGCGCGCTAACGTGGTGTTTCAACGTTTTGAATTGCGTCTTCTCGATAATTTCTGCAATCTTACGGTTGGCCTGGGCTGGCTTCAATTGACCTCGCCGTATGATCTCGTGCGCACACTTTTGAAAAGTATTCTATATATTTAGGGGTACGTAATGACTGATAGAGTTAAGCCAACGATTCACGATCAATCCCGGGCGGAAGATGATGTCAATCCCCGTGGGCGGGGCACACAGAGGATAAAGGTGTCGGTTAACGCGGAATCAGTTTCCGATGTCGTAAACCGGGAAGCCTCGCCATCTCATTGCAAGACCAGTTACGACTGGATGGACCATTCTCCAGCGTTTAGCGCGAGAGAATGGTAATTGGCAAGTTGTCGTAATTCGTATAGTCGTTCGTCATTCGGCTGAAGCACGGCCTTCGGAGACGCGTGTGGCCCGATCTGGGCCAACCGCTGCGGCGGACAACGCAGCCTGTCGACGGTGGGGCGAGTCCTTGCTGTGTTCCCGTATATAAGTACGTCAAATTCCGCAGGCGTTTAACGACGCGATAAGGGCGAAACATTGTCGTTTACGCGGTTGCATGAAGGACGGAGAGTCTGAATTGTGCGATTCTCCGCAGACTAATCTCGGCATTATGCATCTTTAAGCTGCAACTAATCCCTGCTTTCGCACAATCAAATTCCAGCCAATTTTTGATGTCGGCAACCTTCGGTCTACCTCGCGATTGAAGGCGAGGCAATACAAGGGAACGATAGCTGAGTCCTGTTCGTTCCTGCATCGAAGCCTGCTCTTGGAGATGGTTATGAACGGCCGGAAAGGATTGGTTAGTTTTGGTGTAGTACTCAGCATGGGCGGGACGGCCTTGGCCTGCTCGGCCACAGCGGACGCAAGCGTTGTGGTGGGAGTGGCGGGTCCGATGACGGGAGAGTACGCGTCGGGAGGGGATCAGTTTCGCAAGGGCGCAGAACAGGCGGTGAAGGACATCAATGCGGCAGGCGGTTTGCTTGGACAGCAACTCGACCTGGTCGTCGGTGACGACGTCTGCGATCCCAAGCAGGCGGTTTCCGTTGCCAACAGTTTCGTCAACAAGAAGGTCGCGTTCGTCGATGGCCACTGGTGCTCGAGTTCCACGCTACCGGCGTCCGACGTGTACAACGATGCGCAGATCCCCCAGGTCACTGTGTCGACCAACCCCAAAATCACGGAACGCGGTATCAAGGGAATCTTCCGTATCACCGGCAGAGACGATCAGCAGGGACAGGTCGCGGCCGACTACATCGCCGCAAACTTCAAGGGCAAGAAAATCGCCGTCATTGACGACAAGACGGCGTATGGCGGCGGTCTGGCGGACGAGATTGCAAAAGATCTTGCCGCGAAGCAGACCCCCGTGACGCTGCGCCAGTCGATCACGGCGGGTGAGAAGGACTACTCCGGCCTGATCAGCAAGCTGAAGGCAAACGGCATTCAGATCTTGGCATACGGCGGCTACTACCAGGAGGTGGCGCTGATTCTTCGCCAGGCTGCGCAGGCCGGGCTGGATCTGACGGTCCTCGGCGGCGACACCCTCACAAACAATGAACTGGTTACCGCGGCTGGACCGGAGATCAGCAAGGTTCTGTTCACCTTCCCGCCCGACCCGCGCAAGAGCGCGGCAGCGGCAAAGGTGGTGGCGGCGTTTCGCGCGCAGAAGATCGAGCCGGAAGGCTACATGCTGTACTCGTACGCCGCCATGCAGGTTTTCGCAGAGGCCGCGAAAAAGGCCAACTCCACGGACTATGCAGCGATTCTGAAGCAGCTTCACAACGCATCGTTCAGTACGGTAGTCGGCCAGGTGGACTTCGACGCAAAAGGCGATCTGAAGAGCCCCGGCTATGTGGTCTACCGGTGGAAAGGCAACAACTACGACTATGTGAAGTGACGCGTCCTGTCCAGTTTTTGTAGCAAGGAAAGAGGCGGCGCGCGCTCTATTGCGCCGCCTCTGCAGCAGATTCACCGGAGAGGACATGAGCCAGGCACTGCAACAACTCATCAATGGGCTGACCTTGGGCGCCGTCTACGGCCTGATCGCGATCGGCTACACAATGGTCTACGGCATTATCGGCATGATCAATTTCGCTCATGGCGATATTTACATGGTGAGCGCGTTCATCGCCGTGACCTGTTTCACGCTGCTTGCAGGCAGCGGGGTCTCGTCGGTCGTGGCGAGCATTGCAATTACGCTGATCGTATCGATCGCACTGACGTCCGTATTCGGCTGGACCGTCGAACGTGTGGGTTATCGGCCCCTTCGCGGATCCAATCGACTCGCGCCGCTGATCTCGTCAATCGGGATTTCCATCTTCCTGCAAAACATGGTTCAGCTGACTCAGGGTGCGCGAGTCAAGTCTATCCAGCCGCTTGTGACTGGAGGCGTGAACCTTTTCTCCGGCGAACAGTTTCACGGGCCACACGTGTCGTACGTGCAAATTCTCATCGTCGTTGTGACGATTCTGCTGATGTGCGCCTTCACGCTATTCATCAATAAAACACCTTTCGGCAGACAGCAGCGAGCTTGTGAACAGGATCAACGGATGATGCAGTTCCTCGGCTACAACGTCGATCGGATCATCGCCCTGACATTCATGATTGGCGCCGCACTGGCGGCGGTCGCAGGTGTCATGGTGACGCTCTACTACGGTGTGATCGATTTCTCGATCGGGTTTGAAGCGGGTATCAAGGCGTTTACCGCAGCCGTGCTCGGCGGCATTGGCTCGATTCCCGGGGCAATGCTGGGCGGTGTGATCATCGGTTTAATCGAAGCATTCTGGGCTGCCTACCTCTCGCCCGAATACAAGGATGTGGCCACGTTCGTCATCCTGATTGTGGTCTTGATGTTTCGTCCATCCGGGCTTCTTGGCCGTCCCGAAGTGGAGAAAGTGTGATGAGTTCGACAGTCATGCAGGAAACGAATCTACATTTTCGCGTCAAGGATGCGCTCGGCGCGGCCCTGGTCGCGGGCCTCGTCGGCTTGCCCATGCTGGGTTTGACGACGCGAGATGGCAGCAATGGTCTCGAGGTTCATACACGATGGGCGCTGCTGGCGCTTTTCATCGCGATCGCATTTGCCGGGCGCATTGTCATGCAGCTTTTGCTGCAGCGTTTTAGTCTTTTTTCAAAGCGTCGGTCGCGCGCCAGACCCGCTCCTCAAATCACCGGTAATGGCTCCCTTGTTTGGGCCGGCGCGGGATGCGTCGCATTCGCCGTGCTGTTGCCTGCGTTGTTCGCTGGAAACCGCTACGTCGTCGATACGGCAACGACCGTACTGATTTACGTCATGCTTGGCTGGGGCCTGAATGTCGTTGTCGGTCTGGCGGGGTTGCTCGACCTGGGTTATGTCGCGTTCTATGCGGTAGGCGCGTACACATACGGCCTGTTGTCGACGCATTTCGGCTTTGGTTTCTGGCAGTGTTTGCCGATCGCCGGCGGCCTCGCGGCGGCGTTCGGCATGTTGCTCGGTTACCCGACACTCCGGCTGAGAGGCGATTATCTGGCGATCGTCACGCTCGGATTCGGAGAAATCATACGGTTGATACTCGTGAATTGGGGAGACGTGACAGGCGGACCCAACGGCGTCTCGTCCATTCCGAAGCCGACCTTTTTCGGGCTCCCCATGCAGGCATCTGGCGATGGTCCTACGTTCGCGACCGTGTTTGGCCTTGATTACTCGCCTGGCCAGCGCGTCGTCTTTCTGTACTACCTGATCCTCGCACTCTCGCTGTTGACGAACCTGCTCGTCTCGCGGCTCAGAAGGCTACCCGTTGGGCGTGCGTGGGAAGCGGTGCGCGAAGACGAGATCGCCTGCAAGGCAATGGGGATCAACGTAACGAATGTGAAACTGTCCGCCTTTGCAACCGGTGCAATGCTGGCAGGATTCGCAGGCGTGTTCTTCGCTGCACGGCAGGGGTTCATTTCACCAGAGAGCTTCACCTTTTCGGAGTCCGCCACGATTCTCGCGATCGTGGTGCTCGGCGGTATGGGAAGCCAGCTCGGCGTCGTCCTTGCGGCAGCCTTGCTGGTGATTTTGCCCGAGTTAGGGCGTGATTTCTCTGAGTACAGAATGCTCCTTTTCGGTGTTGCAATGGTCTTTATCATGGTCGTGCGGCCTGGCGGCTTGATCAGCCATCGCCGTACAACTGTCAGCGCGCCCGGCGTGGAGGCAAAGCCATGAACGTATCCACTTCGCTGCTCGCCGTTGAGAATCTCACAATGCAGTTTGGCGGGCTTCGCGCGATCGAACATCTGTCCATGACGGCGCGCGCAGGAGAGGTGACGTCGGTGATCGGGCCGAACGGAGCCGGAAAAACGACATTTTTTAACTGCCTGACGGGCTTTTACAAGCCGACTGAGGGCGCGATCACGTTAGGGCATCCCAGTCATGGGCAAATTCGGCTGGATGCGATGAAGAATGTCGACGTGGCGCGGATTGGTCAGGTCGTCAGAACGTTCCAGAACATACGGCTGTTCCCGCGTATGACCGTGCTCGAAAACTTGATGATCGCCCAGCACAATGTGTTGCAGGACGCGTCCAGGTTCTCGATTGCTGGCGCACTCAACGCGCGGTCGTTTCGACGCGCGAACGACAAGGCGATAGACAACGCTTTGTCGTGGCTCGAGCGCTTAAGCGTTCGGGATATAGCAAACAAACCAGCGGGCGACATGCCATATGGGGTGCAGCGTCGCGTCGAGATCGCGCGCGCGATGTGCGCGGACCCCATTCTGCTGTGCCTGGATGAGCCGGCTGCCGGTCTCAATCCGCGCGAGTCGGCAGAACTCACCACGTTGCTGACCTCGCTCGCGAGGGAGCAGGGCATCGGGATATTGTTGATCGAGCACGATATGAGCGTCGTCATGAAGGTTTCAGACCATATTGTCGTGCTCAATCACGGGAAGAAAATTGCAGAAGGCTTGCCTGCTCACATCAGAGTGAATCCTGAGGTGATCAGCGCATACCTCGGCGAGGACGACGAGTCGTCACACGATGAAGCATCGCAGGAGAAATCAGCTCATGCTTAAGATTACCGAACTCAGTGCCCACTATGGTAGTGTCCAGGCACTACGCGGGGTCAGTCTGAGTGTGAAGACCGGTGAGATCGTCACGTTGATCGGCGCGAACGGTGCAGGCAAGTCGACGCTGATGAATACCATTTTCGGCTTTCCACGGGCCAGTGGCGGCAAGGTCGAATTCGACGGACAGAATATTTCGAAACTGCCATCGCATGCGATCGGCAAACTCGATATTGCGGTTGTACCCGAAGGGCGCCGTATCTTTCAGCGGATGACCGTGCTCGAGAATCTCCTGATGGGCGATACGTCGGGCAACCGCAGGACCGCGGATGATCTCGAGCGCATGTACGAGATGTTCCCGATCCTGAGAAATAGAGCGTCGCAGCGTGCCGGCACGCTGTCGGGAGGGGAGCAGCAGATGCTCGCGATAGGGCGCGCACTAATGTCGCGGCCGCGATTGCTCCTGCTCGATGAGCCGTCGCTCGGTCTCGCGCCGATCTTCATCAAGAAGATTGTTTCGGTTATCAAGGAGTTGAACGAGCAGCTCGGGATGACGATGCTGCTTGTCGAACAGAACGCTCATCACGCGCTGCGTGTGGCGCACCGAGGGTATGTTCTCCAGCACGGGCAGATTGCCCTCGAGGGGAGCGGTGCTGAGTTGCTGGCGAACCCTGCTGTGCGGGCGGCGTATCTAGAGGGCGACACCGCTCAACTGGATGCGGCCTGAATGGTGATCTGGAGGGGGCGGGTGCTCGCCCCGCTTACGAAGCTCGAGGCAGGTTGCTGTAATTCTCCGCAGAGCGATGGTGCCCTATAGATGAGTTGAACACCATTGCAGAACGGGTTATCCGGCCTGCGGGGTGCGTGCCCTCGAGAAATGTGCAAAATTCCGCGAAAACTAGCCGAGCCCTCTCAAGACCGGAACTCCGCAAAGATCCAGAATGCTGTAAACCGAATCGATCGCTGCAACGGGGATTGCGTTCCAGAATGGGATGCGATCCCTGAGCCTGCCTGCTGGGATTCCACGGGGTGATGGCGGCATATACCGAACGAATTCAAGCGTAGGCCACCGGCGCGGCACGCTCAATAAACTGGTTTTTATGGAGTTTTCGCATGAAAGTGCTCATCGTTTTCGCTCACCCCGAGCCCAAGTCGTTCAACGGTGCGCTGAAAGACACGGCTGTCTCGACCCTGAAAGCGCAGGGGCACGAGGTTCAGGTAACCGACCTGTATCAACTGAAGTGGCGGCCCGAACTCGGCGTCGAAGACTTCGTGGGTGAGCGTCTCAATCCTGACTTCCTCGATCTTTCGGCGGAACAGGAACATATGTTCGGGACGTCCACGAAACCGACGCCTGATGTCTACGCCGAGCAGCAGAAGGTGCTCTGGTCCGATCTGATCATCTTCCAGTATCCGATGTGGTGGTTCGGGATGCCGGCGATTCTGAAGGGCTGGGTGGATCGCGTGATGACTCGCGGATTCGCCTACGCGACCGGGCGGAAATACGAGACCGGTATGTTCAAGGGCCGCAAGGCAATGGTTTCGACCACGACGGGAACGGCCGCGAGCCTTTACGAGCCGGACGGTGTCGACGGTGATATCAATCACATTCTCTGGCCGATCCACAACGGGATCTTCAATTACCTTGGCTTCGATGTGCTGCCGCCGCATGTGTCATGGATGCCTGGCCGCGTGAGCGCGGAGCAGCGGCAAGCGTACCTCGACTCCTACGCAGAGCGGTTGCGTGCGCTCGAGAGCACGGAGCCCTTGTTCTTTCATCCCTTTGCAGACTTTGGTCCGGACCAGCGTCTGAAGCCGGGAGTCGTGGCCCGTTCCGGCTTCCAATGGAACCCGGGCGTCGGCCAGTCGCATGACGAAGCGGCAGAAACGTACACGCCCAAGAGAATTGCGAAGGCGGGATGATCCGGTGTGACGTCGCGCCGCAGAAGCTTTCGAAAGCTTCTGCGGCCCAGCATCGAAACTGACCAGGAGTGAAACATACGATGGAAAAGCTGCCCATGTTTCAAAAGCTGCACCATGTCTGCATCGTGGTTCGCGACATTGAGAAGGCGGTGAAGTATTATGAGTCGATCGGAGTCGGTCCGTGGACAGACTTTCCGCCGATGCATGCGTACGAACTGGACGGTTACGATCGTCCAGCCTTTCTGAAGATGCGTTATAAGTTCGCGAACATCGACAACGCCCAACTGCAGCTTTGCCAGCCAGGAGACGGAGACACGCCGCAACGACGTTTCTTGGAGTCGCGCGGCGAGGGTGTTTTTCATCTCGGCTTTTCTGTCGAGAGCTGTGACAAGGCGGAGGAACAGGCAGCGAGCGCCGGACTGGATGTCCTGGCACGCGGGCGTCTCGATGATCGAAGCGGCTTCACGTACTTCAAGACGGTCAACGAAGGTGCTGGAGTCACGTTGGAGGTTCGGGCACCGAGTACCAAGGCAGCTCAAGGCATCAAGTCCTGACGCACACTTGCGAAGAACTTCCCAGAATTCTCCTTCGCACCCGACAAGACAGTTCTAACAGAGCCGGGCGATCATTGCCCGGCGGCCAGTTCCTGCTATTCACCATCGAGGTGACCCCCGCAAGCAAGTCTGCGGCCGAGCCGAGGCCGTGAACGTGAAGCGTTGTGCAACGCAGCGCGTGTTCCTTTTGTTATCCCGGTCGCCCTAAGCCTGACCGAACTCAGAACTGCCCCGCGGCATGCTTCGGGGCATCGTTGTTTTATCTCATGACGAACGGGTTTGCAGTCTTGACCCCCGTATTGATCCAGACGCTTTTCGTTTGCAGATACTCCCGAATGGCGTCGATACCATTCTCGCGGCCGAGTCCTGAATCCTTGTAGCCGCCGAACGGCGACATATAGCTTACCGCGCGATAGCTGTTCACCCAGACCATGCCAGCCTGTAGCTTTTCAGCGACACGAATGGACCGGCCGATATCTTTCGTCCAGACCCCTGAGCCCAGACCGAAGCGCACATCATTGGCCAGTGCAACGGCCTCGTCTTCGTCCTTGAACTTGATGATAGACAGGACAGGACCAAAGACTTCTTCCTGTGCGATCCGCATTCTGTTGTTGACGTCACCGAATATGGTCGGCTCGACGAACCAGCCATTGCCGCATTCCGGCGCACTGCCTGGCTTTCCGCCGAGCAGCAACGTCGCGCCCTCCAGCTTCGCAGTTTCAATGTAAGACAGGACTTTCTGGTATTGAGGACGCGTCGTTACCGGGCCGACCTGTGTATCCATACTCAACGGATCGCCCATTTTCGCGGTGCGTGCCAGCGTCAGGAGTTTGTCGACGAACGTGTCGTAGATGCTCTCCTGCAACAACAGCCGCGAACCGGCAATACAGGTCTGCCCGGTCGCGGCGAAGATGCCGGAAACCGCGCCATTCACTGCGTCTTCCAGATCGGCATCCTCGAACACGATGTTGGGTGACTTTCCACCAAGTTCGAGACTAACGTGTTTGAACTGACGTGCTGCTGCCTCGTTGATCGCGCGCCCCGTGGAATCTGCGCCGGTGAAGGTGACTTTCTTGACCATGGGGTGTTCTACCAAAGGCGAACCGACGTCCGCACCGAATCCGGTCACGACGTTCACTACGCCCGGTGGAAATCCTGCTTCGGTAAAGAGTTTCGCAAACTCGATCGTGGACGCCGACGTGAACTCGGACGGTTTGATCACAACCGTACAACCTGCGGCCAAGGCGGGCGCAATCTTCCATGTGGCCAGTAGCAGGGGCGAATTCCACGGCGTGATCGCGGCGACGACGCCCAACGGTTCATTACGTGTGAAGTTGAAGTATCCCTTCTTGTCGAGTGGAATGACGGCACCCTGAATCTTGTCCGCCAGGCCGCCAAAGTAGTAATACCACTGGGGCAAGTACTGGCATTGGCCGAGCATCTCCGCCATGAGCTTGCCATTGTCCCGTACTTCGAGTTCGGCAAGCCGCTTTGCGTCTCGCGCGATCAGGTCGCCGACCCGATGAAGCAGCAGGCCTCGCTGGCTCGGGGACATCTGTGACCATGGTCCTGTACTGAATGCGGTATGCGCCGCAAGCACCGCCCGATCGACGTCGGTGCCGTTGCCTTTTGCAATCTGCGCCCAGGTTTCGCCCGTGAACGGATTTTCCGTATCGAACCATTCGCCTGAAGTGGACTGGCAAGATTCACCGTTGATATACATCTCAAATCGTTGCATGACTCGCGTCTCCAATTGATATTGAATCAGGCGCCAACGGGCAGACGTCGCTGGGACTCAGCCAGGATTTCCTGCGCCTTCAGAATGACCGGCCGGTCTACCATGCGGCCGTCCACAGCAACGGCCGCGCCGTGGGATGCAGCTGCGCCTTCGACAACCCGGTGCGCCCATTCGACATCTTTCTCGCTAGGGACGAATGCAGCATTGACCGCAGCGACTTGCCTTGGATGAATACAGAGCTTGGCGCCAAAGCCGAGCCGCTTTGCACGGATCGTGTCGCGCGTGATCTGCTCGGGATCGTCGAGTGTGGTGCTGACCCCGTCCACCGGCGGCAGCAGGTTGCCGATGCGAGAGGCGAAGACGATCTGTGAGCGGAAGTACAGAAGCTGCTCATCGTCGCCGTCAATGCCGAGGTCGAGCTGGAAATCCACGTTACCGAATACGAGTCGGGTGGTCAGTCGGTGCTGGGCGATAGCGACTACATTCCGAAAACCCTGAGCGGTCTCGATCATCGGCAGGATGTCGGTCGGCTTGCCGGCGAACTCGCAGAGGAAGATATCGTCGATGCGTTCCGTCTTGGGTAGCATGACGGCAGAGACGGATGGCGCACGACATACGGCGATGTCGTCGCGAAACCATTCGCTGTTCACATCATTCACACGGACTGCCACCGGCGTGCTGTTTGTCGACAGCCACTCGGCGAGGGCCGCCCGCGCGATCTTCTTCTCGGGGGGAGGCACTGCATCTTCCAGATCGATAACGACCACATCGACACCCGATGCAGCCGCCTTGGCAAACCTGTCCGGCCGGTTGCCGGGAACGAAGAGATAGGAGCGGGGTGCAAGGTCAGCCATGTTGGGCCTCCGGTTTCGATTCAGGGAGCAGTTTGGGTACGACGCTTGCATCGGTAATCGTCCACACCGATGCGATGGAGTGCTTGAGTTCGTCTTCAGTGGCCGCATTGCCATACAAACCCAGCGTGATCGTCTTGTGTTCGAGTTCGGCGCGCGTGAGCGTGTTGCCCGGATCACCCTTGGGATCATCCACGCGGCCCTCGAAGGTTCGGCCATCCTTCGTCTGAACGACGACCTTCCCGATCCAGCGTGACGGATAGGCGGTATCGACTTCAGGGTCGAGCACCATCGAGACTCTCTTGCAGAAATGCGCGATCCGGCTTTCCTTGTAATGACCGTCGAACTCACGTACGCCTGCGTGGCCGAATTCCGCAACCAGAGCGAGCACGGTGCCCATGGAGAACTTCGCCTGATGGACGGTCCTCGGATCGGTTACCGGGCCGAGGACATCAATTGCTGCCTGGTGAACATGAGTCACGACCGTCTCGATGTCATTCGGCACGAGCTTCTCGCGCTGAATAACCTGCAACAGGGCGTCGGCGGCCGGATGAGTGTGCCGGCACGAAGCGTGATACTTGAAGGACGTTTCGATCAGCGCCCATCGCTCGCCGAGCGCTTCGGCGAGTTTGTCGGGATGCGTTTGCGTGGACATGCCCGCGGCCATGCCTTTCGCTCCCTCGAAGATGTCTTTCGCACCGGTGAAGCCGTCGGCCGCCAGGTAGGCTGCGAGAAGACCGTTCGCCGCGGCCTTGGCCGTATGCAGTTGCTTGGAGTCAGCAGCGTCTTTCAGGAATTCCCAGAGTCCGGCTGCCTGGGTGCCGGCGGAGCCAAACGCATTTACCATCTGCTCGTCGCTTAATCGCAAGAGATTACCGACGGCGGCTGCGGCTGCGATCGTCCCGACTGTACCGGTGGTATGAAAGATCTTGTAGTGCGAGCGGCCGAGGAATTCACCGACACGGATGCCCACTTCATAGCCTGCAACAGATGCAGCGATGAATTCTTTGCCAGTTCTGCCAAGCGCTTGCGCGGCGGCCCACGCCGCGGGGAAGACGACAGTTGCCGGATGCAGGACCGAACTGTTGTGGAGGTCGTCCTGTTCGGCGAAGTGCGATGCGGCGGCGTTGATCATTGCCGCGAAGAGCGGGCTGGTTGTTCGGCGGGAAATCAGTACTTCGCACGGACCGGACTGCGGCCCGAAAGCGAATGCGTGCTTCTGGATCGTCTCGACGGGGCGTGCTTCGCGGCCAGCCAGTGCTGATCCGAACCAGTCAAGGAAGAGGTCTTCCGTGCGTGCCACCACGTTCTTTGGGATCTGTTCAAACTTGAGATTGGCCGCAAACGAAGCGAGAATCTGGGTGTTGCTCATAACAGGCTTACCTTAACTCGGGAGTCAGATTACGGCCGCTTCACGAAGCTCGCGGATGGCATGGGTCGAAAAGCCCAGTTCATTCAAAAGGGCTTCGGTGTGTTGGCCTAACGCGGGTACAGCGTCCAGTCGAACATCGGATGCCGTACTGACGCCTGGCGGCAGCAGGGTGGGAATGGAGCCGGCAGGTGAGTCGATGCTCACCCAGCGATTGCGTTCCTTAAGCTGCGGATGCGACCACACGTCGGGCATATCATTCATTCGCGCGTTGGCGATCTGCGCGCTATCCAGCCGGCCGATGACTTCTTCCGACGTCAGTTTGCTGAATGCGGCGACAATGATTTCGCGTAGTTCCTCGCGTGCTGCCACCCGCTTCGAGTTGGAACTGAAGCGAGGATCGATGGCGAGTTCAGGTTCCAGCAGAACCTGCGCGCAGAAGACACCCCATTCACGCTCGTTCTGCAATCCCAGCATGACTGTCTTTGCATCGCCGGCGAGGAAGGGGCCGTAGGGGTAGATGGTCGCGTGAGCGGCTCCTGCGCGAGGCGGCGGCGATGCGCCATCGAACGCGTAGTAAAGGGGATAGGTCATCCACTCCACCATGCTCTCGAGCATCGACACATCGATCTCCCGTCCCAAGCCGGTCTTTGATCGTTGCAGAAGCGCGGAGAGGATGTTCGTATAGGCGTACATCCCGGCAGCGATATCAGCGATAGAACAGCCGGCCTTGGCCGGTGAGTCTGGGCCGCCGGTAATCGACAGGAATCCGGACTCACTCTGGATCAGCAGGTCGTAGGCCTTCTTGTCCCGATAGGGACCATCGGATCCGTAACCGGAGATGTTGCAGACGATCAGGCGGGGATACTTGTCATGCAACGCTTCATACGAGAGCCCCAATCGCGCCGCGGCACCGGGAGCAAGGTTCTGCACCAGCACGTCGGTGTCCTCAAGGAGGCGCTCAAAAATATCCTGCGCTTGGCGGGCCTTGACGTCCAGCGTGAGACTTTCCTTGGAGCGGTTGCACCATACAAAGTGCGAGGCCATGCCGTGCACGCGTTCATCATAGGCACGCGCGAAGTCGCCGACACCTGGGCGCTCGATCTTGATCACGCGGGCGCCAAGATCCGCAAGTTGACGGGTGCAAAACGGTGCTGCAATCGCGTGTTCGAGGGTGATGACCTTCACGCCGTCCAGCGGTTTCATGTCCGTCTCCTCAGAAAGAGCGCGGCAGTCCGAGCAAATGCTCGGCTACATACGAAAGAATGAGATTGGTCGAGATCGGCGCGACCTGATAGAGCCGTGTCTCGCGGAATTTGCGTTCGACGTCGTATTCGTTCGCAAACCCGAAGCCACCGTGGAACTGCAGGCAAGCGTTCGCCGCTTCCCACGAAGCGTCCGCGGCAAGCAGCTTGGCCATGTTGGCTTGCGCGCCGGCCTGTAGTTTGGCGTCGAAGAGCTCGCAAGCCTTATAGCGCATCAAGCTTGCCGCTTCGACGTTGACGTGTGCGCGAGCGATCGGAAACTGCACGCCCTGGTTCTGTCCAATCGGGCGACCGAAGACAACGCGTTCCTTGACGTACTTGCAGACCTTGTCGAGAAACCAGTACCCGTCGCCGATACATTCAGCGGCAATCAGTGTCCGCTCGGCATTCAGACCATCAAGGATGTATTTGAAGCCTTTGCCTTCCTCACCGATCAGGTTTTCGGCTGGAATTTCGAGGTTGTCGAAGAAAAGTTCGTTCGTCTCGTGGTTCACCATGTTCGGGATAGGGCGAACCGTCATACCCTTGCGGATTGCCTCATGCAAGTCGACCAGAAAGATCGACATGCCCTCGGATTTCTTTGCGACCTGATCGATTGATGTGGTTCGCGCGAGCAGAATCATCAGGTCGGAGTGTTGAACCCGCGAGATCCAGACCTTCTGTCCGTTGACAACATACCGGTCGCCCTTGCGAACCGCGGTCGTCTTGAGCTTGGTCGTGTCGGTACCGGTCGTCGGCTCGGTCACACCCATCGACTGAAGCCGCAACTTTCCGCTGGCGATTTCCGGAAGGTACCTGGCCTTCTGTTCCGCCGAGCCGTGCCTCAGCAGTGTCCCCATGTTGTACATCTGGCCGTGACACACGCCGGAATTGCCACCGCTGCGGTTGATCTCTTCCATGATCACCGAAGCTTCGGTCAGTCCGAGCCCTGAACCGCCAAATTCCTGTGGAATAAGGGCAGCCAGCCAACCGGCGTCGGTCAGGGCTTGCACAAAGGTCTCCGGATAGGCTCGCTCCTCGTCGATCTTGCGGAAATACTCGGCGGGGAAGTTGGAGCACAAATCGCGAACGGCTTCGCGAATGTCCTGATAGGGGTCAACGTTAGCCAGCACTTGTCTCTACTCCTCAGAGTTCATTTTTGAAAAACATACGCGGGTGCCGTGAGCGTCGCCTCGGCATCGACGCATAGCACGCCATCGGAATTGGCTGCCCAGAGCTTCACTTCGGCCGATCCGCGGGCGCGAGCCGCGTAGAGATGAAACGGGACCTGGTCAAACAGCGGGTTGACCGCTTTGAACGAGAACGAAGCTATCGATTCACCGGGAAGGCTGCGCCGGACGAGATCGATCAACAATGTCGCAGTCAGCGGCCCGTGGACGACTAGCGCCGGATAGCCTTCCTGCTCCTGAGCATAGGTGCGGTCATAGTGAATGCGGTGTCCGTTGAACGTGTCGGCGGAGTAGCGAAAGAGCAGCACCGGATCCGGCACGATCTCCCGTTTCCAGGTGAAATCCGTCGGCGCGCTCGGGCCGGTTGCCGCGGTGTACGCCGTCGTCGCGGACTCGCGGTACACAACGTCCTGTTCTTCGGAAATCAGTGGACCTTCGAGGTCTTCCAGTTCGTGACGCAGACGTACAAAAACGAGCTTTCCGGTGCGTCCTTCTTTGGCGGCTACGTCAAGAATTTGCGACGTCCTTGTGACTTCGCTGCCAACCACGAGTGGACGCTCGAACTGGACGCGGCTGCCCGCCCACATGCGTCTGGGCAGTGGCACCGGCGGCAGGAAACCCCCGCGTGTCGGATGTCCGTCCGCGCCGACCTGTGACTGCGAAACAATGTGAGGAAACAACGCCCAGTGCCACAGCGCAGGCAACGGAGAGCCGGCCCGCGGGACGTCCTCATAGTTCAGCGTCGCAGCGAGTTGTTGCGCGAGACGTGGCGAGACGAATTCGCGTTCGGCCTGTGTGCGGCCGATCCAGGTGCGCAGGTAGTTGAGTTCAGCAGTCATGGGGCGTCGGGTAGCGTCGTTCACGCTAGATTGACGCACCGGCCTGCTGACTACAATTTGTGTCTGGAGAAGAGGGCTTTAAACGCAGACTAACTGCTGACGTTCACGCTAGCTGGGGCTCATGATCGGTTTTGCACTTCTGCGTGAGGAGGTCGACCAGTTCCCGCGCGAAAGACGGCAGCAGGTCGAGGTTGCGCACGCAGATCAGCAGATTGCGCGTCGCCCAGTCGTTCTCGATTTCAACGAGCCGGATGTTCATGGTTTTGACGTAGCGTACCGCTGACGAGCAAGGCAACACGCCGATCCCGACGTTAGCCTCGATCATTCGGCACAGCGCTTCGAAGTTACCTACTTCAATTCGCACCTGAAGTTTCTTGTGCATGTCACTTGCTACGCGGTTCAAAAAGGTATGAATCGCGCTAGCTTCGGGCATGCCGACGAAGTCAAACCCGCTTGCCTCTTCAAATGGAATGGATGTCTTTCCGGCGAGGGGGTGCGAATTCGAGACCGCCAATATGAGCCGGTCTGAGCGGTATGGCAGGACTTGCAGGGATTCGGGCCTGACATTACCAGCGACTATGCCGACGTCCGCGGTGCCTTCACTCACCGCACGCACCACGTCATGGCTCAGCCGTTCGCGAAGCTCGACATTCACGTCGGGATGATTGGCGAGAAAGTCACGCAGGTCGTTCGGTAGGAATTCGGTCGTAGCGGTAGTGTTCGCAAAGATCCGCACATGACCTTTGATGCCGCGTGCGTACTCCTGCATGTCGCCACGCAACTGCTCGAGTTGCGACAGGACGAGCCGGGCATGGTGAAGGAACGCCTGGCCCGGTGGCGTAAGCGTGACGCCCTGGCTAGTCCGATACAGCAGTTTTGCCCCCATGCTTTCTTCCAGATTTTTGATCCTGGTGCTTGCCGCGGGTACCGACATATGAAACCGCTCGGCACCACGCGTCAAGCTATCCGTCTCAGCAATACATGTGATGAGACGAAGATCAACCAGATCGAAATGCATGGCCATGATACGTGCTCCGAATGAAGAGATGCCCCGTTGATCCAGTGTAGCAAATAGCAGAAATCCGCAAATCGGTATTTACGATGTTTTCCATCATATTTTCCGGACTGCCTATAACAGTGCGCTACTGGAGACGGTTTGCATGATTCGCATTTTAATAATTATGCAAAACTCCGCAAAATTCAGGGTGACTAGATCAAGACCGGAATAATTTCGCGCCGGACAATCGGTTCACGGTAGCGTGCCGCGTTCGTCAGAGCGGCAGAGCAGCCCAAACCATTCAATCTGGAGAAAGCGATGTTGATTGCGCCGTTCAGGAACGAGCCGTTCGATTTGTTCGACACCGAAAGTGCCAAAGCGGACATGCAGCAGGCACTGAAAAAGGTGCGTGCCGAGTTTGGCAAGACTTATCCGCTGGTGATCAATGGCGAGCGCGTGCAGACCGAAGCGACACTCGTTTCGACGAATCCGTCGAAGCCGGACGAGATTGTCGGCTATACCGCCAAGGCGACGACGCGGCACGCGGACGCCGCGCTGGAAGCAGCCTGGGCGGCCTTCGAATCATGGAAGCGTTGGAGCCAGGAAGACCGGTCGCGCGTCATGTTGAAGGCCGCGGCTATCATGCGTCGGCGCAAGCGCGAACTCGAGGCATGGCTGGTCTATGAAATCGGCAAAAACTATGTCGAAGCGAGCGCCGAAGTCGCGGAAATGATCGACTTCACCGAGTACTACGCACGTCAGGCGATTAAACACGTCGGCGGCGTCGGTTCGCTGATTGACTATTCGGGTGAGGAGAACGAGAGCTTCTACGTTCCGCTGGGCGTGGGCGTGACGATTTCGCCGTGGAATTTTCCGATGGCATTGATGACCGGCATGACGGTCGGCGCGATCGTGGTGGGTAATACGGTCGTTTGCAAGCCAGCGGAAGATACGGTGGTGTCACTGGCCAAGATTTTCGACATCTTCGCCGAAGCAGGTCTGCCGCCCGGCGTGGTGAATTATCTGCCGGGTACCGGACGCGAGATCGGGTCGTACCTCGTCGCTCATCCGAAGACGCGCTTCATCAACTTCACGGGCTCACTCGCAACCGGTGCCCAGATCAACGAGTCCGCTGCGAAGCTGGCTGAAGGCCAGAAATGGTTCAAGCGGGTGTTTCTTGAACTCGGCGGCAAGGACGCGATTCTGGTCGATGAAACGGCCAATCTCGATGACGCAGCGACTGCAGTTATTCAGGCGGCCTTCGGCTATTCCGGCCAGAAGTGTTCGGCCTGCTCGCGTCTGATCGTGGTGGATTCGGTCTACGACGCATTGCTCGAGAAGGTCGTTGCGAAGACGAAGGAACTCGTTGTCAGTGAGGCGAAGGACAATCCTAGTTTCGGTCCGGTGTGCAATGAACTGCAGTACAAGAAGGTGCTGTCGTACATCGATATCGGTCACACCGAGGGCAAGCTTCTGACAGGCGGCAAGGCCGTGGAAAATGCAGCGGGCTATCTGATTGAGCCGACCATCTTCGGCGACGTGTCGCCTCGCGCGCGCATTGCACAAGAGGAAGTATTCGGGCCGTTCGTCGCCGCGATCCGTGTCAAGGACTTCGACGAAGGTCTGGCTGTGGTTAATGACACGGTCTACGGGCTGACCGGCGCGCTCTTCTCGAACGACCGCAGCCGCATCGAACGAGCACGCCGCGATTTCCACGTCGGCAATCTGTATTTCAACCGCAAGTGTACGGGCGCGTTGGTCGGTGTTCAGCCGTTTGGCGGTTTTAACCTGACGGGCACTGATACCAAGACAGGTGGTCCCGACTACCTTCTGCAGTTCCTGCAAATGAAGGCAGTGGCTGAACGTCTGTAAGCGTATGTTCGGGGGCGCCACAGAAGGGCGGCCCCGGTTCACGTACCAGGCTCTCCATACAAACGGAACGAACATAATGGGCTTCATTGCAGACCGCATTGGCCAGATCGCCCCTGCGCAAACGATGGCAATGTCAGCAAAAGCGGCAGAACTGCGTCGTGCCGGAAAGAATGTGATCTCCCTGTCGCAAGGCGAACCAGACTTTCACACACCCGAGAACATCCAGGCAGCAGCGATTCGTGCGATGCGCGAAGGCAAGACGCGCTACACGGAGGCCGCGGGTATTCGGGAGTTGCGCGAGGCGATCGTCGCCAAACTGAAGCGCGACAACGGTGTCGACTACCCAATGGATGGCGTCAGCGTGTCGGTTGGTGCGAAACAGGCGATCTTCGCGGCGTTTTTCGCGACTCTCAATCCGGGAGACGAAGTGATCGTGCCCGCGCCGTGCTGGGTCTCCTATCCGGAAATCGTCAAAATGGCGACCGGCATGCCCATCGTCGTGGCGTGCGACGAAGCGGCAGGGTTCAAACTGACGGCTGCGCAGCTGGAGGCATCGATCACGCCGCGCACCAAGTGGCTGATGCTGAATTCACCATCGAATCCGACCGGAGCGGTTTACTCGGCGGAGGAACTCCGCATCATCGCGGAAGTACTGCGTCGACATCCTCATGTCTGGGTCCTGTCGGACGACATCTATGAAAAGCTCATCTATACCGGAAGCCCGTTCGTCAATATCCTGAACGTGGCGCCGGAGTTGCAGGAGCGCACGCTCATCATCAACGGCGTGTCGAAAGTGTACTCGATGACCGGCTGGCGGATCGGCTATTCCGCCGGACCGGCTGCGCTCATCCGCGCTATGAATCTCGTGCAAGGCCAGATTGTCACCAGTGCATCGTCGGTGTCGCAATACGCTGCGATCGAAGCACTCAATGGCGATCAGTCATTCGTAGAGAGATCGCGATCGGCTTTCGACGAACGCCGGAAGCTTGTAGTCAAAACGCTGAGCGACATTCCGGGACTCCACAGTAACGAGCCCGAAGGCGCGTTTTATGCATTTGTCGGCTGCCATGGCGTTATTGGGAGCCGTGCGCCGAGGGGAAGGCTTCTGAAGAACGACCAGGACTTCGTCATGTACCTGTTGGAAGAGGCGAACGTGGCAGTCGTTTCAGGTTCCGGTTTTCTGCTCTCGCCGTACTTCAGACTCTCTTATGCCGCATCGCTCGACGACCTGAACGAAGCGCTGAGCCGGATTCGCACTGCATGTCAAAACCTCGAAACTGTATCGGTCTGATCGTCCGTTATCCACATACCGCTCGGCTCTCAGGAGCCCAACGAGCCCTCGAAGGTAAATCATGAGCGAAAGGATTGTCATCACAGGTGGTGGTGCAATTGGTTGTTCAATCGCGTATTTCCTGAGCGTCCAGAAGACGCCCAGACGTGAGATCTGGGTGATCGAAAAAGATCCAACCTACAGAATCGCGTCATCGTCGCTTTCGGCCAGTTCGATCCGGCAGCAGTTCTCAACGCCCATTTGCATTCAGCTATCGCAGTTCGGTTACGACTTCTTCTCGGCGTGCGAGCGGCATAAGGCACAGTATGGCGCCGGTGTCGATCTGGTGGATTGCGGCTATCTGTTCGTGGGCAATGCGCAGCAGGAGAGCGTGCTACGTCGGCGGAGCGCACTGGCCAGATCGTTAGGCGTCGAACTGCGGGAGTATTCCGCTGCAGCGTTGCAGCAGCGCTACCCGTGGATGAACGTCGGCGATCTGACTTATGCCGTTGAAGGCCTTGCAGGCGAAGGCTGGTTCGATGGCTACAGCGTGATGCAATGGTTCAGAAACCGTGCGAGGGAGGCGGGCGTTCATTTCACTACGGGCGAAGCGGCGGGCTACCGTACACGCGCAGACCGGATTACCCACGTTGAACTGACCGATGGGCGGGAAATTTCCGGGGATACGTTCGTGAATGCAAGCGGAGCGTGGTGCGCGTCTGTTGCAAAAAGCGTGGGTGTCGATCTGCCGGTTCGGCCCAGACGACGTTCCGCCTTCGTCGTGTCATGCCCGACGGCGATACCGGATATGCCGATATTGATCGATTCGTCCGGCATATACCTGCGCAGGGAGCAGAACCATTTCCTGTGCATCATCTCGCCTTCAGTGGAGATGGATCTGGATAACCTGCCGCTCGACGTGCAGTTTTCCGAATTTGACGAGATCATCTGGCCGACGCTGGCAGAGCGGATCCCCGCGTTTGAGGCGCTACGCGTGGAGCACGCCTGGGCTGGCTACTACGAATACAACATCCTCGACCAGAACGGTATCGTCGGTCAGTCGGGCCCGGAAAACTCGTTCGTGGCGGCCGGTTTCAGCGGTCACGGCATGATGCACAGTCCCGGTGTCGGCCGTGCAATGGCTGAATTGCTGACCTTCGGTGAGTTCAGAACGTTGGACCTCTCGCCGCTATCGCCGGCGCGGCTCACTTCGGGCCAACTGGTGATCGAAGAGGGCGTTTACTAGCGCCCGGCAATCGGTTGATCAATGTGGATGCAGGCCACGCCCTCGCGCGTTTCGATACTGTCGGGGCGTGAGGTGCGTGGCGGATTTGAATTGCCGCGCAAAGGCGCTGTGGTCCGCGTAACCGCAGTCCGTCGCGATATCGGTAATGCTGTTGTCAGTCGTTTCGAGCAACTTGCACGCGTGGTCGATCCGCAATTTCATGAGCAGTTGCTTGGGCGTCAGATGAAACACTTCACGGGTCAGACGTTCCAGTGTGTCTACAGAGATGGAGGCGCGTTCCGCCGCCTCAGTGACCAGGATGTTCTGTCCGAGGTTCTGTTCCAGATAGTCCAGATAGTCCAGTAAGCGGCGGTAGCCGTGGTGCCGTTCGTCGGGGCGAGGCAGATCGCGCGAGATGCCGATCAGTCCGATCGCTTGCCCGTCTTCGTTGAGAACTGGAAACTTGGAGCTGAGGCACCAGTATCGATGCCCCGATCCGGACGAGTAGAGGCGCAGGCGATCGACAATCGGAGACTGGCTTTCGATAACGTTCAGATCTTGCGCGTTGGTGCTTGCACCGGTCACCGGAAATAGCTGGTCGGCCGTCTGGCCAATCACGTCGTCGCGCGCCATCCCGCTTCGGTTGATGAGCGTTTGATTAACGGAAAGATAGCGCGCCTGGGCATCCTTGATGTAGTACAGCACGTCCGGAAAGCAATCGAAGACGCGCTCGAGCATCTCGGGTTGCCGGTCCAGCTGTCGAAAGACCTCCACCAACATATCGGAATAGGCCTTGGCGGGCATAAGGGGATCAGTGTGAAGTCACAGTAATCCCGATTGTACAGGGGGTGTAATCCGGGGCGGGAGCGAAGAAAGCGGTGAGGCGGCAACTGGCCGCTCCACCGCTTCCGCGCACTGGTGCTTATTGACTCGCGTGGGCCTTCGCGCCAAGCAATGCTTCACGGAAACGGCTTCGCAGGTACGGACCGTCACGTGGGGGGAGGGCGGTCGGTTCGGGATCGGTTCCGACCTTCACCGTGGCGAGCACAGGACCCTTGGCCTTGAGAATGACGTCGACATACTCTTCGAGCTCGCCCTCGGCGTAAATAGTTGTCGCTTTCTCGAATCCGGCTGCCCTGGCGATTGCCGTAATGTCGACACCTCGGCCTGCGTGGGCCAATTGCATGCCCGTTTCCGCGTAGTGTTCGTTGTCGATAACGACGACAGAGAGATTGGCCGGCCGATCGACGCCAACGGTTGCGAGCGACCCAAGGCCCATCATCATTTCACCGTCGCCAACGAACACGATCACGCGCTTCTCGGGTTGTGCAAGCGCAATGCCGAGCCCAAAGGAAACAGCTCCGCCCATCGCACCCCAAAGATAGAAGTTCTGTGACGTGTCCCCGGCGGCGGCCACATCGAAGGTCGGATTGCCAAGGCTGGTCACTGCCAGAACGTCCTGCTGCCGATCGCGGAGAATCCGGTTTACCGCCAGTCGACGGTTCAGGGGCGTCGTCTGCTGAGTCATATTCGTGCTCACTTATTAAAGTTCTTGGTGCCGATGACGCGCTGTCCGATCAGGACGGCGACCATCCGGGAGGTGTTGTAGGCAAAATTCAGCGCGGCGCGTACGGTCTCAGGGACGTCGGCGGGATCATCCGCGCGGTAGACATAAACGCCGCCCGATTCGAGCGCCTCCTGGGTCGATTTGCCCATCGCGACTTGCCAGGGATTGAATTCGCCCCACTCTCCGCGCATGGTGACCAGCATCACGATGGGCATGCGGCATTCGTGTTGCAGCGAGAGCATGTTAATACAGTTGCCCACGCCGCTCGACTGCAGCAGCAGTACGCCGCGCTGGCCGCCAGCCCATGCGCCGCCCATCATGGCCACCCCTTCTTCTTCGGTGGTCAGCGAGACGGCATGGATTTCAGCGTCAGCTTCACAGAGTTCGATAAGACGTTTGTGCCCCGCATCAGGCACGTATGCCACTTGCCGCACGTCAGCGGCTTTGAAGTGCTCGAAGATTGTTTCCGGCCAGTTGACTGACATGGTGACGAGTTTTGGTAGGTTGATGAAAACGGATAGCCGTCGCGGCAAGCAGGGCGGATCAGTTACCTTGCTTTGATGAGTGACAGCGTGCATCAGCAAAAGTCGTCGCTCAATTACTGATTTCGGAAGACACATTTAGGCTGGGGTTAACGGCTTTTCCGTGTTGGCTTGCGTGTGCGTTCGAGCGTCTGGAATGCGGCCTTCCAGAATGCCGAATTCCAACCCTTGGTTTGTGTAAGCACACTAGTGTTCAAATGATTGGAGAAGGAACCATGAAGATTGTTGTGCCGGTTAAGCGAGTGGTCGATTACAACGTGAAGGTCCGGGTCAGGTCGGACGGCAGTGGCCTTGACCTCGCGAACGTGAAGATGTCGATGAATCCGTTCGACGAAATCGCGGTTGAAGAAGCAGTGCGTCTGCGCGAAGCAGGCGTAGCCACGGAAGTGATCGCCGTGTCGGCGGGTGTGGCGCAAGCGCAGGAAACGCTGCGTACCGCGCTGGCGATCGGCGCGGACCGCGCGATCCTGATCGAGTCGAATGAAGAGCTGCAGCCGCTGGCTGTCGCCAAGCTGCTCAAGGCGCTGGTCGACAGGGAGCAGCCGTCGCTGGTGATCCTCGGCAAGCAGGCGATCGACGACGATTCGAACCAGACCGGCCAGATGCTGGCCGCGCTGGCGAACCTGCCGCAGGCCACGTTCGCCTCGAAGGTTGTCGTGGCAGACGGCAAGGCGACGGTGTCACGCGAAGTCGACGGCGGCGCGGAAACGCTGTCGCTGACGCTGCCCGCCGTGGTCACGACCGATTTGCGCCTGAACGAGCCGCGCTACGTGACGCTGCCGAACATCATGAAGGCAAAGAAGAAGCCGCTGGAAACGATCAAGCCGGAAGACCTCGGCGTCGATGTCACGCCGCGCCTGAAGACGCTAAAAGTCGTCGAGCCGCCCAGGCGCTCCGCCGGTGTGAAGGTGCCGGATGTGAAGACGCTGGTCGAGAAGCTGAAGACCGAAGCCAAGGTGCTTTAAGTAGAACGCGGAGACAGAGCAAATGACGAATCTGGTAATTGCAGAACACGACAACGCGTCGATCAGGGCCGCGACGCTGAACACGATTGCAGCGGCGCAGAAGATCGGTGGTGACATTCACGTGCTGGTGGCCGGTCACAACGCGCAAGCCGCAGCAGATGCGGCCGCGAAGATCGCAGACGTTTCGAAAGTGCTGCTGGCCGACGCGCCGCAACTCGAAGCAGGCCTCGCTGAAAACGTCGAAGCGACCGTGCTGGACATTGCGAAGAACTACTCGCACATCCTCGCGCCGGCGACCGCATACGGCAAGAACATCGCGCCGCGTATCGCTGCGAAGCTCGACGTCGCGCAGATCAGCGACATCACCGCAGTGGATAGCGCCGACACGTTCGAGCGTCCGATCTACGCGGGCAACGCGATCGCAATGGTTCAATCTCAGGACCCGATCAAGGTCATCACGGTCCGCTCGACCGGTTTCGACCCGGTTGCAGCAGAAGGCGGCAGCGCAACGGTCGAGAAGATCGAAGCCGCAGCCGATACCGGTCTGTCGCAATTCGTGAGCCGTGAAGTGACGAAGCTGGATCGTCCGGAACTGACCTCGGCGAAGATCATCGTCTCGGGTGGCCGCGGGCTGGGCAGCGGTGAGAACTACACGAAGGTTCTGGAGCCACTGGCCGACAAGCTGAATGCAGCGCTGGGCGCATCGCGTGCGGCGGTGGATGCCGGCTTCGTGCCGAACGACTATCAGGTCGGCCAGACCGGCAAGATCGTCGCGCCGCAACTGTATGTGGCCGTCGGCATCTCGGGCGCGATCCAGCATCTGGCCGGCATGAAGGACTCGAAGGTCATCGTCGCCATCAACAAGGACCCGGAAGCGCCGATTTTCAGCGTCGCCGATTACGGTGTTGTCGGCGATCTGTTCGCGGTCGTGCCAGAACTGGTAGCCGGCATCTGGGCTCCTTGAGATTTGAGTCCTTTTACTGAAGGAGGTGCCTGTGTATATCTCGACTCAGATCCGGCAAAACGCCGCGAACGCGGTCAATGCAGAGGACGCAGACATTTGGCGATGGTTTGCAGGCCTGGTCGAGGAGCGTCGTATCCGTTGGTGTCTTGCTGACGGCAACTGGTTGGTGAGTGTCGATCACAGGCACGTTGCGACGGACGAAAATTTTGATCACGCGATACGAGCCGCCCGGCTGATCAGTAGACGATGGGACGAAAAGGCAAATCGCGAGTTACCACGACGAAGCGGGGCATAGAGCCGCGAAAGTTTTGAGAGCGCGCATGCATCTCCGAGGTTCGCGTGTGAGAGCGCAAGCCTTTGCCCGGTATTCCCGGGCTTTTTTCGCACACGTACCGTTGTAGACGCAAGACGCTCCTGACTCCGCAGCGGTTACTGATTCCGGGTCAGAGTTAGTCAATCATGACGCATGGAGGTGGGCGATGAGTTTACGTGAAGGATCCTTGAGATCAGTGGTGGAGAAATGGTTTGGTGCTGGGTCAGATGCACGCGCACGAGTCACGCGATCCAGGCACATCCGATGCAAACAGTGGAGATGCGTCCGTGTCGAGGCAACGCGTTCTGTCGGCACGCTTGAACTTATCTTTTTTCGACACGAAGACGGCTCGTGGTGCGTGTTTCCGCCAGACACGAGACGATTGACGATGGACGTCTCAGAATTGCCTCGAGTTTGACGTGTGCCATGCGAGACCGATCGATTGCGATAGTTCGCCGATAAGAGCTCCGGCGATCAGCGGCCCCTGCGTTGCCTGGCCGCTTTACGCTAATTAATTTTGACGATGCAGCCCAAAATGACCTGCAGGAAGAACGAAAGACAATCAGCAAAGCCAAACCGAGACCTGAACCGACAAATTGGCCACGCCTGAGCATGCAGAGTTCGCTGGTCATGGTGCTCGGAGAAAGGATGCTTAGTCTATCCTGTCGAGATCGCCATCGAACTCGATCGCGGTCAGGAAGCCTCCGTGGAATCTCTTTTCCACGTCACTTTCGATTATGTTCAGTGCTCGCACTGCCTCAGCATGATCGTTTGCGTTGTCCTGCGGTTTATAGCCCAGGAAATTGGCATGGGAGTTATCCCAACGGGCATCGGTGTTCGCGGAAATCCCGTAGACATCGACGTAGTGAAAGTCTGGATGGTCAATGCATCGTTTGACCAGTTGCACCATGTCACGCTTGCTGATGAACGTCATCAGCTGGCGCGGGTGCGATGGTACGTCGTCGGGACGATAGGACCCGATACGCAGCGACGCGACGGACATTCCGTGCTTGTCCGCATACAGTCGACCCAGGCCTTCTCCGAACACCTTGGAAACTCCGTAGCGGCTATCAGGACGCGGTAAAGCATTTGCATCGATTCGCTTCGAGCGATCGGAGAAACCCACGGCATGATGCGAGCTTGCAAACACCACGCGCTTGACACCCGCGAGGCGGGCGGCCTCGAAGACATTAAAGCATCCCGAAATATTCAATGTGAGGATGCGCTCCCAAGTATCCTCGTCAGGCGCACCTGCGAAATGCACGACGCAGTCGATGCCTTCCATCGCCGCCTGAACTTGCGAGAAATCGCGAATATCCAGAGTGACAACTTCTTCGCCTTCGCGCGCTGCTTCTTGAGGCGCGATATCTGCAACTCGCAGCAGGTTGTACTGGCCATAGAGGCCCGCACGAAGCTCCTTACCAATGTTGCCGGCGGATCCTAAAAGCAATACTTTCATCCTGAACTCCTGTTTATAGCGCTGGGTCAACAC
The DNA here is from genome assembly GCF_003001875.1 of Paraburkholderia sp. BL18I3N2. Classification (NCBI taxonomy): domain Bacteria; kingdom Pseudomonadati; phylum Pseudomonadota; class Betaproteobacteria; order Burkholderiales; family Burkholderiaceae; genus Paraburkholderia; species Paraburkholderia sp. BL18I3N2. The sequence goes on from NZ_PVNC01000030.1 coordinate 36,710, forward strand.
AGAGCGGTCTTGCGGGTGCCTGTGATGACCCACTGATGGAAAACGTACCATCGTGGACGTTCTCTGACCACAGGCTCTTGCAATCGCAATTTCCATGAGTCTAGGTTTGCCAAGATGCGATCGGTTTGCCAAGATGCGATCGTCCTATACCGTGTCGAGGCATCGTCCAGATCTGTAGGAGGCGCTTATAGCGCCGCGGCGACGACCGCAATTTCGACCGCGTAGTCGGGCGACAGAAGCTGTGCGTGAATCGTCGTGCGGGCTGGCGTTGAACCGGGGACGACCCACTTGTCCCACACCGAGTTGAGATCGTTGAAGTGCGCCAGATCCGCGAGATACACGGTCGCGGATACGAGCAGTTCCTTGCTGCTACCGGTTTTCCCCAACAAGCCGTCGATCTGGTCCAGGATGTCCTTGACCTGCGTCACAACATCCGCGCCGGGCGTCCTCGTGGCAACCTGACCAACGGTAAATACCAGACCGCCGGCTTTAACTGCCTGACTGAGTCGGGCTCCCGCATCTACACGTTGAATCTCCATCGATAAAGCTCCGTCGTAGTGGTGATCGTTCAACCGCAGCCATTCGCCGCGACTACCGGATCATTATGCAGCGTTGAATTTGTCGAAGTGGCGATTTTTTTCGGTACTGATTCATTCGTTTATTTCATGAGTCGTCGTCTCAGAGCGGCCTTGCTTTCCATTCCAAAGTGGAATGTTAATATATCCAAAAAAATCGCTTTTCCTACTATTTCGTTTACCTAAGAGTGGCGATAGGTCGCACACGTAATCACCATGTGCGAACACTGTCGATGTCAAACATTGTCCGCTGGCAAGCCGACGCTTGCGAATCTGGAGAGCAACTAATGAAAAAGTTTGCTGTTATCGCCGCCGCATTGGCTATCTCGAACGTGGGCCTCGCGCACGCAGATACGATCGATGTCAAGATCGGGAATTCCGGGCCACTAACCGGGAACGGTGCGGTCGCTGGTAAGGATGCCGAAAATGGTTTGCGTCTCGCGATCGACGAGTTGAATGCCAAAGGAGTGACGATTGGAGGGAAGAAGGCTAACTTCATTCTCGACTCACAGGACGATCAGGGCGATCCCCGTGTTGGCGTACAGGTTGCGCAAAAGCTCGTTGACGATCACGTGGATGCGGTCATGGGACCATTCTATTCCGGCGTGACGCTTGCGGCCGCGACAGTGTATGGCCCATCGAAAATCCCGGTTATCACCAGTGCGACGAACCCCGCTGTGACGCGCCAAGGCATGACCAACCTCTTTCAGGTCTTACCGAGTGATTCGAGGCTCGGTGGCGAGATGGCGCGCTATGCGGTGGCTTCGCTTAAAGCGAAAAAAGCAGCGATCATCGATGACCGGACGGCCTATGGCGGTGGCGTGGCCGACGAGTTCGAGAAAGTGGTACGCCAGTCGGGGGTCGACATCGTCGATCGGGAATACACCAACGACAAGGCCACCGACTTCAAGGCGATCTTGACCAAAATCCGCGCCACCATGCCGGATGTAGTCTTCTTCGGCGGCTACTCGCAGCAGGCCGGCCTGCTGGTCAAGCAGATGCACGGTTTGGGGATCAAGGCGTTGCTGCTGGGAGGCGATGCTATCTGCAATCCGGACACCGGCTCGATCGGCGGGGAGCAAAGCGCGAGCGTCCGCTGCCCCATCGGCGGATCCCCCTTGGCGGGCACCAGCTTGACAGGCAAGTTTCACGACGCCTACGTAGCCAAGTTCAAAGCGCAGCCCCAAATCTATAGCGCAGTGTTTTACGACGCGATGAACATGGTGGCCGCTGCGATGCAGAAGGCGGGTAGCACCAAGAGCGATGTGGTAGTGAAACAACTGCGCGACACCGACTACACCGGCATCGTCGGCCAGTACTCGTTCACGTCTTCAGGTGAGCTGAAAAGTCCTACCGTGACGATCTACAAGTTTGCCGGCAGCAAACTGCAAGTCGCCAACTGATGCAACATTCGTAGTGATCTGTGGCGCGGGGCCACCGGTCGTGATCGATCCGTGGCCCTGGGGAAATGTGCATTGCAAATGGATCTCGCATTTATCGCATGAGCGAACGGGCTATGCCCGGTTCGCTCATTGCTATTGGTCGCTCGATACCCGTTCAGTGGGGAAGCAGCGGCAATCCAGAGGTGTATCGACAAGTGATCTGACTAAATGCGCTTTGTAGAGCGGATTAGTTTGGAGGATTGAAGGGCGCGAAGTAGTGCGATCGCCCGTCGGAGGGGTGCCAGGCATCGATTGAATAAGATTGAATTGACCGGTCTGGTCAGATGGATTGGTGCTTTCTATCGCTTTGTCCGGTCGGCAGTCCTACTGCTAGCTCTCCAACCGCAGACCGGAGACGAAAAGAACCTATAGACCTTCGCATCCGAGATTGCGAAGCCGTGCATCAACCCAGCTCGTGTCGAGTCGGCCTTCCTCAATTTCCACGATGGTCTTTTCTTCGGCGTGATGTTTTTCCGACGCTTCCTGGTAGACCTGTTCCATATAGTCGAACGGGACGCACAGAATGCCGTCCGCGTCGGCGATAACCAGATCGCCGGGCTCGATGCACATGCCGTCAAGAGCAACCGTCACGTTAATTTCACCCGGACCGTCCTTGTAGGGGCCGCGATGCGTGACACCCGCAGCGTAGACGGGAAACGGGTTCTTTTTAATAGTAGCCGCGTCGCGGATCGCACCATTGATCACGATCCCGCCCAGCTTCCTGCTGGCAGCATACCAAGTCATCAGTTCGCCAATCAGGGCATTCGTCAAATCTCCGCCGGCGTCTACCACCACCACGTCACCCGGTTCAGCCAGATCGAGCGCTTTGTGCACCATCAGGTTGTCGCCCGGGCGGCACTTGACGGTCAATGCAGGACCTACCATTGGAGTGCCGTCATGCATTGGGCGCAGTGCCGCGCCGCCGGCCGTCATACGCGACATGACGTCGCTGACATTAGCCACCGGCAGATTGCGAAACTGCTCCACAATGCGACTGTCTGCCTTACGCGCTCGTGCGTGAATCTTAAAGCCAATCATTCGAACTCCCAAGAACCGGTTTGTCGTTAGTCGAGAAAACGCCCGGACGAGATCGCTAATCCATGAGACATGGATGGATGTCGCATGCCGAGAAAATCGGCTCGGGCTGTTTGACCAACGCACGATATGTCACTGATCAAGCAAAAAAAAGCGAACTTTTCTAATGTCATGTATTGCTTTTTTTCTGCCGGGACAGGAGGCGTGATTGATTTGGAAAAAAGCCCCCTCGTTATGCCTTGAGCAGGATTCTGCCGAAATCGCAGCATTCGGACGCCAGCTGTGCAACCTCGTGATTAAGCGAGTTCGGATGATCGCTTCGGTACATCGCAACGTACCTGACCGGAGGTAACGGCGGCTCCGTCTCAATGGTCCCGAGCAAGCCATTTTCGATGAGGTAGCTGAGACATTCTTTGGGAAGGTAGCTGACGCCGAGGCCTGAAAGCGTCAGGCCAATTTGCGCAACGAGATTGTTGCTCGAGAGCGCTTTCGTGACCCTCACACCATTATCTTGAAGAAAGCGCGTGTAAGTTGCTCCGGTACCCGATGACATGCCTTGAGTCAGCAGGGGGAATTGCGATATCTCGGCGAGAGGCACCACTCTGCTCTCAGGGACCAGCGTGGGGACACACATCCAGGCATTCTCAACGGCAGCAAGAGGAATCGAAACGAAGCGATCGGAGATCGGCGCATCAGGGACAACGATGAGATCGATCGTGCCGGCGGCGAGCCGGTCGCGCAAAGGAGAGCCTAGATCCACTTCTGCCTCGACGGTGACGCGAGGGTACGCGCGGCGAATGGCTTCGACCAGCTGGGGAAGCCAAGTCAGAGCGGTAAGTTCGGTGACGCCAATACTGAGCTTGCGCACCAGCAGATCTTTCGTGCTCACGCGCTCGATTGCTGCGTCTCGCCGATCGAGGAGATCTTTGGCGTGGTAGAAAAGTTCTTCGCCTCGTTCGGTGAGTTTGGCGCTGCGGCGTGTGCGATCGAACAACTCGATGTCGAAGGTGCTCTCGAGTTCCTGAATACGTTTGGAGATGGCCGACTGGCCCGCGTTCAACTTGGCAGCCGCTGCCTCGAATGAGCCAAGCTGCACTATCCAGTAAAGAGCCTCCAGCTGTTTGAAGGTAAGCATGACGGCGTCCAGTATGAAAAAAAGAAATATTATACGATCAAAAAAAATCGCTTTTTTCATTTTTTACGGAGCCTTATCGTTTCGTTGACGCTCGATGGAAGGCAACTAAGCCGAGCCTAAAGGCTGTGGCACCGCATGCGATCTGGTCGCCTGCCGCGTGTTTTGCATCCACATCGATCGTTTCCACGGGGCCGCATGCGACCCCAATTGAAACGCGATCCGGCACAATGGTTTAACGGTGGGAACAAAGCCCAATGAATCAAGCAATGCTTTCGAATCGTATCAATCGTGTCAAACCGTCCCCGAGTATTGCCGCCAAGGCGCTCGTCGACCGGCTTCGTGCGGAAGGTCGAGATATTATCGATTTCACGATCGGGGAACCGGACCTTCCGACGCCTGCGTATATCGTGGATGCGGCGATCAAAGCGCTTGACCGTGGTGAAACCAAGTACACGGCATCAAGCGGGATCGCACCTTTGCGTCAGGCGATCGCTGACAGTCTGCGGCGAGACAGCTCGCTTGAATACCGCCCCGAAAACGTCGTCGTTGGCGGCGGCGGCAAGCATGTATTGTTCAATGCGCTGACGGTGACGCTGAACCCGGGCGACGAAGTCATCATTCCCGCTCCGTTCTGGGTTTCTTACCCCGACATGGTCGCGTTGAACGATGGTGTGCCCGTGATCGTTACGTGCGAAGAGGCCGACGGTTTCAAGCTGCAACCTGAAGCGCTCGAAGCCGCGATCACACCGAAAACGAAATGGCTCTTCCTCAACACGCCGAATAACCCGACCGGCGTGGTTTATACGCGGGAAGAACTCGAGCGGATCGGTGCGGTGCTAGAGCGTCATCCACATGTGTGGCTATTGTCTGACGAGATTTACGAGCACTTTGTGTTCGGCGGCAGAACGCACGTTTCGCCGATCGCTGCGATTCCCTGCGTTGCTGAGCGACATCTTCTCGTGAGCGGTGTATCGAAGGGGTACGCGATGACCGGCTGGCGAATCGGCTATGGCGCAGGTCCGCGTCCGCTGATCGATGCGATCGGAAAGCTGATCACGCAGAGCACGACATGTCCCAGTTCGATCAGTCAGGCTGCAGCGGTCGCGGCGTTTGCAGGCCCGCGGCCCGACGAAATTTCGCGAATCTTCGCGGAGCGTGCCGAACTAGTGGCCTTTCTTCTTCGGGACGCGAAAGGGCTCACCGTTAGCGTGCCACAAGGTGCGTTCTATCTGTTTCCTTCTGTTCGTGACTTGATCGGTAAGAAAACGCCTGACGGAAAAGCGATCCGGACAGATCTCGATGTGGTCCAATTTCTTGTCGAACACGCTGGCGTGGCGACGTTGGATGGTACCGCTTACGGCTTGTCTCCGTATCTGCGTCTGTCATTCGCGACGTCGAACGACGCAATTGTCGAAGGCTGCAATCGCATCGTTCGCGCGTGCGCTGATCTCCGATAGCGCCTTCGCGCAGCAGGATCAAATCTAAAAAGGACAATGTCGTGGCGGGAAGTTGTACTCCAGGATCGCTGAAGCTGAGCTACATGGGAAGCTCGGCGATCCTTTGCGAAAGCACTGAGCCGCTCAGTCTGAGCCAGCAAACGCTGTTCTGGGCGTTGGCAATGTCGGTGAGCAAATGGCCCTCCGTGGAAGAGGTCATTCCAGGAATGAATAATCTCCTCGTGATCTTGGAACGCCGTGTCGACGAACCGTGGGAAGTGGCGGAGCAGATTCGTGCCGAATGGCCCCGCACTATGCCTTTGTCCGTGACCGGCAAGGTCGTCGACGTTCCGGTCGCGTACGGCGGCGAGTATGGACCTGACCTCAAATATGTGGCCGGGCGGGCCGGGAAGAGTTTGACGGATACGGCAGCGCTCCATGCGTCGGGTGAGTACAAGGTGTTCTTCCTGGGTGCGCACGCAGGTTTCGGGTATCTCGGGGGGCTCGACCAGCAACTGCACTCACCTCGATTGGCGAAGCCTCGTCTGAGCGCACCATCTGGAACGGTCGCTATCGGAGGAATGCAAACTGGCGTCATAGCGCAAACGTCCCCGAGCGGCTGGCGTTTGATCGGCAAGACAGACCTGAACTTCTTCCAGGCCGATCGGCAGCCGCCGGCACTACTCGCCCCGGGAGATACCGTCCGGTTCCAGATCGAGAGAGTTGAAACGTGATAGAAATACTGACAGTCGGCCCTCTATGCTCGATACAGGACGAAGGCAGGCGAGGGTATCGCAACCTCGGGCTCGGCCTTGCGGGCGCCATGGATCAACTTGCGTACCGGGTCGGCAATGTTCTGTGCGGAAACGATGCTGGCGTCGCATCGCTCGAAATGACCGTTTTCCCGGTGAAGCTACGTTTTGGCAAGCGCGTACGTGTTGCGCTGACTGGCGCTGCTTGCCCGATCACTGTCGATGAGAAAAAGATCCCGCCATGGTGGTCGTTTGTTGTCGAGGCGGGACAAACGCTCACGGTGAGTGCGCCGTTATCGGGAGCGCGTGCTTATTTGTCCGTACACGGTGGACTCGCAGTCCCGGACGTGCTGGGTTCCCGCAGCACCGATATCAAAAGTGGCCTCGGTGGACACGAAGGTCGTTGTCTGAAACGCGGCGACGTGTTGCGCGTGGGCGAGCCGACGAACTCACCGCTGGCGGCAAGCGAGAGCGGCTTCGGCGTGATGCCTCCCGACGTCGCATTGACTGACCTCGTACCCACGAGTAACAGGAGCGTGCGCGTGATGCCCGGCGCTGAATTCGACCGGTTTAGTGAAGCCGGACTCGAGACCTTCTGGAATACCGGCTGGAATGTGACGCCGGACAGCAACCGGATCGGTTATCGACTCGAAGGCCCCGAAGTGGAGTTCAAGCAACCGGTGGAGATGCTGTCGCACGGCATCCTTCCCGGGGTCATCCAGGTGCCGCCTTCCGGACGACCTATTGTCATCATGAGTGATGGTCAGACGTCGGGCGGATACCCGAAGATCGGAACCGTGATCGAGGCGGATCTATGGCGGCTTGCGCAGACTCCGATTGGTTCACAGGTTCGTTTTGAAGAGGTCTCGGTGCAGGACGCCGTGCTTGCCTCAACGAGTGTTAATCGATACGTGTCGCAGATCGAGAATTCACTCTGGAGAGTGAGATGAATATTCCAGATCTCGAGAAGATTATCGGCAGCTTGTCTCAATCCGGCGTGCGCGAGTTGCGGCTCAGGAAACCCGGCTTCTCGCTGGAGGTGCGGCGTGGATCGGATCAGGCCGGCAGGTCGCCCGAACCCCTCAGCGTGTTGACTCACGATCGTGCTGGGTCCGGCCGTAGCAAAGGCGACTTCGTGCAGTCACCTCACGCGGGCATTTTTTACGGTCAACACCCGGCCTTTCGCGAAGTGAACGTTGAGCGTTCGAGCGTCAGGGCCAGCGATATTGTGGGCTTCGTTGCAAACGGCGTCGTCCTTCTGCCGGTCTCATCGCCGCGGGATGGGGTCATCGGCGAGCAGATCTGGCCGGATGGCTCGCTCGTTGGTTACGGCACCGACGTATATGAATTGCAAGGAGAGGGGGCGTGAACCAAATCGATCTGAATTCCGATCTCGGCGAGGGTTTCGGCGTCTATAAGCTGGGCGACGACGAGGCAATGCTCGATATCGTTTCGTCGGCGAACATCGCATGTGGCTTCCACGCCGGCGATCCCGACGTGATGCACAAGACGGTCGTCGCGGCAATGAAGCGCGGCGTCGATATTGGAGCACATCCGGGTTTCAACGACATCTGGGGTTTCGGGCGCCGCACCATCGTTGGCGATTCGATGCGGACGATTGAGAATCTGATTGCGTATCAGATCGGCGCATTGCAGGCCATCGCACGCGCTGCGGGCGCAAATGTGAGCCACTTCAAAGTGCATGGTGCGCTCGGTAACCTGATGTTCACGGACCGTGAGATATCCGACGCTGTTGTTCGAGCGGTCAAGGCAGTCGATCGAGAACTCCTGTTTGTGGTGCCACCTAACACGGAAGGCGAATCCGCAGCGGAGCGTGGCGGTCTGAATCTGGTTCGGGAAGTATTCGCAGATCGTGCGTACACCGACGAGGGGCATCTCGTATCACGCAGGCTCCCGGGTGCAGTGATCCACGACGCGGAGCTGGCCGCCCAGCGGGTAATCGACATGATCGACCACAAATGCGTTGCGTCGATTTCGGGAAAGAAGGTTGCCGTCAAGCTCGACACCGTGACCGTACATGGTGACACCGAGGGCGCGGTGACGATGGCGAAGATCGTGCGCTCGCGACTGGTCGAGAACGGCATCGTCGTGCAGCCGGTGTCCAGAACCTTTGCGCGGTGAGCCGTTGCGGAAGCTTCGTCTTGCGACGCGAGACGAAACGAAGAAATATCTAAGCGAGCGTCAGTGTGGACTCTGAAAAAGTACTGCAGTTAATTCAACTGATGTCGGAAACCGACATTTCCTATCTGAAGTTGAGAGAGGGAGATTCGACGATTACGTTGAAATCGGACGGACGCAAATCAGACCCCGCGATCCTGCTCCGGATCAATCCGGAGAGTGTCGAGAAAGCCTCGACGTCGGTAGCGGCTGCTGCCGACGAGGCCGCTCGCGTGTTCTGTTCGCCGGTGACAGGCGTGTTCTACGCGTGTGCATCGCCAGAGGATCCGCCATTCGTCGAAGTAGGCACCCCCATCCGTCCGGGCAAGCCGCTTTGCATCATTGAAGCCATGAAGATGCTGAACGAGATCGAAGCCGATGTCGAAGGCACGATCGCCGCCATACTCGTCAAGAACGGCGACGTCGTGACGGCCGGGCAACCGCTGTTTGCATTGAACTGAGATTCGGAGCCCAAAGAATGTTTCAAAAGATCCTGATTGCAAATCGCGGTGAGATCGCGCTCCGGATTCAGCGTGCGTGCCGCGAATTGGGGATCCGTTCTGTCAGCGTGTTCTCCGAGGGCGATCGCAATGCGCGATCCGTAGAGCTGGCGGATCAGGCGATCTGCATTGGCCCGGCGCAGTCGTCGAGGAGCTATCTGGATATGGCGGCGGTGATCGGTGCCGCCGAGGCCACGAAGAGCGACGCGGTCCACCCGGGGTACGGATTCCTGTCGGAAAACGCTCTCTTCGCGCAGCGGGTCACCGAGTCGGGCCTGGGTTTCATCGGGCCCCGCGCCGAAACGATCCGGCTGATGGGCGACAAGGTATCGGCGAAAGCAGAGATGCTGAAAGCAGGCGTGCCTTGTGTACCCGGCTCGCGCGGCGCGCTGACGCAAAATTCGGACGAGACGTTGGCGGAGGCGGATCGTATCGGCTATCCGGTCATCATCAAGGCCGCTGGCGGTGGCGGCGGACGGGGGATGAGAATCGTCCGCGAGCGGGACGAACTTTTGCCCGCCGTCACGATGACGCGCGAAGAGGCTGGCAGGGCGTTTGGCAATCCGGAAGTGTACATGGAGAAGTTTCTGGAGAAGCCGCGCCACGTCGAGATCCAGGTGCTTGCCGATTCGCACGGGCAGGCAGTGTGGCTCGGCGAGCGTGATTGTTCGCTGCAGCGCCGGCATCAGAAGGTGATCGAGGAGTCCCCGGCGCCGCATATTGACCGTAACCAGATTTCGAAGGTGGGCGAGCAGTGTGCCGAAGCCTGTCGACAGATGGGATATATCGGCGCGGGAACATTCGAGTTCCTCTATGAAGATGGCGCTTTCTACTTTATCGAAATGAATACGCGAGTGCAGGTAGAGCATCCGGTCACCGAGATGGTGACGGGCATCGATATTGTACGCGAGCAGATCCTTGTTGCGGCGGGCGAGCGGCTTTCGTTTAGCCAAGGCGACATCGGCATTCGCGGCCATGCCATCGAGTGTCGGATAAACGCAGAGGATCCTGTGTCCTTCATGCCTACGCCGGGAAAGATCGAGCAATGGCATATCCCGGGGGGACCAGGTATCCGCGTCGATTCGCATGCGTACGCAGGATATGAGGTCCCGCCGTACTATGACTCGATGATCGGAAAGCTGATTGCATATGGGCAGACCCGCGCGCATGCAATGCAGCGGATGCGCGTCGCGCTGCGTGAATTCTCGGTAGAGGGAATCAAAACCAATATTCCTTTGCACCGCGATTTGATGAATGATGCGGAATTCGAGAAAGGGGGTGTCACCATCCATTATCTCGAGTCGAAACTGCATGCCAGCGCTCCCTGACGCGACAGAGCGCGTATTGCCGCAGCAGGATTTTTTAACTGAATCCAGATTGGAGTCGTACCCGTGAAGCCGATTATCATTGTTGGCGGTGGCGTGATGGGTTGTTCGCTTGCCTATTTTCTTTCCAGTCACGACTCGAAACGCCCGATCATCGTGATCGAGCGCGATCAGACATATGAACGCGCTTCGTCGGCTTTGTCTACGAGTTCTCTGCGTCAGCAGTTTTCGACTCCCATTAACATCCAGCTTTCGCAATTCGGATACCAGTTCATGGCTGGTGAAGCGGATGTGGCACAACAGGTTTCCCTGACCCCCAGAGGCTATCTATTTCTGGCGAAAGCCAATCAGGAAGCAGGGCTTCGCGAACGAAGCGAAATTGCCCGCTCTTATGGTGCGCAGGTCAAAGAGTATGAGCCAGAAGAACTGAAGAAAGAATGCCCGTGGCTGCAGGTTGACGACCTGTCGTATGCGGTGCGCGGCTTGTCGGGTGAAGGCTGGTTCGACGGCTACAGTCTGATGCAGCTCTTTAAGTCCCGCGCGCGGGAGGCCGGCGTCAAATTCGTCACCAATGATGTGACGGGCTTCGATATCGAGGGGGACCGGGTGCTGGCAGCCCGTTTCGCCGATGGCACCCGCGTCGAGGGCGAAATCTTCGTTAATGCAGCGGGCCCGTGGTCGGGCGAGTTGGCCGCCACGATGGGCCTGGAAATTTCGGTTAGACCGCGTCGGCGCACCGTGTACATGGTGTCGTGCCCGACGAGATTCACTGATTTTCCTATTCTGATGGATACAACCGGCATCTACGTGCGGCCCGAGCAAAATCACTTCATCCTGAATCTTTCGCCGAAGCCTGAGTTGGACTTCGACGATCTGCCGTTGGATCCGGATTTCGGCGCGTTCGAGGAATTCATCTGGCCGACCCTTGCTGAGCGTATCCCCGCATTTGAGGCGTTGCGCATCGAGCGCGCGTGGGCCGGGTATTACGAATTCAACACCATCGACCATAACGGTCTGGTTGGTCAGATGGGTTATCAAAACCTCTATCTCGCAACGGGTTTCAGCGGGCATGGCCTTATGCACAGCCCTGGTGTGGGTAGAGGATTGGCGGAACTCATCACGTACGGTGAATATCGCTCTCTCGATTTGTCTGCGCTCGATCCTTATCGATTCGAACGGGGTGAGGAGATCGTGGAAAAAGGCGTCTATTAATCGGACGTCGTTTTGCGGAAGGGCATCGATCGAAGGACAACAGGGACTGGCTGCTCAACTCATCGACAATATCGACAAGTTTGCGGCGAAGAGTCAACTGGCCTGAACGACAGCAGGAGCGCAATGCGTCGCTGAGATTGACGCTCTGCGCTCCGGCAACCTGAATGCTATTTCTCCGTCACGCACGGTCATAACCCGGATGCCGTAACGACGCTATGGGGTCGATAAATATCAAAGACGAATTTCACCACTCGCCACGGATCGAAGCGGCAAAGGCGGCGAATGAAGAGGACGCTGTTCTTTGGCGATGGTTTTCGGCCTTAATTGACGAAGGACGTTTGCGGTGGTGTCGCTCGAGTAGCGGCTGGTTGGTAAGTGTTGACCATAAACACGTTGCGACTGAACCCGATTTCGATTCGGCGATTCGCGCGGCTAAGTCTCAGGTATCCGTGGTGACGGAGCTGAAAAAGCAACGCTCACGTCGGGTGAAAATTCAATCGAATTCAAAAGCGCACATGTCTGTAGGCGGCTAGCGTTCATCGCACCTACTGTCGAATCTTGCAGTCGCACGACTCAGCCATTGGGGGGCTGCTCGATTCGCTACGTCATTACGAGTCGTGTGTTCAAAGGGCGAACTGATTCTCATACCGCGTTTGCGACGCCTCATAGTGGTTCCGTAGACCGACTTTCTTTCATGATTTGGCGGTGCTCGAAATTCTTTCCATTTTACTTCCACTTCGCAACTTCGCGACGCATGACGAGGTGGGCTTGGGCACGGGAAGATGTTCATTCCCTCTCTATCCCATTGAGTAGATGCTACTTCCCCGTGCTGGTTGGACGATGATCTTGGGACGATCACTTTTACGCATGTTTTACGATGGAAAAAAGTCGCTTTTCTTTTGTTTTTGACCGTCAGAAAGTGGGGCCGTGATTCGAAAGATCTGGAACCATCATCTTGGATGAGGGGATCTTTCCAACGGGACTCGTTGCCTTGCATGAAGCGAAGCTCGACGGAGCCGCGTCAATATACAGTGGGATCGAATGATTTCGATGTCGACAATTGATCACGGATGAGGCGACGAGCGACGTGGCCAGAGAGATATGACGATCGTCAAGGCGTTGCGGTGCTTGGAATGACTGGACGTTGGTTGCCAAAGATACGTTGGGGTTGTCCATCGCGTTGTCATGCTTGAGGGTAGCTACGGCTAATGGAAGAGGAAGTTGAGATGAAGATTGTTGTGCCGGTTAAGCGAGTGGTCGATTACAACGTGAAGGTCCGGGTCAGGTCGGACGGCAGTGGCCTTGACCTCGCGAACGTGAAGATGTCGATGAATCCGTTCGACGAAATCGCGGTTGAAGAAGCAGTGCGTCTGCGCGAAGCAGGCGTAGCCACGGAAGTGATCGCCGTGTCGGCGGGTGTGGCGCAAGCGCAGGAAACGCTGCGTACCGCGCTGGCGATCGGCGCGGACCGCGCGATCCTGATCGAGTCGAATGAAGAGCTGCAGCCGCTGGCTGTCGCCAAGCTGCTCAAGGCGCTGGTCGACAGGGAGCAGCCGTCGCTGGTGATCCTCGGCAAGCAGGCGATCGACGACGATTCGAACCAGACCGGCCAGATGCTGGCCGCGCTGGCGAACCTGCCGCAGGCCACGTTCGCCTCGAAGGTTGTCGTGGCAGACGGCAAGGCGACGGTGTCACGCGAAGTCGACGGCGGCGCGGAAACGCTGTCGCTGACGCTGCCCGCCGTGGTCACGACCGATTTGCGCCTGAACGAGCCGCGCTACGTGACGCTGCCGAACATCATGAAGGCAAAGAAGAAGCCGCTGGAAACGATCAAGCCGGAAGACCTCGGCGTCGATGTCACGCCGCGCCTGAAGACGCTAAAAGTCGTCGAGCCGCCCAGGCGCTCCGCCGGTGTGAAGGTGCCGGATGTGAAGACGCTGGTCGAGAAGCTGAAGACCGAAGCCAAGGTGCTTTAAGTAGAACGCGGAGACAGAGCAAATGACGAATCTGGTAATTGCAGAACACGACAACGCGTCGATCAGGGCCGCGACGCTGAACACGATTGCAGCGGCGCAGAAGATCGGTGGTGACATTCACGTGCTGGTGGCCGGTCACAACGCGCAAGCCGCAGCAGATGCGGCCGCGAAGATCGCAGACGTTTCGAAAGTGCTGCTGGCCGACGCGCCGCAACTCGAAGCAGGCCTCGCTGAAAACGTCGAAGCGACCGTGCTGGACATTGCGAAGAACTACTCGCACATCCTCGCGCCGGCGACCGCATACGGCAAGAACATCGCGCCGCGTATCGCTGCGAAGCTCGACGTCGCGCAGATCAGCGACATCACCGCAGTGGATAGCGCCGACACGTTCGAGCGTCCGATCTACGCGGGCAACGCGATCGCAATGGTTCAATCTCAGGACCCGATCAAGGTCATCACGGTCCGCTCGACCGGTTTCGACCCGGTTGCAGCAGAAGGCGGCAGCGCAACGGTCGAGAAGATCGAAGCCGCAGCCGATACCGGTCTGTCGCAATTCGTGAGCCGTGAAGTGACGAAGCTGGATCGTCCGGAACTGACCTCGGCGAAGATCATCGTCTCGGGTGGCCGCGGGCTGGGCAGCGGTGAGAACTACACGAAGGTTCTGGAGCCACTGGCCGACAAGCTGAATGCAGCGCTGGGCGCATCGCGTGCGGCGGTGGATGCCGGCTTCGTGCCGAACGACTATCAGGTCGGCCAGACCGGCAAGATCGTCGCGCCGCAACTGTATGTGGCCGTCGGCATCTCGGGCGCGATCCAGCATCTGGCCGGCATGAAGGACTCGAAGGTCATCGTCGCCATCAACAAGGACCCGGAAGCGCCGATTTTCAGCGTCGCCGATTACGGTGTTGTCGGCGATCTGTTTGACATCGTACCTGAGTTGACCGGCGCAGTATCGCATTGACGAGCCGACCGTTGTTCCAAAGACCTGCGGTAGATTTATGTAGTCGCGCTTGAACATCTCGTCCAGAAGTTCTTCAGCGGATCGCGCCGTGCCGGTCATGTGCAAGCAGATCGCTTCATAAGCGAGAGTCGTCAGGACCTAGGACTTGCTGACCTCGCGAATCCCCGCGAGGCGCATCGCTCTATCCCCTTATCGAAGATAGGAGTAGTACGGTGCAAGACATCATCGATGGAATTGCTGAGTTTCAGAAGAACATTTTTCCAAAGCGCTCGGCGCTTTTTAAAGAGCTAGCCAAAAAACAAAGTCCGAACGTGCTTTTCATTACCTGCTCGGACAGCCGCGTTGTTCCTGAACTGCTAACACAGCGCGAGCCAGGTGATATGTTCGTTATACGCAATGCCGGAAACATCGTACCGTCTTACGGGCCTGAACCAGGTGGGGTGTCAGCGACAGTTGAATATGCCGTCCAGGTGCTGAATGTAAGCGATATTGTAATTTGCGGACATTCAGACTGCGGCGCCATGAATGCAATCGCGTCCTGCAAATGTCTGGACCATATTCCTGCTGTCGGGAGCTGGTTGCGATACGCGGACGCCGCGCGTTTAGTCAATGCATCGCGGACCTACGAGTCACCGGCCACGCAACTTCACGCATTGGTACAAGATAACGTCGTAGCGCAGCTCGCGAATATCCGAACCCACCCATCTGTAGCACTGGCAATCGCACAGTGCCGTTTGAACCTTCACGGATGGGTATATGACATACCAACAGGAGACATTGATGCTCTCGACAATTCGACGCAGCGGTTTGTGCCGTTGCGTAACCATCCACAGGCGTGCGCTCTACGAAGTTTCCCTGCCCCTGAAAAGTGAAGGAGAGCGAATCAGAGGGGTATCTGACGATAGCCTGAAGTTCATTATCTATTGAAATTAGCAATAAGTTAATGGACTTAAAGGATTACCTATTTCGATATAACTCGATGGGTGCTATTAGCGCGTTAATAAGCAGTTTGAAGGCGCACGCTAAAAGCCACGAAGCGAATGGTTCGGAAACGTCAAGTTCCTGTACGTTAAGCGAAGGAATGTTTTTCCTCGGGATTCGCGTTGGTGTGTGCAGCTCCTGTTCGCAAATCAGCGGCTGTGTTTCTTTTATCGCGGTACTGCCGCAAATTTTCGCAATCTTAATCGCAATGGATATCCTCATCCAGCAGATCCTCAACGGATTGGTGCTTGGCAGCGTTTATGCCATCATCGCACTGGGCTATACGATGGTTTACGGCATTCTGGGCATCATCAACTTCGCTCACGGCGATGTGTTGATGGTGGGCGCGATGGTTGCGCTTTCGGCCATAGGCGTGCTTCAGAACCACTTCCCCGGTCTTGGCAATGTGCCGACGCTCATCATCGCGTTGATTATCGCGGCCATCGTGTGCGCGGCGGTCGGCTATACGATCGAGCGCGTGGCTTACCGGCCGCTGCGCAAGGCGCCGCGTCTTGCTCCGCTGATCACCGCGATCGGCGTGTCGATCCTGCTGCAAACGCTCGCGATGATGATCTGGTCGCGCAACCCGCTGCCCTTCCCGCAGCTTCTGCCCACCGATCCGCTGAACGTGATCAAGGCCACCGACACGACGCCTGGCGCCGTGATCTCGATGACTGAAGTCGTGATCATCGTGGTGGCGTTCCTCGTGATGGGCGGCCTGCTGCTGCTGGTCCACAAGACCAAACTCGGCCGCGCCATGCGAGCCATCGCTGAAAACCCGGCCAATGCCTCGCTGATGGGCGTGAACCCGAACTTCGTGATCTCGGCCACCTTCATGATCGGCTCCGCGCTTGCTGCGCTCGCTGGCGTGATGATCGCGTCCGAATACGGCAACGCTCACTTCTACATGGGCTTCATCCCCGGCCTGAAGGCCTTTACCGCGGCGGTGCTCGGCGGTATCGGCAATCTCGGCGGCGCGATGGTCGGCGGCGTGATTCTGGGGCTGATCGAACAGTTGGGCGCCGGCTATATCGGCAACCTGACCGGTGGCGTGTTCGGCAGTAACTATCAGGACGTGTTTGCGTTCATCGTGCTGATCATCGTGCTGGTGTTCCGTCCGTCGGGTCTGCTCGGCGAACGCGTTGCGGATCGCGCTTGATCCAGGCCAAGGAGTAAATCAAATGACCTCAATTCAATCGATCGAGCCGTCCACGACGCTCATTCCCGAGAAGAACCTGGCGAAGACGCTGACCGTCGGCATCATCACTGCGTTCTTCGTGATCGCTGCGCCGATGATCATCGGCACCGCCGGCGGCAACTACTGGGTTCGCGTGCTCGACTTCGCGATGCTGTACGTGATGCTGGCACTCGGTCTCAATGTCGTGGTCGGCTTTGCCGGCCTGCTCGACCTGGGTTATATCGCGTTCTACGCTGTGGGCGCCTATACCGCGGCGCTGCTGTCCTCGCCGCATCTGACCTCGCAGTTCGAGTGGATCGCGCATCTCGCACCGAACGGGCTGCACGTGCCGTTCCTCATCATCGTGCCGTGCGCGATGGCGGTGGCGGCGTTTTTCGGCGTGATACTCGGGGCGCCGACGCTGCGTCTGCGAGGCGATTACCTCGCCATCGTGACGTTGGGCTTCGGGGAAATCGTCCGGATCTTCCTTAACAACCTCGACCGTCCGGTGAACATCACCAACGGCCCGAAGGGCATTACCGGGATCGATTCGGTGCACCTGGGCGACTTCAGTCTCGCGCAGACGCACTCGCTGTTCGGCTTCCAGTTCCCGTCGGTGTACTCGTACTACTACCTGTTCGTGCTTGCCGCGCTGCTGGTGATCTGGGTCTGTACGCGTTTGCAGCACTCGCGTATCGGCCGTGCATGGGCCGCGATCCGCGAAGACGAAATCGCCGCCAAGGCGATGGGCATCAACACCCGTAACGTGAAGCTG